>DXYV01000004.1:0-56875 GCA_019415645.1 Clostridiales bacterium
TAAGGCGCAACCGACATCTCGTAATCGTGCCATTTGTCGCAGCCGCTTTTCGCACGAACAAACGCCTTGTACATCAGCTTCCTCCAGAACGGCTTGTTGCAGTCCACAAATTTCAGCTTGCGGAAAGTCGGAAGAATCAGATTTTCCTCCATCTCTTCGATTTCAGGGAACGAAGTAACTGCTTTGCAGACCACATAATAGCTCATGATGGCGATGCAGTCGTAGGTGCCGCCTACGCCGTTGTGGAAGTTCTTTTTGCCGCCCAAGTCGGTGCGCCAGTCGGAGAGAAAGACCACGTACTGCCGCTGCACCTTTTCCCATACTGTCTCCCGCTCTGCTTCCGGATAGTGCAGGGCGATTTTCGCCAGGATTTCTTTCTTGCAAGGCTTTGAATACAGCACATGGCTTTTGCGGTCGAATAGAAGCTCGTTGTCCTTCATCTGATTGCCTCCCTCCTTGTTCTTTCTTGCGTGCATGAGACCATCTCAGATTTAACCCGCTTTTCGGCAGACAAACCATGCCATGCTTTTCAGGTTTCCCATGTCCACATCCGTATACATTCCATCCAGCCGTGCTTTCAGACTGGAAACCGTCTCATAGGGCGGTGTGAAAAAACCTGCCTTTTCATAAACATGCCGGACAAACCAATCCGTCCGCTTGTGCTCGCCCATCACATAAAAGCAGCCGCAGAATGTCCCGCCGGGTCTCAAAACCCGGAAAACCTCCCGATAGGCGGCTTCCTTGTCCGGAAAAGCATGAAAGCCGTTCAGCGACAAAACGATGTCGAAGGTGTCGTCTTCATAGGGAAGCGCCCCCACATCGCCCTGCCGGAAGGTTATATTTTTCAATTGCAGGTGCTCCGCCTTTTCCTGCGCCTGTCCCATCATATCCGGCGAGTAATCCAGACAGGTGATGTCCGCCTGCGGCAGCGTCTGATAAACCGGCATGGTCAGAATCCCTGTTCCCACCGGCACTTCCAGCAGCTTGCCGGAGAAATGCTCCGGAATACCGGACAGCGCCTTTTCCAGATAGGCGTTGTTTTCCGCCTTGTTCATTGCCCACACCAAGCGGCACACCGCTTTCCCGCTCAGAGTAGAGCAGGTGATCATGCCGTCATAAAAGTTGTTTCCGCCCGTCATTCGGTACGCACCGCGAATGACTTCTTTTCGTTCCATGGTTCTTCCTCCGTGTTTCAATCATCACACGACCGTTTCCGATCTCATTTTTTCAAAATGTCCACGATTTTCGCAAAACCCTCCTTTGCCTCCTTGAAGATCGGCAGCATACAGTAGCAATGCACCATCTTCGGGCGGGCGGACACCGTATAGGGGACATTTGCCCGTTTGCAGGCTTCCTCAAAGTCCGGCAATGCGCCGTAGAGCACCTCGTCGGCAGAATAGAAAAAGTGGATATCGCCTACGCCGGTAAAATCTCCTCGGGAGCCGGAGAGCATATAGTCCGGCACCTTCTCGCAGCCATGCCGCATGAACTTTTCCACCGTCACCATAAAGGCATAATCGATGGAAACATCCCTTTCATTGAGCGCCTGCATCCGCGCCCTTTCCGCATCGTTCCACGGCACCTCGCCGGGGGATACGGCGACGATATGCCTTGGCTGCGGCAGCGGCTCGGACTGCGCATTGTTGTGCGCCGCAATTCCAAGCGCCAGTGCGCCGCCGGAGGAAAAGCCACAGGTACTGACGTTCCCGCTGCCATACATTTCAATCATTTTGCGGTAGCATTCATAGACCATCTCGTAGGTTTCGGTGATGCAATGCTCCATGCAGAGCGGGTAAAACGGAAACCACACATCACACCCGGTCTCACGGCACAGCTTGCGCATCACAGGCAGGTCGCCCTTATCGGGGCCGATCACCATGCCGCCGCCGAAGAAGTAGAGAATCGCACGCTTGGATGGCTTTTCATTTTCTCTAACGATCAGGCAGGGAAAGCCGTTCACTGTAATTGTTTCATAATACGCCTTACGGTATACGCCTTACGGTCGGTGGGCGTAAAAACGCCGCGATGCCGGTTCTGCTTTTCAATTTCCTTTCGCAGTGCATCCTCCGGCAAGGCAAACGCCTTTTTCGCGCCGGAGAGCTTATACGCCGAGCGAAGAATGGATGCAACAATGCTCATGATTTAGCCCTCTCATTTCCGCGCCGTAATGCAGAGCCAGCTTTTCTTTTTGTGTATCTGCACATCGTGAAAGCCCGCCTGCTCCAGATACGTCTTCAGCTCGGCGTCCTTGTAGATGGTCATGCCGCCGATGATCTCCGTCCACTTCTTGTCCTTGTCCGTATCGCCGTTGCTTTCGTTGCAGATGAGTAATGTCCCGCCGGGCTTCAGCACCCGGTAAACCTCCCGGAAGCACTGCGGCAGATCGGGCCAGAAATAGACGGTTTCAAAGGCCGTTACCGCATCGAACCAGTCGCCTGCAAAGATCATATCCGCCACGCTGCCTTGCAGAACAGCGCAGCGTCCCTCCGCTATGGCGACCTCGTTGACCTTTTTGGATTTCTCCACACTGACGGGGGAATAGTCAATGCCCTTGACAATACCCTCCGGGCATTTTTTCAGAAGTCTCTTGATGTTCGCCCCTCCGCCGCAGCCGCAGTCCAGCACCTTGGCGTCCAGAGTAAGCTCCAAAAAGCGAAGTCCCCACCGTGCCACAGGACTGTGCCCCAGGTTCATCATGGCGACCATGATTTTCCCGCCAAGCCCCACAGGCTTTCTGGTGTTCTCAAAAAATGACATCTTATCACACCTCCGATTTCACACATTCCGCATAGGTCAGCGGGAAGGATGCCTTCAGAACAGCGCTTTTCCGCACCGCCCAGCCGTTTTGCCGCAGGAACCGCAGATATTCCTCGCTCGTCCACCTGCTGTGGAGAGGGAAGCCCGCCAGCTTCATGAAAAATGCCTTGACCTTGCCGTAAAAGAAGTTCCCGGCGTGGGTGAAGGTCGGCGCGATGAGCACGCCGTCGTCCTTCAGCACCCGATGAATCTCGGCAAGGACTTTCTCCGGCTGCGGCACGATATGCAGCGCGTTGGACACAATTACCGCATCAAAGGACTTGTCCGCATAGGGCAGGCGGAACATATTCTGCACGGAAAAGTGCAGCTTCGCCGAGTGATTGTCCCGCTTGGCTTCCGCGATCATTTCCGCAGAGGCGTCCGTCGCCTCGATGTGTGCCGCCGCGTTTACGATGTGTTTTGCGATCAATCCCGTTCCGGTAGCAAGCTCCAGTACAGTTTTATGCCGCACGACCGGCCGGATCAGCTCATACATCTCGTCATACGCCGCCCGATCCTTTCGCATAAAGCGGTCGTACCGACCGGCATTTTTGTCCCAAAAGTCCTTGTGTTCCTGCATCGCTATCATTCCTTTCGATGTTAGATTTGCCTAACCGATACGCACAGTCACACAGTTAGGGTATGCTAACCGCTGTGCCTCGGAAAAGCCGCATCTCTGCGGCCTTCCGCTTATTTAAATAACTCCCTGCAAGCGCCGTACACCAGCGTTTCCAGCACCTGCGGGTACAGTTCTCCAATCTGCTCCTTGTGGGAGACGGTCAGAATCAGTCCCCGCACCGTGGCAGCAGCCAAAGACACACCACACTTGGGCATAAGGTCATGATTCTCCAAAAGTTGACGGATGTGCGTCTCGTCATCGTGGTAATGGACATTTTTGATGTCATCCGGCAGCCTCTGCAGAAGCAGCTTCGCATCGTTTTCAATGAAGACCATGTCGCCGGTATCGGACAGTCTCCGGCAGACGGCAAGAACCGCCTTTGCCGCACGCTCCGACGGCGGCAAGTCGTTTGCTTCGCTCAGTGCATGGTCAGCCACTCCGTAAAGCTCGGAGTGAATGTTCTCCAAAACCGCGAAGAAAAGCATTTCCTTGGATTCGTAGAATTTATAGAACGAGCCCTTTGCAATGCCGACCGCCTTCGTCAGCTGCTCTACGGAGGTTTTCTTCATCCCCAGCGTGACAGCACAATGTCTCGTTTCCTTCAGCAACGCCTTGCGGAGCTGTTCAGTCTCGTAATCGGTAAAAGCCAAGCCTACGCCTCCTTAAATATGACCAATTCGGTTCTTTCGGTCATATTATACCGCGCTTTTTTCTGTTTTGCAAGAGGTGCGGAGAAAAAATCACTAATCAAAAGGGGTGCAGCGTTGCAGAAAGAGACGCTGGAATTCCGGTAATCGTTGTCGCCGCGGTAAAAGAAACTATATCGTAAAAGGGCATCAGAGCGAAGCATCCAAACGCTGCGTTCTGATACCCATTTTGTTCCATATTGCACGGATGGATTGATTACAAGAAAAAAGCAGGAATTAACACAACATGAACCACATATAATATCTGCAATAATCTTCCTATGGAACGATCTGCACAACGCTCAACGACATGCCCCATGTATAGAGACGGCGACTCGTATGAGCCACCGTCTTTATACATGATTACCGCTCAGGGTCATTTCTTTTTCGTTTACTGAGAGAATTTCGATACTGCTCTTGATTTCTGTGCATAATGAGTTGTCGCGCCTGCCGTTCTTCTGCATCCGCGCCAAGCAGGTGGGATGTTTCCTGCTTGGCGCTGAGCAGCATAATAAGAGAAGGCTTCTCGTGCATGGCATCCTCTAACTGCTGTTCTGCCGCCTTTTCCTGCGCAGGACGGATGACCTGCCGTGCTTTGTACAGCTCTACCGGGTCAAAATCCGCAGCCTGCGCTTTCAGCTCGGCATATTCAGTCAAAGCCTTATCCAGTTCAACGGAATATTTCTGTTCCCGCGTCTCCAGCTTTTTCAGGCAGGCCTCCATGGTGGCAATATCCTTGCGGAATGCCTCTGCGCCTGCATCTTCTGCATACTCAAATTTTTGCAAAAGGAGTGCCTTTTCGAAACGCAATTCCTCTAAATCTTCTGTCAGCTCGGCAATGCGGACAGCCAGCGCCTTGTGGCGTTTTACATGGTATATTGGCAATTCCTTTTTCTCGGCAACCAGTGTTTTGCGCTCTTTGCTTTTTGCCTTGATTTGCTGCACCAGACCGGTGTAACGCTCCAGTTCTGGCTTCCATACGGCAAGAGATTTTTGAATATGAGATTTGCCACTGCAAAAGCCTTTGCCGAGAGCGAATTTGAGAAATACCGTGTCATTCAGGATCGGCAGTATCAGAGTGATTTTGACCGACTTGTTGCCAGCACCGAGGACAAGGATTAAAACGCAGAAATACCCGTTATCGGCCATACAGCCGATAACGGGCATTTGTCATTCATATACAAGCTCGGTCAAAACGATTTCCTCGGCAAGGCTGCGGATGCTGTTCATGTGGCGCACCCATTCCATTTGGGCAGATGCTTTGAGTGTTTCGGTCACATCTTCCTGCTTCGCCATTGCAGAAACGATGATTTCCATACGCTCGTTGCAGGCTTGGTCGATCTCCGCAAGATGCCGGTGCAGCGTTCCGCTTGTGAGCAGGTTTGTGTAGAGAATGGGGCGATGTTCTTTCAGATAGCTGCGGCGCATACGCCCGTATTTGCCAATCTGATATTCTGATTCATCTGGCAGGGAGAGGTTTGGAATGAGATAATCGCCCTCCTGACGGTAAGTGCCACCCATCTGCTCAAATATTGATTTCATATAAATCAGCTCCTTTTTGTGTTGATTTCCAGTGGTTATACGGACTTTTCTTCTCCTTTCCTACAACTGCTGTTCCATTCACCACAAATGAGCCGCAGTCATATGTATTAGGTGGGAGAAACCACCCTCTACATAGTAACTCTTGCAAACAAATTACTGCGCAGCGGACAATCAAAAGGCCCCCACGGACGCAAATTGTTGCGTCTGTGGGGGCCTTGGTTACAGCGGAGAGGCCAGCAGATACAGCGCCGCTTCCCGCCAATCCCGGGCTGGGAAGTCCCTGGCTGGGATCTGCGCCAGGGTGCGGAGCACCTTTTCGCGGTTTTCCGACGTCCTCATATCAGACAGGCAGACACACTGGGACATGCGCGCCAGGGCGTCCAGCAGGCATTCCCGCTTTTCCATTTCCCTCACCACTTTGCCAGGATACGCCCGTAAATCAGGCAGCGGTCATAGTCGAACTGGGTGATAACCAGGATCACGGTGTCCCCCTCGTGGAAGTCCCGGTCCGTGTGCTGGGGGGTGTAGAGGGACATACAGGTGGTGCCGTCCGGGAGGGTACAGAATACCCCGCCGCCATATTTCCCCGTGATGGTAGCATACCTGCGGCTACCGATGGGGTGGCGGGTGGCAATGCCTTGGAATGGATGGGGTTCGGCCTCCTTCACGGAGATCTCCATTTCCCCGGACGCCCGGTTGAAGGCCGTCAGAACGCAGTCCAAGGTCTGGCCCGGGTGATATTTCTCCCGAAGATCGGTCAGATTGGCGTAACTCATATCCCGATAGCCCAGGGTGATGTCCCGGCCGCCGCACTCCAGAAGGCAGCGGGAAGGGCCGACGGCCAGGACTCGGCAGGTCAGACGCTCCCCGACGCTGTGGCCGCCCCGCTGCGTGTCGAACCTATGGCGCGCCGCAGCGGCGCCCATCCGGCGGGATGCAATGGCTACGCCGCCCTCACGGTCTACATCCAGGATCATGTAGTCGATTTCAGCTCCGGTCATATTGCGGAGAACGTGAGTGGGGCGTTCCTCTCCCGGCATCCAGAACTCCGTCTCCGGGATCAGCACCTTGACCCGGTAGGCAATTACCACCGCACAGTACATTCTCCTGCGCTCCAGCGCCCCAGTCTCCTTGTTGCGGACGTAGAAGGAATTGCCGTCCACACCGATGATGCGTCCGGAGATCAGGGACTTGGAGCGGTAGGATGCGTAGATCTCATTCCATTCTTCCCGCTCCTCGCGGGAAAGGCCGCGGTCCATCTCGTTGAGGTTCAGGGACATCAGCGGCGTATGCCCGTTGACAGGGCGGTTTTCCCTGGGACGGGTCATCGGCGAGCGGGATGGCGCGGGGGTTGGCGTCTGCACTTCTTCAGCACGCTCACCCGCAGGCGGCTCCTCGCCCTCTGAGGCAAGCCCCATCACAAGAAGCCCACCCTGGTCGCCCTCCTGTTCAGGGCTGATGGCATCCAGATCATCGTCCGAGCCGGTCCCCTGGGACAGTTCTGCGTCCAAGGCGTCTGGATCGCCTGCGGGAAGGACCACGGACTCCGCCGGATAGGTGTCCAGCTGGCCTTCAGCATCCGGGGCACCGTCCAAGCCGGCGTCAATTTCGTCCCCGGGCATTGAGAGATCGGAATTGCCGGGTTCCGGGTTTTCCCCCACTTCGTCCGCTGGGGGCTGCTGGGGTTCTTCGGGCGGCGCCTCAGCGGCCTTTTTCCGGGAAACCCGTTTCTTTTTGGGCGGGGGCGCAGCATCATCTGAGGCTTCAGAAGTGGCTGCATCCGCTGTGCCCGGCTCGGCATCGGCACCATTTTCTCCACCGGCATTGTCCTTCGCCGGGCTGTTGTCCTCGTTCTCACGCTCAGGTGAAGATACATCCTCATGGGCGTCTGGCCCGGCTTCCGGTGCACTCGGCGGGTCCAGTACGGAACCCTGGGGGTCATGCTCCGGCGTGTCGCTCTTCAGCGGCTCTTCCGGCTGGTACTGCTCCTCATAGATCTCACGGTTCATAAAGTCGCTCCTTTCATGATGGAAGATTGGGGGGCCTGCTCTATCGCCGGGCCTCACCCCCTTTGAAGAAGCGCAGGCGGCCTTCCTGCTCCACGACAAAGTAGTGGGCACGATGGAGGATGAGGCGCCTGTGCTGATCCAAAGCGTCAAGGTACAGCAAAAATGTATAGTTCACCGCTTCCGCCTGAAGAATTTGGGAGACATAGGACTCCCGGCCTGGCGGAACCGGAAGGAAAGCGAAATGGTCGATCCATTCATCCTTCCGCTGAATCAGAAAGCAAAGGGGATATGGCTCCCTGCTGGCAGAGAGTTGGAGCAGCCGCTTGGGCTGGAGTGCCAGGAGAATGTCCAGGCCCAGCAGCACATTGCCGCAGGGCGGTGCGGACCGGCGCTCGGCCAGACGGATGATGTTGTCCTCGCCAGGAACAACTTTCCCCTGGTACCGGAGGGTGCGCAGCATGGCGTCTGCCTGGTACTGTGTTTTATCCGGGAATTGCAGGTGCAGGAGAGGGAGCACATGATCGGCGCGGACGCAGCTGGTTTCCCGCAGGATGGCGAGGAAGAATTTCTGGTCCTCCGTTAAAAGCATCCCGATCCGCCTCCCCGGTCGCCGCTACCCGGCCCATCACGAAGACTGTTGAGGTATGGATCTACCATCAGGTCGCTCTGCGACTCGCAGATGGCATTAAAAATGACCGCCATCGTGTAAGCGGTCGAGTTCTTTACATTGCGCTGGTTGCTGTGGAGTTTGCCCACAGCGGTCTGAAGGATGACGCCATCCAGGTCCCAGAGCCGGGAGCGCACATTCGCTTGGGGGAGAACGGCTTTGCCGATCCGGAAACTCTCAGAGTAAAACAGACGCTCCACCGCGTTTTCCAGGACTTTGGCGGTTTCCGGATCGAAGATCCACAGTTCACACTGTTCCAAAATCTCCGCAAGCTGCCTGCGCTCTTCCATGGCCTGCCCACCCGTCCCATAAGGCGTACCACGGGTGCTCCGCGAAACAGACGGACTGACTTCAGTATGACTCCGATCAGTTAAGTTCCAATCAGTATAATTGGGGTGCGGTTCCCGCATCTCAAGAGATTCCGGCGGGCATCTCTTGAAGTTTCAGCCCCGCACTTCATGAAATCCCGATCCTGCACTTCTTGACAGGGCATGCCAGCTCCGTCCGATGGTGCCGGCAGGTCAAGAAGTTCCGAACCGGCACTTCTTATGGTGGGAGAGTCCTCAGCGCTATCCTCTTGTTCTGACCCTGCGGCAGAAAGATCTTCCCCCTTCTCAGCGTGCTCCGGCCCGGCTGGACTGTCACTGCCGGCGTCCACCTGCGGCGTCCCGCCGGCGGCTTCGTGGTCAGGCTCCACAAAGGGTGCGCAGCCCTTTCCGGGAGACGGCTGATCCACCCGGGCCAGATAGATTTGGTTGGCGTCGCCCCGACCGCAGCGGCGTTCCCAAATCAGCCCCGCACCGGAGAGTTCCTTCATTGACTCGATGACTTTCCGGTAACTCACCTGCATCTCGGCAGCCAGGGAACGGCGGGTGTAAATGATGAAAACCTCTCCATCGTTATTGACCCAGCCGTTAAGCCGGGATAACTGGAACCTGTTGAGCAAGAAAGTATAGGCCACTTTGGCTTCCAGGGACAACGGCATATAGCGCTCATCCGTGAATAGCCACCGCGGCATTTGAAGATGGTATATAGATTGAATATCCCCCTGCTTCATCAGGGGGAAGGATGGTTTTTGTATCATAGGCGCGGCTTTCATACTGGGTTCCTCCTCCAAGCAGAACTGTGAATGCACTACCTGACATCAACTAATAGAGCAGCAATATTTACAGTTTATTTATTGACATTTTGGCTGGTTGTGGATATACTAAAATAAAACAAGAACGGGGGGGCATCAACATGAATTCCATTCGTGGAGCAATCGAGAATACCGTTCCCATCTCGCAGTTTAACCGTGGGCTGGCCGGGCAGATTTTTGAGGATGTTCGGCGTAGCGGGGCCAAGGTCGTTATGAAAAATAATGCGGCCGAGTGCGTCCTTCTGTCTCCGGAAGAATATATCCGCCTGGTGGACGAAGTGGAAGACGCCCGCTTAATGGCTGAAGCGCTGCGCCGCACATCCAAGGCAGACCCGGCCACTTATTTGTCCCAAGAGGACGTCGCACGAGAATTGGGCCTGACGCCTGACGACTATTCCGATACTTCTGGAGTGGAACTGGAATGAAGTGGGAAGTCAAGTACCTGCCCGAGGTGCTGGAGGATCTTCGGAGACTGGATGGCAGTCAGCGTATTTTGGTTCTCAAGGCGATTGAAAAGGTGCGGGAAAATCCTTTGCCCGATACAGAGGGTGGATATGGAAAGCCTTTGGGCAGCAGGAACGCATCCAATCTGTCCGGCTTCCTAAAAATTAAATTGCGGGGCGCCGGCCTGCGGATTGTCTACCAGTTGGTGCGCCGGGAGGGAGAAATGCTTCTCATTGTAATCGGCGCCCGGGCTGATAACGAGGTCTACGACACCGCGCAGAAGCGTATCCGGGATAAATCTCAAAAATAACCTTTTGGATATGCTTCCGCAACAGGAACAGGGAAGGGCAGCGCGTCAGCGCCGCCCTTCCTGCTCGTCCAAGCCGGAGGGTGTGCCACCCACATCCTGGGGCAGCGTTTCGATCAGGTCAAAAGCACCATACTCCGATTGTCCCCCAGATGGGTCCTCCCCCTGAGCTGCTTGGCGAGAGTTATCCAGTTCCATGTCGCTGAGTTCCGGGTCCAGGAGGCCGTAATCATATTGTGGGAGCACATCGCGGAAGGATGCGGTTGGCTGTTTTCTCGGGGGTGTGTTGTCCGGCTTTTGCCCGCTGCGGGGCAGCTGCGGGTCCGACTCCGTGGAGTGCTGGGGCCGTATAGGAGAAGTTTTTTCTTCCTGCTGACCAGGCGGAGCGTATTTACACGCTGCCTGAGACTGCTCTTCAAATTGACGCCAGCGTGGGATATGCTCCGAAACCCGCACGTCCTTCAGACGGGGGAAATCAGGAAATTCTTCCGGCGTGATCTTATACAGTTTTAGGATTTTGGGCTGTGCCCGTAGCATGACCAGACACTCCCGGTTGTCCATACGGAGCACTTCATCCGGGTACATCAGGGGCCTCTGCGTGTTGCTTTTTGTCTGTGAGTATGGGCGGGTCGTGTTATAGACCGGGGAAAAGAGCGGCTGAAGGGGCATCTGGTTATTCTCAACTTTAATGGTGACGACGCCGCACTTCTTTGAAATATAGGTCGCCGTGTCCACGTCATTGCAGCCGAGGCAAATCTGGATGTCGGTACAGCCGATCAGTTCTTCCCATTCCGTCCTTGGGTAACGGTCCTTGAGCTGCGGTATGGACTGCACGATCAGTTGGCAGAAGATATTGGAGCCGCGGCATACCTCCAGCACCCGCTTGAAGTCCACCAATTTCCCAATATTGCAGAACTCCTCCAGGCATACGTTCACCTTGACCGGCAGGCGGCCGTGATTGCCGTCGCGGCGGCCATACTCCATCAGGCTGGAAAAGAGTTGGGAAAAGAAGAGGGAGCTGAGAAATTCCAGGGATGAGTCCTGAGCGGAAATGCAGCAGAAATAGGCGCAGGGCTTTTGACCCGGCAAGGTCAGGTCGATCTCGTTGTAGGAGGTAATCTTGTCCACCAGCGGGTTTTGAAAGACGGAGAGGCGGTTGCCAAGTCCGATGGCGATGTTGCCCCAAATCTGGCGGTTAGCCAGTTTGAAAATGCCGTAGGGCGCCAAGGCGGGGTGCCCTTTGGGCAGCGCTTCAAAGCGCCGGTCCAGATCGGCAAAGGACTCGTTGGAGAGGATGCGGTAGATCTCTCCCAGGGACCGCTGCTGGATGGGGAGCAGTTCGTTTGTGCCGGGGACGGTCTGGGTGGCGACATAGTGCATGAGGGCCATCAGCAGGTTCAACTCCGCCTTCTCCCAGAAATCCTGTCGCTCGTTGGCATTTGAAGTGTTCTTGATGATAACCTCGGCAATGGACTGCACCAGGTTTTTATCCTGCTCAATTGCACTCAGGCAGTTCCAGGCGTCGCTGTTTTCCTTGTCCAAAAGGTTAAACATGCGTACCTCATACCCCTCATCCCGTAAGATCTGGGACATCCCCTCATAGATTTCTCCCTTTACGTCCACCAGAACCATGCTTTCTTTTCGGTGCATGGCCTGAAGGATAAAGGGCTTGACCAGGCCGCGGGTCTTGCCTGAGCCGGTGGCGCCGTAGGCCATGATATGCTCCGTGAGGCCGCAGTCCGGCTTCAGCGTTACATACTCGGCATACTTGTCGTCATCATCCGGGTCATCCTTGAGTTTGCCCAGGACCGTCCCTTCCAGTTGGGAGATGGGGCCGGTGAGAAGGATCTTCTCACGGTCCTTCTTGTCCATAAAACCGGATGTGCCGTGGGTGCCGTCCGGGACAATATCGAAGCCACGCTTATCACGGGTGTACTTGTAGCCGGAAAACCAGAAATAGCCCCTTTTGGTGAGAAGACAGAACATCAGAAAACAGAAGGCTGTCACCACCAGGCCTGTGGGCGTGAAGACAGCGAATAAATTGGAAAAAGGGTTGACGACCCAAATCGTTGCGATAGCGTCGCCGTTTTCTCCAAAGGTTGACTCGATCCCCAGGCGGATGGAATTGACGAACATCCCATAAAAATACCAGCCGCATAGGACCAGCGGTATATAGAGTTTCCACTTGCCTTTACGCCGGTCCAAGAAAAGGCAAATCTTTTTCCCCCAGCGTTTTGCAATTCGGTCCTCCAGTTTCGCTAATTTATCTGAGAGCCTAAACATGGATAAAACCGCCCTTCAGATTGAGAGGCGCATCCGGCCAAGGGTCCGATACCGTACAGGCGCTGCCAAACGCGACCGACAGGACTTTTCCATTGATGCGCAGCGCTCGAACAGGCGCGCCTTCCGGGAATATATCCAGAAGCAGGCCGGACATCTGGCCTTCCAGGGCCGCCACCATGATTTCGTGCCGCCCTTGCAGGACGGCATCACGGCATACCCGTTCCAGGCGTTTCAGGTCCATGTCCACCACGATTACCAGCGGATTGCCGTCTACATGACCATCTGCCTCCGGGAGCCGGTCATCCTTGGGCGTCCAGCGTGCACCGAAGGCGGCGCGTGCGATCCGACTCCTGTGGTCCGCTTGCCGCATGATGGCGAGCTGCAATACCCCAGTGTCGTCGCATGAAATCAGATTGGCCGGAATGCCTATGTGAGAGTAGGCATAGCAATAATCTACATATCCCTTTTTCCCGTGACGTTCCGACGGCGTTTTACAGGTCAGAATTTCGTAAACGGCTTTGTAACTCTGTCCCACCAGCAGCAAGGCTTGCGGTGTGTCCAGCCGATCACTGAACACAGAGGAAAGCCGATGGAGGTGGGATAGTTCGTTGTTCATAAAAAAGCCTGTGGTATCCCGAGAAATGTATAGGGCCATATATGCCGTGTCGCCCCAGTGGCCAAAGCCGGCACATGAAGCGGCGTTCATCAGATTACCGTCGCCGGAACGAAGGGCAAATGCCGGGAGGAAAACGGGCTGCTGTTTGAGACGCTCAATCTTGTCGTGGGCGGGTTCAATTCCTGCCCCGAGGCAGGTGAGCAGAATCGTACCGGCCTCTAATCTCCGACGGAGCGTAGGGCTGTTGGAGTAGGGACGCTTCGCCGATGGATGGCAATGGAGATCCATGCTGTCGAGGAGTTGATACCCCTGGGGAGACAGCATCAGGTATTCGCCGCTGCGAGAGTAAGTCAAAAGGCCCAGTGAGGAGAGAAGGTCTGCCTCATGACAGAGCCGTTTTAAGGAGGTCAAGGCCCGCAGAGGCGCCAGAGGCAGCCATTGATAGGTGCCCACAAGACGCAGCAGGCCGTAGTCCCTGCGGTCGTATAGCATTTAGGACTCCTTTCTGCAAACGCGGGTTCTCACGTAACGGAAGGTTCCATAGGAGGGTTACATTTTTCGGTTGTAACCTGATATAAAAAGCGCTCAACATCGGGTTCCCAAAGAAAATAGAGGCGGACCACCAGTTACAACAAGGGGATGAAGTAACCGATGGCCCGCACAGAAAACACAGTTTGAATGTAACCGATGGTGGCCCCATTTTGCGGCGGGATGTAACGCAAGGCCTACGGCAAAATGGGGCAGCATTGTAACGGAAGATCAGCGGGAGAATGGGTAGTTGTCCGCCCGCATAAAAAAGAAATCACCAGCATCTCGTTCGGGAAGAACGTAGATGTGGCACTGCGTTTCAGGGGATCGCTGGGACAGCAGGCATACACTAAGCGTGTACTGGTCGTCATCCGGAACGATGCGGCCTTTCAGCGCATTGGAAACTGCTTTCCATCCCTTGTTGTCCTCGTCATACACCCTGCGGGATGAAATGTCGCTGTATTCATCAATGATAAGAATGCCGTGTTCCAGCATCGGGATTTTCCCGTGACGCCTTTCATGTAGATTCAGCAGGCGGGTAATTGTGTCCGTCAACCAGAGGGGACTGGAGAACCGGCAGTGAGGGAGCAGTGTGTTCAGTTGGATATGAAGCCATCCATACTCGTTTGTCTCCGACCAGCCTGCGACTTCCTGAATAACCGGGACAGGCTTCTTTCCAAGGGGTGTCAACTGCGTCTGCCCCATTTCGCACAGCACCCGCATGTCCAGGGCGCTTTTCTCCAGGCAAGCGGCAGCGGTTTCCAGTTCCCTTGATAAATCGCCCGAGGAACAGCCATCCTCCATCAAAACGGCAATGCGCCCGCTGGCCTTGTACGCCTCAAACGCAGTGGCTTGAATGCCGTTGATTTGCTCTTTCGGATTTGACATCTACTTTTTCTCCTTTACATAAGCCGCATGATGAAAGCCGGGAGAGGGCTATCTCCCTCGCGGCTTTCATCATTCTTATACCTGATTTGTTAATTGGGCCCGGCGGTCGGTAGGCGATGTAGTGATTGCACTATACTCCTTTGGCGATACATGGACAGCAATGGGGACATGGTTGTGCCCAATACACAGAAGTCCCTCGCCGCGATGGAAACGAGTGATCATACGCACCTCTTCTTCCGTCAAGTTGAGGACATTTTGGGCCAGGCGGGCCTCCTGTTCCTCCATCTGCATAATGAATTTGATGCGGCAGCTGTCCAGGATAGCCTTACCATATTTGCCGCCGTCCAGGGCCATCATATCGGCCATGCCCTGAGAAGTAACGCCAGCGATACCGCCCTGCGACCGTATCAATTTGACCATGCGCACCGTGTAGTCAGCCGCCAGCGGGTTGGAGTTGGCCCCCAGGAGTTTCCACAACTCATCAGAGAGAAGAGCGGTCCCCACATCGCCGTTTTGGACGATGATGTCCGTGGCAAAGCCGGTCGCCGCGTAGACAGAGGGCAGGATCAAGTCATCCGGCAAATCGGTCAGGTCGATTACAATATAAGGGTTATCGGTATCTACATTGGTCCGCCCGCCCATGGAAACGGCGGAGCCGGATACATAGCGGGTCAGCACTACGGCCAGGTGCTTTGTCTCGGGCTTGGACATTAACACGTCGTACCATTCCCGGATCACGGGCATCTCCTTTGGCGTTACCCCGTCTTCCTCGAAGAGGCTCGCGTTGTCAAAGGTAATGCCCCGATTGTTGTAGCACTCAATCAGGGATGCGTCGATGTATGCCCGGTCTTCCTCACTCAGATTTTTCTTTTGCAGAGAATACCAGACAGATAGCCAGGATACCTTTTCGGCCAGCAGAGACTCCCGCCGTGGGCCATTTGTGCGAGAACTGTAAGGGTCCTCCTGAAAGCGCCGAATTTCCATCAGGCCGATACAATCGGGCGAGGATGGCCCTAACTTGATAAACTGGCCGCCCAGGGCGTCACAAAGCGGCCTATATTCGTGTCCCTTTTCCGGAACGATGTAGATGATCTTGCGACCCTGTTCCCGCAGGCGTTTGCCCACAGATTGCAGTACCGTGGATTTGCCGGCACCTGTGGAACCGAAGTCGGCAAAGTTGCCGTTGGTGTATTTGTAGTCATCATAAAAGTCGATAAAAACAGGGGACCTGTTGTAGAGGTTGAGCCCCAGGAAAATCCCTTTTTGGTCAGTCAGTTCGTAAGACGCAAAGGGAAAGGCCGCGGCCACACCGGAAGTCAAAGCATTGCGGCGGCTTTTTCGCTCAATATCCGGATCTGTGTTGAGAAGAGGGAGAAAGGATAGAAACGCCTGTTCATGTTTGTCCTCACAGCGTTTCGCAAGCATATCAGAAGCGACACATAGCGTTTCAACTGCTGTGACCCGCTGCTCCAAAGTGTCCGGATCATCCGCCACCACCTCGATGATGGTGTGCATATAATAAAAGTCTTCTCCTTCGCGGTTCATTCCCTCTTTCAGGAACAACCCAGCGCTGATGGCGTCGCCCAGTTCCTCAAAATCCTGGCGCAGATCACCCACATCACGCATTCTGGAACGATTGACCATGGTGGTCTGAGAGATGGAACTGAGCGTCTTTTCACGGGGTTGCCGGTGCAGCTGGAAACTCAGACTGATGCCTTCACCAGCCTCAATGAGCGGCGTCAGCCATCCTTTCCCGACCACAGTGGCGTAGCCGTAACCCGCGATATAGAGATAGGCGTGGTACGCTCCATCCAGCAATAGATAATCAGGAGAATAGCAGTCGATAGAGGCTGGAGCGATCAGATCGGGGATAGTGGTGGCGCCGGCTTCCAGCACAGACAGCCCTGAAGACGCTTTCTTTCGGAAGGGCGGCCATTTCTTTTCCTTTTTCGGCGTATCTTCTGATTGGGCTGCCTTCAGGTCCTTGAGAACCGTCTCATCATAGACACCATGAACCATCCCAAGCATATCAAACGCGCCTTCCGGCAGAGGGATGTGTTGAGAAGTATGCTTGTTGACCAGTTGATAGAGGAGTTCCAGAATGAAATTATCGGCATATTCCGGTTCCAGGACAGTCACTCCGCAGCGATCCAGATAGCGCCGAGCCACTTCTGCCTTTTCATTGAGCAGGGCCGCGATAGCGCCTGGGGTATTATCCGCCGCTTTCATGCTGGGATCGTAGGCAAAGGAAAGAAAAAAGCGATGCGTAATGGCCTCGCGCTCTACCAGACTGGGCACATACTCCATGCTCTCCTGAATCATTTCCCGGCATCGCTCATTGCGCTCCTGCTCCAAGCGCTTTTGAAGCATTTTCCGGTAGCCGTTCAAATCAAATTTTTGTGTCAGCACATTGATTTGCAGGCTATTCGGTGCGATTTTCAGATAGGCGGCAAAGTCAGCGATTGCGTTGCTTTTCTCCATGTCCGACATAGTGTAAAAGTTGACCGGCAGCAGTTCCAGGATTTTGATGAAGCGTTTGTCCCGGGTCACAACGACCCCCTGAATGATGTCTTTTACTGGAAGCCATGCCTGGATACTCCCATCGAAAGCGCCGCTCCGATCACTTACGCCCTTGACGCCGCCGCCGAAGATAAGTTCTTTCAAACTCATGACTGTTCACCTCCCCCCGATAGGTCATCACCCGGCGCCGCCGGCGCCAGGTCCACCAAATTCTTAAAAAGCGGGTCAGGCTGTCATCCTTCAGCCCAATCAGGGCAAACCCCACAACTGGAACCATCAGAAACAGCGTCACAATAATTTTCCATGTAATAGCAAGGGGCAGCCAATAAGCGCAGGCCGCTGTGAGTGGAAGGCCCAGCAATACGGCTTCAATGGCATTCCGGATTTCAAATAGTCCGAACAGCCTTCCGGCGTCCGTGTAGTTAGCGGGTATGTAGTAGAGTTCATTCTTCACATTTACGCACCTCCTCCGGCCTAAGCAGCGGGCCCTCTGCAAGCAAGGCCGCTTCCAGTTGATCTAATCGCCCGCGCTGTTGGGAAATAACGTGCCGGAAAGCAGACCGCAGCATTGCCTCATTGTGTGCGGTCCACCGTTCCGGCTCAAACTCAATCTTTCCAATCAACTGTACGGAAACTCCGGCGGCTTTGGCCAGTTCCATCAGGGTGATCCCGTAGCGCATGCGCAGGGTACGCCCATGGCATTCAGGCTCCATCACTCAGCCCCCCTTACGTCGAGAAGACCCAAAAAGGGCCGCCGGAGCCGGCCTTGCGGCTGGCTTCATTGACAATGATGCCGAGTTCCCATTCCTGATTACTTCGTTTCACACTGGCGGGATCTGCCACGAGGATCTTGCCGTCTTCCGTCACACCGCGCAGAACGATAAAGTGGCCTGAACTGGTGAAATGGCCTTTGGACATAATCGCGATCACCAGTTTCCCTTCCTTCAGGGCCTCCACCAATTTTTCGGGGTCATTTCCAATCCCGGTAACGGTAAGCCCATAGTGCGCTCCGCCATCTGGCATGAGACTGTGATAACTTCCGTTCCCTTCGCAGCGGTGTCCTGTTTCAACGGACCAGTTGGCAACATCAAGCGGCGTGACCTGGTGATCCGTCAGGGACGCGACGACGATTGCAAGTGCGGTTGGACCGCAGCCTGACGTGCCGATCGTGCCGCTCTTGCCATACATCTCATTTCCCCACCGGGAGTCTGTCTGATTATAATAGACAACTTCTGTTTCCGCATTGGTAAATGTAATGTCGCCGTAGTCGGTATTATAATAGCCGGAACCGTCGCTGTCGGCATAGGAAAGCGTTTGGTCCTCGGCCAAAATGGAATAGAGCAGCGCTGCCCAGTCCTTCTCTTCCTGGGTAAAGCCGAGTTTGTTCATATATTCATCTGGCGTCAAATCCCAAACAGAAATGCTGAGGAAGCGATCAGTAATCGAGGCGGAATAGGTGAGGCGGTCGTACATCAGACTTTCGACTGCGTTTTCATCCATGGTATAGAGGTCCTGTTTATATTGAACAGAGCCAATGGCCATGATCCAGTATTTATTTATGTTGCCGAGATCCTGAGTGACTCCGTAATCATCGTACAATGGTTTTCCATCCGACCAGAAGGTAGGGAGTATGCTGTCCACCAAGCGAAGCAGAAGGGGTTGGCTATAACGATCAAGTTCTTGGTAGATGCTGTCTAACTCCTGAGCAGAAGCGGTAAAGTCGATGATTTCCTGATCTTGAGAACTGGAATAGCCGAATAGGATGTTGGGAAGGGCGGTAAAGATCAGCATAGGCAAAAGGATTACCACAAAGAGCAAAATTATTGCCAGTTTGATAAGTTCTGGAAGAAAAGATTTAACGGCTTCAGCGGCCGCGCCATAGATGCCGCCTGTGGCGGCGCCTCTGGCAATATTTGCAGCCGCATAGGCCACGCGAGCAACTTTTTGCCCTGTATTTGTGTTGGAATCATGACTCATGTGCATCGCCTCTCTTTCGGCGGGTTTGGCGGGAATTGCTTGTCTTTCTGCTTACCGGTGGCCGTCCTAAGTCCTGTTTGATACGGCGGGTCCCTTGGTTGATTGGCGGACGGGTGGGTTTGGGTGCGGTTCCTGCCTTGCCGGCGGAAGCAGCTGCCTCTGCCGGAGCAGACCGCGTATGCCTGGAAGGCGTCTGCATTCCTGCTGCACCGACCGAGGCAGACCGCCCATCAACGATGGGATGGCTGCTGGGCGGAGGCCGTCGCATTCCTGCCGTACCGGCGGAGCGGGTCGCCGCTGTCGGTGGGCTCTCATGTGTAGGAGAAGGCGATATTCCTGCAGTACCGGCGGCAGGAGTTCCGCCACCGACAACAGGTTGTGGTCCCACGGGTGCTTCACGCTTTCCTGCAATACCGGCTGAGGGGGTTGTTCCACCAGAAGAGGGAACTCTACCAGGCGGCCTTCGGGTTCCTGCTGTCTCGACTGGTGCATGAGTGCCGCCGATCAGGTGTGCTGAAGCCGCGGGAGAGCGTTTCTCTCCAGAAGGTGGAGTTGCCGTCGCAGCGGTGCCGCGGCCGACCCCGGGCGGCGTTGTAATTTTAGGTGTACCATCGGCCTGAAGGGAAGAGCGTTGACGCCGGGATACGCCTGCATCGCTGCTTGTTGCTGTTTCTGTCTCTTGGCGCCGCGCAAATTGGTGTACCACAGCAGACCTGCGGCTTTCTCCGCGGCGACCTCGTGTGGTGTGGCCTATATTGGGATCGCCGCCTCCAGTTCTTGCCGCCTGAACACGACCAATCGGAGGTTTTTGAGGCGTTTCCTGCCCATCGTGCTGTTGACCAGTAGTGCTTTCCGTGAAAGTATCCAAGGGCAAAATGCGGATACCAGGATGGAAGCGAGCGGAGTTTCGAGTTGCCGCTGCGCCGCGGGCCTCCGGTGGAACGGATGTGCGGCGCATTTCCTGCCGATGGGAACTGGACTGTTGCTCTTGCACAGCATTGCGTCCATCAGCCGGGGACTGATACGCTGCCGGCCGCTCCTGGCCCGGTGTAGCAGAGATATGCTCGACCTGACCGGGTGCTGTCCCGGCCTGCTGGCCCGTAACCGTTTCTGTGGATGCAGAAGATACCTGCGTCCCCCCTTGTTGCGGTGCGTACTTCCCCCGCTTCTCCTGTGTCCCGGCTACACGGCCACCGTTCGTGGTTGATCCACCCCCAGGAGGTGGTGTGGTGGGCGGCGGCGTGTGTGATCCGCCGGGTGCACGGCCAGCGGCGCCGCCATGGGGCTGCTGCTTTCCAGCGGAGTTGCTGGCTGCCTTAGCCACGCTTGTCCCCAGCCCTTTGATGACTGCATAGGCCATCATGCCAGGTAAGCCACGACCGAGCCCGTCGCCGGTGATGGCGGGGTTCAGACCGATGCGTGCGACAATGCCGTCTACCTTTCGGGCAACTCTGGCAATCCCTACGATGAGCAGCATCCAAGGCAGTACAGCGACACCGGAAGGTATGTAACCCATCGCAGAAATCAGAAGTTTCAAAAAGACAACATTGAGAATCATCATCAGGCACATAGAGCCAAACATTCGGGCCCAGCCACGAAAAATGTCCTCGGTATTTTTACTGCCGCCCATACCAAAAGCCAGCGGCGCCAGAAGCACCAGCATTGCAGTTACAACATAGCGTTCCGCAATCTCAAAAAAGAGTTTTACGAACTGCCACATGATGACGAAGCCCACGATGATCACCAGCAGCCAGGATGCCCCTATATTGAAATTACTTTCTTCCGGGATTGTAACGGTTACGCTGCTGGGAATTTGGAGTAGAGAGATGATTTGGGACGAAATGCCCAGGCCAATTTCACAGACCTGTTGACTGAACAGCAGGAGAAAAGCAAATACAAAGGTGCGTGTGAACAGCAGTTTGGGGTCTTCTCCCTCAAAACCGAGTCCTGTTACCATGCTCTTCACAGCCTGAAAGACTAGGTTGCCAAGGAGGAGTGCCCATCCCACCGCAGTTACGATTTGCAGGATGTCGTCCGTTACGGGGGCTACTTGCCTAAAATACTCCAAGTCCATATTGAATACATCCAGCAAGGCATTGGAGATGTACTGCACAATCTCCAAGCACAGACTGTAAACCCACTGGACAAAGCCCTTAAAAATTCCTTCAAGGATACTGCTCACCCCCTATCTGCCGGTGCAAGTGTCAGCCCAGCGTGGCAAGGCCATCAAACAGGGGACGGATGTATGCCAGGAAAGCCCCCATCCCGTTGATGATCGCCCATGCAATCCAAATCCTCTTGAGCCAATCCCAGGCTTGATCCGTCTTATGTTGATTGTTGGAAACCTTCGCCCCCACAACGGCCACAGCAGACATGAGCCCGGCTAGGACGGTACTGATCCCTGCTATCTGGGTATAAACATCCCGAATAATACGGTCTGCGGCATCCCACATGTTTTCTCCAGCGTGTGAAGTCCCCTGTGAAGTGGTGGTTCCTTGTGTGTTCCCGCTGGTTCCAGTTGTGCTGTCAGTAGCCATGGCAGGAACGGCCAGGATAAGCACCAGTAGGATTACAGACATGATTTGCGCATAGTAACGTGGCAGTTTAGTCCCAAGACGGGCCAAGTGCTTCTTCATGAGGCATTCCTCCTTGGAGTATAAAAAGGGAATGGCCCCGGCCGTTCTGCTATGAAGGTGTATCAACCCCATAGGAACGTCTGAAGCCATTCCAGGTTAAGAACATGTTCATATTGGCAACAACGATGCCAATATGTATGGATTATAGGATGATGCCGGCGGCCTGTGTGACGTTTTGACAAAATCTCGGTATGTCCTGGAGTTCATCTTCGTCAATCGGTAGCCATAGTAGGGTAAGCGGATCAATTCGGAATTTGTGCTTCATTGCCTGAGTAAGCCGTTTTGTAAGGAGAGGGATTGTAAAATTGTCCAGCGGGATATACGCATCTCCGGTGCGATCCCGATAAATAAGAAAATCTCCGGAGTCCGCACAGGCGAAGGTTCCACCATACATCTCCATATAGCGGGAAGCGGCAGAGTGCAGTAAAGGGTCATTCCGGTAGGATGAATAGGTCACGATGATACCTCTTTTCACTTTGATTAAGCCACGGTGGGCGGCCCGGATGAAGGACCGCCCACCACAATGATACTTAGTATCCTGTTTTGGGAAGATTCGGCTGATTCAGCCGAATGATAATGGTAATCCAGGAAGCTCGCCCGGTTTCCCACTGGCTCATGTACTGTCCTCCGGCGTCGGCTCGATTGATAACCTGATAGCCGTTTGCCAGGGATGCGCTGGTCTGGATTGTGACGGTGGGCTTGACCACAGAGGCAAATCCGGCAGGTACTTTCCCAAATTCCAGACGAACGTCCGTGACGACTTCGCCCTGCATCAACGGAATGGCCGAGAGGTCAAAGGCGTAATTGTTGGTGCTGAGCAAATTAGTCGCCAGAACCCGGTAATCGTTATAATTGGTTTTGTAGGTGATCTGGTAGTTGAGCCTGGTGTTATAGGTGCCTGTCGTGACAGTTTTGACCGTAGCACAATCTGTCGGGAAGCGGTCGTGGAGATAAAAATTGTCCAGCGCCACATTCGAGTTATTGACAACTGTAAGGTCGTAACGCATGGAGTCGCCAGCCAAGAGTTGCTGATTTCCGGTCTTGGTAACGGTGACATTCAGATTTGCAGGTTTATCATAAGCTGCGATCTTAATAATCTGCCCGGCGTACTCCAGTGTGACATCGTGAACAGTAGCATCAATTTGATAGTAGGCCGGAGCTGTAACCTCGCGGATTTTGTAGCGCGTAAGCGGCAGAGGCTTCGACGCTGCGACTCCTCGGGCATCCGTTGTAATGTAGTCTACGACTCGTCCGCTGCGTTCATTGATAATTTCATAGACAGCACCTTGGAGCGGTGTTCCTGCCGGGTCACCAGTGACGGTATTTGCTTCCGCCGAATACTTGTAAATCTGGATTTGGCCTGTGATTGCTTCATTGACCCACTCGATCTCAGCCGTATGGCCCGGGCGGACGTAGACTGTCTTATACTCCTCGTCTAAGATGTAGCCTTCTGCCGCCTCCAGTTCACGCAGATAAAACCGGCCGCTGGTATTGGCGCCGTCCGGCAGGTCATCAGCAGTGATATAGACCCATCCCTCGTCATCGGAGGTAAATTCCCCGATAGGATTGCGGTTCTCATCATAGAGCAGGAACTTGACGCCGTAGATGCCTTCGCCGGAAGTGTCCACCTTGTGGATCAAAATACCGGACTTGGCGGCGTTGGTCAGGCGCAGGGTAGTTACCTCGCCGTCCTTGACCTCAAAATAATGTGGGGTATCATCCAGAATGAAGTCCGGATTGGCCTCGACTTCAACGGCATAGTAAGAGCCGTCCTCCAGAGAGAGAAAGGCACGGCCGTTGTGGTCCGTTGTGATGGTGTCTACCAGTGCGTCATCCATCCGGCGGATTTCATAAGTAGTGTCCGGGATGCGCTCAGAGGTCTTGCTTTGATTGACCTTGATGATCTCAATACCGCCCACCGGGTCGTTATAGAACCACAACTCCTGCGTATCATCCGGATTGACTACCACGGTCTGACTCTGGGTATCGGGGTCGATGGTGTACCCCTCGATGCTCTGTACCTCAGTTACGACCAGTGTGCCGGTGACAGAGAGGACGATCTGGCCCTCGGAATTGCTCCAGTACAGGCCGTTGGAGGACAGATGCCCGTTTTCATCCGCCAGGTAGGAGCCGTCGGCATAGGTGATTTTGAACTGAACCCCTTCCAGCGGCGTTTTTCGGTCAGCACTGGACAGTTTGTGGATGATCAAATTGCCCTTGGGCTGATTGCGAAATTCGATGGTAGTAGTCTGCCCGGCCTTGATTTGGACGGTTTGGGGCGTGTCATCCAGCAGGAACCCTTCCTGTGCGCGGGTCTCCTTAACCACCAGCGTCGTGCCGGGCTCGATGCCCTCGATTAGGATGGTCCCCGCGGAATCGGTGACGAAGTAGCCGTTGCCGTCACCCACTATGCTGCCGTCGCTCTCCGTCACAAAGAACTGAACATCGGAAATCGGGGAATTATCGGCGCTGGACACCTTCTTTATAAGGAGAGATCCCATGGGACTGTTGCCGAAAAACACCTGAATCGTCTCCTGCTCCTCGCCGGACAGGTAGACAGTCTGGGGCGGGGTGTCGATGATGTGAGAGCCGTCCGAGGAGAGTTCTTCGATGATGTAGGTGCCAGGTTTGCAGTCGGTCACCGTGAAGGAGCCATTGATCGAAGTGCGGTATGTCCCGATTACCGTGCCGCCGGTGCCGCTGGTATTGCCGCTCAAATAGCGGACCTGGAAGACAGCCCCCTCAATGGCGGCCCCTGTCTCGGAATCATACTTCCATACACAGATGGCTGAATTGGGCCGGTTGTAGATGCGGAAGGTGTGCCCCTCGCCGGCGGCCACAAATGCCTCCTGTTTGCTGGACTCTGTCATGGAGAACCCCTTCGGGGCCTCTAACTCTTCGACGCGGAACCAGCCGTCGCGCAGGGAGAGTTCAGGGTCGCTCAAAACGATGCGGCCCTCCGAATCGGTGTAGAACACGCCCAGGTCGTTGTATTCGCCGGTGGATGTGTTGTTGCTGGCGTACCAGACCTGTACGGGCACATTTTCGAGAGGATCATGGGTGATTTCGTTTTCCTTGATGATTTCGATGACCGGCCGCTTATAGTTCTCAAAATACACATCCCTGTCCCGGTTGGGGAGCAGCGTCACCAGCTGGGACTCCTCCGCCAGCAGGTAAGGCTCCGGGACTGACTTTTCAATGACTTCTACCACCCCGGGCAACAAGTTCTCGACAACTGCAACGCCATTTTCGTCCGTTTCTACCTCGGCAATGGAGTGGCCGTCCGCACCTTTCACAAGGTAGACTGTGTGAGGGATCGGAGCGCCGGTGTCGGCGTCATTTTTGTGGATATACAAATTGGGCCGCTTGTCATTGGTCAGGGTGATCGTGCTGGTCTGGCCCGGGAACAGCTCCACATGATGCTCCGTATCATCCGGGATGTGATCCGGCGTCGAGGACAATTCACGCACGGAATAGACGCCCGGCTCCAAATCGGAGATCAGGATCTCACCTGTGGAACTGGTGGTGCGGTCGAGGTAGTGAGAACCGTCCTCAATCTTGGCAATTCGGAAGGTCACCCCGGCCAGGCGGGAACCGTCGCTGCTCAGTTTGATCAGCTGGAGGGAGGGCTTTACATGATTGGTAAAAACGAATTGGGCGTCCTCATTGGGCTTCAGTTCGATGATACGCCGGGCCTCGTCGATGATGTAACCGTCACAGGACTTTTCAGTTACCACATAAGACCCGGCCGGGAGCATGGAGAGGTCGATTTCTCCATTCTGGTCCGTTCGGAACTCCTGGGGGCCATAGGTGCCCTCCACAGACTCAATCTCGAAGACAGCGTTAGGGATCACCTTGGATGGGTCATCGGAATCCACCTTCACCAGCCTTAAACCGGGTTTGACATCGTTAAAGAACAGCAGCTCCTTGATGCCGTCGCCGGCGTGCAATTCCACCTCTTGGGGAGTAGTGTCCAGGATGTAGCCCTCGTCCCCAGTGTCTACCTCAAATGCCCGGTAAGTGCCCGGCTCTACATTGGTGAGCAGGATCTCACCGAACTGGTCCGTCTTGAAATTGCCTAAAAATTCACCGTCACGATAGACAGCGAAGGTGACGTCAGGCATCGCGACCATATTTTTTCGATCATATTTGATGATCCGCAATCCCGGCAGCTCCTCATTGATAATGGGGATCGTGGTCGTTTCGCCGGCCACCACGGTGGCGGTGTAGACGGTATCATCCAGTTTCCAGCCTACCGGGGCAGTCTCCTCCTGGATTCGATACGCCCCCAAGGGGATCTCGTCAAAAATGGCGACGCCCGCGCTGGTCGTCTCCGCAGTGAAGGTCTGGCCGCTTTCGATATGCTCAATGGTAATAACGGCCCCCTGTAGTTTCTGCCCGGTGTTGGATCGCTTCTCGATTCTCAGTGTACCGTAGGGATCATTAAAAAACGTCACCTCGGCTACTTCATCGTAGACCACAGTGACGTTCTGAGCGGGTTCCTCGCTGATGACATAATGCGACGCAGAATCCCGTTCAATCACGGTATAATTGCCGACTTTGCTGAGGGGGATCTCAATGCGGCCGTCCCCATCCGTCACAAAGACGCCGATGGAGTCGCCGTTAGGGCCGATGACCTCGAAACGGCACCCGCTGATGGGAATTTCCGTCCCCGTCTCATATTTGAGGATTCGCAACCCGGTTTCATATTCAACGGTGGGGCCGTCTGCGTAGTTGCTGTAGGCGGAAAGGCTCATGGTCGTGGTGGGGTCGGTGTCCACCACATAATTCTGGATATTCCCGTACTGATCCTTCTCGGCACAGATCGCATAGTAGACGGCGTACTTATAGACGTCGGTGCGGAAAGAGAACTGGACACTGCCGGTTTCGCCGTCCACACTTTCCAGAGGGTACAAAACCTTGAACTGACCGGCATAGCCGTCGCCAGTGCCCTCCGTGGTGATGGTGGTGATGTCCCGGTTGTTCATGTCCACGATCCGGGTGCCTTCCGGGACGGAGTCCGGATCGGTAAAGAATACCTCCACCGCAGTGTCACACACCCAGGTCTTCGACCAGAAGGTAAAGATCTGCTGCTTGTACTGCCTGCCGTCAATGGTGACCTGGTAGGCCGTGTCGCGGTCCGGGGTGCAGGTGACTTCCGGAGCCAGTACCTCCGTCCAAGCCGTGCCGCGGGCATAGATGTCTTTGGCGGCGGCGAGCATCTTCTGGGCGCGCTGCAGCTCTACCCCGGTAAGGGAAGAGTTGACCTTGAGGTTGTTGATGTCCCAGTTGCTTAGAAGGTAGCACCAGAGCGCCATCTTCGTGGCGTAGTAGCCCTGGTACTTATTCTCCAGGCCCAGTTCCTCCAGGGAACGGGTGGGGTAGCCGTTGGCGACGATGCCCAGCACCTTGGGATCTGACGTCTTTTCCTCCGCCAGATATTCGATGCTCTCCCCGACGCCTACCGTCTGCGGCACGCCGGTAATATTGGGGTTGACGCAGTAGGCTGGGATCTCCCGGGTTTCCCCTTTGGCATTGACATAATTATAATAGGTGTAGATCAGCGTCCGCACCCGGCCGTTGATCATCAGGTAGGAGAGTTCTGTCCCACCGTTGTAGATGTCGATCTCGCCGAGGGCCTCCTCCGGTGTGGATGCGCCAAAGGCAACCGTTGGCAATAGCCCCATGACCACTACAAGGGCCAGGAGCATCGTAATCAATCGTTTTTTCATGAGCGACCTCCATAAAAATTGGGAGGACGCACCGCTAAAGCCGCTGCATCCCCCCATCGTTTGTGGGTAAATTAAGTTGTAGGAAATGCAAAGCGGATAAAAAGAAGGGCGGTGTGCCTTGGCACACTGCCCTTCTTCTCAGCGAGTAGAACTTAAATTACATGGATCTGATACTCTGTCCTCTGGAAGACGCCATCCTTGTAGACATCCCACACTTCCATACAGTAAGTGCCCGGCGGACAGGAGTCGAACAGATTCGCAATTTCACTCTCCCGCCAGGGCCAGAACACCTGCGGATTCAAGTCATCCGCAATGTTCAGGTTGATCTTCACTTTCGGATTCCCGCTTGGATGGAGGACGGGAGCGCCATTCTGCCAGGTCTCCGGGTTGTCTCCGATGGCATTATACAATGTGTAAAGCATCCGCCGAGTTTCATAGAGATTGCGTACAAACAAGTATTCACGGCCATTGATGGAATAGTGGCGGGCCTCCGGCGCAGGCAATTCCGGTTGCGGGAGCAAGCTCCAGTCGCAGGTTGGCTCAGGCAGGGGGCCGATGGGTCCGGAGGCAAACATACTCCTGTCCCACCGGCTCACATCAGTAATCGTGTAATTCGTGCCGTCGTCGCAGCGGATCACATCACCGACCTGGGGGACGTACTGAGAGCCGTCTGACGGGAGATTGATGGAGCCATCGGAATTTCTGCTCAAGCCGGCTCCCGCTTCAGATACTTCAGGAACATCGGGAACAGTATGCCCTAGTGCTCGGTAAAGCATGACCGCAAGATCGCTGCGGGTTACTTCTGCATGATTTACTGCCGTGTCTGTGGTAAGGCCCAAATCAAGCGCCGTCTGGCAAGCGGTGGAGTAATCCCAAGTAACGTCCGGCGGGTCCAGGTATCGCAGTATAACAGTGCATGCTGCTTGTGGGGTCACACCATCGTCTGCTCCGAATGCTCCGGTATCGTATCCGAACATAAGACCGTTTGCGTAGCAGTAGCCGACATACAGTTTGGCCCATTCTGGGACATCCAAGAATTTGCACTGTCCGATGTAATACGCCTGCTCTGCCTGGACATGTTCCGGATTCCCATTCAACCGTGTAAGGATAGTAGCCAGTTGCGCGCGTGTTAAATGCGAATCTAACAACATGTTTCCACTCTGGTCCCCCACCATAATACCCATTTCAAAGAGGTAAGCGGCGGCAGTTTCTTCCTCACTCAGTTCAGCAGCATTTGCACTCACGGGCAATGCAAGCAGCAGGCAGAACGTAAGAAGGAGCGGTATAATACGTTTTTTCAATGAGTCATGCCCCCTTTCGGTAAAGCGTCGTGCTGGCGCTCATTTTGAGCTGCCGGCGGTCAGAATCATACTCGCAATCCTCGAAGGTATTGAACCCCCACATCTCTAGTTGATCTGCTATTTCTTTGGGGACGTCGAAGGTCATATCCAGGCGGATACGTAATTCTGAGTTATCCGGCTGCTTCTGTGTTCTTTTGGGAAATTCATGTACCATGACAATCGCCTCATTTCCTTCAAAAATGTTCCCACAAACTCAAAATAATACGGAAAAACGGCCTTGTCAAAGGTTTTGTTGAATCGTATTTACCGAAAAACCAGAAGTGTAAAGAATAGTTTGCCCGTGATGCTATTTTAAGTTGTTTTTTGCCAAAACCTCCCCTCAAAAGTTATTTTTGAACTTTTTATGAACGCACCTCGACACCTTGGACACAAACACGTTTCGTGGGCTGGTCAGCAAGGCAAGTGATGATTGTGATGCGATTATCTGTGGTGCCGTTTAGATAACTCCAATCAGTCCAGTCGATGATCTCAACAGAACTGACAGCATAGGTCCGAGTGCCCAGGCTCGTTTCATAACGGATCGTATCACCGATGTCCAGGTCTTTGATAGAACCGATATTATAATTGGACCCGCGATTGTGACCGCAAAGGCCGATATTTCCGTTCCAGGCACTTGTGGAAGTGAAATGCCCGACACCTTTTCGCATGGAGGCAGAATCGGTCCCATCATATGCCTTATACCGAATACCAAGGCTCGGAATGACCAGTGTTCCAATACTGCCGTCGGACCGCTCTACGTCACTGACCGATGTGAACTGGGTGACTGCTGAAATATTGGTATCTCCCCATTGAACGGGGTATATACTGCTGACGCTGGTGTCAGGGTATATACTGCCGCTGCTTGCGTTGATCCCATATTGCAGGGTAGCGCCAGTCGTCGTGGATACTGCATTCTCTGCCAGCGGGTCCAGGAAGTCAACGGCATTTATACCGCCATAATTATACTGCGCACCATAGACCTCCTCGTAAGAGGTGCTGCCATAGTAGTCCGAAGGCGCCGGCGTCTCAAAATTGTAGTCTGCCGCAAACGCCTGTGACGTAAGCAGCATCAGCCCTGCCAGGGTAAGGCAGAGCCCGCGAATGGTCTTCATGTTTCTTCCCCCTTATCCTCTTCATTTTCCTCTTTGACTGCAAACCAGTAATTCTCTTGTCCTTCAAATGGCTCGACCAAGTGGGTACGGGTGCCGTCGAACAGACGAATTGTGATAATGCGTCCGGCTAATTTGTGGGCGGCTTTGCTCTTTAACTCGACACTTGCCTCGCCGGCAGGGTACTCTTTGAGTTTTGTAAAGTCCAGCCATGGCTTGCGCTGGGTAATCCGCTGCCGACCGAGTTTTTTGTAGGCAACACCTTTCGCATTCATAGCGTAAATGGTAGCATTTGCCCGAAGACAGAGTGCCCAAATGATCCCGGTCACGGCGGCCAAAAGGAGGAGTGCCGCTCCAGGAATGACCAGCCAGGAGATGCTTAGCGAAGAATCGACTTCCAGCGACGTGCCGAGGTAGGTCACGGTATATTCAATGGAACTGATTCCTTCTGCTGTAATTTTCCCCGTGTATTTGGCCGTGGTCACATATCCCGTGGCAACGCTCCGGCTGGCGGTTGTGGAATAAGTGGCAGTGGCAGTATAAGATGTGGGAACCAGTGTATCATCGGCCAAACTAGTCCCTGTGACACTCCAAGAGAGATCGCTGAGCTTTAGCGTATAGCCATTCTTGACAGATGTTGTGGGAACATAGGACGGATCATTTCGGTCCAGACCAGTGAACTGTTTCGTATCCGTAATCGTGTAATATTGCGTGGTGTAGCCTGCTGCTTCTGTCTGAATCGTTGTATGATCCAAGGTCAAAATACCGGAATATCCATCCTTGCTATACTCCATCGTGGGCGCAAGCTGGGCAAGGATTTTTTCCAGGGAGTTGCTGTCGGTATCTACTGTGACGGTTTCTGCGTGTTGCTGGGTGTCCTTAAAAGGCTGCTCCTCTTTCACCGTTTCGAGATGCTCATACCGATAACCTTCCAGTTCAAAAGGTTCCTCGACCAGAGCGGTGGGATCATCGGTGGGGCCTAGTTGAAAGGTCTTGATAATCAGTTGGCGTCCGTCACGGTTTTCCGTAATCACATCTTCCGGGATATATGCGGCCGATGCGGAAACGGTCAAGAGGCATAGCATCGTGAAGATAACCACAGCTTTTTTCATGCTTTGCTCCACCATCCTTTCCAAAGGGCGAGGACCAGCACCGGGACCCCTATCGCGGCGCCGGCTAAGATCAGTTTGTTTCTCATAGTTCGACTCCTCCTGTAACAAAAAATTGTATGGACAGCTCGTGTGTCGAGCTCGTGCCATCCTCGACTCCCGCCATTAGTCTGAGGGAAGCGTCTAGTGACTGCATTGTATCCCGCTTGTGGCGCTTGATAAATGGAGCCAAAAAAAGAACGTCTCCCTCATCCGTCAGGGTAAAAATAATGCGGACCAGCGTTTTGCTCTTGGCCCGCAATTCATAGAGTGACTGATAACGCTCAAGCGAAAAGTGCTTTGTATAGGGCTCGCGCATAATTGCTTGCGGGGCCTGAAGCAGCACAATAAATAGGGAAAGCAACTTCTGGCGCTGCTTTTCATCTAAAGACTTGAAAAACTGGCATAAGGGACAGGGACTATTGCTGGGAACAACCGTCAGCAATCTGTTCATGAACTGCCTCCTCTCTGCATGTGCTTTCAGACATTAACTGGGTCAATCGTTCCACAAGACCGGCCGAGAAGAGTTCTACGGCAGGGGTGACCCCGGCAAGCCACCAGACAGGATCGGGTAAGGGCTTGCGGAGCCTGTCGTATTGGATGGACAGGAGCAGATATACTTTTTTGTAGTCCCTACGAGCAGCCAATTCTGAAAAGCCTGCCAAGGTGGATGCCAAGTGCTCCGCATCTGAGTGGTAATCGCAGAGGTCATCAAAGAACTGGCCGGCGATGATATTGGTAAACACCTGCATGGTCTGGACATTTGGCTTTCCATTGGGCATCAATAGGCCCATGCGCTGAAGCCTTGCAGGGGCCGAACCATCGAATGGGTCTGCATTTTTTGTAAATGTAACATATCCTGGATTTAGCATTGTGCGCCCTCCTCTTCATGAAAAATGGAAAAAGAAAGGACCGGCGCCTGGGCGCCGATCCTCTATTAGCCGTGAACTTGTTGAAAATATAACGCCAATGCCTTTTCAACGATTTCCGCAATTTGTGCTTTCGTTGTATCCGCTGAAAAGTATTGCCGACAGGCACCAGGCAGTTTTACCGAGATAGGACTTGTAGATCGCTCTTGAGAGGATTTTTGTTCCGCCAGCATGGCAAAGACTTTTTCTGAGGTCAGAGTCGCTCTTTCAAATTCTGAGCGCAGCAGTTTAGCCTTGGCCACGGAAATAGTAATGCCGGTTGTCACGATGATTTCGTGGATAGTAGTCTGCAACGACTGATCCTCGATAAAACTGATCTCATAAGCGGCTAGTTGCCCCAGTTTCTTTCCCTGGTCCATCAGTTGGAGCAGGGGGCGGTATAATGTGGCATAGCGGCAGTATTTTGACACCTTATCCCGGGTCAATTCGTATTCCTGTGCAACTTGTGCATCGGCTTGAAACTTCTCCTGAGTCTCAGGAGAAGTGAGCAACTGATTGGCTAGGGACTTCTCCTGAGTGTCAGGAGAAGTTCTGCGCGGCCCCAGGAGGTCTGAGCGGCGCCCCTGCCGTTTGATCAAGTTATAGTGGGCGGCAATACAAAGGACTCTTTGAGAGAACAGCATGTCGGCGAGGGAACGCTGCCGGAAGTTCATCTCGAAGAACAGATCTTCGGCGCCTTCCTTGGTCAAATCAGTGCGTACAACTGCAGGGATGGAAGACAAGCCAGCAAGGAGCGACGCATTGACACGATTGTGTCCGCTGATGATAATATGGCGCTTGTTGGCTGTTTTCCAGACCAAGATCGGGGTCTGAACACCATACCGACGTATGCTCTCCACCATATCATCCAGCCGCTCTCCGGTGTAGAGAGGAAAATACGTTTCATGATTCGGATACACACTCAATTTTGCCAGCGGCAATATGCAGATGACTCCAGACTCCATGGGGGATGGGAGACTATCAGGCTGAAAATAACATTGATAAGCGGTTTCTTCCACCCGGAGATTATCTAAGGCTGCGGCCTCATTCTGCTTGCGCTGTTGAAGGGCCTCTTGGATTTTATAACTTTTTCTCGGCATAGGACAACACCTCCTGCGCAACCGCAGAATAGGCCCTGGCAGCAGGGTTGTCCGGCTCAAAGTCAAAGATGCTGGCCGCTGCAATAGGATGTTCTGCGACACGGATTGTGTAGTCAATCGGAGAGGAGAACACGACAAAAGCGCCTCCGTAGCCAGACTGGAGTTCTTTCTGAATACTCCGGCACAGGTTCGTGCGGCCTTGATACATGGTCAGGAGGATACCCCCTACGGTCAACTTGGGATTGATGCCTAGCTGGATCGTCCGGATGACGTCCAGGGTGTCTGCCATATCCTCCATGGCAAGATAGTGGGCTTGAACGGGCACGATTGCCTGGTCGGCAGCCGCAAGTGCATTGATGGTCAGCAGATCCATGCTATGCCCACAGTCGATCAAGATATAATCGTACCTCTCCTGAAAATACTCAAGGACACGGGACATGACCATTTCGCAGGGCGTCCCGCCGGCATCTCCACCACGGTAGCGGCTGCTCATTTGCAGGGCAATCAGCCGATTCGATACACCGGCAAGTTTAGAGTTTGCCGGTATGTAATGAACGCTGTTTCCTTCAATAAGGGCCTTGTCTGCAAAATCCTCCAGTTCCGCGTCATCCAATATAGCGTTCATCAAATTAGACAGAGTATATTTTAAGGACTTGGGATCGGCCAGCATGACGCGAGTTAAATCGCCCTGTGGGTCATTGTCCACCAGGAGGACACGCTTTCCTGCGGCGGACAGCGCTGCCCCCAGATTTGCGCAGGTGGTAGTCTTGCCGACACCGCCCTTCGCATTTGCGATTGCCAAAGTAATCGCCATTCTACTACCTTCTTTCTAATGTGTCCGCATCATAATTTTGGAAATGCAAATGCCCACTCCACTGGATCAGTCGGAGTGAGCATTTTGCACCCGCTCCGACGGTTATCACCCCCTCTTCTTTGAGGCCGCAAAATGTCGGAGCACGAAAACGGCAATTTTGTTCTGAAATGTGGACAAAATCAGCAAAAATACCAGTCATTCATGGCGATTTCCGACTTTGCCCTATTATATCGCATTCGTCGATTCTGCGCACGATTCCGGTTGCTTTCATCTATAAATTCCTCCTGCGGTCATCATTTTCTTGACAGAGATAGTATCCGCAGGTTTGTTTTGGCTATGCAGGAATTACCCTTGGTTTTCTTTGGCAGAAGAAAAGCCGCGCTTAGGCGCAGTATCTTGTTGCAATTTGACAGAAGAAACGCTATAATTTGGGTGAAGCAGTTGTGCATGAAACCAACTTGGAGGTGCAAGATGAAATCAAAACGATGCTTAACGGCCGCGCTGGCTGCGGCGCTGGCATTTTCTCTGGCGGTCCCCTCCGCCGGGGCCGCAACCTTTACCGATATGAGCGGTACTTACGCCTGGGCCGCGGAATATGCGGAGGACCTGGCGGCCAAGGGAGTTGTGAACGGAAAGGGAGACGGGCGGTTCGACCCTTCCGGGGCTGTGACTGCGGTAGAGGTGTTCGCCTTCTGTGCCCGGATGCTCCAGCTGGAGGGCAGCGTGGAGAGCGCCATGGAGACCGCCCGCGGCGCGGAAGTCAAGGCGCTGCTGCCCAGCATTTCCTCCTGGGCAGTCCCGGAGGTGTCCATATGTCTGGAAACGGGCATCGTTACGCTGGCGGAGCTGCAGAGTTTGTGTAATTCGGGCAACATCAGCAAAGCTCTGGCCAAGGAGGACCTGGCCATGTTCGTGGCACGGGCCATGCAGCTGGAGAACCAGGCCAAATCTTTAAGTGCCTATGCGCTGGATTATACGGACAGCAGCAGCATCAGGGACAACCGAAAGGTGTATGTCTATCTGCTGGACAGCTACGGCGTGGTCCAGGGCAACGACCAAAAACAGTTCCAGCCCCGCAGCGCGGTCAACCGGGCAGTCATGGCGACGATGATCTCGCGGGCCATGAAGGTCATGGCGGATCAGGACATTGTGATCGACCTGCCCGATTACAGCAGCTATGACTGGACGGCTGGCACGGTGGCCTCGGTGACCAACAATGCCAATGGTACCGTGGCCCTGACCCTCAATAGTGAGATCACCGGCGAGGCCGCGCTTACAGTGCCGGCGGATGTGGCGGTTTATCTGAACAATGTGGGCTGTACGCTGGAAGAAGTGACCGACGGGCGGTATGCCAAGGTGGAACTGGACAGCCGCGGAACGCCGACTGCCATCTACCTGACCACCGGACTGACGACCTACACCGGCACGGTGACCTCCGTGAAGGATGCGCAGGTGGCCATGACGGTCAACGGAAGCGCCCGTACCTTTGCGCTCAATCGCTGCACCCAGGTCAAGGTGGGGAACACGGCGGGGACGGTGGATTTGATTGACGCCGACGGCGGCTACGATTCTGCAACAGTCCGCGTGGACGGCGCGGGCCATGTGGTGGCGCTCCAGCTGACCGGCGGAACCCGGAAGGCGGAGGGCCTGATCGGCAGCGTAAGCACCGGGACGGCCGGGACTCAGCTCAATCTGACCGCGTTTGACGGAACGACCACGGCACTGCCCCTGGCCTCCAACGCTGTGGTGACAATCAACGGCCTGAGTGGGACGCTGGGCGCCAGCTACACAGGTAACTATGCCCAGGTCACAGTGGACAACGACACCGGCACGGTGACCTCGGTGGCGGTGAATACCAGCACGACCTATGTACAGGGCTACATCAAATCCATCTCTTACAACAAGTCGGAGACAGACAGCCTGACCGTGGTCCGGTTCAGCGACGGCCAGACGGCGACCTATCCCATCGCAGACAATGTGGCGGTGACCTACCAGGGCGCATCTATCAAATTCAATGAGCTGACCTCCAACCGGCTGGTGACCATTCAGCTGAACAACCAAGACCGGGCGGCGGCGATTTACTCCTACCCCGGTTCCGTGACGACGGAGGGTACTCTGACCGCCATTCAGTTTGATGTGGTCACTGTCCTGACGGTGACCAAAGACGACGGCACGGCCGTGACCTTCCAACTGGACATGAACGACCTGCCCACCTTTACCCGGGACGGAAAGAGCAGTACCGTGGACCGCCTGACAGTGGGAGATCAGGTCTCTGTTACGGTGCGCTACAATGAGGTGACACAGATTACCTCCACCTCCCAGAGCGCCACGGCTTCCGGCACGGTGGCCAGTATCAGCAGCGATTTGAACGGGACCACGCTGGTGGTGCGTCTGAACACCGGCGAGACCAAAGCCTACAATGTGAGCGCCAGCGTGGTGGTCACCCGGGACGACCGGACGGTGAATCTGCTGACCATTCAGCCGGGCGACAGTGTGGATTTGGTGATCAGCGGCGAGGAGCTGGTGTCCATTACCATTACGGCTGCCTCCACCAGCAGCACGGAGCTCAACGGCACGGCGATCTATGTCAATACCTCGGACCAGACCATCTTCCTCAAGCTGGAGGACAGCTCGCTGGTCACCGTGGAAGTGCCCAGCTCCTGCCGGATCGTGGACACGGCGGGCACCTCCCTTACGCTGAAGAGCTTGCCGGCCGGGGCACAGCTCCAGGTGTTCGGCAGCTATAACAGCGGGACCTTTACGGCCACGCTGATTCTGCGGAAGTAAACCGCATTCTTCCCAACACACTTCCAGAGAAAGCGCAGATTCCGGTTTTGGGAATCTGCGCTTTTCTGCTTGCAACCGGGGCCGCAATATAGTAAGGTTAAAGGGGAGAAAGCCGCACTGCGGATAGAGATGCGAAACAGAAGGAGGGTACGCCATGAAAACCAGAATCATTACCATCAGTCGGGAATTCGGCAGCGGAGGACGCACCGTGGCCAAACGGGTGGCCGAGGAGCTTCAAATTCCTTATTATGACAAGGCCCTGGTCAAGCAGGTGGCCGTGGAGACCGGCTTTGATGAGAAGTACATCGAGCAGGAGGGAGAGCACGCGCCGGTAAAGAGTATGCTGGCCTACGCCTTTGCCGCCCGTGGTACCCAGGGCGTGATGAACGGCATGTCGGCCAACGATTTTCTGTGGGTGATTCAGCGCAAGGTGATTTTGGACCTGGCGGAAAAGGGCCCCTGCATCATCGTGGGCCGCTGCGCCGATTATATCCTGAAGGACCGGGACGACTGCCTGAACGTCTTTGTCCACGCGCCGATGGCCCAGCGGGCGGACCGCATCGTGCGCCTCTACGGCGAGAGCGAGCAGACGCCGGAAAAGCGGCTGACGGACAAGGATAAGCGGCGCAGCGTCTACTACAAGAACTATACCGGCCAGGATTGGGGCCGGACCCAGAATTATCACCTGTCGCTGGACAGCGGCAAGCTCGGAATCGAAAACTGCGTGAAAATCATCGTCGGATTGGTACAGTCCGGGGAAGAAACAGAACAGCCGCGTGGGTAACCACGCGGCTGTTCCGCAAAAGCTGCGGATTCATATCGGCATAGGCGGGCGCATAGGGTGGAGTCGGCGTAACCAATTTGACAGGGGGGACGGCGATGAAACGGCTTGGGCGAGCGTTGGTGCTGGTGCTGATTGGCGGTACGCTGTATTTTGGAATCGAGGCGGTCTATAAGGGACTGACCGGGGGCGGAACGCTGCACTGGAGCATGGGCCTGATCGGTGGTGTACTGTTCCTGGCGATCGGTGCGATCAATGAGCTGGCACCGCGGTGTATGCCGCTGGCCCGGCAGGCGATTCTGGGCGGCGCGCTGATCACCGGAGTGGAGCTCGCGGCGGGACTGGTGCTGAATGTGTGGCTGGACCTGGGAATTTGGGATTACAGTGCGCTGCCGCTGAATCTGTGGGGACAGATCAGCCTGCCCTTTTCTCTGGTGTGGGTTCTGCTGTCCGCTGTTGCCATCATGTTGGATGATTGGCTGCGTCATTGGCTGTGGGGCGCGGAACGGCCCCGCTATTGGCTCTGGCGCTGCGGAAAAGAGGAATAGGGGCAGCCGCGCGCAAAGCAGCGCTTGCGGAATAACCGAGAATATGGTACTGCGAGGAGGAAAACAAATGGATGTGAGGGCGCTGCAATACTTTCTGACCGTGGCTCGGGAACAGAGCATTTCCAAGGCCGCGCAGGCGCTGCACATGACCCAGCCGCCGCTGTCCCGGCAGATGAAGGAACTGGAGGAGGAGCTGGGCAGGCCGCTCTTTCTTCGGGGAAGCCGGAGAATTACACTGACCGAGGAAGGGGTGCTGCTCCGAAAGCGGGCCGAGGAGATTGTGGAGCTGATGGAGAAGGCAAGGGCGGAAGTGACCCGGGCAGGGGAAGAAGTTGGCGGAGAAGTATCCATCGGCGGCGGAGAGACCGAGGGAATGCGCCTGATTGCCAGAGTCATTCAAAAGACCCGGGAGACCCACCCGAAGATTCGTTTTCACATCTTCAGCAGCTACGCCTACGACGTGATGGAGCGGCTGGACAAAGGGCTCATCGACTTCGGAACCTTGATCGAGCCGGTGGACCTGACCAAATATGATCACCTGCGCCTGCCGGGAATGGACGTATGGGGACTTCTGATGCGGCGGGACCATCCGCTGGCCCGTCAGGCCTCCATCCGGCCGGAGGATCTGACCGATGTGCCTATCCTGTGCTCCCGGCAGATGCTGAAAGAAAACGGGTTGTCCGGCTGGCTGGGGCGCGACTATGAGACGCTGACCATTGCCGCGACCTACAACCTGATCAACACGCCGGCGCTTATGGTGGAGGAGGGTGTGGGCTGCGCACTCACATTGGACAAGCTGGTGAATACGGAGGGCTCTGATATCCTCTGTTTTCGTCCCCTGGAGCCGAGGCTGGAGGCGGGACTATACCTTGTCTGGAAGAAATACCAGGTGTTTACCCGGGCGGCAGAGGTGTTTTTGGAGCAGCTGCAGCAGGAACTGCCATAACAGAGGCGTGTATGGTCGTCAATCGAATTGAAAAACGGCGCGCATCAGGTCCTTTGGGGACAGATACGCGCCGTTTTTGAATGGTTCAGGTGATATTTGAGGCAAGACCGGGACGACAGTTAACCATGACAATGGCCATGTCCATGCCCATGGCCGTGATGCGAAGCGGCAGAGGAAACTTGCGTGGCAACGATACAGGAACCATTACAGTACCCCTCGGCGTGGTCGTAACCGCAGTAAAGTACACCGTTGTGGGAATGCTGTCCGGTGCTGGTACAGATCTCGATCGTGCAGAGCGGGCGGCAGCTCCCGTCGCAAACACCGCCGGCGTGGCCAAGACCGCAGTAGAGCGTGTCGTTGTGAATCGAATAGCAGGCCTCGGAATGGTTCTCCGCATGGCAGACGGAACAGGCGCTGTTCTGGTGCGCAGAATAGCCGTGATGGCCTCCGTGCGCAAAAGCCGGAATACTCAGAAGCGACAGCGTCAGGACAGAAACGGCACCCAAGGCAAGGAACTTTTGTATGCGCATAACCTTTCTTCCTTTCTAATGTTACGGCTCAATAAAAGCTGTTTACTAAATATTTTAACATGGGTTTCTGGCCTTTACAAGTATGGAGCACGCTTTTTCTGTATTCCTGGGGACGGCGCAGAGGCGCCTTGCCGCCCTGAGCAGTGAAATACCGAGGGGGTAGGTAGAGGGGGGCCTTTGGGCGACGTATGAAAACGCCGTTCATTTTGAACATTGATGGCAACGGCTGGGGCTGTTGTCCTGCCAATGCATTTGTTTTGACATATGCGTCATCCAGAAGTTATTCGGATGGGGATGCAAAACCCTCTTCGCACAAAATACTCTGTACTTTCTCCGCATCTCTTAAATAAAAATGTGCGGATTTGACAATCAGCGTCAGCGTTCCACACTTCATGCCCACTTTTTCTGCAATTTCTTTTTGAAGCAGATGAAGCATCACAAGGTTTATATATGCTTTGCTACCAAAATCCAGTGCACGACAATATGCAATCATATGGAGATTTCCATTAGTCTCCTGAAAATCCAAAAGACTGACACATGGAATATAGCCCTCATCTGTTAACGGCTCGAACATGGAAATAGTGGCTGAACGTGTATGCGGATTGTTTTTCAGCCGGTCAACCAGCCATTCCACTTGATTTTTCTGCCCCATATAGGAATATAGGCGAGAAGCATAGGAATGTTCATGATGCAACTCCGGTACTTCGCCCTGTACAGTGAAATTACGGACCATCCAGTCGTATTCAGCAGGGACTTTATGCCTTTCGATGATTTTGTCCGGTAAGGAAGCGTTCTGAATTTTTGCCGTTAGGCTGAACAACTCCTTGACTTCTGCCTGCTCCCCGGCGTTGTCCGTGTAAGCTGTGACCACACCATGCTTTTCGATCTCATCCAGCACGCGAACCCATAAAGCTCCAAAGTTATGGAATGTTCCTAAATCTTGCACGTATTGATCACCTTCCTTGCGATGAGCAGACTCTGCGGGATTGAATTCATGGATAAGTTATGAGAGGAAATCACCCAACCGGCCTTCTGGTCGGCGGAACCCAAAACAAAAGGACGGTTAAAATCGATATTTCCCGCTTTAGATTCATTAACAGAAGGACATCCCAACGGCCCTTCTGGGCCGCGGCGCTTTTGCGCCGCACAAGCATTTTCGCCACAGGCGAAAATCTTGGCGGAAAGGCGGCTTTGCCGCCCTGAGCATTTTAATTTCGGAGGGTGGAGCCGCCCTCTGGGCGGCGAAACCCAAAACAAAAGGCAACTGCAAAAGCAGTTGCCTTTTGTTTTGGTGCGCGAGGCGGGAGTCGAACCCGCACGCCCTTGCGAGCACTGGCACCTGAAGCCAGCGAGTCTACCAATTCCACCACTCGCGCAAGTGGCTTAAGTTCATTTGAACTCATCAGCGACAAGAGATATATTACCATGGTGTTCCCCAAATGTCAACACTTTTTTTCACAAGTTTTTCAGAAGGTTGAAACAGCCGAAAATCGGCCGCTTTGAGGCAGCGCGCCTGCTTTTGGCTTGACAACGGGAAAAAATGTGATAGAATGTCTCAGGAAAATGAAAATCAGGCTGTGACGAAGCCAAACGGATCACGCCGCGCCCAGCGAGAGGGGATGGTGAAAGCCCTCCGCGACACGAATCCGTGCGCCACTTTTGAGCCGCCCGCGACGAGCGGGACGTCCCATCCCCGTTACCGGATGCTGAGAGGCCGTAAGCGGCGCGGAGGGAATCCGCCGGCTGCGGCAATCAGGGTGGTACCGTGGAATCCAACTTCCGCCCCTGACGCCGTCAGGGGCGGTTTTTGCATTCTGCGGCCGCGGTACCTTAAAATTTAGAATCTATATTTAATTTGGGAGGATCAAGATACCAATGAAGCAACCGAAGCCCTACGGGGTAAACGAACTGCGCGAGATGTTCCTGAAGTTTTTCGAGACCAAGGAGCATCTGCGCCTGCCCAGCTTTTCCCTCATTCCGCAGAACGACGCATCCCTGCTGCTGATCAACTCGGGCATGGCCCCCATGAAGCCCTGGTTCACCGGTGAGCAGGAGCCCCCCCGCCGCCGGGTAACCACCTGCCAGAAGTGCATTCGTACCGGCGATATCGAGAACATCGGGCATACCGCCCGCCACGGCACCTACTTTGAGATGCTGGGCAACTTCTCCTTCGGCGACTACTTCAAAAAGGACGCCATCCACTGGGCCTGGGAGTTCCTCACCAGCCCGGAGTGGGTGGGCCTGGACCCGGACCGGCTGTATCCCTCCGTGTTCGCCGGCAATGAGACCACTCCCGCCGACGACGAGGCCTTCCGTATCTGGAACGAGGAAGTGGGTATCCCTGCCGAGCGCATCTTCAAATTCGGCAAGGAGGACAACTTCTGGGAGCACGGCTCTGGCCCCTGTGGTCCCTGCTCTGAGATCTACTACGACCGTGGCCCCGAGTACGGCTGCGGCAAGCCCGGCTGTACCGTGGGCTGCGACTGCGACCGGTATATGGAGGTCTGGAACGTGGTGTTCTCCCAGTTTGACAACGACGGAGAGGGCCACTACACCGAGCTCAAGCAGAAGAACATCGACACCGGCATGGGTCTGGAGCGTCTGGCCGTGGTCTGCCAGAACGTCAACTCCCTGTTCGATGTGGATACGGTGATGAACATTACCAACAAGGTCTCCGAGATTACCCACGCTCACTATGGCGAGACCACCGCCAAAGACGTGTCCCTGCGGGTCATCACCGACCATATCCGCTCCGCTACCTTTATGATCTGCGACGGCGTGCTCCCCTCCAACGAGGGCCGGGGCTATGTGCTGCGCCGCCTGCTCCGCCGGGCGGCCCGCCACGGCAAGCTGCTGGGCGTCAACGAGCCCTTCCTGTACGAGGTGTGCGCCACCGTGATCCATGAGAACGAGGGCCACTATCCCGAGCTGAAGGAGCGTCAGGACTATATCACTAAGGTCATCCGGGTGGAGGAGGAGAACTTCGCCAAGACCATCGACGGCGGTATGTCCATTTTCAACGACATGCTCGCCGGCCATAAGGAGAAGGGGGAGAGCGTGTTCTCCGGCGCGGACGCCTTCAAGCTGTATGACACCTATGGATTCCCCATCGACCTGACCATCGAGATGGTGGAAGAGCAGGGCATGTCGGTGGACCAGGCCGCCTTCCAGGAGCTGATGGAGGCGCAGCGCCAGCGCGCCCGCAAGGCCCGGGAGGCCTTGGGCGACCTGGGCTGGGCCGGCGTGGAGTTCGGCAAGGATATCCCGGAGACCGTGTTTACCGGCTACACGGAGACCACGAGCCAGGCCAAGGTGCTGGCCCTGGTGGTGGAGAACGAGCAGGCCGAGGAGCTTATGCCCGGCGTGGAGGGGATCGTGGTGCTGGACCAGACCCCCTTCTACGCGGAGATGGGCGGCCAGGTGGCCGACCATGGCACGCTGGTAAGCGGCGGCTGCACCTTCCAGGTCACGGACGTGCAGAAGAACAAGGGCGGCAAGTATATGCATTACGGCAAGGTGGCCTCCGGCGTGCTCAAGGTGGGCGACACGGTGACGGCCTCCATCGAGGTGGAACGCCGCAAGGCCATCATGCGGGCCCACTCCGCCACCCACCTGCTGGACAAGGCGCTGCGCTCCGTGCTGGGCGACCACGTGCAGCAGGCCGGCTCCCTGGTCGAGCCTGACCGCCTGCGCTTCGACTTCACCCACTTCTCCGCCCTGACTCCGGAGGAGCTGTCCCAGGTCAGCCGCATGGTGAATGAGGCGGTTCTGGAGGGTTACGATATCCAGACCAAGGTCATGCCCATCGAGGAGGCCAAGCAGACCGGCGCCATCGCCCTGTTCGGCGAGAAATACGGCGACGAGGTTCGGGTCGTGGACATGGGCAGCGGCTATTCCGTGGAGTTCTGCGGCGGCACCCATCTGGACAACACCGCCAAGGTGGGCGTGTTCCACATCGACAGCGAGTTCTCTGTGGCCTCCGGCGTGCGCCGCATCGAGGCCAGCACGGGCTTCAAGTCGCTGGAGACCATGAACCGGAACCAGGCTCTGCTGTTTGAGGCCGCCGCCGTGCTCAAGGCCAAGCCGGGCGAGCTGCGGGAGAAGGCTGAGCAGAACATGGCGGAGCTGCGGGAGATGCGCCACACCATCGAGAAGTTCCGGGCCAAGGAGGCCGCCGGCGAGACCGAGCGTTTCCTCATGGGCGGCCACGACCTGGGCGACCTGAAGGTGCTCACTGCCACCCTGCCCAATGCCGACGCCGCCAAGCTGCGCCAGATGGGCGACATGCTCCGGGACAAGCAGCCCAACGTGGTGGCGGTGCTGTCCGCCGTCAACGACGGCAAGATCACCTTCCTGGCGGTCTGCGGCAAGGAGGCGGTGGGCAAAGGAATCAAGGCCGGCGACATCATCAAGAGCGTCACCGCCATCTGCGGCGGCAAAGGCGGCGGCAAGCCGGACAGCGCCATGGGCGGCGGTACCGACCTGCTGAAGCTGGATGACGCATTGGCGAAAGTAGACGACTTGGTGGCCGAAAAGCTGGGACTGTAAGCCGCCCCGGCGCTGTCCGGCGCAGACGCCGCTCTCAGATCAAAACCGGCGGCAAGCAAAACCGGGACCCCAAGGCGAGCCCAGCGCAGCGGGTCGCCTTGGGAGAGGAGGCGCAAGGGAGCGGGTGAGGGATGGCCGCCAGGCCGTCCCGAGCGAAGCGGACTTTGCGGCGACGAGGGCGGCGGCTCCGACCTGCTGAAGCTGGACGACGCGCTGGCGAAAGTAGACGACTTGGTGGCCGAAAAGCTGGGACTGTAAAAGAAGCCCCGCTTCGGGCTTCGGCGCGTCATCCAGCATCACCCCGGCGCGGCCATTTAGGAAGAACTGCCGAAGAAAGGAAGCAGCTGCGATGACACGGGAAGATTTGGCGCGGTTTCGGACGCTGAAGATCAACTATTCTGCCATTGGACTGGAGCAGGGGACGTATGAGCCCTATTTCTGCACGCCGGCCGATGCGGAATACATCGGGTCGCTGGGCTGTGACGGGGTGCACTTTATCCTCCTGCCCGGGGATGAGCGGGTATTCTGTGTGGAGCCCGCGCTGGGAGAACCCGGAACTTATGTGCTGCCGGTGGCGGAGGACTTTCGTGCCTTTCTGTCGTATATCCTTTACTGCCGGGATGCAAATCCCATCGCACAGCTGGCCTGGATGGAGGAAGAAGCCTTCCGGAGCTTTTTGGAGGCAGAGCGGGAGGCTGCCGGGACAGGTGACAAGGTGCTCCTGGAACAGAAACAGGCCGCCCTTGCGGCGATCGCGGCGCAGTTTGCGCTTGCGCCGGAGGACCCCTATGAGCGGGTAAAAGCGTTACAGGCGGCTTTCGATCCGAGGGACCTGCATTTCTCGGAGGAATATTATGATGTGCTCGGAATCGAGCGCGAAATAAGGAGGTAATTTCATGTCGGACTGCTTATTCTGCAAGATTATTGCCGGGGAAATTCCCAGCAACAAGGTGTACGAGGACGAGTTGGTCTATGCCTTTTACGACATCGACCCCCAGGCGCCCACCCATTTCCTGGTGATTCCCAAGGCCCATATCGGCTCCTGCGGGGAGATCACGGCGGAAAATTCCAACGTGGTGGCCCGCTGCTTTGAGGTGATCTCCAAGGTGACCAAGGAGCTGGGCATTTCGGAGTTCCGGGTGGTCTCCAACTGCGGCGAGTCGGCCGGTCAGTCGGTCCGCCACCTGCATTTCCATGTCCTGGCCGGACGGGACATGACCTGGCCTCCCGGCTAAAGCAACTGACGAAGATGCTCCCCCGGAGGCATAGCCTCCGGGGCCTGCGCTGCAGATGTGCCGCCGGCACGTTTGCTTCACGCTGCGGTGACCTGGCCTCCGGGCTGAGCGGAGCGCCGGCGACAGAGCGGAAGCCTGAGCAAACGCAAGAAAAAACAGGAACGCGCCTTCGAATCATCGAAGGCGCGTTCCTGTTTTTGCGCTTGACGGCAGGGCGAATCTTCAGACCGCATTGGGCGTAAATTCCCACGCATGGCCCCGGGGCGGGAGACGGCGGTGGAAAATGGTAAACCCCTCCAGCAGCAGAATCGCGGGGTGGGTAGAGATGGTCTGTTCGCTGAGCAGATCCGCCAGCTTATGGTCCGTGGGTGGCACGCCGAACAGCGTGGTCAGCGCGCCCACCAGCAGCCCCACATAGACACCCTCCTCGTTCTGGAAGGGCCGGGGGGACCAGAGAGCCTCCACCTTGAACAGCTGTCCGTCTGCACCCTCGGTGAGGACGAACCAGAATACCTCGGGAAGGAGGACCAACGGGGCTCCGGACTGGACGTAGTCGGGGATTTGCCTGGGGAAGCGGGCGGGAAAGTCCGGCGGCAGGTGGTCCAGTAATTCGTTGAGCTGGGCCACCAGCTCCTCGGGCGTCAGGGAAAAGGTGTCGCTCATGGCTTCTCCTCCTGACATGTCTCCAGACGGGCCGACACAAGGAGCATCATGGGGCGGCGCAGCTCATCCGCCATGCCGGGCAGATCCATCAGTTCGGCAGGGGGCTGGGGCTCCCGCAGGCCGGTGAGGGTGAAGCCCGCCTCCAGCAGCGTCTGGCAATAGGTGGTCAGAGTACGGTGATATTTCCGTACCGGTTCCCCCAGAAAGATGGCATCCCGGGGCCCCTCCAGAAAATAGCGGTCCACTGGGAAGTGGAGAATGTTTCCCTGGTCGTCGTAGTACCAATCCTGGCTGCCGTAAGCGGTAAACACCGGATGCTCGCAGGAGAACACAAAATCTCCGCTGGGAACCAGGCAGTCCCGCACCCGGCGCACCACATCGGCGAAATCGGCTACATAGTGAAAGGCCAGGGAACTGAATACCAGGTCAAAGGAGCTGGCCGGGAAGGAGATCTCCTCAATGGCGCACCGTTCCAGCGTGACCGGAAGACCGGCGCAGCGCGCCCTGGCCCGCGCCAGCATCTGTTCGGACAGATCTACCCCCACCACGCGGGCGGCGCCCTGCTGGACGGCGTATTCACAGTGCCAGCCGTAGCCGCAGCCCAGATCCAGCACCCGCTTGCCCCGCAGATCGGGCAGCATGTCTTTCAGGGTGGGCCACTCGCCGGCCCCGGCCAGGCCCCGTTCCGAGCGGGCCATATGACTGTACTTTTCAAAAAAGACAGGATCGTCGTATTTGTTCTCCTTCAACGAAGCCCCTCCTTTGCCAGCAGGGCCCGGGCCCGGTCCAGCAGCTTGAGATAGACGTAGTCCATCTGCCATTCCTGGGTCAGCTCCGTGAGCCGGTCGGCGGGCAGCCAGGCCACGCCGGTGTTCTCATCGGCGCGGACAGTCAGTGGGTCGCGCTCGTCCGCTGTCAGCAGGTAAGACACGTTGAGGTGCTGGTGGGCGGTCACATAATGGCCGTGCTTGACGTGGCCCCAGACGGGCAGAACGTCCAGCGCGGCGATATGAGGGGACAGGGGACGGATATGGGTGATGCCGGTCTCCTCCCGGGCCTCCCGCAGCGCTACGGCCAGCAGGTCGGGATCTCCGTCGGCGTGGCCGCCGGTCCAGGCCCAGACCTTGAAGATATTGTGGTGGGCCATCAGTACCTTGGTGGCGTCGGCGTTGACCACAAAGCCGGAGCTGGTAATATGGGCATACTCGTTTTGCCGGGTGAGCACGGTATCCGGATCGGTCTGGATATAGTGCAGAATGACGCGCTGGTCCGCGGCCTCCTGCTCGTCCCGGGGCTGATAGGCCCGGATGTTATCGATGTAGCTCATGCATTCCCCTCCCTGCGGTAGGTGACATAGTGGTAGAGCAGTCCCTCCTGCTCCAGCGGAGCCGATTCTTCAGCGGCCCGCCACGCAGGGAGCCGGTCCAGGTCGGGGAACCAGGCGTCGGCGGGGAAGGCGGAGTGAATCTTGGTGACATAGGCCGTGTCACAGTAGGGGAGCAGGGCCTCATAGACCATGGCCCCGCCGATGACAAAGGAATCCTCCGGCGCAGCGGCCAGCAGGGCGTCCAGGTCCCGGAACACCTGGGCCCCCTCGGCGGAGAAGGACGGGTCGGCGGAGAGAATCAGGTTGGGACGGCCCTTCAGAGGCCGGCCGCCGGGGAAGGTGGCCAGGGTCCTGCGGCCCAAAATTACCGGATGGCCCAGGGTCAGCCCCCGGAACCGCTTTAGGTCCTCCTTCAGATAGACCAGCTGGTCCCCCTTGTGCCCGATGGCCCAGTTTTCATCCACTGCGACGATCAGCTTCATACGGCCACCGGGATGGCGACATCCAGCGCATGGGCCTGATAGCCCGTCAGGGTAAAGCTGTCCTTGGTGAACTGGTAGAAGTCGGTGACCGACGGGTCCAGGGTGACTTTGGGCGCGTCGAAAGGCGTGCGGGCGATCAGCTCTTCCACGATGGGGACATGGCGGTCATAGATGTGCGCGTCGGCGATGACATGGACCAGCTCGCCGGGGACCAGCCCGGACACCTGGGCCAGCATATGGACCAGCGCGGCGTACTGCATCACGTTCCAGCCGTTGGCAGTGAGCATGTCCTGAGAGCGCTGATTGAGAATGGCGTTGAGTGTGTTCCCGCTGACATTGAAGGTCACAGACCAGGCGCAGGGATACAGGGCCATCTCGTGCAGGTCATGGTGGTTATACAGGCTGGTGAGGATGCGGCGGGAGGTGGGGTTATGCTTCAGGTCGTAGAGCACCCGGTCCACCTGGTCGAACTCCCCCTCGGGATAGCGGTGCCTGACGCCCAGCTGATAGCCGTAGGCCTTGCCGATGGAGCCGTTCTCATCTGCCCAGGCGTCCCAGATATGGCTGGACAGGTCGTGGATGTTGTTGGATTTTTTCTGCCAGATCCACAGCAGCTCGTCCAGCGCGCTTTTGAAATACTGGCGGCGCACCGTCAGAATGGGGAACTCGGCCTGCAGGTCGTAGCGGTTGATCACGCCGAACCGCTTGACCGTATGCGCGGGGGTCCCGTCCTCCCAGCGGGGACGGACGGCCCGGTCGGTGTCCCACACGCCGTGGGCGAGAATGTCTTTGCAGGTCTGGATAAAAACCTGGTCTGCGTAACTCATATATCATTCCTCCGAATTTGTAAAAGAGGTCCCAGCAGAACTACTGCTGTTAGCATACCATACTTCGAAAAAGAGGACAAGAGAAGAACCAAGGAAGGCGCCCCAACAAAATTTGTGCCAACTTTTGTTGGGAAACTGTATAAAATAAGGGGCGAAATTTTTATATATGCACAGAATTGTTTGAAAAGGGATGAGATGAAAGGGCAGAGCCGTCGAATCAGCCAAAGATAGAGGGAAATAAAGGGATTTAAGATAAAATATTACCGCACAACCGAAAGCTGTTACAAAAATACAGAGAAAAGCAGGCAAATTTTTGCCTTGTTCATAACGAAAAGGTTGCAGTAAAATAACGATAAAGTTATAAAGCAAGAAAGTGAGGTTCCCTATTGATGTCCACCAAAGTACGCAAACAGCCGGATGGAAAGGGATTCGGCAAAGCGGGCTGGCTGATCATCCTGTACGCCGCCGTGCTGATGTTTTTGTCCAATGGAGCGCAGACCGACGGGCTGAATCTGTTTGTCGAAGCGTTTTCCTCCCAGAATGGCTGGGATGCCAACTCGGTCCTGGCGCTGTCCACGCCTGCCGGTTATGTAGGAATTCTGGCTGGGCTTCCGCTGGGCTTTCTGACCATGAAGAAGGGGCCGAAGTTCGTGCTGGCCGCCTGCCTGGTCATCGGAGCCATCTCCATGGCCTGCTATGGCTTCTCCACGACGATTCCCATGTATGCAGTTTCCCTGATCGTCATGTGCTGCACCCATAACTGCTTTGCGGTCATTGCCATCAATACTCTGCTGGCCAACTGGTTCCCAAAGAAAAAGGGCCTGGCGCTGGGCTGGGCCACCATGGGCATGAACCTGTCCTCCGCGCTGTACACGCCGATTCTCTCCTTCCTGCTGGCCCGCTTCACGCTGGGTTCTTCGGTGGGGATGATTTCCTTTGTGACCCTGCTCATGGGGGTCATCACGGTGCTGGTGATCAAGGATACGCCGGAAGAGTGCGGCTGTACCCCGGACAACGAGTACCTGACGGAGGCGCAGATCGCGGCCAATAATGCCGAGCATGCCAGCTATGTGCCCAAGAACACCTTCCATTCCCTGCTCAAGGACAAGGATATCTGGATGTGCGGGCTGACCTATGGCTGCTTTATGCTGACGACCACCGGAATTATGAGTCAGCTGGTCTCCCGCCTGATGGCCCGGGGCTTCTCCCAGACGAACGCTATCAGCGTTATGTCCATCGCGGCGGTGATCGGATTGGCGGGCAGCTACCTGTGGGGCCTGCTGGATACCAAGCTGGGGACCAAGAAGGCCACAGTCATCTTTGGAGTCTGGTTCGCCGCCTCCATTGGAATGAACGTGATTCAAAGCGACATCTGCCTCTATCTGTCGATTTTTATGATCGGCATTTCCATCGGCGGCACGGCCAACTTTGCCCCCTCCATGACCACCACCATCTATGGCCGACGGGAATTTCCCCTGGCGTTCACCGTGGTGAACACCATGTTCTGCATGATGAAGGTGAGCAGCTACGCGGTGCTGGCCTTGGTGCTGACGTTTACCGCGTCCTATGATGTGGCCTATGTGGTATTTATGCTGATCACGCTGCTGGGCGCGTTTCTGGCCAGCCGGATCAACGACACCCCCAAGGACGAGCGCGGCAAGCGCACGGAAGAGGAGGAGGACCGTCTGCCCGGCGCAGCAGCGGAACTGTAACGAAAGAGCAAAGCGAAGACCGTGGGACCGCGGAGGCCTTGTGCCTCTGCGGTCCTTTTTTCGGAATAGCCGCAAGGGACCTGGCTGGCCGCATGGAGAGACAGCTGGACTTCTGGTGGAAGCGCTTGTGAAATTCCTCACAGAGAAGACTGAAAATGTAAATTTTTTGTGAACGGAAGGGGCATGCCCTTGCAGGAACAGGCTTCCGAACTGGTGCTTTTGTGAAAAAACAAACGATGGTTGCAATGGAAAAGGCCGTATGGTACAGTATGATTAGCAAGCAAACATAATAATCATATCGGATTATAGGCGTATAGAAAGTGAGGTACCGTTATGAGTCAAGTCAAACTGCAGGAGAAGTATCAACTTTACATCGGCGGCCAGTGGAGAGACGCCTCCAACGGAGCCACGTTCAATTCCACCTGTCCCGCCAACGGGGCGCATCTGGCCACCTGCGCCAACGCCACGCACGAAGATGTAGACGCCGCAGTGGACGCTGCCTGGAAGGCGTTCGCGACCTGGAAAAACACCACCGCCGCCCAGCGCGCGGACATTTTGAATAAGGTGGCCGATATCATCGACGCCAACGCCGAGCACCTGGCGATGGTGGAGTCCATGGACAACGGCAAGCCCATCCGGGAGACTATGGCCATTGACATTCCCTATTCCTCCGCCCACTTCCGCTACTTTGCCGGCTGTATCCTGGCGGACGAGGGATCGGCCAATATGCTGGGCAACGACACCCTCTCGCTGATCCTCCACGAGCCCATCGGCGTGGTAGGACAGATCGTACCCTGGAACTTCCCGTTCCTGATGGCGGCCTGGAAGCTGGCCCCCGTGCTGGCCAGCGGCTGCTGCACCGTGTTTAAGCCCTCCTCGGTCACCTCCCTGAGCGTGCTGGAGTTCGCCCGTTTGACCCAGGACGTGATTCCCGCCGGCGTATTCAACCTGATTACCGGCGCGGGCGCGGACTGCGGCAACTATATGCTCTCCCATCCGGGCTTCTCCAAGCTGGCCTTTACCGGTTCCACGGAGATCGGCCGGCAGGTGGCTCAGGCGGCGGCCGACAAGCTCATCCCCGCCACGCTGGAGCTGGGCGGCAAGAGCGCCAACATCTTCTTCCCGGACTGCAAGTGGGATATGGCCATGGACGGCCTGCAGCTGGGCATCCTGTTCAACCAGGGCCAGGTGTGCTGCGCCGGCTCCCGCGTCTTTGTCCATGAGGACATCTATGACAAGTTCGTGGCCGAGGCCGTAGCGGCCTTCAATAAGGTCAAGGTGGGAATGCCCTGGGACCCCGAGACTCAGATGGGCAGCCAGATCAACCAGGCGCAGCTGGGCAAGATCCTGGATTACATCGACATCGGCGTGCGGGAGGGCGCGACCATCGCCTGCGGCGGCAAACGCGCCACCGGCGACGACCTGGACAAAGGCTGCTTCATGCAGCCCACCCTGTTGACCAACGTGACTAACAACATGCGTGTGGCCCAGGAAGAGATTTTCGGGCCCGTGGCTGTGGTCATCAAGTTCAAGACCGAGGAGGAGGTCATCGCCATGGCCAACGACAGCACCTACGGCTTGGGCGGCGCCGTCTGGACCCGGGACATCAACCGCGCCATCCGGGTGGCCCGGGGCATTCAGACCGGCCGTATGTGGGTGAACACCTACAACGCCATTCCCGAGGGTGCGCCCTTCGGCGGCTATAAGCAGTCCGGCATCGGCCGGGAGACCCACAAGGTCATGCTGGAGCACTACTGCCAGCAGAAGAACATTATGATCAACCTTTCGGAGAATCCCTCTGGCTTCTATCCGGCCTGATCTCCCCCATCAGGCGTTCCTTCACAGGGCCCGTACCGCAAAGTCGGTACGGGCCCTGTTGTTTTGCACGAAAATGCTTGACAGCACGGCTGAAAATTCGATATGATAATCAAAAATGGGCAGTTACTTTGCCTGGTTGTTCAAACAGCGTTTCCGCTTCGCTGTTCCATCAGAATGTTTCAGCGAAACGCTTCAAAATGGAACATAAAATGAAACGATGAAACGCTTTGAAACGGGAAAACCGGAGGCGGCGGGCGGAAACACGCAGATGCCCTTTGCGAAATCTTTGACAAAGTTGGCATGCGGTTTGCTGTTATTTAGAGAAGGTTAGAAAAAAGCCTCGCCGAGGCACCGGCGGGGCGCTTCCAGTAATTTGATAGTGAGGTATCGAACGTGGGAAAAATCAAGCTGTGGGTCGATGGGACCCAAATTGAGGTGGAAGAGAATCAGAGCCTGCTCAACGCGGTTCTCTCTGCCGGGATTTACATTCCGCATCTCTGTTCACACCCCGACCTGCCCCCGGAGGGCGGCTGCCGGCTGTGCGTGGTGGAGATCGACGGCGACCCCACTCCCGTCACCTCCTGCACCACTCTGGTGCGGGACGGCATGAAGGTGGTCACCAAGAGCGAAAACCTGGATAAGCTGCGCCGCACCTCCATGGAGCTGATGCTGGCCGGCCATCCCCATGACTGCACCGGCTGCCGCTCCTACGGCAACTGCGAGCTGCAGGCCATGATGCAGTATCTCTCCGTGGTGGCCAACCCGGGCATGCGGGAGATCCACAAGTCCACCAGCCGCATCAATACCGTCAACCCCCTGATCGACCGGGAGATGGAGCGCTGCATCGCCTGCGGCCGCTGCGTGCGGGTGTGTGAAGACGTGCGCGGTGTGGGCATCCTGCATTACAACCGGAAGGGCGACGAGGTCTACATCGGCACTCAGGGCGATCTGCCTCTGGACGCCTCCGACTGCCGCTTCTGCGGCGCCTGCGTGGAAGTGTGCCCCACCGGCGCGCTCCAGGACCGGGAGGGTGTGTTCAAAAAGGACAAGGGCACCCGGGACCAGTACCTGATTCCCTGCACCTTCGAGTGCCCGGCACACATCAACGTGCCCAACTATCTGCGGCTGATCAACGCCGGCAAGTGCGACGAGGCCGTGGCTGTTATCCGGGAGAAGGTGCCCTTCCCCCACTCCCTGGGCTATGTGTGCACCCATTACTGCGAGAAGGGGTGCAAGCGCTCCGGCCTCAACGGCTCCATTGCCATCCGGGACCTGAAGCGCTATGCGGTGGAGCATGACACAACCGAGATGTGGAAGAAGAACGCCTGGCACAAGCCGGCCACCGGCAAGAAGGTGGCCGTCATCGGCGCCGGCCCCTGCGGTCTGACCGCCGCCTATTACCTGGGCAAGAAGGGCCACGACGTGACCGTGTTCGAGCGCAATCCCGTGGCCGGCGGCATGCTGGCCGTGGGGATTCCCTCCTATCGAATCCCCCGGGCGGACCTGCAGAAGGAAGTGGACACCATCGTGTCCGAGTCCGGCATCAAGATCGAGTATAACCACGACGTGACCAGCGCGGCCGAGCTGAAGAAGGACTACGACGCGGTGCTGGTGGCGGTGGGCGCTTCTGCCGGTAAGATCATCCCCACCAAGAACATGGTGGACGAGCAGAACACCACCGCCCTCAAGTTCCTCAAGGCGGTGGCGCTGGGGCAAATCGACGACTTCCAGCCCCATATCGGCGAGGGGACCCGGGTCCTGGTGTTCGGCGGCGGCAACGTGGCCTTTGACGCGGCCCGCACCTCCGTCCGCCTGGGCGCTCAGGTCAGCGTGGTCTGCCTGGAGGCCCGGAACCAGATGCTGGCTGACGCCGAGGAGATCGAGCAGGCCGAGGAGGAGGGCGTGAAGGTCTACTCCGGCTACACCAACTCCGGCTTCAACGTGGAGAACGGCCGGGCCACCGGCCTGAACGTGGTGGCGGTTTCTTCCTTCAAGTTCGGCCCCAACGGCCTGGAGGTAGAGATTGTCCCCGGCACCGACGAGGTGGTGCCCTGCGACGTGGTCATCTTCGCCTCGGGCCAGAAGACCGACCTGACCGACGCCTTTGGCCTCCAGCTCAACCCGGCGGGCTATCCCGTGGACCCGGCCACCGGCAAGAGCGGCTACAAGACTAGCGTGGAGGGCGTGTTCACCGCCGGCGACGTGATCACCGGCACCAAGGCGGTCATTGACGCCATCGCCGGCGGCCGCACCGCCGCTGAGACCATCGACGCCTACTTGGGCGGCGACGGCAACATTGAGGAGCACCTGGTGGACGTGCCCCCCGCCGACCCCAACATCGGCAAGATCGAAGGCTTCGCTTTCCAAGAGCGCTACACCCCCCACACCCTGGAGTGCGACAAGCGCAAGAACTCCTTTGACCGGGTGGACGGCGGCATGACGGAGGAAGAGGCCAAGGCGGAGACTGCCCGCTGCCTCAAGTGCCCGCTGCGCTGCCAGCTGCAGGTGCCCAAGATGTGGACCGCCTATATGAAGTGAGAGGGGAGAAAACAAGAATGATGTACCGTGTGGAAAATGCTCAGAATCTCCCCAAGGAGGAGGAGATCCTCCAGAAGCCGGACAACGTCTGCCCCGTACAGTGGGCAGTGGCCGTGTGCAAGCAGGCCCACCAGGACTGCTGCGGCCGCGGCGTGTTCTGCCGGGACGGCCTGAAGGAGCTGTACCTCATCGCGGAGGAGATCACCAATAACCGCGGCTCCATGGACGACATCGAGCTGCTCCAGAGTCTGACCCAGCAGGTGATGCTGGGCGCGGACTGCGACGCCGCCTACGAGGGCGCCCGGCTGATGAAGCTGTCCATCGACACCTATTATGACGACTGGACCGCCCATGTCCTGCGCAAGCGCTGCAAATCCGGCCAGTGCACCGCCTTCCCCAAGGCGACCATCCCCGGCCTGGATCTGGGCGGGACCTCCGCCCCGGCCCGCCGCCGCCGGCCCGCCGCCGCACCCGCGGAGGAGCCCGCCGCGCCGGTCACCCGCCGCCGCCGGAAGAGCGGCGTCGTGGTGGTGGAGGACGACAAGCCCGCCGCCGTCACATCCGCGCCGACCTTCAACCTGCCTGCGCAGGAGGAGGAAGCCGCGCCCGTCGTCCGGCCCGCTGCCCCTGTGGTGGACCTGCCCCAGGGCGGACGCCGCCGCCGCAGAGAGAAAAAAGTGGAGATCATCGAGGACTGACCACCTGCCGAACCATAGAATATCCCATTTTTGAATAGAAAAGGAGAAATTTCAGTATGGCTAAGATCAAGATGGAGGCCGACATCGTCGTTGTCGCCGCCGGTATGTCCGGCCTGTCCGCCGCAGTACAGGCTCAGGAGCTGCTCAACGCCACGGGCGGCGGCTCTGTCGTCGCGTTCGAGAAGTCCGGTACCACCGGCGGCGCCGCCAACATGGGCATGGCGCTGTTCGCCGTGGAGTCCAAGCTCCAGAAGGAGGACATGTACTACTGGACCAAGGACGAGGCGTTTCTGGACTTCATGGAGTACACCCACTGGCGGGCCGACGCCAAGCTGGTGCGCCGCTGGTTCAATATGTCCGCCAGCACCATCGACTGGCTGATGGGCATGGGCACGCAGTTCCAGGGCGTGTATAAGTACTTCAAGGACTCCCACAAGACCCAGCATATCATCAAGGTGCCCGGCACCAACAAGCCCACCGAGCGCTGCGCCTCCGTCAACATCAAGAACATGACCGACTACGGCGTGGAGCTGGGCGTGGACTTCCAGTTCCACACCTCTGTGAAGGAACTCATCATGGGCGACAAGGGCCAGGTCATCGGCGTGCGCGCCGAGCGGGAGGACGGCACCGAGGTGGAGTGCCTGTCCAGCGCGGTCATCATTGCCACCGGCGGCATCGGCAACAACGTGGAGATGATTGAGAAGTACCTGGGCTTCAAGTGGGGCGTGGATATGTTTACCTTCCGTATCCCCGGCCTGGACGGCGACGGTATGCAGATGGCCTGGAAGGTGGGCGCCAAGCAGGCCAAGGTCACCATGGAGGTCACCTACAACACCCCCGGCGTCACCGATCTGTTCAAGACTCTGTCCGAGACCATGCGCCAGCCCAACCTGATGGTCAACCTGGATGGCAAGCGCTTCATGAATGAGTATTTCATGGACAACACCACCTACACCGGCAACTCCCTGCTCCAGCAGAAGAAGAACTGCGGCTTCTCCATCATCGGCTCCGACATTCTGGACTACTACAAGGAGAACGGCCTGGACTATATCACCTATCACCACAACATCCGTACCCTGGACAAGTGGGATCACGAGGCCGAGCTGTACCTGTCCGGCCAGCAGTCTGACGTGGAGAACTCCGTGTTCGCCAGCGACGACAAGGACATCTCCTACGGTGAGAATGTGGAGCGCAACTTCTGGGTGTGCGACTCTCTGGAGGAAGTGGCCGAGGTCACCGGCATCAACTACAAGAACCTGGTCGCCACGGTGGACCGCTACAACTCCTTCGCCGGCGGCTACGACGAGGACTTCTGCAAGCCCGCCCGCTACCTCAAGGCGGTGGAGGGCCCCAAGTATTATGTGGCCCGTCACTTCCCCTCCGGCTACGGCTCTCTGGGCGGACTCCAGGTCAACGAGAACATGGAGATTCTGGACAACAAGCTGGACAAGATCCCCGGCCTGTACGGCTGCGGCACCGACACCGCCACCGTGTTCGGCGACTCTTACTGCTTCTACAACCCCGGTTCCACCATGTCCTATGCCGTCAATTCCGGCCGTATCGCGGCCATCGAGGCGGTCAAGTATCTGGACAGCGAGGATTTCGTGGAGTAAGAGGATTCTTCGATC
>DXYV01000004.1:56975-136639 GCA_019415645.1 Clostridiales bacterium
GGCGGTCAAGTATCTGGACAGCGAGGATTTCGTGGAGTAAGAGGATTCTTCGATCAAGCACCAGACCAACGCCCGCCCGGCATTGCCGGGCGGGCGTTTTGATCGCCTCGATGCCCGCGCCGGAAGGCGCGTCCAAGCATTTTGCGGAGCAAAATCTTGCCGGAGGCGGAATTCAGTTCCGCCGAGGAACTGCAAAAGGGGTCCCTATGCGGCCGGCCGCATGGGGCTGGCGGTCAAGTATCTGGACAGCGAGGATTTCGTGGAGTAATGCGAAGCGTTTGAGCCGTCGAGAGCAACGGGCTAAGACCACACGCAGACACCGACGCAGGATGGGCGAAGCCCGTCATGCATAGGTGCGGATGTGCGGGCTTAGAACCGTGTCGCGAACCGGCGAGACGTGACAGCGCAGAGCGCAAGTGGAAACAGACCAACGCCCGCCCGGCACTGCCGGGCGGGCGTCGATTTTATCTGTTGGACGAATCAGGCCGCAGTCAGGGCTGTGCAGCGTGATAGAGCGCCAGGGCGGACAGCGTAAAGCCGTCGGTGATCGTGCCGCCGGCGATTTGGGCGCGCAGCTCGTCTTCGGTCAGCCAGATCAGCTCCCGGATTCCCTCGTGGCCCACCTGGGCGGCGGCGTGTTCCACCTCCGCCAGAAAGACCTGGGCACATCCGGCGGACAGGCCGGAGTCCGCCCGCACATGGCCCAGGAAGCGCACCGCTTTTATCTGAGCGCCCATCTCCTCGGCCAGCTCCTTGCGGATGTTTTCCTCCGGCGTCAGGCCGGGGCAGGCGAATCCGCGGGGGAATTCCAGACATTCGGTCCGGGGCGCGTGGCGGAAGATGCGCAGCAGACCGAACTTCCCATCCCGGAAAGGAACCGCCACCGCGCCGTTGGTGCCCGCCTGGGGATAGACCACCCGGGCGTAGGCATAACTGCGTGTCCCGCTGGTACACAGGTCCGCCAGAACCATGAAATAGGGCCGGTTGTCATAGACCAGGCCCATGGGACGGCCGGTTTCGGCGGAAAAGGCGCGCATCCGGTCTGGGTCCATCACCAGCGGAATCTGACTGCTGGGGGTGAAGAGATCGGGCCGCTGCTGGGCCAGCGCAAAGTAGGCCGCCACCGAATCAGGCTTTCCCGCCGAATGGGCCTGCCGAAAGGCGGCGTTGTTGGCTTTCAGCTCCTCCAGCGTCACAGGCTGGTAGTGGTTGACCTCCACACCGGCATTCAGCGCCCGGTCCATGCCAGCCAACAGGGGCCAGTAGGCGGAGGCCGTCTGGTTGTGGATATGGCCGTAAATGTGGTATGCGCCCGTAAGATAACCGTCCCAGGTCATCATGGGGTAGTGGCACAAAATGACCGCTTCTCCATCCACCCGAAGCTCCGCCATCGGCTGGATGGAGACAAAGGCATGCTCCAACAGGCCGGGATGGATCTTGCGCAGCCGCTTCATCCAGACTGCGTCGTGATTGCCCACGATCAGATGCTTCTGCCCGGCCAGCTGCGTGAGATAGGCGGCCGGGTCCTTACAGGCGAACATGAGATCGCCCAGGATGTAGACCGTATCCTCCGGCCTGATCCGGCGGTTCCAGTTGTCGATCAGACAACGGTCCATGTCCTCCACACTGGCGAAGGGACGGCCGCAGTGCCGGATGATGTTGGCGTGACCCAAGTGCAGGTCGGCGGTAAAGTAGAGCATGGGAAAGCTCCTTTCCGGTTCCGCCGGAGGCGGAACGCTTGATTAAGCGTATCATAACACAGTCCGGTCCGGCCGGCAAGCCGGCCCGGGCTGTGCGCTGGGCGGAGGGGTCAGCTCCTCTGCGCCGGGCTGTCCTCCTGGGCGCCGTGCAGCGTCAGGCAGCGGTCCCGCAGGGCCTGGAACAGCGCAGGGGGACCGGCCAGGAAGCTCTGGCTGCCGGTGTGTCGGTCGCTGCCGCAGTTGGGGAGAAGCCCGAACGCCTGACAGTAGCCCGCCAGCCGTGCCTGCTGCGCGGGGGAGTAGCCCGTGTAGAGGGTCTCCAGCGCCTGTCCGCCGAGACGGTGGAACAGGGCGACCAGAGCGTCCTCCTCGGCCCGTTCCAGGCGGTAATAGTAGAGGTGATTCAGGGTGGACAGGCCGGTTCGGTTGACCGCCTCCAGCACCATATCAAACGGGGCGAAGTGGAAAAAGGCTTCGCCGGGGACGTAGGCCAGCCGTTCGCCGTGGGCGGAGAGATATTTCTCCCGGGCCTCCTGGGGGGAGGAGACACAGCCGGTCTCGCAGAGCAGGGTGGTGACGGCCTGCTTGCCCAGATGATGGGAATGGGGGTTGCGCTCCAATATCATCTGATAGGAGCGCTCCACCCCCTCCCGGCTGGGGTCCAGACCGCACCGCAGACACAGGCGCAGCATCTCCTTTACATAGCTCTCGTGGTCCTGGGCCTGGTTGTGCCGAAGAATTTCCTGAAGCCCGGGGTCCTCCTCGGACAGCCAATGTCCGCCGATGTGGATGATGTGGCGCCGGCCGTCCAGGACCAGCTCGGCGGAGAGCTCGCAGGCCGGAATCACATCCAGTCCGAATTCGTCCATCAGGGCCTCCCGTTCGGCCCGCGGGAGCATCCAATCGTGATCGGTGAGGGCCAGGTGGGCCAGCCCACCCTCCGCTTTGGCCAGACGGCAGACGGTGCGGGGCGTCTGGTCGGGGGCGCCGTCCGAATAGCAGGTGTGGGTATGAAAATCAAAGGGACCGGCCGTGGGCCGGGCAGCAGTACAGTACTTCATTCTGATTCCTCCAGTTCCTGGTGAATACCCATTCGATCCGCGGACCGAATGGACTGATAGACGACCTGAACGCGTTCCGCGGGGAAGGAGACCTCGCAGTGATAGTGTCCGCAGAACCAGGCCCCATAAGTAAGCTTCTGACGGATGTGGGAAAGAAAGTCGGTCAGCGGGTCGGCGGGCAGGTCGGGCCGGAGCCGGGCGTGGAGCTCCGTGGGGGCGCAGTGGCTGGCTACCAGGTCCACCTTCCAGCGGGCTGCCTCCAGAGACGCCAGCGCCCGCTGGTATTCGGCCGGACTGGGGAGCTCGTCGGTCCACCAGGATTCGTGCTCCACCCGGTAGCGGGCGTGCCGCCGATTCAGAGACCGTTTTTGCTGCCGGAGGGCCGGACCCTGCCGAAGGATGCCGTCGGGGGCATCGTGGGAGGCAGCGCCGCCCAGGACGAACAGGGTCCGTCCCCCCAGATCAAACACATTTCCCCGGCACAGGTGGTAGACGCTGGGGCGAATGGGATGAATGGTCCCACCCCGCCAGGGGACAGCGGGGTATTGGGCCAGCAGATCAAAATTTTCGTGGTTTCCATCCACAAAAAGGGTGGTGAAGGGACGGCCGTCCAGCCAGTTCAGCCAGTAGCGCTCCGCGGGAGAGTCGTCCCAGACTCCGCCGAAGTCGCCGCATATCAGAACGAAGTCGTCCTTGGACAGCTCCGCCTGAGCGGGAAACTGGCGGGTGGAAAAGCGGTGAAATTCACTGTGGCAGTCGCCGGTAATATAGAGCATACGATCACTCCTCCCAATCGTCCGGGTCCAGCTCCTCGTCCTCCTCGTCCGGCGGAGACACCAGACGTTCGAGCCAGCCCAGAAACAGGCGGCCCAACACCTTCGTCACCCGAAGGGCAGCCAGCCCGATGAGAAACAGCACGATTCCGCCGGACAGAACCTCGGGATCGAGGGAGAGCACCTCCGCCGCCCGGTGAAAGAGGCTCCGGCCCAATCTGGCCGCCGCAGACAGAAGGGGCAGGGCCATCAGCCCGATTCCCACGCCGGCCAGAAAACCGTAGACACGGGCCCGGCGGCCCTGGCGGACGGCCTCTCCGCTGCGCTTGCTCTCCTGTTCCTTCTGAAGCGCCTGGACCGCGTCCCGCAGGGACTCGGTCACCCAGATGTGCTGCCACAGCGCTTTTGTCAGGCCGTCCAGGCGGTCCTCCAGCTGGGTGCAGAATGAGTCGGACGGAGAGTCGGGGGCCGGGTCGGGCGGCGCGCCGCCGTCCGGCGGATCGTCCGGCTCTGGCGGGGCAGAGAAAACATCCTTCGGGCCGCCGACGGGGGCATCCTGGCCCGAATGGGCCAGGAGCTCCCGCAGAAGGTCATATTCTTCTCGGGTCATAGCCGGTCTCCCCTCAGTGCAGCGAGTAGTCCTTGGCGGTATAGAGGCTGACTGCCGCGTTGGCGGAGCGGAAGGAGGCCCAGGAGTAGGTGGCGGTGCGGATTCCGTTGGCGCCGTCCACATTGCACTCATAGACCGTGATGCCGGAGGAATTGGCGCTCAGCACGATCATGGAGTGGCTGCCCCCGTGGCTGCGGCGGACCTGAAGGAAGTCGCCGGGCCGCGCCTGGGTCAGCAGCGCCTGAAGAGCGGCGTCGCTGCGGCTGGACAGGGAGGTCAGAGAGCCCACCAGACGCGTCTTGGAGGTGCTGATGCTGATTTGATAGTTATTGGGCTTGGCTTTGGTGGAGCCGATGTTGTACCCAAATAATATCATATGGACCTTTTTCGCGAAACCCTTGCATTGCTCGTTGGCGAACGCGCCGGTGTAGGTGGTATTGACCTTGTAGGCGCCGTTGCCGTAGGAGCCGTCGATCATGGCGTTGAGGCGGGCGAGGATGGCGGCCTCGGCGGAGGAGGCGGAGCCGCCGGAGGAGATGTTCAGGTATTCCGGGTCCCGCTGGGCGGCCTTGGGGTCGTTGACCTTATAGACATGCCAGCCCTGGGCCGGGAGAAAGTTGTTGCGCGTGTAGACCAGAATACCGTTGCCGACGGTCTGGCAGTCGCCGTTGGCCAGGTCGAGGGCCAAGCCCGAGGCGGCGTTGACAAAGGTGTAGCTGGAGTCGCGGTTCAAAACGGGGAGCCACCAGCTGGCGGTGTCGCCGGTCTGCTTGCGGTGCAGCGTGACCCCCTGGCCGGCCTTGGCGCCGGAGCCCAGCAGGCAGTTAAGGACCAGGGACTTGCAGTAGGACGGGGCGATGGTCACATAATTGCCGCTGCCGACCCGCTCCACATACCAGATCTCATTGCTCTCCGCGTCCCAGGGGGACAGGCCGCAGGTGGCCTTATCCTCCTGAACGCTGGCGAAGGTGACATTGGCTACCATATCGGGGTCGCCATAGGCGCCAAATACATAGTAGCCGGTGCTCAGCGAGGAGGAGGAGACCTTCTGCCGGAGCTCGGAGGAGTCGGAGGAGCCGCCCGAACCGCCGCTGGAAGCAGCGGAGTCCAGGAAAAAGCTCTGGGCCCGGGCGTAGGAGTTGGCCTCCCACAAAATGGCCTTGTTTCCGGTCTCGTAGGAGCCGTTGGCCACGTCGATCACATAGCCGCAGGCCTTGGAGCGCAGGACGTAGGAGCCGTCCGACTGCTTTACGGGGTAGAACAGGGAGGCGTCGTCGCCGTCCGCGTAGGCGTGGAGGGTAAGCAGGCTGCCCTTCTCACAGTTGGCGCCCAGCAGGGCGTTGAGGGCCAGAGACTCGGCGTGGAGGGGATGGAGGCTGATATAACCGCCGCCCCGGTTGACGATGCGGAAGGATTCGTTGTGTTCACCGTTGAGGGGGTCCACACCGATGGTGGCCGCGTCGGCCTGGGTGGAGGCGAAAATGACGTTCAGCCCCAGGGAGCGGTCGTCATGGAGGGCCAGGTAATACACGCCGTTGGGGACGATGACGCCGCTGGCGCTGGTGGGGGTCAGATTGGCCGTGGGGGAGGCGCTCAGGGAAAAGCCGCCGCCGCTCAGGGAGAACGTGGCCGCGCCGGCGGAGGTCAGACAGGAGAACAGGGCAGTGGCCGCGAGAAGACCGGCGATACCGGTGCGGATGGAACGGAAACTTTTGAACTTCATGGTAGTTGCTCCTCTCTAGTCAAATTCAAATCAAACATTCAACGGGAAGGGCCCAACTGGGCGGCTCTGCAAAAGCAGGAACACAGAATAAAAACCTGGTGGAGAGAGACAGGCGGGCCGGATGGGTGGGGACGAGCCGCTGCGCGCGGAATCGAAGGGAGCAGTCTGCGGCATGGGAAACGACCTCCTTTGCTTTGTCAGGTTCCTCGGGATACTTTGATTGAACCACGGAAGGCGGAAGGGCGGGAGAGGGAGGTCACGATTAAAAAATTAGAAAATGCAGGGATGGAACGGTGCGCCCCGCCTGTGGGACTGGCGGTGGAAGGAGCCGCCTTGATTTCCGTTCAGGGGTTTGCTATGATGGGGACACAGGAGGGGAGAAACATGAAGGCTGGAACACGGATGAGCCGCAGCGCCGAAGAGGAGGCACGGTATGAGCAGTATGCGGCATACCTGCGGACGGAGTGGGGCGTCGCCAGCGAACGCTCCCGGGCGGCCTACCTCAGCGCGGTGGGGCGCAAGGGCAGGCTGACCCGGGCGGCCCGGGAAGCGGGGCGGATTCCGGAGGGAACGGAGTCGCTGCTGGCTATGACCGACCCGGAGCAGGTGCGGGCGGTGGAGACCTGGTGGCAGACCGCGGGGAAGGACGCCTTGAAGGGCTACACGACCCATATGGGACATTGGCTGGCCTTTCAGGACAGGGCGCGCACTGCGTTCCGGCGGGAGCGGCCGCTGCAGGCGGAGCTGGAGCCGCCGCCTCATCGGGTCCGGCTGCTGAGCGTGCTGCAGGCCTTCTGCGCAGGCTGGGGAACGGTGCGGGACCGGGAGGAGCTGCTGGAAGCGGTCACCGGCTGCCAGTATGACGCGGACTGCCTGCGGGAGCACAGCGCCTCCTTCCGCCGCCTCCGGCAGGACCTGCTGGACCGCATCGACCGGGAATCCGGAGCGGCGGAGCAGGCTCTAATTCGGACCTTTCCCGGCCGGCTGGTCAGCGCGTGCCGGGCCGTCCCGCCCCGGATTCTGGAGGAGCATGACGCGGACCTGCTGGAGGATCTGGCGCGCCGGCGGGTGGCCTATGACGACAGCCTGCTTGCCAGTCTGGAAACGCTTCGGGCCGCCGGACGGCAGCCGGAAGGAGCGCGGGACCGTCTGTGTGCCCGGGCCTTTTTGGGGCTGATTCGCGCTGTTCTGCTGGACTGCGATCCAGCCAGCCGGCCCGATGACCCGGCACTGGAGCCAGGCGCCGCCCTTCGGGACCCGCGCCTGTGGGAGAACAGCTTGATCTGGGGCAGGCTGGAGCAGGGCCCGCTTCCGTCCCGGGTGCTGGAGGTCCTGCTGCGCGTCCCCGAACCGGAGGACGGCGGTCTGCGGTCCCGGCTGGCGGGGGCGCTGCTGCACAGTATGCTGGCGCTGGCCGATCAGCCCGCAAAGGACGAGCCGGAGTGGAAAAGGGCGGACCGCTGGACGGAGGAGGCCGTGGTGTTCTGCGGGACATACTGGGAGGACCTGTATCCCGCGCTGCTCCGTCCGTCTGCCGGCTGGTATCCGGCTACGCCTGAGCTTCAGCTCCAGGGCGGGCCGCGCGGCTCCCTGTTTCACGCGGACCTCCTCCGCCGGCAGGCCGAGCTGCTGCTGCATATGCCGGTGGAAGCGCGCTCGGAATCCAGGCAGCTGGTCCATCTGGTTCGAATCCAGAGCGACGTGCAGCTGGCCCTGTCCATCCTCCAGCGGCTGCGGGAGGAGCCCTATGAGGCCCTGGAGCAGGCGGGCAGTCCCCGCCGCCTCCGGCTGACCATGGCCCGTCTGCGCCTGTGCGACGCGGAGGTCCACCGGAGGCTCGGCGCGCTGGAGCGGGAGGAGACCTGTCTGACCGATGTGCTCGGCCTGTATATCCGACCCAGCCGGGCGGCCCTGGCCGACCGGGAGGCGTTTGCCTTCCTGAACGAGGAGGAGCGGAGGGAAATTGAGCCCCGCCGTATTGAGATCTGCCGGGCCTGTTTGGAGACGTATTTCGGAGAACACTCAGCTTTTGCAGCCCGCCTGCGCCTGTTTCCCGGTACGGACGACCGGAATTACCAGGCGGAACAGGACGCGTGGCGGACGGGCTTTGCCGGCCTGCTCTCCGGGCCGCCCGTCCCTTCCGCCCCCAGGGTGCGCCTTCCGCTGGACCCGGAGGCGCTCCGGGACCCGGAGCGGTTCCGGGCCGTGTACAGCGGCGTGTTCGACAGTGTGCTGGGCAAGAACCCGGCGGTCCAGCGGACGCCGGTGGAGCTGGCGGAGTTTCAGATCTTGGCCAGCAGCCAGACCAGCCTGATGCAGATGAACCAGGTGGTGGACAATCTGACCACCCTCCAGATGCTCCATGTGCCGGGCTATCGGGCGGCCTGCCGGGCCGGAATCATCACCCTGTCCTGCTTCGGCGGGGTGGACGACCCACGAAGCTATCTGGAACGAAACCTGCTCAATCCCAACTTTCGCTTCAGCTCTGCCGACGACTTTGCGCTGGCCGGGGACGCCACAGAGGAGGAGCTGCAGCGCAGCTGTCGGGGGATCATGTACCGCTATCTGAACGGGCAGGCCAGACTCTCGGACTTCCCCAGCGCATGCCGGGCGCATATGGAGTTTCTGGCTGAGAGCTACCGGCTGATGTTTGACAGCTATCAGCCCTCCGACCTGCGCCGCTATCATCAGAATCCGGCGCGCCGCTATCCGCCGCGGCAGGGAAGCGCGCCCCAGCCCAGGACCCTGTACGCCGTGCTGAAGGACCGCCTGAGCCGGCTGGTGGAGGAGGCCCGGAGACCCGGCAGCCGCAAAGATCTCCATCGGCTGGAGGCCATCGCGGCCTATGCCGGGCAGATTGGCGAGCTGCCTGACCGCAGTTCATACGACCGGGCCATCGACGCGCTGTTGCAGAGCGAGCCGGACCCCATTCTGGAGGACCTGCGCTCCGTCGTCCACCAGAGCTACTTTATCGCCAACGGCTCCCTGAGCTGCGGCGACATCCTGCTGACAGAGCGGGACCCGAATCTGATCTTGACCCGGAACGAGGCGCCGGGCGTGACTTACGCGCCGAGCACCGGCGGCGGTATGCTGGAATACACCCTGCGCCAGGCGTGGAAGCCCGGCACCCGGGAAAACATCGGCTGGCCGGATATCTGCGAGATCGCCCTGATCAGCCGGGAGCTGGATCTGCGCAGCGGCGGCATGCCGCTGGAGCAGCGAATCGCCCAGAAGGAGCGGGAGACCGGCCTGGTCTACCGGGAACGGAACGGCAGCATCGTGGCGGACGACTATACCGCCCGCCTCTCCACCGGCGAACGCACCCACGTCTGTCCGGCGGAGGAGGACGATCCCTCCGTGCAGCTGCTGGAGCTGCAGAGCGTGGAGACCGGACAGCCGTCTGTCTAAAAACGAAGCGGCGGGGACAGGCAAAACGCCTGTCCCCGCTGCTCTATGTGCGGGGTCTGATTGGTCTGGGGGCCGCCCGGTGTCGGAACGACCGGCCCAGCCGCTGCAGCCGCTCCAGAAGCTGCTCCTCCCGGCTGGGGACGTCGGCGCAGGCCGCGCTCTGTCCCGTATCTGAAGTATATTTCGGTCCAGGTCGTCGATCTGATCCGCAAAAGGGCCGGCCGAATCTGACCGCAATTTAACAATTCCGAAACAAAACCAAAATCTTTTGCAAATATCCCCGCGCTATGGTTGGAACGAAGAACGGCGGCGGGAAACAAGGGAGAGACGTGATGAACGGATACTGGGCGATCGTAAAAAAATGGCTGTTCCCGGGATGGAAAGTGACACTTCCGCTGGCGGCCGTCAGCGCCGCCGCCCTGTATGCGGTCTTTACCTGCGGCCTGGAGGGGACGCCCCTGGCCTATGCGGCTTATCTGGTCTCCTTTTACGCCCTGGTGGCCGCGACCGGGCTGGCGGTCCGGGTGTGCCGGCCGGCCTGGCGGTGGATCTGCGGGATTCCCCTGGTGGCGCGCTGGCGGTCGGACGAATATTTCCGGGTGCGCCTGGGCCTGATTCTTTCCTTCCTTATCAATCTGTGCTATGCTGGACTGCGGGTAGTGGGCGCGGTGCTCTACACCTCCTTCTGGGACGGCGCGCTGGGCTTTTACTATATTCTGCTGTGCGCGGCGCGGTTCTATCTGACCCGGCGGACGCCGAAGGACCAGGAGAACACGGATTATGTCCGGGAGCTGCGGACCTGCCGCTGGACCGGTGCGTTCCTGCTTGTCCTGAATCAGGTGTTGATCTGGATCTCGATTCAGATCATTCAGGACGGCCAGAGCTACCACTACCCCGGTACTCTGATCTACGCGGCGGCGGCCTACTTTTTCTATGCCCTGACCATGGCCATCGTCAACGCGGTGAAATACCGGAAGTTCCGCAGTCCGGTGCTCACGGCGGCCAAGGCGGTAAACCTGACCACCGCGCTGGTCTCCATCTTTTCTCTGGAGACCGCCATGCTCTCCCAGTTTGGCGGGAGTACCCAGTTCCGTTACCTCATGACCTCGGCCACCGCCAGTGCGGTATGTGTTCTGGGGCATGCCATCGCGATTTTTCTGATCGTACTGCCGGGCCGAAAGCTGAAAAACTCATAAGGAGGAAGCGAGTATGGTACACATTCTGGTCCTGGAGGACGACGCCAAGCTCAATCAGCTGGTGTGCACCTACCTCAACGACAGCGGCTTCGAGGCCAAGGGCTGCCTGAACGCCAACGACGCCTATGACGCGCTGTATAACAACCTGTACGACCTTATCATCTCCGACATCATGATGCCGGAGGTGGACGGCTTTGCGTTCGCCCGCACGGTGCGGCAGGTGAACAAACACATCCCCATCCTGTTTATGTCCGCCCGGGACGACCTGCCCGCCAAGCAGAAGGGCTTCCAGCTGGGCATCGACGACTATATGGTCAAGCCCATCGAGCTCAGCGAGCTGCTGCTCCGGGTGCGGGCCCTGCTGCGCCGGGCCAACATCGAGACCGAGCGGAAGATCACCGTGGGCAACCTGGTGCTGGATGCCGACGGCCTGACAGCGGAGATCGACGGGGAGGAGGTCCCGGTGACTACCCGGGAGTTCAACATTCTCTACAAGCTGCTGTCCTACCCGAAAAAGACCTTCTCCCGGGCCCAGCTTATGGACGAGTTCTGGGGGGTGGACAGCGACGCCAGCCTGCGGGCGGTGGACGTGTATATCACCAAGCTGCGGGATAAGTTCTCGGGCTGCGACGGGTTCGAGATCAAGACCGTCCGGGGCCTGGGCTACAAGGCGGTGCTGACATGAGCCGGGTGGAACACTCCGTCTACGGCCTGGTCCGGGTCAGCCGCTTTCCCCTTCCTCTGTTCGTGGTCATTCTGGTCGGACTGATGCTGGCCTCCGGTATCCACGAGGGCCTGATCCTGCTGGTATATTACCTGTCCCTCAGCGATCTGGTTCTGGTCCATGTGATTCTGGTTTACTGGGCTCTGGTGTCTGTAAGCATGACCTTGCTGATCCGCTACCTGACAAAAACCACCTATGAAAAGCCGGTGCAGCAGCTGGCGGAGGCCACCCGGAAGGTGGCGGAGGGGGATTTTTCCGTCTATGTGCCCCCCATCCATACCGCCGACAAGCTGGACTACCTGGATGTGATGATTCTGGATTTCAACAAGATGGTGGCGGAGCTGGGTAGCATCGAGACGCTCAAGACCGACTTTTTCTCCAACGTCTCCCACGAGATCAAGACGCCTCTGGCCGTGATCCACAACGCGGCCCAGCTGCTGAAAAACGAGAATCTGTCCGCCGAGCGGCGGGCGGAGTATGTGGACACCATCGAAAAATACTCCGGGCGGCTGGCGGAGCTGATCGCCAATATTCTGAAGCTGAACAAGCTGGAAAAGCAGACCATCCAGCCCAAGCCGGAGCCCTACGACCTGTGCGCCCAGCTGGCGGAATGCGCCCTGCTCTTTGAGCGCCGGTGGGAGGAAAAGGACCTGGAATTTGAGGCTGAGCTGGAGGACCAGTTCACCATTGAGGCGGACGAGAGCCTGCTGGAGCTGGTGTGGAACAACCTGCTGTCCAACGCCATCAAATTCACCGATTCCGGCGGGACCGTGACGCTGCGGCAGACCTCCGCGGCGGACGGCGTGGAGGTCTCGGTCACGGACACCGGCTGCGGCATGGACGAGGAGACGCTGAAGCACATATTCGATAAATTTTATCAGGGGGACACCTCCCATGCCACCGAGGGCAACGGCCTGGGCCTGGCCCTGGTGCTGCGGATCGTGCGGATGCTGGGCGGGTCCATCGCGGTATCCAGCACGCCGGGGAAGGGCAGTACCTTCACCGTGCGCCTGCCGGCGCGCACCGGGTAGCGCCCCGCCCCCGCGGGATTCCCAACGAATACGACAAGGATTGGATCGATAAAGGAGCATCAAGCACATGAGTGAGATCCGAGAGGATGGAACCTCCTTTGTAGGTTATGATTATAAGGAGATCCAGGCGGAAGGGGAAAAAATGTCCTTTTATCTGGACGGTTATCAGAGCTTCGGCTGGACGCCGGATGAGCGCACGTCAGAGGATGCGTTCCGGGGACGGGAGAAGCTGACCCTGAAGCGGGAGCGGAAGATCATCAATAAGGTGGAGCTGACCCGGCTCCAGCGTCATTTTGAAGCCTGTATCGCGGAGCTGAAGGAACTGGAGCGCTCCAAGACCACGATGGCCTCCATCTGTGCCATTACGGTGGGGCTGTGCGGCACCGCCTTCCTGGCGGGGGCGACCTTTGCGGTCACCCATGTGCCGCCGCTGATTCCCCTGACGGTCGTGCTGGCCATTCCCGGCTTTCTCGGCTGGATTCTTCCCTACTTTCTCTACCGCGCCATGGTGCGCCGCCGGACCAAGGTGGTAAACGAGCTGATGGAGCGCAAGTACGACGAGATCTACGAAATCTGCGAGAAGGGACACCAACTGCTGATTTGAACAGAGCGGGCCTCCGCCACGATCGTGGCGGAGGCCCGCTTTTTTGATGGGGAAACAGTCCCGGCCGGCTGCCGAAGTGGGCGAAAGCGGTGGGGAGGTTTCATAATTCGGAAACAAAACCACAGCAATTCCCACACATTCCGGCGGTAGAATACGCCCAGAAACAGGGCCGGTGAGGCCTAAGTCAAATCAGAAAGCGAGTGTGTAACAATGGGTGAGTATCAGCTGAAGACCCCAAAGAACGTGGAGAAGGCCGTGGTGGGGACCTACCAGAAGATCGAGGATACGGTCGTGGGCACGTATCACAAGATGGAGAATGCCGTGGTCGGCGCGTATAAGAAGGTGGAGCGGTCCTTTGTGGACACATTCCTGGAAAAGACCGGGGAGTGTAAAGCGTCGCAGGACGGACAGGATGGTCCAAAAGCGCGTCTTTCATAAAACGGAAACAAAACAGCATGATTTGGGCAATCCTTGCGGGATAAGATAGGACCCGTGAATGGGAAACCCAGATAAATCCATCGTATGGAAAACAACCAAATTCAAATGGAGAAAGGACCGAGTCAAGTATCATGAAAAAGAGCAGTATCGTGGCGATTTCTGTCATGGGCACCGTAGGAGGGCTCCTTCTGGCCATCGGCATGTGCATGTGCCTGCTTCCGGAATGGAATGCTTTTGTGCCCGGCGTCGTGCTGGCTGTCATCGGAGCAATCACCCTGCTGGCCATCTGGCCGGTCAGCCGCAAGGCATCCGGTAAAGCCCTCGTTCACATCACCGGCGGCTATGTGGCCGCTACGCTGCTGGGCCTGATCGGAGCGGTCGCGCTGGGCATTGGTCTGGTGAACTGTCTCCAGACCGTTACCGTCTTTGGCCTGGCCGTGGGCATTGTGGGCCTCATTTTCATTCTGGCCGCCGTTCTGGTGGGCCGGCGGGCTGCCGGCAAGGCTGCGATCTCCTTTAACGGGAAGCTGGTGCTGGCCTATGTCATTGGAATCGCGGGCGCGCTGATTTTGGGCGTGGGCATGTGCCTGACCATGGTGTGGGGCGCCGGGCTCCTGATCCCCGGTATCGTCGTGGGCGCGGTTGGCCTGCTGATCTGCATCCTCAACATGGCGCTGCGGCTGTCGAAGGCCGCGTAAACAGCGCAAGCGAACCGGCCAAACCGGACGGAAGGGCGGGGAGACCTGCCCGCCGTCCGGTTTTTCGCAGGAAAGCAAACAAGCTGCCGGAGAAAGGAGCATCCATGGCCAATACCATATCTGTGTTAATGACCCGCTATTCCGATCTGCTGTCCCGGCTGGTCTACTACCTGACCGGCCGCGGCTATACCCACGTCTCGATTTCGCTGGGGTGCGGGGCGCCCTATTACAGCTTCAATTTCAAGGGCTTTTGCCGGGAGACGCTGGAAAAGCCCGCCTGCCTCCACCTGCCGCAGCCGCTCCTGCGGGAACTGATCGGTCAGCCGAACCTGGTGGCGGTTCAGGAGAATATCATATAGGAACAGAACCGGAAATCATCGTTTTCCGGTTCCTTCATAATTCCGAAACAAAACTCTGACGAGACCCAAACAAGGAGCGGTTATTCTAAGCACATCCAAACGGAAAACCGCGAAAAGGAGGGACCTCTATGACGCTCCTGGTTGGCGCGATCGCAGTGGCCGCCGTGATCATCACGGGCAGACTGACGTACCGGGATATGACCCAGGCGGACTGAGAGACCGGAACATGGCTCGCAATCGAGAAACAAATGCGGACACGATAGGCAGGCAGCGCTTTGACCTTTCGGCCGGAATCATCCTGACCGGCGAAAGACCAATGTCCATAGGAAGCATGAAGTACGGAGGGAGGAGTAAAACACATGAAAAAGGGGTTGACGTTCCTTGCGGCGGTATCCGCAGGCGCAGCGGCCGTATGCGCGATCCTGGCGGCAGCGGCGCATATGCGGGAGCGCGGCTGACCTGCGGACCGGCAACCAGATGGCCCGATACGCGCCTCTGCCGGCGAGCCACCGCCCGGCGAAGGGGCGTGACATCAAAATAGAAAGGGAAATGGAAACCATGAGCAATCTATTCAACAAAGCCCAGGGCACGGCCCTGGAACTGGCCATGAATTATGTCCTGAAGGACCCGGCCCGCAATCTGCCCCGTCTGGTGGACGCGGTGGAGAAGCTGGATGTGACCGGGGAACACGCCCATCAGCTGGATGTGGTCCGGCCCATGGCCGCGGACCCGGAGAACAACTGGAACCAATTCGTGGTCAGACTGTGCGAGGAGATCGACCACGACGTGCTCAAGACCACGGTGCGCAACTTCTTCCTCAACGCCAGCGTCCTGGGGCTGCGCAAGCAGGCGGAGAGCCGGGAGAAATATGGCTGCAACGTGCCCTGGGCCATTCTGATGGACCCCACCTCCGCCTGCAACCTCCACTGCACCGGCTGCTGGGCCGCCGAGTACGGCAACAAGCTGAACATGAGTTATGATGAGCTGGACTCCATCATCAACCAGGCCAACGAGCTGGGCACCTACTTCTTCCTCTACTCCGGCGGCGAGCCCCTGGTGCGGAAAAAGGACATCATCCGGCTCTGCGAGGCCCACCCGGACTGCCAGTTTACCGCCTTCACCAACGGCACCCTCATCGACGAGGAATTTGCCGACGACATGCTGCGGGTGAAGAACTTCATCCCCGCCATCTCCGTGGAGGGCTTTGAGGCGGACACCGACTTCCGCCGGGGCCAGGGCACCTTCGCCCAAGTGGAGCGGGCCATGGCTCTGCTGAAGGAAAAGAAGCTGCCCTTCGGCATCTCCTGCTGCTACACCTCCAAGAATGTGGAGATGATTGGCAGCGAGGAATACTTTGACCAGATGATTGCCTGGGGCGCCCGCTTCTGCTGGTTCTTCACCTACATGCCCGTGGGCAAGGATGCGGTGCCCGAGCTGATGGTCTCTGCCGAGCAGAGAAAGTTTATGTACGAGCAGGTACACAAGTTCCGGGAGACCAAGCCTCTGTTTACCCTGGACTTCTGGAACGACGGGGAGTACGTGAACGGCTGCATCGCCGGCGGCCGGGTGTACCTCCACATCAATGCCAACGGCGATTACGAGCCCTGTGCCTTCATCCACTATTCCGACACCAACATCCGCACCCACACCCTGCTGGAGGCCCTCCAGGCCCCGCTGTTCACCGCCTACAAGGAGGGTCAGCCCTGGAACGGCAATCTCCTGTGGCCCTGCCCTCTGCTGGACAACCCGGAGGCTCTGGTGGACGCAGTGGAGCGCTCCGGCGCCCACTCCACCGACCTGCAATCCCCGGAGAACGTCCGCGACCTGGCGGCCAAGTGCGAGGAAGCTGCCGAGAACTGGGCCCTAGTGGCCGACGAGCTGTGGGCCTGCTCCCACGGCTGCGCCTCCTGCGCAGGCTGCGGGAAGGAGGCCGGCGCGTGAGCCGGCTCCTTGCGGCCGCCGCCCCTTGACCGGACCGGAACCTGCCGTGAGTCGCCATGGAGAACCGGCTTGCGCCCGAGGTTTGGGTGAACGAGGAAGAGAAAATCGTTGCGTTCCAGGCGACCCCCGCCTGGCGGCATATCCAGTTTCCCTCCGCCGAGCATACGCTGCGCTTTCTGGATCTTCTGGCAGCGCAGGGATACCGGTTTCAGTAAGCCGGCGGGATGATCCAACGGAAGCATCCAAAAACAGCCGCGGCGCGGAGATAAAAGTCTCCGCGCCGCGGCTGTTTTGCGTATGGGTGCCGGAGTGAATGAATATTCTGAATAGCTGGAACATTACTCACTCCGATAAGGGGTAAATTGTTGACAAGGATTCTGCGTATCGCTATAATTTAAGGTACATAGATGGACTAATTTTGGGGAAAAGGACCGAAGAGACCGCAGAGGTTTATGGGGAGATTTACCGGACAGGGAAACCGGTTGGACGAATCCAAAGGGGGACCATGCTATAACATAGACAGATCAATACGAGGGGGACTTGGATATGAAACGAGCCAGAATACAAATGGGACGTGTGCTGTGCGCGCTGGTACTGGCAGTTTGGCTGGCGGTGCCCGCGTTCGCCCAGTCGAATGAGCCCGATTTTTACGACTGCGTCCTGACGCTTTATGCCTACGACGAGACGGAACAGTTTGTGTCCAGTTCCAGCGGTATCCAAATTCAGGCCGGAGACGGAAGCGGAGGTTTCTGGGCGGTAGGCAGCTACGGTCTGACTGCCGGAACCGCCTACTATGTGGCCGTGAATCCTTATGACGGCGATTTCTATGCGATGGCTGAGCCCATCGCGGGAGACGAGGCCAGCGGAATCGCGGTATTCCGGCTGAGCGGGCAGGTCCCCGATGTGACGGCTCCTGCACTGCGCACCCTGGACGGCCTGAGCAGCGGCGATTATGCGGTAATCGCCGGAACCATGCGGGAGGATGATTCATACTATTCTTTCTATCGCTCGGCGATGATGACGGAGCTGGAGACCCGGAACGGATACACCTGCCTGACCCTTCAGGACGGGAAGTATCCCCTGAGTGAGCTCGATATTGTGCCCATCGGCGCGGCCATGAGCGCTGTGGACGAGGTCATTGGTTTTTATGTGGGGGATTATCAGGTCTTTCCCGCGGGCTATCTCATGACAGGGACGGATGGAATCGGAACCTTTGGAAACGGCGGATCGGAGGACACGCCGGACACGCCCACCAGCACTCCCGATAACCCGGAGCCTGATACGCCCTCCACGCCGCCGGAGGAGGAGCCGGGGAACGGCGGGGCCTCCCTGGAAATCGTTCAGGCGGACACCGGAATGGAGGAACTGCTCCGCCGCGCGCAGGCGGAGCGGAGCCGGGCAAATCTGCTGCGGGTGGTGCTGATCGTAGCCGCTGTGGCGGCCGCCGCCGGACTGGTCGCATTCGCCCTGGTGCGCAGCCGGAGGCAGCGGGCCGCCGCAGTGCCGGGCGCGGAGCCGATTCAAACGGATTCCGGCCAGACCATGGGAAAGACGGAATATGTGGGCGCACAGGAGTACGGCAAAACCGAGCCCGCCATATCCCGCTGCCGCGTGATACCGCTGGCCGGAACGCCGGGCGGGCCGCGGGAGGTTCCGCTTCAGGGCCTGACCTTTGGCCGCAGCCCGGAGTGCGACGTCACCTTCGCGCCGGATACCGGCGGAGTCAGCGGACGGCACTGCGCGCTTGGGTGGCAGAACGGCGCACTGGTGCTGACCGATCTGCACTCATCCTTCGGGACCCTGCTGGAGGACGGGCGCAAACTGACCGATGAAAGTATCCAAGTCACAAACGGTATGCGCTTCTATCTGGGGTCCCGCCAAATCGGGTTCCAAATCGAACTGCAGTAAGCGGGACCGCCCGGTCCCGGTCAGGAGGAGAAGATGATGAAGATGAAAAAAAGAGCCGGCTGCATGTCACTGGCGCTGAGCTTCCTGCTGTGTATCCTGTTTGCCGTGCCTGCCCAGGCTGCCGCTTCGGAGAACGCGGCTTCCGCCGCACGCAATGGCGTGGTGCGGATTTTGGCGGTGCGCGACAATGGTACATTTTGGATGGGAAGCGCGTTTGCCGTGGGCGAAGCGGGAGAGCCCTCTTCTGTCTTTGTGACCAATCACCATGTCTCTGCGGGAAGCGACTTCCAGGGCGCGGATGAGCTCTATATCCTGCTGGACGATGAGTGGAACGCTGCGGCGGAGGAAGGCGGGCTGGAGATCGACATGAACCACGCAGTCCGCTGCCATGCCATCTATGAGCCGGAGCAGAACCCGGACTATGCCATTCTTCAGGCGGAGCGGGTCATTACGGAGCGCGTTGCCCTGCCGCTGATGCCGTCGTCCCTGGCGACACCGGGCGAAACCGTCTACGTGATCGGATTTCCGGGCCTGAGCGATGACATTACACGCTCCAACACAGCGTCAATCGACAACGTTACCATCACGACAGGCGTGCTTTCCCGGCTGACGCACATGAACCTGGGAGATGTGGATACCGATGTGATCCAGACGGATGCGGTCATCAACAGCGGAAATTCCGGCGGCCCCATGGTCACGGCGGATGGATATGTGATCGGACTGAATACTTATGGTATGGCCAGCTCGGAGGGGGCGATTGACGGTTCGATCTATATGGCGGTCCAGATCGACTATGTAATCAGCCGCCTGAACGACCTGATCGAGATCGGCACGCTGCACGATTTCTCCTATACCCTGATCACCGACCGGGAGGGGGGCTCCGGCCTGCTGCCCACCATCCTGATCTGCGTGGCGGTGGTGGCGGTGGCCGCCGTGGCGGCGTTCCTGATTCTGCGCCGCGGCAAAAAGACCGCACCCACAGCGGCCGGGCGGTCCCACACAGCGCAGGCAAGCGCCCGTCCGGGCCGGGAGTACCCCAAAACCGGACCGGCGGAGGATGGCTTCCCCAAAACAGCGCCGGTGGACCCCATCGGCAGGACCATGCCGGCGGACGCGTTCCCGGAGCTGCGGCTGGTGGGCATAGAGGGCTGTTTTGCCGGCCGCCGCTTTGCCGTGAACGGAGCGGTGCGCCTGGGGCGCCTTCCGGAGAAAAACGACCTGGTTTTCCCGGCCGACACCACCGGCGTCAGCGGAACGCACTGCGTGGTGCGCCTGACCGGCGGCGGAGCTGCGCTTACCGACCTGGGCTCCTCCTTCGGCACCTTCCTGAACGACGGGACCCGCCTCCAACCCAACCAGCCGGTGGAGCTCAAGGTGGGAGACACCTTCGCCCTGGGTTCTCAAAAGCAGAAATTCCGGCTGGAACGCAAGGATTCCGCAGTCTGAACGCGGGCGTAAAGGAGTGAGCTTCGATGGACGCGCCTGGCACGGGCAATACATCCACGGCGGGATTTCTGCCCCTGGGCACGGTCCTTCAGGGCCGTTACCGGCTGGAAAAGATCCTGGGCTTTGATTGGCGGAGCAACTGGTATGCAGCGATGGATACGCAGCTGGAGCGCCGGGTGACCCTTCAGGAATTTTTCCCCCGCGCGTCCGTGCGGCGAGAGGAGGGAACGGAAAGCGTACAAAGCTTTGGCGGCGCCAACAGCTTTTTGCGCGGATTGCCTGCCTTTCTGAAGCAGGCAGAGAAGCTGGCCCGGCTGGGGACCGGCATACCGGCGGTCTGGGTGCTGGATGTGTTTGAAACCAATCGGACCGCCTATGTGGTAATGGAGGCCTGTCAGGGCCGCACCCTGCGGGAGGAAGTGGAGGCAAAGGGACCGCTTCCCCCCGGCGAGGCGTTCGCGCTGCTGCATCTTCTGGCTGCCGGACTGGCCGACTGCCACGCGGCAGGCGTATTTCACTGGGACATACGGCCGGAGAATCTTCTGCGCCTGTCCGACGGGAGAGTCAAGCTGATTCGCTTCGACGCGGGATATAAGGACCGGCTGCAGGAAGAACCTCCTGACGCTCCGGGCGCGCTGGCGGCTTCGCCTTATGCACCTCCGGAGCTGGCACGGGAGTTTTGGGACCGGCCGCGCTGCGACGTGTACGGCCTGTGCGCCTCTATCTGTTTCTGTCTGACGGGCCGGGAGCCGCCCTCCGGTCAGGTGCGTTTGAACGCGCTGGCGGATGGCAGGCGTGATCCGCTTCTGCTGGGAGAGGTTGCGGGAAGGCGGCTGGGAGCGGAGCACTCCAATTGGAAAGAACGTATGCTGCTAAAGGGATTGGAGCTGGACCCGGAGAAGCGCTGGCAAACCATGAATCCGTTAAAAGAACCCGCACGGGACAGCGGCCGCGCCGATCTGCTTCCCGCCGGCACCCGTCTGGGCACGAGCTACCAGATTGAATGTCCACAGTGGGAGAGCAGAACGCTTCGCAACTATTTGGCCTGGGACGGCGGCCGGATGAGACGGGTGACGATATGGGAATATTTTCCATCCCTGATGGCCAGAAGGGACGTGTCCCGCTCGCTGGAAGTGAGGATGACTTCCACCCAGGGGGAGCAGGCGTACCAGACGGGACTGGAGTGTTTTTTGCAATGGGCGAAGGTTTTCCTGAAGCTGCAGGGCATACCTCAGCTGGTTCCGGTGCAGGACGCTTTTTTGGCCCACCATACCGCCTATGTGGTGGAAGAACTGCCGGACGGGCGCAGCGCAGCGGAGCGCGCAGCCCAACAGGAGCAGATCGACGCAGAGCAGGTGTTTTCAGCGCTCCGGACGGCGGCCCGCGGTGCGGCGGCGATTCACGCTGGCGGCACGATTTTGGAGGAAATCGTGCCCGAACAGCTGCTCTGGCGGGAAGATGGCCGCGTACAGCTGGCCGGACTGTTTGCCAGGAAGGTGGAAGAGGAGCTGAGCAAAATCGTTCCGGCGGATGACGTCCCGCCCGGACCTCCTTCGCCCTATCGGCCCCTGGAATTCGACAAGAGAGATTTGGGAGAAAAGGGTCCCTGGAGCGACGGGTACAGCCTGTGCGCCATCGCTTACACCTGCCTGACCGGGAATGCGCCGCCCAATGCGTTGGAACGGGAGAGGGCTCTGAGGACGGGGGCGGCGGACCCGCTGGTCCTTCCGTCTGAGCTGGGGATTAAATTGACCTACCGCCAGCAGGCGGTCCTTCGAAAAGGCCTGGCACTTTCCCCGGAGGAGCGCTGGAGGAGCATGGAGGAACTGTCCGGCGCGCTGGAAGGACCGCCGGACCGGGCCGAGTGGGAGCGGAACGGAAAACGGCATAAGAAAGGCGGAGCAGGGCCGGAGCCAAAGCCAAAGCGGGGACAGAACGGATGGACCCGGTTCTGGACCTGGCTGTGGAAGCCCAGAGACGAGAAAAAACGCTCCATCGCCCATTACCTCGCTCCGATTCTGATCCTTGCAATCGTGAGTGGCGCGGTGGCCTGGACCCACCGGCCGGAACCGCCGACGCCCCAGGAGGAACAATGGGAGAAGCTCCAGATAATAGGTACATTCTCGGATGGGGACCTGACTTACCGTACCAATGCAATCGACGTGCCGGGGGTATGGGTGATCGGTTATACCGGGAGCGGCACGGAGGTGACCATCCCGGAAAAAGTCCTGGATATTCCGGTGGTCGGCATCGAACCTGCGGCTCTGACGGACAGCGGTCTTGAGACGGTTTATCTGCCGGACAGCATCCCCTATGATCCGGCGGCCTTTCCAAGTGCATGTACCGTGATCGGCGGACGGCCCAAAGAGGCGGGCCAGACCAATCTGGAGCAGCAGCTGAATGAGGCGGCCCGGACGGACTCCGGCGTACCATAGGGGAAATCAGCCGGACCGGGCCGGGGCCCGCCGTGATATGCTTGCCATAGAGAAAACACCGGGGCGGCCCCGCGCCGCTGCCCGGCATGAGAGAGGTGAATGAAATGGAAGCCTATTGTCCCTATTGTATGCATCCCGCGCCTCCTGAGGGGCCCTGCCCCGGCTGCGGGAAACGACCCAGTGCGTACCAGCCGTCCAGCCACCATTTCCCGCCGGGGCGCCTGCTCCACGGGCGGTATGCGGTGGGCCGCGCTCTGGGAGAGGGCGGCTTTGGAATCACATACCTGGGGATGGACACCAATCTGGAGCGGCGGGTGGCCATCAAGGAATATTTCCCCACCACCTTCGTCAAGCGTGAGACCTCCGTGACGCTGAACGTCACCTGCTACACCCAGGCCAATCAGAATCTGTATGAGAAGGGACGGGATCAGTTCCTTCAGGAGGCCCGCACCATGGCCAGGCTGGATAAGATCCCGGAAATCGTGCAGGTGCTGGACTATTTCCCGGAGAACAATACGGCCTACATCGTGATGGAGTTCCTGGAGGGCAGTACGCTGAAGGAACTGACGGCCCAACAGGGCCGGATTCCGGCCAAGGGGCTGCTGGAGATGCTGGAGCCGGTGCTGCGGGGCATGGAGGCCATGCACGCGGCGGGAATCATCCACCGGGACATCAGTCCGGATAATCTGATGGTCCTGAAAAGCGGCAAGGTCAAGCTGATGGACTTCGGCTGTGCCCGGGACATCGAGGGCGGGCACACCATGACGACGATGCTGAAGCACGGGTTTGCGCCGAAGGAGCAGTATTCCGGGCATGGCCAGGGCCCTTGGACAGATGTGTACGCCCTGTGCGCCACGATGTATTACTGCCTCACGGGCCGGGTCCCGCCCAGCGCCATGGAGCGGGACGACAGCGAGGAGGACCCGCTGGTCCCGCCGACCCGGCTGGGCGCGATGCTCTCCCCAGGCCAGGAGACCGCCCTGCTGAAGGGGCTGGCGGTACGGGCGAAAAATCGCTGGCAGAGCGCTGCGAATCTGTATGCCGCGCTGTACGGTCAGACCATGGAGGGCTACCCGTGGGTCCCGCCGGAGGAGGATACCGGCCGGACGGAGGAAACCGAAACGGCCGGCGGAACAGAGAATGGCGCGCCCATCGGAGAGACCGAATTTGTCCGGGAGGACGAGACGGCCGCGGAGGACGGCAGGCAGGAGCGCGGCGGCACCGAATACATCCGGGAGGAGCAGGCGGACGATTCCGGACCCGAGCCAGAACCGGAGCCGCGGAAAACACGCGGATCGCCGGCCGCGTGGTGGAAGGGCCTGTCCAGGCAGATCAAGATCGGCGCGGGCGCCGCGGCCTGCTTGGTGGTCATTTTGGGCGTGGCCCTGGCCGTCGGCGGGAACTGGTCCGATGATTCCGCCCTTCATACGGGCAACGGGACTCAGCAGGCGGACGGCCGGATCACAAATACGCCGGAGCCTACGGATTCGCCGGAGCCCACGCCGGATCAGGAGACGGAGGGACCAACCAAGCTGACCGGTATAGAGGGGGCAGAGTCCGAGGGAACAGAGGAGACCACGGACCCCACGCCGGCGAGCCCCAGCCCTTCACCCTCGGAGAGCCCCGTACCGGCGAGTCCCAGCCCCTCGCCCTCGGAAAGCACCGCGCCGGCGAGTCCCAGCCCTTCGCCTTCCGGGAACCCCGCACCGGCGAGTCCCAGCCCCTCGCCCTCCGGGGACCCCGCACCGGCAAGTCCCAGCCCGTCCCCTTCCGTCAGCGCCGCGGAGCCGGAGATTGGCGATACCTTTACATATGGGAATTTCAGCTGTGAATATTCCTATCACGGAGGAGTGGACGGCCTGGCCCTCGTTGTGACCTATACCGGCTCGGAGAGTTCCGTCACGGTTCCGGCTGAGATCAACGGGTATCCAGTGAAATGGCTCTCCAGCTTTGGCAGCAACAGCTCGCTGGAGAGCATCACAATTCAGACGAGCGGACAGGGCGTGTATTACATTTATGGGTTCAGCGGGTGCTCCAATCTCAAGCGTGCAACGATCGGAGGAAACGCGCGCATCAATGCCGGAGCCTTTTCCGGCTGCGCCAGCTTGACCAGCGTTTCCCTCGGGGCAAATTGCGAGGTCGGGGAGGCGGCGTTCCAAAATACCACGGCGCTCAGCAGCGTCACGGTTGGAGAGGGCTGCACCATCGGCGAGGATGCCTTTGCCGGCTGTACCAGCCTGACGAGCATTACGCTGCCCGCCAGCTGCGTCTATGACTGGGAGGCGTTCCCCGACGGCTGCACCGTCACCGGAGGGACCCAGGAGGTGCTGTGATCCGCAGGACAGGTCAAAACGAGGAGGAAATCTGGCCGGACCGGGGGCCTTCCTTGTGCAGCATCCGGAAGGCCTGCCGGTCTGACCCCAGACACAGGATCTGCCCTGGCCGCCATTCCGCTGGGCACCAGGGAACAAGCCTCGTCTCCGACAGGAAGGTCCTGTAGCTGGCATTCAGATCGGTGACCAGCAGGCTCCCCCAGCGCAGTTCCAGCTTGCAGTGCTGGCGGCTGACCCCCGGCGTATCCGGTGGGAAGAGAATCTGACACGCCTCCGGCTGGCGGCCCAAAACAGCGGGGAACCGCGGGGCGAGCGGTATCCCCGCAAAGACACCGGCGGTTCCCTCAATGCGCAGAACGCGGCGGGCTTCCCCGTCCAGCTGCGCGGCCAGGGCATCCAGCGCCTCCAGTAGCGCTCCGGGCGTTGGAAAGCGGCGGGTGGGCTCCAGGCGCAGGCCCCGGTCCAGCAGCCGGAACAGCAGGGCGCCCGCTTCATCGGATAAGGAGAGGGTGCGGGCCGGCATTCGAAAACGGGCCCGCCGCCGGGAGAGGGATTCACCCGTCTCGGGCGGCGCCCCGGTGAGCAGATGACAGAACAGCGCGCACAGGCGGTACACCTGGGCCGCCGGCTGTTGCTGGTTTTCAGCGGACAACAGGGCTTCCGGCGGCTGATCGCGCGTTTCCGGCGCTTGCGTGCCGCGCCCCGATAGGAGGATAAGCTGACCGTCCGGCTCCAGCAGGAGATCTTCCGGGGCGACCGGGCAGGGGGATGTCTCCGCGTGAGCGGTCAGCTGGGCTAAAATGGGCCCGGCCTGCCACAGCGGGAGACTGGATTGCTCCCGTAGGAGGTCGGAGAGCCGGCGAGCCCCCTGCGGAGGAGCTGTTTTTGGAAACATAGTGCGTTCCTCCTCATGAATCTGTTTCTGGTTCTGTGTAAGCCGCTTCCCTCTGAACTGCCGCATATGGACGGGAGAGAAGCGGCTTTTCCCAGCCCTGCGGCGTCTGATTTGAGTATAGAGCTTTTTTACGCCGGGTGCAATCCTTTCTCAGAAACGGGGGAATTCCAATGCGCATCGAATTGACGCAGCAGTCCGGCCTGGAGGTCAACCACCTCTCTGCCGCGGACATGACGCCGGCTATGGCGGCGCGCTATCTGAACGGGGCGATTCGCATCCGGGGCTTCTGGGAAATGCTCCGGCGGTTTTACCCCGCCGGAGACCTGCGGGACCGGGTGACGCGGGCCGTGGCCCAGCCGGGCGACGAGCCAAAGTCTGTGGCCCGGCGGGTGCGGAACTGGGAGCAGGGGAAAAATGCCCCTACCAACCGGGAGGACCTGTTCCGAATCGCCTTTGCCCTCGGTCTGGATGAGCTTCAGACCTCCGGCCTGCTGGGCATGTGTACCGACTATGGAATCCACTACCGCAACGGCCGGGAGCTGACCTACGCCTACTGCCTGCGGCGGAAGCTGACCTACGAGCAGGCGGCGGCGCTCTATGCCTCTCTGCCCGACCCGGAGCGGGCCGGCCACGGCGGCAGCCGGGGCGCCCGACTTCAGGACACCAAACAGATCGTCTCCGTGTTTGCGGACGTGCGGGACGATGCGGAATTCGCCCGCCTGTATGAGGAATATCTGGATTCCTTTGGCACCCTGCACCAGCGGGCCTGGGATTATTTTGACCGTTATTTTCAGGCGCTGGTCTCCCCCGGTGAGGGCGAGGAACGCTATTCCATCGAAAAGGCGGCCCAGACCTACCTTACCCTGCATATGCCCTCCGGAAGCCGGCGCCGGGAGTATTCCGTGGTCCAGCGGATGCTGAAGCAGGGCTGGCCCAACGCCACCAAGCTGAAAAATATCTGTGCCCACCGGGAGGATGTCCCGCGCAAGCTGCTTCTGCTGCTGTATATCATCACCGAAAATGTGGTGGACGATGCCTATGATGAACTGGACGAGACCTACTTATCCCCGGAAGAGCTGTTCGAGGAGCACTGGTGGCGGGTCAACCTGATGCTTCAGGACTGCGGAATGCCCACGCTGGATCCCCGGAATGTGTATGACTGGCTGGTGCTGTACTCGCTCAACAGCGGGGGAAGGCAGGACGAGGCCATGGGGGAACGCATGGAGTCGGTCATCGCCGCGATGTTCCCGGAGCAGGATGGGGAAACCAGCTGAACCGGAGCGGGCCTGTCCTGTGCTAGGATGGAAACAGGCGGGGTGAGACAGGCCGCCAAGGATGTCCGAAGGAGGGAGGCGTCATGACAGAATTAAGCGCATACTGGTTTGCCGCGGCGGCAGCCGGGCAAAGGGAGGAATCCGGGGAAACGGCCCTGCCTCCGGCAGAGACGCCGGCCCAGTCGGGCAATGGGCCGCTCCAGCCGGGGAGCGAGCCGCAGCAGGGGGGCGAAGAGGAACGCCAGACACCGTCCGGTCAGAACGGGGACGCTCAGGAGGAGGCGCCGCCGCCGGTCAACCCGGAGCAGACGCGTCCGGGGGAACAAAGCGGAACAGAAGGCGGGGAAGAACAGACCATGCAGGAGACGCTGCTGACCACGCCGTCCCAGCCGGTGGAGCGGGAGATCGGTCCGCTGCCGTTATTTGGCTGCCTGCTGGCCGCGGCGCTGGCGTGCGGTCTCGCCGCATTGCTGTATCAACAGCGGAGGAGAAAAAACATGTGGAAGATTCGCACAGGAAAACGGCCGGGAAGTCAGATCGGGACGGCATACGTTCACGAGCTGGGTGCCAGAGACAGCCAGCAGGACGCCTTTTGTATCGCGGGACAGGAGGCGCCGGAGTGCGGCGTTCTGGCGGCGGTGGCGGATGGAATGGGAGGGCTGGTCAACAGCGGGCAGGTGAGCGCCGCGTTGACCGACACTCTGCGGGACGCCTACGCGCCGACGGAGGAGCTGCCGCCTGTCCGGCAGCTCCAGCTGCTGCTCCGGCAGGCAGTGGACCGGGTGGAGGAGCTGCGGAAAGAGAGCACGGCGCAGAGCGGCTCCACCCTGGCGGCCTGCCTGATCAAATCCGGGGCGCTCTCCTGGATCAGCGTAGGAGACAGCCGAATTTATCTCTGGAGGGGCGGCGGGCTGATTCAGCTGAGCCGCGACCACGATTTTTCCCACGACCTGACGCTGATGGCCTTACAGGGAGAATTGGAGCTGGCCGAGGCGGATCGGGACCCCCGGCGTGAAAGCCTGACCAGCTACATTGGCAGAGGGTTTCCGCGGAAGGTGGATTGGAACCCGGAGCCGGTCCCATTGGTCCGGGGAGATCGGCTCCTGCTGGTCAGTGACGGGGTGTACCGGGCGCTCTCCCAGCAGGAGATGGCGGACTGCCTGGCTCTGGAGCCTCAGAGCGCGGCCGGGGCGCTGCGAGCCGCCATACAGCGCAAGGCGCTCGCCGAACAGGACAACTATACCGCTGTCATTCTGAGCATAAAGTAGTGCCGGACCAGGAAGGTCTGGCCCGGAAGCGAAGCGGCCCGCCTGGGATTTCCCAGGCGGGCCGCTGTGATTCTCGCAGGAAAACAGATCAGATCCGCATGGCGGCGTCGTAGCCGGTGCGGGTGGCGTTGCGCACATTGGTAGCGCGCACACAGTCGCCCACGCAGACGAAGAAGGGGGCGCAGGCGCGGAAAGATTCTGCCAGGTCCTGGCGGGGCCGCATCCCGGCGGAGAGGACTACGGTGTCGCAGGTCAGGGTGTGCTCCGTGCCCTCTTTGTCGGCGTAGGTCAGGCCATTGGCGGTGATTTCGGTGCATCTGGCACCGGTAATGACAGTGGTATGCTCCGCCAGACGGTCCAGCAGAGCGTCCCGGGTGAGATACATCTCGTCCACCGCCACCTCATCCATCATCTCCACGATGGTGACCTTCTTGCCGGCCTCCGTGGCCAGGAACAGGCCGGTCTCGCAGCCCACCAGACCACCGCCCAGCACTGCGATGGTCCCGCCCAGCCCTTCGCCGGTCTGGACCTTGTGATAGGCCTCCTCCGCAGTGATGACGTTCGCGCCGTCCACGCCGGGCACCGGCAGGCGGAAGGCATCCGCGCCCACGGCGGCAATCACGGCGTCGGGGCACAGGGCAGCCACCGCTTCCGGCGTGGCCCGGAAGCCCAGACGCACCTCCACGCCCGCCTTTTCCAGCATCCGAATCTGCCAGTCCAGGAAGCGGCACAAATCGTGCTTAAAGGGCACCTGACGGGAGAAGACCAGCTTTCCGCCCAAATGGTCCGCCTGCTCCAGCAGCGTGACCCTGTGGCCGCGACGGGCGGCGGTCAGGGCGGCCTGCATGCCGCCGGGGCCGCCGCCGACTACCACGACATACTTGGGCTCGGTGGCGGCGGGGAAGGGGGCCAGCACGTGGGCCAGCTCCCGGCCTACCGTGGGATTGACGGAACAGGCAAAGGTGGGCGCGCGCTCGTAGTCCAGGCAGTGAAAGCAGCGGATGCAGGGGATGGCCTCATCCTCCGCGCCCCGGCGCCACTTGTTCACCCGGTCGGCGTCGGCGATCAGGCCCCGGGCCATGGCCACCAGGTCGGCCTGACCGCTGGCCAGGGTCTCCTCCACCAGCTCCGGCTCCTGGAAGGAGCCCAGGGTCAGCACCGGGATGTGGATGTCCGGACAGGCCTTGACCGCGGCGGCGTATTTGGCGTTGCAGCCGTGGGGCAGGAATTCCGTGGGATGGGTGATGTTCTCGGTGCCGTTGTAGAAGGCGCCGGTGGAGATGTGGGCGATGTCGATGCGGTCCTGGAGGTGCTTGACCATCTCAATGCAGTCATCAATGGTATAGCCGCCGGAGTGCGCCGGGTCCTCCTCGCCGGAGATGCGGTACTCGATGAGCAGCCGGCTGCCCACCCGGGCCCGGATGGCGTCGAGAATCAGGTCGGCAAAGCGCATGCGGTTTTCCAGAGTGTCCGGACCGAACTCGTCCGTGCGGTGGTTCATGAGCTTGGAGTAGAACTGGGACAGGCACAGGCCATGTCCGCCGTGGATAAGCAACATGTCGAAGCCGCAGTCCAGGGCGGCCTGGGCGGTGTCGGCGTAGGTCTGGGCGATTCGCTCGAAATCCGCCCGGGTGAAGGCCTCGGTCTCGCACTCCATCATCTCGTTGTAGCCGCCGTTGACCGACAGAAGCACCCGCTCCCCGTTCTCCTTCACATGGTGATACTGGAAAGCCAGCAGCTCCAGGGACGCCTTGGCGTCCTGGGCGTGGATGGCCTCGGTGAAGCGGCTGTAAAAGCGGTGGGTCTCAGGCTCCAGAATGTTCTCGCAGGCGTGGACGGGATCATAGGGCATCTCAAAGTCCATATTCTGGGCAGAATAGGTGATGACGGCCGCGCCGCCGGCGGCCTTTTTGGCGTAGTAGGCCAGAGCCGCGTCGGAGGGGTAGTGCTCCCGGCCGTAGAGCAGATGAACGCCGGCGGGGGCGGACCAGATGCGGTTTTTGAACACCGTATTGCCGATTTTGATGGGGCTGAAAATGTGGGGATAGCGGACCTCCATGTGAAAAACCTCCCAGTATTCCAAAGTTGCCGAATCAGTGGTATCAATATAGCATATTTGGACAGAAAACACAAGAAATACGGGGAAAGAACCACCAAATTGGGCTGATTGCCCGGCGGCGGGCAGTGAGATTGGGCGTGACGCACAGAGGAAAGCGTGGTATGATAGAAGCAGAACGAACGCTGACCGCGAAAGGAGCCGATGTCTATGGTGCGGGGAAGGTTCGCGCCCACGCCCAGCGGCCGGATGCACCTGGGCAATCTGTTCGCCGCCCTGCTGGCCTGGCTGGACGTGCGCAGCCAGGGCGGGACACTGATGCTGCGCATCGAGGATCTGGATACCCAGCGTACCAGCGCGGCCTTTGCCCGGCAGCTGATGGACGATCTGCGCTGGCTGGGCCTGGACTGGGATGAGGGCGGCCTGGAGGACCCCTGGCGGCAGAGCAGGCGGACCGACCGGTATGAGGCGGCGTTCCGGAAGCTGGAGGACAAGGGCCTGCTCTATCCCTGCTACTGCACCCGCTCCGAGCGCATGGCCGCCTCCGCCCCCCACCGGGACGACGGCGCGGTGGTCTATTCGGGCCGGTGCCGGGACCTGACGGCGGCGGACCGGGCGGCGCTGGAGGCCCAGGGCCGCCGGCCGGCCTGGCGGGTACGCTGTCCCGACCAGGCGGTAATGGTGGACGACGGCAACTGCGGTCCCTACACGGAGAACCTGGCCCGGGACTGCGGCGATTTCATCGTGCGCCGCTCCGATGGAGTGTACGCCTACCAGCTGGCAGTGGTGGTGGACGATGCGGAAATGGGCGTCAACCATGTGGTCCGGGGGCGGGACCTGCTGTGCTCGGCGCCCCGGCAGGCGTGGCTCCACCGGGAGTTGGGCTATGAGCCGCCCCGGTTTTACCATGTCCCACTGCTGCTGGCGCCCGACGGCCGGCGGCTGGCCAAGCGGGACCACGACCTGGACATGGAGGCCCTGCGCCGGCGCTATGCGCCCGAGGAGCTGACCGGAATCCTGGGCTGGTGGGCCGGCCTGCTGGACCGGCCGGAAAAAGTGCCAGCGGCGGACCTGATCGAGGGGTTCGCGTGGGCAAAAGTGCCGAAAAATGACATCACCGTTCAATTACCTTGACAGCCTCCCGGGAAAAAGCGTAAAATAGGAAAAATCGAACAGGATATACAGAAAAGGAGACGCGACTATGGTTCCATTTGACGCAAGCCAGAAGTTCCTCAAGCAGGGCCTGACCTTTGACGACGTGCTGCTGATTCCGGCAGAGAGCGACGTGCTCCCGGCGGACATCGACCTGCACACCCAGCTCACCCGCAAGATTCGGCTCAACATCCCCGTGATGAGCGCGGCCATGGACACCGTGACCGAGTACCGCATGGCCATCGCCCTGGCCCGCGAGGGAGGCATCGGCATCATCCACAAGAATATGTCCATCGGCGCCCAGGCGGAGCAGGTGGACATGGTCAAGCGTTCGGAAAACGGCGTCATCACCAATCCGTTCTGGCTGGGCCCCGGCCACACCCTGGCGGAGGCCGATGAGCTCATGGCCAAGTACCGCATCTCCGGCGTGCCCATCTGCGACAACGGCAAGCTGATCGGCATTATCACCAACCGGGACATGAAGTTCGAGACGGACATGAACCAGCTCATCGACAACGTCATGACCAAGGAAAACCTGGTCACCGCGCCCGAGGGCACCACCCTGGCCGAGGCCAAGGAGATCCTGCGCAAGCATAAGATCGAGAAGCTGCCCATCGTGGACAAGGAGTTCCGCCTCAAGGGCCTCATCACCATCAAGGACATCGAGAAGGCCGAGGTCTATCCCAACTCCGCCCGGGACGAGAAGGGCCGCCTGCTGGTGGGCGCGGCCATCGGTGTGACCGCCGACGTGCTGGACCGCGTGGCCGCCCTGGTGGAGGCGGGGGCCGACGTGCTCTGCCTGGACTCCGCCCACGGCCACTCCCAAAACATTCTGAACTGCGTCAAGCGCATCAAGTCCCTGTATCCCGACGTGCAGCTGGTGGCCGGCAACGTGGCCACCGCCGAGGGCACCCGCGCCCTCATCGAGGCGGGCGCCGACTGCGTGAAGATCGGCATCGGCCCCGGCTCCATCTGCACCACCCGCGTGGTGGCCGGAATCGGCGTGCCCCAGATCACCGCCGTGTTCGACGCGGCCCGGGTGGCGGCGGAGTACGGCGTGCCCATCATCGCCGACGGCGGCATCAAGTATTCCGGCGACATCGCCAAGGCCATCGCCGCCGGTGCCAATGTGGTCATGCTGGGCTCCCTGCTGGCCGGCTGTGAAGAGTCCCCCGGCGACACCGAGGTCTACCAGGGCCGTCAGTTCAAGGTCTACCGCGGCATGGGCTCCCTGGGCGCCATGGCCAAGGGCTCCAAGGACCGTTACTTCCAGGAGGGCAACAAGAAGCTGGTGCCCGAGGGCGTGGAGGGCCGCGTGCCCTACAAGGGCTCGACCGGCGACACCATCTACCAGATGATGGGCGGCCTGCGGGCCGGCATGGGCTACTGCGGCTGCCACAACATCGACGAGCTGCGCACCAAGAGCCAGTTCGTCCAGATCACCGCCGCCGGCCTGCGCGAGTCCCACCCCCACGACATCTATATCACCAAGGAAGCCCCCAACTACACCATCAATCCGTCCTGATTTGGATGCGAAGAAGCCGGCCGCAGCTGCGGCCGGCTTCTTTTTGTGGTAAAATGGGGGGCGGAGACGAAGCTGTAAGAAAGTCGTAAGAAACACCTCGAGTATTTTGTAAGAAAGCTGCGCTATACTCAAAGCGGCTCAGGAGGGATCGGGATGAACGAATGTGTTTTGGTCGTGGATGACGACCCGGAGATCGTAAAGGCCATCGCCATCGTGCTGGAGAAGGAGGGCTACCGGGTGCTGCGTGCCTACAACGGCATGGAGGCCCTGGAGCACGCGGTGGACCCGTCGGTGCGGCTCATTCTCATCGACGTGATGATGCCCAAGCTGGACGGGCTTTCCGCGGTAATGAAGATTCGCGAGCGGCGCAACCTGCCCATCATCGTGCTCTCCGCCAAGAGCGAGGACACGGACAAGATTTTGGGCCTGTCCATGGGGGCGGACGACTATGTGACCAAGCCCTTCAATCCCCAGGAGCTGGTGGCCCGGGTGAAGAGCCAGCTGCGGCGGTACACCATGCTGGGGGACGTGCACGCGGAGCGGAGCGGAACGCTGCTGACCATCGGGCGGCTGACCTACGACACGGAGAAGCGGGAGCTGCGGGCGGACGGAGAACCGGTGCGCCTGACCGCCACGGAGACCAAGATCGTGGAGCTGCTCATGCGCCACCCCGGCCGGGTGTTCCCGGCGGAGGAGATCTACCGCCGGGTGTGGAACGAGGAGGCCTACGCCTGCGAAAACACGGTCATGGTGCACATACGGCGCATTCGGGAAAAGGTGGAACTCAATCCCAAGGAGCCAGACTATATCAAGGTGGTGTGGGGCATTGGCTACAAAATGGAACAACACAGCTGACGGCGGTGTACAGGATGTTCTGGAGGACATCCTGGCCACCGTGGAGCAGGTACAGCAGGAACAGGAGGGGGAGAAGGAATCTCCGGTGCGCCTGATCTGGATCGGCAGCCGGCCCAGCCGGGCGTTTCGGGCCGCGGCGGGCTTCCTGGCGTTCGTTCTGGCGCTCAGTTTGATGCTGGGCGCGCTGGTCCAGACCGTGGGGCGGCTGGCCCGGCAGGAGGATGTGGATCAGTGGTGGAAAGGCGACTGGCAGGAGACACCCGCCTTTCGCCAAGAGGTGGCCTGGCAGCTGCGGGATTTCCTGGCTATGGCGACCGGCAGTGATCTGGATTGGTGGGGCACCGATTTCGAGACGTCCTATATAGTGTCCGGGTACGTTGACACTTGGTATATACAGGACTCCATAGGAGGCTCTACGGGGGCCATGCCGATTGAAGAAGAAGCGACGGCGACCGTCACGGTGGCACCCCAGGACAGCGCCGACTTGTCAGATTCTGGCTCGAATCCCTCCGGAAATGTGGATTACCAGACGGATCAGAATCTTCTCTACCGGGTCCGGGGAGTGAAAAACGGCACCTATTACAGCAATCTTCCTCCAGATGAACACATCAGCTGGGACCTGCCGGAGGGATACAATTTTCTGCTGACCTTTGAGGATGGTATGGTTTCCATCACCAAAGACGGGGAGGCTGTGGATGTCTACGGAGATGGGCTCTACACAGACGACACCCAGTGGCCCGTCCCGGGCTATGAGAATTTCACGGTTGGGGAGGATGTGTCGGGCGTAACCGTCTATATGGCCATTCGTGAGGAACCGCTGCGTTATCTCCGGATGAACAGTAATGGGGAATCCTACTCCTACCATAATTTTTACAGTCTGTACCGGAGCATACAAAACAGCCAGGCCTTTTACCGCGGCCAGGCCATTCAATTCGGCGTGGGGCTGGCGCTGCTGGTGGTTTATCTGCTCCTGCGCAAGTCCAAGGCCGAGGCCGACCAGGCCGTGGCCAGGCTCACCGCCCATGTGTGGACCGAGTTCCGCGTGCTGGCGGTATGTGGGTGCGTCCTGTGGCTGATGATGGCCAATTTGGAGAGCTCGATGAGCTGGTATCTGGCCAACGGCTGGTTTGGCAGCTGGAACCGCTGGTCCGCGCTGCTGGCGGGGACGGTCCTGGGCTCATTCCTGTCCAGCCCGGCGGCCCTGGTGACCACGTTCTGGGTGGTCTATCTGATCGTCAACGACCACCGCTATACCCCCAAGGCGGCGCGGGGCAGCCTGCTGAAAGCGGTGACGGTGCGGGAGCAGAACCATCCCATCCAGAAGCGAATCAACCGCTGGAACCGGATGGCGGCCGTGCTTGTCTGCCTGCCGGCGCTGGCCATGCTGCTGGCACTGCTCCTGGGGCTGTGGGGACTGGGGGGAAATCCTTATGTGACCTTCCTGGTTCTGACCGCAGCGGCCGCCGTGGCCGCGATACTGGGGGTCTGGCTGACCCTCTGGCGCAACAGCCGGGCGGTGCGCGACGTGGGGCGGCTGACCGCTCAGGTGGAGGCCGTCCGCGCCGGGGACCTGACCCATACCCTGGACCTGCCCGAGGATTCCGACCTGCGGGAGACCGCCGGGCAGCTCAACGACATCCAGGCGGGCATGAAGCAGGCTCTGGCCGAGCAGACCCGCAGCGAGCGCATGAAGGTGGAGCTGATCTCCAACGTGTCCCATGACCTGAAAACGCCGCTGACCTCCATCCTCAGCTACGCGGACCTGCTGCGCCAGGAGGAGGACCTGCCCGACCATGTGCGGGACTATATCCGCATCCTGGATGAAAAGGCCCGCCGCCTGTCCGAGATGGTGCAGGACGTGTTCGACGTGAGCAAGGCGGCGGCCGACCAGCTGCCCGTAAAGCCGGAGCGGCTGGACCTGGCCAAGCTGCTGCGCCAGACCCTGGCCGATATGAACGAGGCCATCACAGCCAGCGGACTGACCTTCCGGGTAAAGCTGCCCGAGGAGGCGGTGCCCATCGTGGCCGACGGCAACCGGCTGTACCGGGTGTTCCAGAACCTGCTGCAAAACGCGCTGCAGTATGCTTTGCCCGGCTCCCGGGTCTATCTGGATCTGACCACCCAAAACGGCAGGGCGGAGGCCTCCCTGCGCAACACCTCCCGGGAGGAGCTGCCCTCCGGCGTGGATTTCACCGCCCGGTTCGTCCGGGGGGACAAGAGCCGCACCGACGGCGGAAGCGGGCTGGGGCTGTCCATCGCCCAGTCCTTCACCGAGGCCTGCGGCGGCACCTTCCGAATCGAGACCGTGGCCGACCTGTTCACCGCCGTGGTCACCTTCCCCCTGGCGGAGGAGGAAACAAGACTGGAAACAAATGCGCCGGAATCCTAAGTATAGGTTGGAGCGGGTCCCCTCCGGGGGACCCGTTTTTTGTCGGTTGTGCTTCGAGGCGGGGCATGGTATAATGGGACAAATGTACGAAAGAACCGAGCGGAGCCGGATGGCCGCTCCGCCCGGACGAAGGAGCGGACTATCCCATGCGGGAACTTTATCAGGGGCGCTGCGAGGATTATTTCGCGTCCATTCCGGACGAGAGCGTGGAGCTGATCCTCACCGACCCGCCCTATAACATCGCCCAGTATTCCACGGGCAACATCCCTCTGCCCGGCCGGTCGGCGCTGAACAACGACATCGGGGCCTGGGACCAGGCGGCGGTGGAGCCGGAGGCCCTGCTGCCCCACTTCAAGCGCATCCTCAGCCCCACGGGCAACCTGTTCATCTTTACCAGCTACAATATGCTGGGGAAATGGCACCAGGTCTTTGACAGCCAGTTCGACACCTTTCAGTTTTTTATCTGGCACAAGACCAACCCCACGCCGAAGATCTTCAAAAACGGCTTTCTCAACAGCTGCGAGATGATCGCCTGTATGTGGAACCGGGGCCACGTCTGGAACTTCTCCAAGCAGAACGAGATGCACAACTTTTTTGAATGTCCCATCTGCATGGGCAAGGAGCGGCTGAAAAACCCCAAGCACCCGGCCCAAAAGCCGCTGAAGCTCATCCGCCGGCTGGTGGAGATCGCCTCCCAGCCCGGCGGAATGGTGTTCGACCCCTTCATGGGGACCGGCACCACCGGCGTGGCCGCGGCGGAGCTGGGCCGGGACTTTCGGGGCTGCGAGGCGGACCCGGCCTATTTCGCGGCGGCCCGGACCCGCATCGAGGCGGTGGAGGACCCGCGCGGACCGGAAGCGTGAACGGAGGGAAGGACGATGCTGAAACTGCTGACTGCCCGTGCGGGCGGCGGACAACTGGAAACCATTCTGGCGCGCATGGCGCGCTCGCCCCGCCGCCAGATTCTGATCGCGCCGGAGCAGTATTCCCATGAGACCGAGCGGGCTTTGTGCCGGGCGGTGGGCCCGGCGGCCTGTCTGCGCTGCGAGGTGCTCTCCTTCTCCCGGCTGGCCCGGCGGGTGGCCGAGGCAGTGGGCGGCGGCGCGGAGGAGACGCTGGACGCCGGCGGCCGGATGCTTCTGATGTATGCGGCGGTCCGGTCAGTGGCCGAACACCTGACGGTCTACCGGGCGCCCTCCCGCAAGCCTTCCTTTCTCTCCGGCCTGATCGCCACGGTGGACGAGTGCAAGAGCTACCAGGTGTCCCCCGGCGATCTGAGCCGGACCGGCGAGGAGCTGGGCGGCGCGGAGGGAGGAAAGCTGCGGGACCTGGGGCTGATCTTCGGCGCCTATGAGGCCCTGACCGCCCGCACCGCCGCCGATCCCCGGGATAAGCTGGACAAGCTGGCCCAGCGGCTGGAGGACTCCCGCTGGGCGGCGGGCATGGAGGTATGGGTGTGGGGCTTTACCGACTTCACCCCCCAGGAGGGCGGTGTGCTCCGGGCGCTGCTGGGGGACGCGCACCAGGTGACGGTGGCCCTGACCTGCGATGGGACGGACCCGGACCCGTCCGATCTCTTTGGCCCGGCCAAGCGCACCATGGCCTATCTGGCCCGCCTGGCCGAGAGCCGGGGCGTGCCGGTGGAGCGGGAGCAGCTGCCGGTTCGGTCGGACCGGACGGAGAGCCTGACCCATCTGGAACAGGCGCTGTTCGCGCCGGGCACAGACCGGTGGGAGGGGCCCTGCGAAGTGGACCTCTATACTGCCCGTTCACCCCGGAGCGAAGTGGAGCGGACCGCGGCGGAGATTCTGCGCCTGGTCCGGGAGGAGGGGTACCGCTTCCGGGACATCGCGGTGTGCGCCCGGGATTTTTCCGCCTACTCCGATCTGGTGGAGAGCGTGTTCGGCCGCTACGGCGTGCCGGTGTTTCTCTCCACCGTGACCGACATTCTGCAAAAGCCCATTCTGGCCCTGGTGACCGCGGCCCTGGATACCGTGGCGGGAGATTATGCCTATGAGGACGTGTTCCGATATCTCAAGACCGGCCTGACCGATCTGAGCGACGACGACCGGGACGTGCTGGAAAATTACGTGCTCACCTGGGACATCCGGGGGAGCCGCTGGACGGGTCAGAAGGACTGGGACATGCATCCGGAGGGCTATGGCCGCACCTTCACGCCGGAGGATCATGCCCTGTTGGAGCGCCTCAACCGCCTGCGGCGGCAGGTGACCGGCCCCCTGGAACGGCTGCGGAAACATCCGGACCGGACCGGCCGGGGCTATGCGCTGGCCCTGTACCAGTGCCTGGAGGACATCGGCCTGCCCCAGCGGCTGGACCAGCGGGGCAAGGTCCTGACCCAGGCGGGGGAGCTCAAGCTGGCGGCGGAGTACCGCCAGCTCTGGGACATCCTGTGCGGCGGCCTGGAGCAGTGTGCCCTGCTGCTGAATAACACCCCCATGGATTTGGAGACCTTTGCCCAGCTGTTCGGGCTGGTGCTCTCCCAGTATGACGTGGGGGCCATCCCGGTCTCTCTGGACCGGGTGACCGCGGGCGAGAACACCCGCATGACCCAGAAGAAGGTCCGGGTCCTGTTCTGGCTGGGCGCGGACAGCGCCAGCGTGCCCCAGGCCGCCCCCACCCCCGGCCTTCTCTCCGACCGGGACCGGGCGGTGCTGGCGGAGTACGCCCTGAATCTGGCCCCGCGTCTAGGCGAGAAGCTGCGCCGGGAAATGACCATCGTCTATGAGACCTGCGCCCTGCCCACCCGGCGGCTGTATGTCTCCTGGGCCCGGGGAAGCGACGGGAACGGGGGGGAACGGGCGCCCTCCTTCCTGATCGAGCGGCTGCGGGCTCTGTTCCCGGACGGGCGGGACGAGGCCGAGGACCCGGCGGCTCCCTTCCGGCTGGCCGCGCCGGCTCCGGCCCTGGAGCAGGCGGGCGAACGGCCGGAGGTCGCCGCCGCCCTGCGGGCGCTGCCCGGCTGGGCGGAGCGGGTGGAACGCCTGGAGCGGGCGGCGGGCTGGAAGCGGGGGCGGCTGACCCTGGCGGCCACCACCACCCTGTACGGCCAGCGGGTCCCCCTGTCGGCCACCAAGCTGGACAAGCTCCATGCCTGCCACTTTCAGCACTTCCTGAAATTCGGCCTGAACGCCAAGCCCCGGCAGCGGGCGAAGTTCCAGGCCGCGGATTACGGTACCTTTGTCCACTTCGTGCTGGAGCAGGTGCTGCGGCAGGCGGTGGAGGAGCCGGGGGGCGTCTCCGCCCTGCACGCCGACGCTGCCCTGCGCTGGCAGCGGGTGGAGGAGGCCGCCGCGCGCTACATCACGGAGAGCCTGCGGGGCCTGGAGGGGGAGACCGGCCGGTTCCGCTACCTCTTTACCCGGATGCTCCGGGCGGTCCACCAGGTGGTGGATTCGGCGGTGGCGGAGCTGGCGGTGTCCGACTTCCAGCCCGTGGCCTTTGAGCTGGGCTTCGGCCGGGGCGAGGGCAAGGCCATGCCCCCGATCCGGGCGGAGAACGGCGTGGAGGTCCAGGTGTCGGGCTACGTGGACCGGGTGGACGCCTGGCTCCACAACGGAACGCGCTACTTGCGGGTGGTGGACTACAAAACCGGGAAAAAGGAATTCAGCTTCACCGATGTGAAGCACGGCATGGGCCTGCAGATGCTGCTCTACCTCTTTGCCCTGGAGAAACAGGGACAGGGTCTGTTCGGACCGGAGGAGATCGTGCCCGCCGGGGTGCTTTATTTCCCGGCTCGTACGCCCATTGTCAACGGCAGCCGGTCCATGAGCGACCAGGCGATCGCCGACGCGGTGGATCGGGACCTGGTGCGCCGGGGCGTCGTCCTGGGCGAACCCGAGGTGCTCCAGGCCATGGAGCATACGGAGGGGAACTTCCGGTATCTGCCGGTGGGGAACCGGGGCGACTGGCTGCTGACGGCGGAGCAGATGGAGCAACTGGGCAGGCTGGTGTCCGACGACCTGAAGGCGGTAGCGGGCGAACTGGCCGCAGGCAACATCGACGCCGACCCCTTCTGGCGGGGGGAGCGGGAGAACGCCTGCCAGTGGTGCGACTACGCCCAGGCCTGCCACTTCGAGCCGGTCTGCGGCGACCGGGTGCGCTGGCAGAAGGGGCTGTCGGCCCGGGAATTTTGGGCCGCTCTGGGCGGCGGCGACCAGCCGGAGGAGGATGACCATGGGCTTTGAGCTGACAAGAGAACAGGCTGCGGCGGTCCGCGACCGCGGCGGGGCGCTGCTGGTGTCCGCCGCCGCCGGCTCGGGCAAGACCCGGGTGCTGGTGGAGCGGCTGATGGACTATGTGGCCAAAGGCCACGACATCAATGAGTTTCTGGTCATCACCTTCACCAACGCCGCCGCCGCCGAGCTGCGGGGGCGTATCGCCAAGGAGCTGGGGGAGCGGCTGGCCGCCGACCCGTCCAACGGCCATCTGCGCCGCCAGACCACGCTGGTCTATCAGGCGAGCATCTGTACCATCGATGCGTTCTGCATCGACTTCCTCCGGGAGTGCGGCCATCTGGCCGGAGTGGACCCGGATTTCCGCATCTGCGACGAGGCCGAGGGCGCAGCCAAGCGGGCCGCCGCGCTGGAGCGGGTGCTGGAGGCACGCTATGCCGATATCGGAAACGATACCGGCTTTCAGGAGCTGGCAGAGGCCCTGGCCGGCGACCGGGACGATCAGACACTGGCCGACGTGGTGGAGGACGTCTACCGCCGGGTGCAGTCCCACCCGGACCCGGCCCGCTGGCTGCGGGAACGGCGGGAGGATTTTCACCTGCCCGAGACCGCGCGGCCCGAAGACACGCCCTGGGGGGCTCTCCTGCTGGAGGACGGGGCCCAGTTGGCGGAGTACTGGGCCGACGTGCTCAGCGAGGTCCGGGACGAGGCGGCGCTGGACGAGGCGCTGGAGCACAACTACGGCCTGGGCCTGGAGCGGACGGTGGAGGACTTGAACGAGCTGGCGGCCGCCTGCCGGACAGGCTGGGACAACGCGGCGGCCTGTCAGGTGCGCTTTCCCGCCGCGGGCCGGAAAAAGGGAGGCGACGAGGCCCTTAAGGAGCGCATCAAGGACCTGAGAAACCGGTGCAAAAAGCAGTTGGCGGTACTGGACGAGCGGTTTGCGGTATCCGGAACGGACGCCATGGACGACCTGCGGGCCCTCTATCCCGCCATGTCCGCCCTGCTGGCGGTGGTGGAGGAATTCGACGCGGCCTACCGGGCGGAAAAGACGGAGCGGCTGCTGGACTTCTCCGACGCGGAGCACCGGACCGTGGCCCTGCTGACAGACGGCGCGGGCCAGCCCACCGAGCTGGCGCTGGAGTGGCGGCAGCGGTACACAGAGATCATGGTGGACGAGTACCAGGACACCAACGAGGTGCAGAATGTGCTTTTCCGCGCCCTGTCCCGGGACGAGACCAATCTGTTCCTGGTGGGCGACGTGAAGCAGTCCATTTACCGGTTCCGTCTGGCCGATCCCACCATATTCCTGGAGAAATACGCCCGCTATGTCCCGGCGGAGGCGGCGCGGGCGGGGGAGGCCCGCAAGCAGGTGCTCTCCCAGAACTTCCGTTCCCGCCCGGAGGTGCTGGACGGGGTGAATTTTATCTTCCGGAATATCATGTCCCGCCAGCTGGGCGAGCTGGACTATACCGTAGCGGAGGCTCTGTATCCCGGACGGACGGATCTGACCTATGATCCGCGCTTCCAGGTGGAGCTGGACGCGGTGGACCTGTCCAATCTGACCGAGCCGGAGGAGGGCGGCAAGACCGCCAAGGACCTGGTGGAGGCCAGGGCAGCAGCCCGGCGGATTCGGGACCTGTATGACAGCCGGTTCCCCGTGGGCGAAGGAGCGGGCGCCCGGCCGGTGGACTGGGGGGACATGGCGGTGCTACTGCGCTCCCCCGGCCCGGTGCTGGGCCACTATGCCAAGGCTTTCGGCGAGCTGGGCATCCCCTGGACCGCCGACGGCGGCGAGGAATTTTTCGATACCACCGAGGTCCATGTGGCCCTGGCCTATCTTCAAATTGTGGATAATCCCCACCAGGATGTGCCGCTGCTGGCGGTGCTGCGCTCGCCGGTGTGGAACTTTTCCGCCGACCGGCTGGCCCAGATTCGAGCCGGCGGCGCGGAGGGGGACTTTTATTCCGCCTTTCTGGCCGCCGAGGCGCGGGGCGAGGCCGACTGCGGGGCTTTTCTGACCGATCTGCGCGCCCTGCGCGCCCAGGCAGGGGAGCAGAACAGCCACCAGTTTTTGTGGGCGCTGTACGAGCGCACCGGTATGCTGGGGATCTTCGGCGCCATGCCGGACGGCGCCCGCCGCCGGGAAAATCTGCTGGCCTTTTACGACTGCGCCCGCAGCTTTGAGGCGGGGGGCCACCGGGGGCTGTTCGGCTTCCTGACCCATGTGGCCCGGATGGTGGAAAACGGCGTCTCCCTGGGCAGCGTGGGCCAGGAGGGGAGCGGCGTGAAGCTCATGAGCATCCACCGCTCCAAGGGCCTGGAATTTCCGGTGGTGCTGGTGTGCGGTCTGGACCGGATGTTCAACGATTCGGACCTGCGGGCCACCATCCTGTTCCACACCAGGTTGGGCCTGGGCCCCAAGCGCACCGACCGCCGCCGGATGCTGCGCTATACCACCATCGCCCGGGACGCGGTTGCGCTGGCCCTGCGCCGGGAGGCCCGTGCGGAGGAGATGCGCCTGCTCTATGTGGCCATGACCCGGGCGGAGCAGAAGCTGATTCTGGTCACGGCCCTCAACGGAAGGCTGGACAAGCTGACTCCGCTGGTCCGTCAGGCCCAGTGTCCGGTCCACCCGCAGACGCTGTCCGCCTGCCGGGCGGCGGCGGGCTGGGTGCTGCTGCCCGTCCTGTGCCGGCCGGACGCGGGAGCCCTCCACGACCTGGCAGGGGAGGCCCCGGCTCAGCTGAACGGACACAGCGAGTACCCCTGGGACATCCGCGTGGCGGACGGCGCCCAGTTTGAGCGGCCGCCCGCGGCTCCGGCGGCGGAGGCTGAGCCGGCGGCCACGCCCCATGTTCAGGCCGACCCGGCCCTGCTGGAGCGCTTTTCCTGGCAATATCCCCATCAGGCCCAGGTGGATATGCCCTCCAAGCTTACCGCCACCCAGCTCAAGGGGCGGGAGAAGGACGAGGAGGCGGCGGAGAACACCGAGCGCAGCGGACAGACGGCGGCGCGCCCCCTGAGCCGGCCCCGCTTTGCGGCAGAGGAGCGGGGGCTGACCCCGGCCCAGAAGGGCAGCGCCCTCCATCTGGTGATGGAGCAGGTGGCCCTGGACCGGGCAGACCAGGTGGACGGCGTGCGGGCGGAGATCGCCCGCCTGGTGGCTGGCCGGTGGCTGACGCCCCAGCAGGGGGAGGCGGTAGATCCGGCCTGGATCGCCGCCTTCTGGAGCAGCGAACTGGGCCGTGCAGCCCGGAGCGCGGACCGGCTGGAGCGGGAGTTCAAGTTTTCCCTGCTGGTCCCGGCAAAGGACTATTTCCCCCAGGCGGAGACGGGGGAGGAGGTCCTGCTCCAGGGCGTGGTGGACTGCTGGTTCCAGACGGCGGACGGGGCGGTGACCGTGGTGGACTTCAAGACCGACGCGGTGACTGAGGCCACGGTGGAGGGGCGGGCGGCGGAGTATGCCCCCCAGCTGGAGGCGTACAGCCGCGCACTGGGCGAGGTGCTGGGCTGTCCGGTGGCCCGCCGGGCCCTGTGGTTTTTCCGGCTGGGCCGGGCAGTGGAGTTGTAACCGGCCGGTTTGGCGGAAATTTCTGAATTTTCCCGGAAAAAGGACTTGCATTTTGCGGCGGAACATGGTATTATACCAGTTGCGTCTGAGAAAAGATCGACAAGATTTGAATGAAAGAGGTGAATTCCCAATGAAGGAAGGCATCCATCCCAATTATCAGCAGACCACGATCCGGTGCGCCTGCGGCAACGTGATCGAGACTGGCTCGACCAAGAAGGACATCAAGGTGGAGAGCTGCTCCAAGTGTCACCCCTTTTATACCGGCAAGCAGAAGCTGGTGGATACCGGTGGCCGCGTAAGCCGCTTCAACAAGAAGTTCGGTCTGGACAAGTAAGTCCGGCTGTCCTCGTTTGTTCTTACAAGCGCCCGTGTCGCAGGACACGGGCGTTTTTTTGATTGTCAGGCGGCGCAGTTTCGCATATAATAAGAAAAATCGTATGGTCAGGAGGGTTTCGCATGTTCACACCGATTGATCCCAAAACACTGGAGCAGAATGTATTTTCCGCCATCGGCGACCAATGGATGCTGGTCACCGCGGGCACCAGGGACCGCTGCAACACCATGACCGCCAGCTGGGGCGGGATGGGAGTGCTGTGGGGAAAGAACGTGGCCACGGTCTACCTTCGCCCCCAGCGCTATACCAAGGAATTCGTAGACGCCCAAGACTGCTTCACGCTGTCCTTTTTTGGGGCGGAATACCGTAGGGCGCTGGCCCTGTGCGGCTCCAAGAGCGGCCGCGACGTGGATAAGGCGGCGGAGTGCGGCTTCACAGTGGCCGAGAGCGCGTGCGGCGCGCCCTATTTTACCCAGGCGCAGCTGGTCCTGGTATGTCGCAAGCTCTATGCCGACACCATCAAGCCGGAGTGCTTCCTGGACCGGTCGTGCGATACAGACTGCTATCCAGAGCACGATTATCACACCATGTATATTGCCGAGATCGTCGAGGCACTGAAACAAGACTGAAGAAAGACCATCCGCCGCCGGCGGACTGGGGGAATTTTATGGAACAAGAACTGCAGGAGATCAAAATCAACCGGGCGGTGCTGGTGGGGCTGAACTCGCCGGCCCTGTCCCGGGAGGAAAACGCGGATGAGGAGTCCCTGGAGGAGCTGGAGGCCCTGCTGGAGACTGCCGGCGGCACCTGCCTGGGCACGGTGCTCCAGAACAAGGACACGCCGGACCCCCGCACCTTCATCGGCGAGGGCAAAACGGAGGAGGTCCGGGAGCTGGCCCGGAATCAGGGGGCAGACCTGGTGATCTTCGACAATCCTCTCTCGCCCTCGCAGCAGCGGGTGCTCACTGAGGCCCTGGGCGTGCAGGTCATGGACCGGGCGGGCCTGATTCTGGACATCTTCGCCAAGCGGGCCCAGACGTCGGAGGGACGCCTCCAGGTGGCGCTGGCCCAGTACCAGTATCTGCTGCCCCGGCTGCTGGGCATGTGGACCCATCTGGAACGGCAGGAGGGCGCCATCGGTACCCGCGGCCCCGGCGAGACCCAGCTGGAAACCGACCGCCGCCACATCCGGCGGAAGATCTCCAAGCTCCAGGCAGAGCTGAAGGAGGTCCGCCGGGTGCGGGCCACCCAGCGGCAGAAGCGCATCAAAAACGAGGTGCCGGTGGTGGCCATTGTGGGCTATACCAACGCGGGCAAGTCCACGCTGCTCAACAAGCTGACCGGGGCGGACATCCCGGCCAACAACCGGCTGTTCGATACCCTGGACACCACCACCCGCACCCTGGAGGTATCGGATACCTGCACGGTGCTGCTGTCCGACACGGTGGGCTTTATCCGCAAGCTGCCCCACCACCTGATCGACGCGTTCAAGGCCACGCTGGAGGAGCTGTCCTACGCGGACCTGCTCCTTCATGTCATCGACGCGTCCAATCCCCTCTGGCGGGAGCAGGCCCAGGTGGTGGACGACCTGATCGTGGAGCTGGGCGCGGCCGCCACCCCGCGCATCGAGGTATTCAACAAGTGCGACCGCTTTTCCGGGGATATTCTGCCCCATGGGCCGGATATTGTGTCCATTTCGGCCAAGACGGGCGCGGGACTGGACACGCTGCTGGAGCAGATCGCCAAGCGGCTGGACGCGGGCGCCCACCGGGTGACGCTGGCCCTGCCCTACGACAAGGGCGGTCTGCTGGACACCCTCTACCGGGAGGCCAAGGTGGAGCAGGTGGAGTACGGGGAGGACATCGCCGTGACCGCCGTGTGCACGCCCCGGCTGCTGGGCCAGCTCCGGGACTATGTGACCGGGGGCTGGACCCCGCCCAAGGAGGACTGGGAGGACTGAGGTCCAAATCAGGAGGGACAGGCATGAAATTGGAACTGCGAATCTGGCGGCAGGAGGATGCGCCTTCCGTGGCCGGATACGCCAATAACGAGAAGATTGCCCAAAATTTGCGGGATGTGTTTCCCTATCCCTATGGCCTGGCGGACGCGGAGCAGTTTATCCACAGCTGTCTGAAGACTGACCAGCGTCAGGCGCTCTTCCGGGCCATTGTGGCGGACGGCCGGGCGGTGGGCGGAATCGCCCTGACACGGGGCGAGGATGTCTACCGCCGCAGCGCCGAGCTGGGCTATTGGCTGGCAGAGGAATACTGGGGACAGGGCCTGATGACGGAAGCGGTGGAGCGTATGTGCGCGACAGGCTTCCGGGTATGGGACATTGTGCGCATTTACGCCTGTCCTTACGCCCGCAATGGGGCGTCCCGCCGGGTGCTGGAAAAGGCGGGATTTGAGCAGGAGGGCCTGCTGCGCCGGAGCGTCTGCAAGAGGGGCCGGATGCTGGACAGCTGCGTGTATGCCAAGCTGCGTCCGGAGACGGACGCGGAGCTGGAGACCGAGCGGCTGATTTTGCGGCCCTTCGCCGAGGAGGACGCGGCCGACCTCTACGACTATGCAAAGGACCCACGGGTGGGGCCGCCGGCGGGCTGGAAGCCCCACGAGAGCGAGGCGGAGAGCCTGGAAATTATCCGCACGGTATTTGCCGCGCCCCATGTGTTCGCCGTGGTGGAGAAGGACAGCGGCCGGGTGGTGGGCTCGGCGGGCTTTGTGGGCCGCCACCGTACGGAGCTGCCCGGCCCGGACGACGAGATCGGCTACGCCCTGCGTCCGGACCGCTGGGGCCGGGGCTATATGCCCGAGGCCGTGCGGGCGCTGCTGCACTATGGATTCGAAACTATGGGACTGAATACGATCTGGTGCGGCGTTTACGACTTCAACCGCAAGTCCCAACGCGTGGCGGAGAAGTGCGGGTTTGTCTACCGCCTGACCGACCAGCGGTGGGAGGAGCTTGCGGGCGAGGAGTACAGCGAGCTGCATTATGCCCTCACGAAAGCGGAATGGGAGAAGGCCCGGTGAGCCGGGCCTTCTCTTTTTGCGTTGGGAGGGGTGGGAATCAATTTTCTGTGTGGGAGGAAGCGTGTCCTCCGTGGGGGGACTTTCTGGATGTGCAGTGCCCGCAAGGGGAACACCGCCGATTCTGCTGCACATCCGCAGGGGACGATCTCCGCACTAAGTGCCGCCGCTGCGCGGCGGTTGCGCTCCGAAAGGCGGCCTGCGGGCCGCACTGCCCACATCGGCCCTGGTAGGGAGCACCCTCCGGGGGGTAACTTTCTGACTGCGCAGAAAGTTACCAAAGACGCAGTCAGGAGGGGGATTTCGTATTCCCCCTCCTGAGACCCCCCACCGACCAAACGCGTCGCCGCAAGCTGCATAGCGTTCGCTTCCGCCTGACGGTGAAAGCTCACTTATTTCGCTGCGGCTCCTTTCCCAACGGAAACGGCCGTTTCCGTTGGGGGAGGACGAGCAACGAAGGGGAGCGGATGTTCGCCGTGCAGGCGGACGGAGCGGACCGGAGTTTGTGAGGACGAGGCTGCGGGCCCCCCTTATTGGAAGTAACCCCCGGGGGAACGAAACTTGGGAGTGTCAGCGTCGGAATATTACACGCAGGGGGAAGTAACCCCCGTGGAGCTTTCCACATCGCATCTGGCCAGGCGCGCTTTCTGTCACTCCGTAATGGGCCAGCAGAATCTGGCTGAGACGGCTGAGCTCCTGGATGTCGTCCGCAAGAAAGTCCCCCACACGGCGGTGGAGCGTATGCCGAATCTCGTCCGAGGCGAGGGGATAGACCGATGCTTCATCAGCCTCGCCGAACAGCAGAAAATCCAGAAGAATTACGTCGCCGAACAGGTCGCTCAGCCGCTGGTACAGTTCGATGCGGACCTGCTCCGTGGATAAATTCAGATTCAAGAATGACACCTCCATCTACAGCTTAGAGCAATTATAAAGGATAAAAATGGAGTTGTCAACAGCTGAAAGCTGTAGATGACATAGCCCACAGCTATCGGCTATAATAAGAGCGGTGATTAAAATGGTAGATTATCGGGCAATCATACGCCGAAAACGGGAAAAAAAGGGTCTGAGTCAGTCAGCGCTGGCCAGATGCGTGGGAATTTCTCAGACATCTATGTGGGAAATTGAAAAGGGAAGGAAAAGCCCATCGGTAGAAGTTCTGTTCAAAATTTGTGACGCATTGGACATCCGCCTCTTTCCCGATGAGGAGGACACGCCGTGACGGAGTATCAGATTCCCACTGCCGCCAGCCAGACCGAGCTGGTGGAAAAGCGCTCCACCTTTCTGGGCCACGTCTGGCCGGTGGAGAGTGAGGAAGAGGCCCGCGCCCGCATCGAGGAGACCAAAAAGAAATACCACGACGCCCGCCACAACTGCTGGTGCTACCGGCTGCGGGAGGGCGGCGTGGAGCGCTACTCCGACGACGGCGAGCCCCAGGGCACCGCGGGCCAGCCCATGCTCAACGTGTTTCAGCGGGAGGAGGTCACCAACGTCTGCTGCGTGGTGACCCGCTATTTCGGCGGAATCCTGCTGGGGGCCGGGGGACTGGTCCGGGCCTATACCCAGAGCGCCAAGGATGCGCTGGACGCCGCCGGGATCTCCGTGGTGCGCCGCTGGGTGGAGGTGGCCGTGCCCTGCTCCTACGCCCAGTTTGAGCGCATGAAGCTGGAGGTGGAGCACCACGGCGGCGTACTGGGAGAGGTGGAGTACACCGATGCGGTGCGCATCCACGCCCTCCTGCCCGAGGAAGCGGCGGACCCCTTTGCCGATCGGGTGGTGGAGCTCACCGCCGGCGGGAGCCAGGCCGCATTTTTGGGCGAAGCCTACAAAGCAATCCCGAAAAAATAGCAAAATTTCGACGCTGGAGAGAAAATCCCGGCGTCGAAAAATTTTTGCCCGGAAAAAGAGGGTTTTCGGGAGGCGGCCGAGTATATACATAACAGGAAAAGGAGGAACCGCCTATGACCATCCGGGAGCGCACCGAGGAGCTGGAACAGGCCACTCTGTCGCCGCGGGCCTGTCTGTCCGCTCAGAGCCGGGGCCGGGAGCGGCCGATCTCCCCCTGCGAAATGCGCACCTGCTTTCAGCGGGACATTGACCGCATCGTACACAGCAAAGCGTTCCGCCGGCTCAAGCACAAGACCCAGGTATTTTTGCAGCCGGAGGGCGACCACTACCGTACCCGCATGACCCACACGCTGGAGGTCTCCCGCATCGCCCGGACCATCGCCCGGGGGCTGCGGCTCAACGAGGACCTGACCGAGGCCGCCGCTCTGGGCCACGATCTGGGCCACACGCCCTTCGGACACGCCGGAGAACGGGTACTCAATGAGATCGTACCCGGGGGCTTCCGTCACTATGAGCAGTCCCTGCGGGTGGTGGAGCGGCTGGAAAACGAGGGAGACGGTCTCAACCTGACTTGGGAGGTGCGGGACGGTATCCTGTGCCACACCACCGGCCAGCTGGCCGCCACGCTGGAGGGGCAGATTGTGCGTCTGGCGGATAAGATCGCCTATATCAACCACGACATCGACGACGCCATGCGGGGCGGAATCATTTTTCCCACAGATATTCCGGCCGACATCTCCCAGACCTTGGGCTACACCCACGGGGAGCGCATCAACACCCTGACCGCCGACGTGATCGAGGCCAGCCAGACCGGGGAGACCATCCGCCAGTCGGAGGAGATTGGCGCGGCCATGAAAAAGCTGCGGGATTTCATGTTCGAGGAGGTCTACCGCAATCCGGTGGCCAAGGGCGAGGAGGGCAAGGCCCAGGATATGATTCGCCAGCTGTTTGAATACTATTGCAATCATGAGGACGAGCTGCCCGCCGAATATCAGGACATCCGCGTCCGGGAGGGCATCCAGCGTGCCGTGTGTGATTACATTGCGGGCATGACGGACAAGTATGCGGTGGATTGTTACTCCAAGGCGTTCATACCCATGGCGTGGACGGTAAAGTAAGCAGAAGCGCGGAGCGCCCGAGAGCAGCGCAAGAGCGATGGTACTTTCTGTTCGCGCAGAAAGTACCCAAAGACGCGCTTAGGAGGGGGAATTTCGATTTTCCCCCTCCTAAGGACCACCCCCCACCGACCAAGCACAAGGGGGGCTGCGGCCCCCCTTATTGGAAGTAACCCCCGGGGGAGCGAAACTTGGGAGCGTCAGCGTTGGAATGTCCCCCTGGGGAGAAATTGCTGGCCATAGGCCAGACGTTTGAGGGGTATGCTGCCGTTTCTGCTGAGCACCCGTAGGGGTCGATGCCCACATAGCCCCATTACCCTCTCGGAGAGCGGGGGGCATCCGGGGAAAGGGCCGATGTGGGCAGTGCGGCCCGCAGGCCGCCTTTCGGAGCGCAACTGCCGCACAGCGGCGGCACTTGGCGCAAAGATCGGCCCCTACGTGAGACTTCCCCTATGGCACCGGGCCAGGCGCGCTTCGTGGACCTTGCCAGGCCACGACACCCGGCTGGGGAACGGCAGTGGGTGCTGGGGTGCCGGAGTATGCAGGTTTCGGGCGCCGGAGTTGAATCGTATGTACCCTCGACAGAACCGGGGGTTGGAAAAGGGGGTGTCCCCCTTTTCTCTCCTTCTTTGGGTACTTTTCTTGGAGAAGCAAGAAAAGTACAAACGTCTCTCGGAGAAACCGCCTGCGGGCAGAACGGAGAAAAGGGCCAATGTCTGCGCCAACTGCCGCAGCTGTTGGCGGCAAAGCGTTGGCCCGGCCGGATTTTCCGCTCTATATGACATAGAATACCTGCAGACTGGCTAGAATGGAGGTGCGGGCATGGCGATCCCGGAACAATTTTTGGAAGAACTCAATGCCCGCCTCGACATTGTGGACGTGGTGAGCCAGTATGTCTCCCTGAACAAAAAGGGCGGAAATTATTGGGGCCTGTGCCCCTTCCATCACGAGAGGACGCCCTCCTTCGCGGTATCCCAGGACAAACAGATCTTTCACTGCTTCGGCTGCAACAAGGGCGGCGGAGCCGTCCGCTTTGTGATGGAGATGGAAAACCTGTCCTTTCCGGACGCGGTGCGCAAGCTGGCGGCGCAGGCGGGTCTGGAGATGCCTGAGGAGGAGCGCGGCGCGGGCGAATGGCGCAGGCGGAAAGAGCGTATCCTGGAGCTGAACAAGGAGGCGGCCCGCTTCTACCGGGAAAACCTGAAAACGCCGGAGGGCGCTCAGGTGGCGGACTATATCCGCAAACGGGCCATCTCGCCCCGATTCTCCGCCCGGTTCGGCCTGGGCGCGGCCAGCGACGCCTGGGACACCCTGATCAAGGCCATGACGGCCAAGGGCTACGACAAGCGGGACCTGCTGGATGCGGGCCTGGCGGTGGCCGGAAAGAACGGCGGAATCTACGATAAATTCCGCAACCGGCTGATGCTGCCGGTCATCGACGTGCGGGGAGATGTGATCGGATTCACCAGCCGGGTCATGGACGACTCCACCCCCAAATACCTGAACACGCCGGAGACCGCCATCTTCAAAAAGCGTTCCATCCTCTATGGATTGAATTACGCCAAAAACAGCAAGCGGCCAAACCTGATTTTGGTGGAGGGTAACATCGACGTCATTACCCTCCATCAGGCGGGCTTTGACAACGCCATCGCCACCATGGGGACCGCTTTGACAGAGGAACATATCCGTATCCTGTCCAAATACACCAAAGAGCTGGTGCTCTGCTACGACAACGACAACGCGGGCGATGAGGCGACCCAGCGGGCGCTGGGGCTGCTGCGCAACGCGGACTTCGCCGTAAAGGTGCTGCGTCTGCCCCGCCGGAGAACGGAGCGCGGCGAGCTGGTGAAGCAGGACGCGGACGACTATATCAAAAATCAGGGACCGGAGGCCTTCGACGGCCTGCTCAACCGCAGTGAGAACTCAGTGGAGTACCGGATGCGGACCATCCGGGACCAGTATGACCTGAACGAGGACGAGGGGCGGGCCGGCTATCTGCAGGCCGCCGCCGCCCTGATCGCCTCGTTGCCCAGCCCGGTGGAGCGGGAGATCTACGCCGGCCGGGCGGCCGAGCTGGGGGATATTTCCCGGGAAGCCATGCTCCAGGAGGTGGAGCGGGTGCGCAAGCGGCGGGCGTGGGAGGCGCGCAAAAAGCAGGAGCGCAAGGACCTGACGCCCATGCAGCAGCTCCAGCCCAAGGAACGGGAGCTGCGCTATCAGAATTTGCGCTCCGCCCGGGCGGAGGAGGGCATTCTGCGCATCGTACTGCTGGATGCCACCTATTTTCAGCAGCTGGACGGTCTGCGGGGGGAGCAGTTTTCCTCCCCGCTGCTGGGGCGGGTGTACGAGAGCCTGCGCCGCCGCTGGGAGGCGGACAAGCCCGTGACACTGGCCGCTCTGGATGGGGAACTGACGGCGGCGGAGGCCGACCATATCGCCGCCATCGCTCAGGAGCCCCAGCCCCGTAACACGGCTCAGGCCGCCCTTCGGGATTACGTAAGCATTATTCAGCAGGAGGCGGCGTTCCGGACCAAGGACCCGGACGACCTGCTCTCCATTCGCGCGAAACTCAAAGAGAAAAAAGGCTATGGAGGATCATGACCATGAGTGAAAAGAAAAAAGGAACCAAAAAAGTGCTGGATGTGGTGGATGAGAACGTGGTGGCCGAGCTGGCCAGCGCGGAGAAATTTGCCGCGGGCAAGGCCGAGATCCTGAAAATCGTAGAGGGTATGCAGGGCGCCGACAAGCTGGGCGAGCTGCTGGACACCTGCCGGAAAAAGGGCAAGGTCTCGGGCACCGACCTGATGGTGGTGCTGGAGGGCATGAATCTGGAATCCGACCAGATGGATAAGGTTTACGATATTTTGGAGAATATGGGCATCGAGACCATCTCGGAAGAGGACCTGCTGCCCGAACTGGACGACGACATCGTGCCGCCGGTGGATGAGCTGGAGGACATTCCCGAAGAGGAGATCGTGGACCCCAACACACTGGTGGATTCCTTTGGAATCGACGATCCGGTGCGGATGTATCTCAAGGAGATCGGCAAGGTCAATCTGCTCAGCCCGGAGCGGGAAATCGAACTGGCTCAAGCCATGGGCGCAGGCAATGAGGCCAAGAGCCAGATGGAGGACCCGGACGCGAATCTGGATGAGGAAACCCGCAAGGAACTGCAGAAGCTGGTCAAGAAGGGCGAGAGCGCCAAGCAGGAGCTGGCGGAGGCCAACCTGCGTCTGGTGGTGTCCATTGCCAAGCGCTATGTGGGCCGGGGCATGCTCTTCCTGGATCTGATTCAGGAGGGCAATCTGGGTCTGATCAAAGCGGTAGAGAAGTTTGACTACACCAAGGGCTACAAATTCTCCACCTACGCTACCTGGTGGATTCGGCAGGCCATCACCCGGGCCATCGCCGACCAGGCCCGAACCATCCGCATCCCCGTCCACATGGTGGAGACCATCAACAAGGTCATCCGGGTGTCCCGCCAGCTGCTCCAGGAGCTGGGACACGACCCCACCCCCGAGGAGATTTCCGAGGAGATGTCCATGCCGGTGGATAAGGTGCGGGAGATTTTGAAGATCGCCCAGGAGCCGGTCTCTCTGGAGACGCCCATCGGCGAGGAGGAGGATTCCCACCTGGGTGACTTTATCCCTGATGAGGATGCCTCCGAGCCCTCTGAGGCCGCGTCCTTCACCCTGCTCAAGGAACAGCTGGTGGATGTGCTGTCTACCCTGACGCCCCGGGAGGAGAAGGTGCTCAAGCTGCGTTTCGGCATTGAGGACGGCCGCACCCGCACCCTGGAGGAAGTGGGCAAGGAGTTCAACGTCACCCGGGAGCGCATCCGTCAGATCGAGGCCAAGGCCCTCCGGAAACTGCGCCACCCGAGCCGCTCCAAAAAGCTGAAGGATTTCCTGAACTAATTCGAAAATAGGAACCGGCTCCGCCGCTCCCCGACGGAGCGGCGGAGCCGGTTTTTCAGAGCCGCTGAGTCGATGCGGCAGCCAATTCATCACACAGGAAAGGAAATGATTATGACAAACACCGATCCGATTCGTGCCCGGGACCAAATCAAAAAAGAAGATACCTGGGCCATTGAGGACATTTTTCCCTCCGACCGGGCTTGGTGGGATGCCTTTGCCCAGGCGAAGGGCTATGTGGACCAGGTGGCCGCCTTCCGGGGCCGTCTGGGGGAAAGCGGCGCGGTCCTGCTGGACTTTTTCCGGCTGAACGACGCCATGAGCGAGTCCTTTGACGCACTGGGCAATTACGCCCAGCGCAAGGGGGACGAGGATACCCGGGTGGCGGTCTATCAGGATATGGTGGCCCAGTTGACCACCCTGCTGGTGGCCATCAACCAGGCGGGCGCCTTTGAAACGCCGGAGGTGCTGGCCATTTCCGACGAGACGCTGGACCGCTTTTATGCGGAGACGCCGGGACTGGAGCACTATCGGCTCTACCTGACCCGCCTGCGCCGGAAGAAGGAGCACGTCCTCTCCCCGTCGGAAGAGGCGCTGCTGGCCTCAGCGGGAGAGATGGCCCAGGCGCCGGACAACATCTACTCCATGCTCAACGATGCGGACCTGGCCTTCCCGGAGGCGGAGGACAGCCAGGGTAAGAAGTATCCGGTCACCCACGGCACCTATATCCCCCTGATGCAGTCCAAGGACCGCACTCTGCGCAAGTCGGCCTTCCAGAGCCTCTATGGGGTGTATGGGCAGTTCCGCAACACCTCGGCGGCCATCCTCTCGGCGCAGGCCCGGCAGCTGCTGTTCTTTGCGCGGGCCCGGAAGTATCCCTCCACTCTCCACGCCGCCCTGGACCAGACCGAGGTGCCGGTGGAGGTCTACCACAATCTGATCGACGCGGTCCACCAGAACATGGGCCAGATGTATCGCTATGTGGCCCTGCGCAAGAAGCTGATGGGTGTGGACGAGCTGCATATGTACGACCTCTACGCCCCCATTGTGGCCGATGTGGAGATGAATCTCACCTTTGACGAGGCCAAACAGCTGGCGGTGGAAGCGCTGAAGCCCATGGGCGAGTTCTATGGGAGCATCCTCAGGGAGGGACTGGAGCACCGCTGGATCGACGTGTATGAGAACCCCGGCAAGCGTTCGGGCGCCTATTCGGCCGGCGCGCGGGTCCACCCCTTTGTGCTGCTCAACTACGCCGGGACCCTCAACGACGCGTTTACCCTGGTGCATGAGATGGGCCACGCCATTCACTCCTATCTCTCCAACCAGAATCAGAGCATCACCTATGCCGACTACGTGATTTTTGTGGCGGAGGTGGCCTCCACCTGCAACGAGGCCCTGCTGATGGAGCATCTTCTGTCGGTAACCACCGACAAGCGCCGTCGCGCCTATCTGATCAACTACTTCCTGGAGCAGTTCCGGACCACCCTGTACCGCCAGACCATGTTCGCGGAATTTGAGCTGAAGATCAACGAAATGGCCCAGCGGGGCGAGGGCCTGACGGCCGAGGCCCTGTGCGCCCTGTACCGGGAGCTGAATGTGCAGTATTTTGGCCCGGATATGGTGGTGGATGAGGAGATTGCTCTGGAGTGGGCGCGAATCCCGCACTTCTACTACAACTATTATGTCTACCAATACGCCACCGGCTATGCGGCGGCCATCGCGCTGTCCCGGCGCATCCTGCGGGAGGGCGCGCCTGCGGTGGAGGACTATCTCAGCTTCCTGAAGGGCGGCTGCTCCGCGGACCCCATCACACTGCTCAAGGGCGCTGGGGTGGACATGGCCACCCCTCAGCCCATCAACGAGGCCCTGAGCCTGTTCGGCACGCTCATTGACGAGATGGAACAGCTGATGGAGTCATAAAAGACGCAAAGACACCGCTATGGGGCGACAGAGTCTGTCGCCCCATAGCGGTGTTGGCATATCCAGAAAGTCAGAAATAGAAAAAATTGGTTGTTATCCGTAGTTGCAATTTGGGGCGGATGTGCTACAATACAATCAGAATGGCCGCAATGGGCGGCCGGACCGGTCAAAGGCCGGCGCGGAGGGCTCACGGAGCCAAGCCGCGGAATATCAGCAAGGAAAAGGAGAAAACGACCATGAAGAATTGGAAAAAGCGGGCGCTGTCGGGGCTGAGCTGCGCGGCGCTGCTGACGGGACTCCTGGGGACCGGAGCGTTTGCCGCGGAGGCCGGAACGGCCAGCGCCATCGGCGTGGAGCTGAACGGCCAGGCAATGACCTTTACCGACGCGGTTCCGGAGGCCGATCAGGGGCGCACCTTCCTGCCCTTCCGGGCGGTGTTCGAGGCCTTGGGTGCAGAGGTGGGCTATGACAACGCCACCAAAACAGTGTCTGCGACCCGGGGCGATACCACGGTGAGCATGGTGGTGGGCGAAACGCAGGCCACGGTGACGGAGAACGGCGTGACCACCACGCTGCCCATGGATGTGGCCGCTTATGCCAAGAACAACCGTACCTATGTGCCCGTCCGCTTTGCGGCGCAGGCGCTGGGCTGCACTGTGGGATGGGATAACACCGCCAAAACCGTCATTCTGGTGGACACCCAGACGCTGATCGACGAGGCTGTGCAGGACAAGTCGTTCTCTCTGCTGGAGAAATACATGGCGTACTCCAATCAGTTCAATGAGGGTAACTGGAGCATGACCGCGGAGATGTCCATGCTGATGTCGATGATGGCCACGGAGGTTCTGAACATGAGCGGGTCCGTGACCGGAATCACGGCGGATACCTCTGCCGGGGAGATGACCATGGAGCTGAACATGGACATGAGCGGCCTGATCGCGCTGCTGACCCAGATGACCGGACTCACGGAGGAAGAGGTCCTGGCGGACAGCAATCTGACGGCGGACGACCTGAAGATGGACGTGACCATGGAGATGCGCATGGACCTGGAAGGCGGAATGCTGTATCTGCTGATTTCCGGTCTGCCCGAGGATTCCGGCCTGCCGGCGGATACCTGGCTGTCCATGGATCTGAACGAGGTAATGGCACAGGCGGGGCTGGATCTGGACCAACTGATGAGCCTGAGCCAGAGCTTTGATCCTGCGGCCGCTGCGGCGGCTCAGGTCTCCCTGCTGAATCTGACCGACGCGGACACTGCCTATCAGACAGTGACCGATGCCGTGAATGCTGCTGTGGCTGCCCTGACCGACGACGCCTTCACCCAGGACGGACTGGTCTACACCAACGAGATGGACACGGAACTGGGAACCGTGGTTTTGACGCTGACCACCAACACCACCGGCGAGGTGGTGGGCTATGAGATGACAGCCGATTTGAGCATCGACCTCGCCGACCTGGGTGTGGACACCTCCAGCCTGGCCGCGCTGGGGCTTTCGGCGGACACCATCGAGCTGACGATGGAGACCTCTATGGATGCGGAACACGCCATGACTGCTGCGGTTACGATGGATGCGGGTACGCTGGTCAGCTTTACCATGACCATGAACGGCCAATATTCTGAGACGGACGAGACGCCGGAGACGACCCTGCCCGCCGGCGCGAACGTAGTGGATTACTACGAGTGGCTCGCCACAAGCGCGGCGGCTGCGCAGGCCTGACAGAACGGAACATTTTCCTGACTTCCCGTGTAAAAAAGCATGCCGGATGTCCGAATGGACATCCGGCATGCTTTTTGCTTGTTCTCCGCTCAGAAGAAGAGCGCGACGGCGCAGTAGACCAGGAGAAGGGCCATAATGGTATTGGTGATTCGGGCGTATTTGGAGAACAGGACCCGGAATAATGAGCCGAAGGCAGACCAGCAGAGGGTAAAGGCAAAGCCGATGAACGCCAGCAGCAGCGCGAAGCCGATCAGGGGAAGCAGCTGACCGACATACCAGGGCAGGATGTAAGCCTCCAGAGAGACGATGCCGTAGACATAGATTTTCGGGTTGAGAAACTGGAGGACGAGACCGGAGAGGAAACCGCTGCGGGAGTGGTCCTCCGAGAGAGCGGAGGAGCTGCGGAAGGTGTGCCAGGCCAGCCAGAGCAGGTAGGCCGCGCCCATGATCAGCAGAGGAAGCTTGACCTTGGGGAGCAGGGCGGACAGCAGAGAGCAGAACAGCGTGCACAGAAGCATCACGACGGAAAATCCAACCCAGACGCCGAAGTTGAAGGGGAGCGCGCCCCGGAACCCCAGGCGGCTGGCGTTGGACATGGACAGAATGTTGTTGGGGCCCGGCGTGACCGCAGTGACCACGGCATAGGTCAAAAAGTGAAACCAGCTGAACATGAAATCGTTGACCTCCTCCTGAAAAACCATTATAATGGATAAAAAGTTCAAGATACTAAATTCTTTTATATTATATGATTAGTCTAATATATTGTCAATAGGGGGAGGCGATGTTTTTTGAACATCACACATGCGGTGGCAAGCAACTGCAAACGGGTCCGGGAGGAGAAAAAATTGACGCTGGATCATGCGGCGGCGGTCACGGGAGTTTCCAGGAGTATGCTGGCCCAGATCGAGAAGGGGGATGTAAATCCCACGATCTCGGTGCTGTGGAAGATCGCCAACGGATACAAGGTGTCCTTCACCACGCTGGTGGAGCCGGAGAACCTGCCCACCCAGGTGCTGCGGGCGGGAAGCATGGAGCCCATCGTGGAGGACGGCGGAGGATACGTCAACTATCCCGCGTTCCCCTTTGATGAGCGCCTCTCCTTCGAGACTTACCGCATCGCCATCCGCCTGGGAGGTCATCTGGAGGCGCAGCCCCATATGGCGGGCACGGAGGAGCTGATCACCGTCTTTTCCGGCCGGGTGGAGATCGGCGTGGGTGAAGAGACTTTTTTGCTGGAGACCGGGGATTCCATCCGGTTTCGGGCAGATGTGCCCCACTCCTACCGCAACTGCGGAACCGAGAGCGTCCAGCTGAGCATGATTATTTATTATGGTGCGTCATAGCAGGCCAAACAGCGGAGAGGGCGTACGCGCAGCTGCGCGTACGCCCTCTCCGCTGTTTGAGATTTGATTCGCTCAGGCTTCCAGGGCCCGCTGGAAGGCGGCGGCCACCAGGGACTTGTCCTTCACGCCCTCATAGAGCTTCTCGGAGCCCAGATAGTAGGTGGGCACCAGCCAGTAGTCGTACTGGTCGGCGAGCTCCGGCTGCTTATGTTCGTCAATGAGCGTTAAGGGCACGTCTTTGAATTCGGGGTGCTCCGCAAACAGCTCCTCCTGCCAGCGCATCGCGTTGGCGCAGTGGGGGCAGCCGTCAAAATAAAACAGGGTCAGCTCCTTCATGTCGCGTTCCTTTCTCCGCGGGACACGGGGCGCGTCTCCGCGCGGAAGAGTTTTTTGAATTCCTTGGGCATCCGGGCCACAAAGGACATGGTCTTGCCGGTCAGCGGGTGGGTGAGGGAGAGCTCGTAGGAGTGCAGGCACAGCCGGCCCAGGGGATTGGTCCGGCCGCCGTACTGCTTGTCCCCCGCCACCGGGTGGCCCAGGTCCTTCATGTGGACGCGAATCTGATTTTTGCGCCCGGTGTCGATGTTCACGTCCAGCAGGGCGTAGCCCTGTCCCTGCCGCAGGGTGCGGTAGTGGGTCACGGCCCGCCGGCTGTTGAGGCCGGGCGCGCCGGAAAACATCAGGTGGGTGGAGGTCTCGATCAGGTGGGAGGTGACAGTGCCGTGGTCGGGCTGGGGAACGCCCTCCACAACGGCGTAATAGCCCCGCTTGGTCACACACTCGTTCCAGTGCTCCTGGAACGCCTTCTGGGTCTCCGGGTCCCGGGCGAAGATCAGCACGCCGGAGGTCTCCCGGTCCAGCCGGTGGAGCACATAGATGCGGTTGTCCATGTTCTGGGTCTTGACGTAGTCGGAGACCATGCGGTAGGCGGTGCGCACCCGTTCCCGCTCATTGCCCACGGACAGCAGGCCGGCGGGCTTGTTCACCGCGATGAGGTGTTCGTCCTCATAGAGGAGCTCAAAGGGCAGGCCGGTGAGGAAGGGGGCGGACACCGAGAGAATGGTGACCATCTGGCCGGCATGCAGGGGCGTGTCGAAGCGGGATTCCGGCTTGTTGTCCACCGCCACCAGCTTGCGGGCCAGCAGCGACTTGACGTTGTTGCGGGATTTTCCCTTCAGAGTGGCCAGGAGAAAGGGGAGCAGCGTGGTATCCTCGGTCACGGGATAGCTGGGTTCCCGGCTCTTGTCCCGGCGGTAGGAACGGTAGCTCATAGGTCCTCCTTCGCCCAGTTTTTGCAGACATCCACCCAGGCCGTATAGCCAGACAGACGCTCCAGCTCCGGAATGGTCAGCTCAATGGCGCTGTTGCTGCTGCCGCAGGCGGGGAATACGGTGTGAAACCGCTTGAGGGACTCGTCCAGATAGACGGTGACGCCCTCCTTGACGCCGAAGGGGCACACGCCGCCCACGGCGTGGCCCACCAGCTCCTCCGCCTCGTCGGGGGTGAGCATCTTGGCCTTGGTGTGGAAAAAGGCCTTATATTTGCTGTTGTCGATTTTGGCGTCCCCGGCGGCGACGATCAGCACGGGCTGCCCCTCCACCAAAAAGGACAGCGTTTTGGCGATGCGGGCCCCCTCGCAGCCAAGGGCCTGGGCGGCCAGCTCCACCGTGGCGGAGGAGACGGGAAACTCCAAAATTTTGTCGGCCATGCCCAGAGGCTCCAGGTAGGCGCGGACTCGTTCGATCGACATGGGAATCCTTCCTTTGCACTCAAATCGCGGGGGACGGCGGATTCGCCGTCCCCCGGATGTTTATCATACCACAAAATTCCTCAAAAACAAAGCTTAAATGCGCAGTTTCACCTGATACTGCTCCAGCCAGTAGTTGAGCTGGAGAAAATAGGCGATGGTCTGGGGCGTGGTCATAAGCTGACCGTACCAGGGCGTGGCGCGCTGGGTGGTGAGCAGCTCCTCCAGCGCATCCCGGCGCACCAGCCGGAACAGGGGCGCGTCCGGGTCGGCCAGCACCTGCCGCAGCTTGGCGGAGACCGCCTGGAGATAGGCCGGGTGGTGGGTCTTGGGATAGGGACTCTTTTTCCGCCAGAGGACTTCCTGGGGCAGCAGCCCCTCCATGGCCTTGCGCAGCAGCCCCTTTTCGTGGCCCTCGTAGTCCTTCCAGGGCCAGGGGACCCGGTAGAGATATTCTGCGATGCGCCAGTCGCAGAAGGGGACCCGGACCTCCAGCCCGTGGTACATGGACATGCGATCCTTGCGGTCCAGCAGGGTCTGCATGAACCAGTCAAAGTTGAGGTTGACCATCTCCTTCATGCGCCGCTCCAGAGGGGAGTTGAAGGGGAGAATGTGGCTGTCTGCCAGCGTGGCCTCGTAGCGCTGGCGGACGAAGGCTTCGGCATCCAGCTGCCGGGCCAGATCCGGCCGCAGGAAGGAAGCGCGGTAAGCGGTGGACTGGGCCCAGGGGAAGCCGTCCTGCTCCCGGATGTCCTTGTCCCGATACCAGGGGTAGCCGCCGAAGATCTCATCGGCGCACTCCCCGGACAGGGCCACAGTGGCGTGCTCCTTGATCTTGCCGCAGAACAGCAGCAGGGAGGAATCCACATCGGCCATGCCGGGCAGGTCCCGGGCGTCCACCGCGGCGTACAGGGCGTCTGCCACATCCTCATTGTCCAGCACCACCCGGTGGTGGACCGCGCCCAGGCAGTCGTTCATGCGCGCGATGTAGTCGGGGTCGCTGTTGGGCTGAAAATGGCTCCGGGTGAAATACTTCTCATTGTCCACATAATCTACCGAGAAGGTGTGCAGCACCTGGCCCCGCTCCCGCAGGCAGCGGTCAGCGATGGAGGAGATCAGGCTGGAATCCAGCCCACCGGACAAGAAGGTGCACACGGGTACGTCGGCGGTCAGCTGCCGCCGGATGGCGTCGGTGACCAGAAAGCGCACCCGCTCCACCGTCTGCTCCAGCGTATCGGTGTGCTCCCCATCGGTGAGCCGCCAGTAGCGGCGCAGGTTCAGCCCCTCTGTGGGGGAGAAGGTGCCCAGCGTGGCGGGAGGGAGCTCTTTCAGCCCCCGGAACACCCCGCAGCCCGGCGTGCGTCCGGGACCCAGCAGCAGGACCTCCGCTGCGCCCTCCAGATCCAGCTCGGCCTCCACGGCGGGGTGGGCCAGCAGAGCCTTGAGCTCGGAGCCGAAGAGGAAGCCCTGCTCGGTCAGTGTGTAGAAAAAGGGCTTGACGCCGATGCGGTCCCGGGCAAAAAAGAGGGTCTGCGCCGCTTCCTCCCAGATGGCGAAGGCGAAGATTCCGTTGAACCGGTCCACGCAGGCGGGCCCCCACTCCTGATAGCTGTGCAGCAGGACCTGGGTGTCCGACCGGTCGGTGAAGGTGTGGCCCAGGGCGGTCAGGGCCTCCCGCAGCTCTTCCGTGTTATACAGCTCGCCGTTATAGACCAGTGCGCAGGTCCGTTCCCCCGCCGAGCACACCATGGGCTGCCGCCCGCCCACCAGGTCCACCACCGACAGGCGGGCGTGAATCAGCGCGGCCGGCCCGTCGGTATAGAGTCCCCGCTGGTCCGGCCCCCGGCGGGCCAGGGTCGCCTGAATCTGTTCGCAGACCGGCAGAGGACAGGGGGACTGCCCCTCCCGCGCGACAAAACCCGCAATTCCGCACATACAAATCACTCCAATTCCGTTCCAGGATTGGGCGGCGCACCGGATTGGGACGGAGCGCCGCCGAAAAACATCTTTGTTTCAGAGTATCCTATGCAAAACCGGTCAATGTGGGTCCAGGGGCCGGCTGGCCGGCCCGTCCAGCAGGGTGCCGTCTTTGGCGAAGCGGGAGCCGTGGCAGGGACAGTCCCAGGTGCGCTCGGTCCGGTTCCAGCGCAGGGCGCAGCCCAGGTGCGGGCACCGGCGGGGGAGCGGCAGGGCAAAATCCAGGGCGGCCTCCATTCCGTTGGCCGCCAGGGCGGGGAGAGCCATCCGCCGCTGGGGGGAAAAGACGGCCTGAGCGGGGTGCTCCCGGCCGGTGAGCTGGGCAGTCAGGATCTGCGCGGCCACCAGAGCTGAGGTCATCCCCCACTTTTGAAAACCGGTGACCACATACCAGTCGGGCGTTTTTTTGCTGTACGGCCCCACATAGGGCACGCCGTCCAGCGTCATGCAGTCCTGCGTGGCCCAGCTGGCGGATACCTTGGCCTGGGGCCAGTAGCGTTTGGCGGTCTCCCGCAGGGGCCGCCAGCCCAGGGTGGGCTTGCCGGTGCGATGTCCTCCTCCACCCAGCAGGAGATAGGGGCCGGCGGAGCGGAAGGAGAGCCCCCGTGGGTCCGCGTCCCGATACATACCGGTCAGCCGGGGCGCGTGGCGCAGCGCCAGCACATAGGAGCGGTCCTGGTAGAGCTTCAGAAAATAGCCGCCGTGGCGGTCGGGAAAGGGAAAGTGGGTGGCGATCACGATCTGCTCCGCCGTGACGGAGCCGCGGTCGGTCAGGGCGGTATGGCTGTGCAGGGCGCGCACAAAGGTGTGCTCCCGGATGTTGAGTCCCCGGGCGATTCCGGCCAGAAAATTCAGCGGATGAACCTGGGCCTGCCGGGGAAGCTTGACCGCTCCGGCCACGGAGAAGGGGAGCTCCAGCTCGCGCTCAAAGACCGCCGGAACCTTCAGACGGTCCAGGGCCGCCAGCTCCCGGTCCAGCCGCTCGCGGTCGTCCCGGGAGTACACATAGCTGTCCGCGTCTTCGAAGCCGCAGTCCAGGTCCGCGCACAGACGGCGGTACTCATCCACCGCCTGAAGATTGGCCTGGAGGTAAAGCCGGGCCCGGTCCTGACCCAAAGCGCGGAGCAGTTCCGCTCCCTCCAGCCCGTGCTGGGCGGTGATCTTGGCGGTGGTACCAAGGGTGACGCCGCTGCCGATGGTGTGTCCCTCCACCAACAGACAATCCACGCCGGCCTGTTGAAGATAATAGGCGCAGAGCACGCCGGCGATTCCGCCGCCGATGATGAGCACATCGGTGTGCATATCGCCCTCCAGGGCAGGAAAACGGGGCAGAACCGCATCCCGGCTCCAAATCGAATCCATAGACGACCCTCCTGGGGCTTGATTGAAAAAGGTCAACAAACCCAAGCGGCGGTGTTTTTTCCGCCATACTGCGTTGATTTTCCTTGCAATACACAAAGTATTACAGCGTCAAATCGCCTTGCCTGGCGAAAAAAGCCCTCGCCCCTGGGCATATTTCCAATTTTCAAACAAGCCCTAACCGATTTCTTTCAGTTTACCCGGCTGCCCGGATGTGCTATACTACAAAACAGCTTTGAATCAGAAACCATAATTGGGAAGTGAGACCATGTGGATTCGGCGTCCGCACTATTATGCGTCCTTTCAGTGTCTGGCCGGGGCCTGCCCGGATACCTGCTGCGCCAGCTGGGACATCGTCATTGACGAGGACCATCTGGCGGTCTATCGCAGCCTGCCCGGTCCGCTGGGGGAGCGAATCCGCGGGGCCATCACGGTGGACGGGGAGGGGGATTCCTGTTTCTCCGTGGCCGGCGGGCACTGCCCTCTGCTGACGGTGGAGCGGCTGTGCGCCATCCAGCTGGAGCTGGGCGAGGCTCAGGTATGCGACGTGTGCCGCAGCCACCCCCGGTTTACCGAGGAGTACGGGACGCTCCGGGAGGAGAGCCTGGCGGCGTCCTGTCCCGCGGTGGCGGAGCTGCTGCTCCGGGACCCGGCGCCGGCCCGGTTTTTGGAGGAGGAGACGGCGGAGCCGCCGGCGGTCTGCGAGGACGTGGACGGGCCCCTGCTGGAGGCCCTGCTGCCCTGGCGGGCGGCGGCCATCGCCCTGATCCAGGACCGGACGCGGCCCTTTGGCGCGCGCCTGGCCGGACTGCTGGCGTTTTGTCAGGCCGCCCAGACCTGGCTGGAATGGGGCGAGCTGGAGGAGCTGGCCGCCCTCGACAGCGCCTGGTCTCCGCCGGAACCGCTCAGGGGAGAGCCGGCGGTCCGGCGGGAGGTCATGGCCCATGTGCTGGCGCTGCTGGGGGAACTGGAAGTCCTGGAGCCCGCCTGGCAAGCGGAATTGGCGCGCGCCGCCCGCAGGTTGTATCAGGAGCGGAGCGCGGAAGACTATCAAGCCGCCTGCGGCCGGTTCCGGGCGGCCCGGTCCGGTCTGGACTGGGAGTATGAGCATCTGGCGGTCTACTTGCTGTACCGCTGGGGCCTGCGGGCGGATTTCGACGGCGATCTGTACGGAAAGGGCGCACTGGCGGTCCTGAGCTACCTGGTGGTGCGGGAGCTGGGACTGGCCCGCTGGCTGGAGCAGGGACGGCTGGAACGCAGGGACCAGGCGGACTTGATCCATCTCTGGTGCAAGGAGCAGGAACACTGTGCGGAGAACCTGGCGGCGCTGGCCCAGGCGGCGTGGACCGACCCGGACCTGACGCCGGAACGGCTGGCCCAGGCGGCGCTGGAATGACCTTACCCAAACAAGAAAAGCGCAGAGGGCTCAATGTCCTCTGCGCTTTTCTCTGCGTTTTTCCTGGCGCAGGGCGAACCTGCGCTCCGCCTCTGCCTCCCGCTGGGCGCGGGAGGCGCGCTGGCGGGCCTGCTTTCCCTGCTCCTGCTGGAGCTTCAGGGCCTGCTGGGCTTTGGTGCCCACCCCGTTCTCGCACAGCTGCCGCTGGGCCTGGCGCTGCATCCGTTTGGGGTTGAGCCGCCGGGCGGCGGCCTCCTCCGCCGGATGCGCCGGGCTGAACCGCAGGCGGTTCCACCGGGTGAGAATGAGGTCGTACACCTGTGCGTCGCTGGGCTCTGCGCCGAAGACCACGCGGCTGACGGCGTAGGTGCCGGACTCCGAGCGCTCCCAGATCCCGACCCAGAAGGGGTCCTCAAAAAAGACCGTCAGGGTCGTGCCGGCCAGTTCCATCGCAATTCCTCCTTTCTGGTGTGCCTGCAAAGAACGGACAACCAAGGAGGCAGGTTACTGACGGCCGAATCGTGCCGGCCGCGCCCGGACTACCAACCGGGCCGTGTTTTTATCTCTGCCCTCGTATTGTAGCGGACTCGGGCGGGAAGGTCAAGAGCGGCGGGCGGCCCTTCCGGGCCTCCGGTCCGTTTGTTCCGCTCCGAGTCTTAGCCCGCTGTGTGCTGCGGCTCAGCGCTTCTGCGTTGGCACGCTTCGCCTGTTCGCGACGCGGACAGAAGGGAATTGCTCCGCGGCTTGCTGCTCAGGCCTAAGGCCCTGTGCTACTTGCCGTCTGCGCAAGCCCTTCTGCCGCCGCTCACGACGGCTCAGCGCTTCTGCACTGTCACGCTTCGCCTGCGCACGACGCGGTTCTAAGCCGCTCCGACTGCACAAGCCAGCCTGCGGCCCTTCCGGGCCTCCGGTCCGTTTGTTCCGCTCTGCGTCTTAGCCCGCTGTGCGCTGCGGCTCAGCGCTTCTGACTTGACAGCGGGGTGGGAATCGCCTAAACTGGAAGAAACAAGCATTTTGGAGGAATGGACATATGGAGATCAAAACGGTCAGCTTGATCGGACTGGGCGCCATGGGCGTCTACTTCGCGCCCCGGCTCCAGGCGCAGCTGGGGGACCGGTTCCGCGTGATCGCCGGCGGCGCACGCAAGGCCCGGCTGGAGACCCAGGGCGTCACCATCAACGGCGTCAACTATCACTTCCCCATCACTGCGCCGGAGGAGCAGACCGGTCCGGCCGACCTGGTTCTGATGGCGGTAAAGGACGGGGGCCTGGACCAGGCCATCGCGGACATCCGCAATCAGGTGGGGGAGAACACCCAGATTTTGTGCGTCATGAACGGCGTGGAGAGCGAGGCGCGGGTGGCCGCCGTCTACGGGTGGGAGCATGTGCTCTACTCCTATATGCGGGTCTCGATTGTGATGAAGGACGGCGTGGCCAACTACGACCCGGCGTTGGGGAAGATCCACTTCGGTGAGGCGGACAATCGGGGGGAGCCCTCGGCGCGGGTGGCGGCCATCCAGGCGCTGTTCGACCGCTGCGGCATCCCCTATGAAAACGACCCCGACATGGTGCGGGGCCTGTGGTTCAAATACATGTGCAATGTGGGCGAGAACATGACCTGCGCCCTGCTGGCCATTCCCTTTGGCGCGTTCCGCTGGTGCGAGCCGGCCAATGAGCTGCGCCGGGCGGCTATGCGGGAGGTGACGGTGATTGCCCAAGCCAAGGGAATCGACCTGGGTGAGGCGGACATCCAGCGGCAGGAGGCGACGGTGAAGGCGTTGCCTCCGGAAAACAAGCCCTCCACCCTTCAAGACCTGGAGGCCGGACGCAAGACCGAGGTGGAGATGTTTGCCGGGGCCGTGGTGCGCATGGGCAGGGAGCTTGGCATCGACACGCCGGTGTGCTGGGTGCTCTATCAGGGAATCCGGACCCTGGAGGAAAAACAGGACCACGAATAAGGAGAACACGCCAGCGGGCAGCCCGTCCACAGACGGGCTGCCCGCTTCTTGATGGTGCGGTCAGGGAAGGGTGAAGCGCTGGCGGCGGTCCGCATCCAGCATACGGGCCGACAGGGCGGCTGCTTCCGCCCGGGTGAGTGTGCGCTGGGGGAAGAAGGAGCCGCTGGCATCCCCACCGGTCAGAACGCCCGCCCGGTAGAGCTGATACACCGCGTCGCGGTGGGGCGAGTTGGGGGACAGGCCGGGGATGGAGCCCACGGTATTGATGGCGGCCAGCTCCTCCGCGGGCAGGGCCGCGGCCAGCAGGCCGGCAAATTCCGCCCGGGTGATGGGTTGGACCGCCTGCCGCGCGGTGAGGGGCTCCGTCAGGATCCCCTGCTTCCAGGCGTAGTCGGCATGGGCCTGATACCAGGGTGTGCCCTGGGTCAGGGAGTCGGAGCCGGTGTGGTGAATCAGGTGGATACGGGCGGTCAGCAGGACCGCCTCGCCCCAGGTGACGGTCCCGTAAGGGGTAAACATGCCCTGTCCGGTGCCCTTCATCAGGCCCAGCTGATAGGCCGCCTCCACCTCCCCGGCGAACCAGCTGTTTTTCGGGACATCGGGGAAGACGCCGCCCTCCCGGATGGCCGCGCCGATGGCGGAGAGCAGGCTTTTGTCCCGGTCGGCGGTGTCCTGGGTGATCTCCCAGATCATCACGCCGCCCAGTTTTTCCAGAGCATAGCTGGTCTTGGCCTGGATGGTGTCGATTCCGTTGTACCAGATCTGCTTGCCCTTGTACCAGATGGAGTCCTTGCTGCCGGCAGAGGAATCGGCGCTGAGGATGGCGCTGTATGTGACGGAGCCGGGCCGGGCATAGAAGGGTACGCCCAGGACGATCTTCTCCGCCGGAAGGCCGCGGGTCTCCAGCCAGTAGTCGGCGCAGTCTGTGGCAAAGTCGTAGGGGGAGTGGTCGGTCTCGTTGCGGTCGTAAGCCATGACATTGATCCAGTCCACCTGCTCCAGCGCGGCATCCGTAAAGGCCATGGCGCCGGAGTAGGGCTTGCCCTGGACCGTGACGCCGCCGATGACGGCGGTGGTCAGCAGCTTGCCTTGGGCATGCAGCCGCTGGGAGAGGGCGGACAGCAGCTGCTCATACTGCCGGTAGGTGCCGGAGGTGCGGGGGTACTCCCAGTCGATGTCCACGCCGTCGAAGCCGTACTGGTCGCACATGGCCACGATCTCGTTGACCAGACGGGAGCGCTTGGCGGTGGTGGCCGTAGCGGAGGCAAAGACGGGCTCCAGCAGGACGTCCTGGTCGTTCCAGCCGCCCACGGCCAGCAGTACCTTGACGCCGTTGGCGTGGGCCTCCTCAATGAGTTTTTTCGCGCCGCTGGCGTTTTCCAGCGGTTTGAGCCCGCCGTCCTGGGTGGGGATGGCAAAGGCATAGTTGATGTGGGTGACGATATCGTATTGCAGCTTGCTGCGCTGGCTGTCGGGCCGCCAGGAGGGATAGTAGGCCACGACCTTAAAGTCGGAATCGCTTCGGCCCGTATGTATCGAGGATGCGGGGAGCATGGGGGACAACAGCAGAAGAAGCCCCAGGCAGGCGGCCAGCCAGCGAGCCGTCCGTTTGAGGTGATGCACAAAAGTTCCGCCTTTCTGACAGTAGGTTGCTTTGAGTATAGCAGACTTTGTGCCAGAAATCATACTGAAATTCTATGAGAAAAAGCCGGAATTTGGAAAGACCATACCAGATTAGGACAAAACAGGGCTGCAAAGGTGGGGGAAGAAGCTTGTTTTGTCCCGAATCCGGGGTCCAGGGAAAAAGCGGAAACAGGGAGCGGTTGCCCGGCAGGGGCGAATGTGCTATGATGGTGCAGACCGAACAAGAAGGAGCGAATCAGGGGTGGAGACACGCATTTTACTGGTGGAGGACGACCGGGCGCTGAGCCGCGGCGTCACGCTGGCGCTGGCAGAGACCGGCCGGACGATCACGGCGGTGGAAACGCTGGCCGGGGGGCGGGAGGCCCTGGAGCAGGGCCCGTGGGACCTGGTGATTTTGGATGTGAACCTGCCGGATGGGAACGGGCTGGATTTCCTGACCCATCTGCGGCGGGAGAGCACGGTGCCGGTGCTGATTCTCACAGCCAACGATCTGGAGAGCGATCAGGTGGCCGGGCTGGAGCTGGGAGCGGACGATTACGTGACCAAGCCCTTTTCCCTGGCGATTCTGCGGGCCAGAGTGCAGACGCTGCTGCGCCGGGCTCGTCCGATGCCCAGCGCGGTGGAGCTGCCGCCATTTTCCTTTGATTTTCAGAACCTGACCTTTACCCGAAACGGCGTCCCCCTGGAGCTGTCCAAAACCGAGCAGCGGCTGCTGCGCCTGCTGGTAGAGGGGCGCGGACGTACCCTCACCCGGGCCCAGCTGCTGGATCAGGTGTGGGACGGGGGCGAGTTCGTGGATGAGAACGCCCTGTCGGTGGCGGTCAAGCGGCTGCGGGACAAGCTGGTGGACGCGCCCATTCGGACGGTCTACGGCCTGGGCTACACCTGGGAGGGCGCGAAATGACCGGGTGGGGCTGGCTGTGCCTGGCGGCGGGCATACTGGGCCTGGGATTCGGCCTGTATCAATGGATTCGCGGACGGATTCTGCTGCGCCGCTTGGACCGGATGCTCTCCGCCGCCCTGGACGGGAGCTTTCGGGAGAGTCAGTTTGACGAGTCGGCGCCCTCCGCCCTGGAGAGCCGGCTGGCCCGCTTCCTCAACGGAAGCGCCGCCTCGGCCAAGGGCGTGGAGGAACAGCGGGCGGCGATTCAGACGCTGATCTCCGACATCTCCCACCAGACCAAGACGCCGGTGGCAAACATTCTGCTGTACGCCTCCCTCCTGGCGGAAGGGGACCTGCCGCCGGAGCAGGCCGCGCAGGCCGCCACCCTGCGCCAGCAGGCGGAGAAGCTGGCTTTCCTCATTGAGGGATTGGTCAAGGCCTCCCGGCTGGAGACAGGAATCCTGACCACCGCGCCGGAGGCACGACCAGTCGGCGCACTGCTGGAGGACGCGGTGCGGCAGGCGGCCCCGGCCGCGGAGAAAAAGGGGATTCGCCTGGAAGTGGTCCCCTTTTCTGGTCAGGCCCTCTTTGACAAGAAATGGACGGGGGAGGCCCTGTTCAACGTGGTGGACAACGCGGTGAAATATACGCCCGCCGGGGGTACGGTGACGCTGTCGGCCACGGCATACGAGCTGTTTTGCCGAATCGACGTGGCGGATACCGGCCCCGGAATCCCGGAGAAAGAGCAGGCGGCCATTTTTGGGCGTTTCCGGCGGGGAAAGGCGGCGCGGGACCAGGAGGGCGTGGGAATCGGCCTGTATCTGGCCCGGGAGATTCTCCGGCGGCAGGGTGGCTACATCAAAGTGTCCTCCCAGCCCGGGGAGGGAAGCATGTTCTCCCTCTACCTGCCCCGGGCGTGAGGAAGGAATCTTTCCATTCTGTTAGATTTGAGAAAGAATGTGGAAAGATTGTGCTGCTACAATGGGTATCGTCCAAAAGGCGATACCCATTTTTGCGGAAAAGGAGAACATGCCATGTTGATCTTACAGACCAAGGAACTGAAAAAATATTACGGCGCCGGCGATACGCAGGTCAAGGCGCTGGACGGTGTGGACCTGAGCGTGGAGAGCGGCGAGTTCGTGGCCATCGTGGGCACGTCGGGCTCGGGCAAATCCACGCTGCTGCATATGCTGGGCGGACTGGACCGCCCCACCTCCGGCTCGGTGACCGTGGATGGGCAGGACATCTTTGCGCTGAAGGACGAGGCGCTGACCATTTTCCGCCGGAGGAAGATCGGCTTTGTGTTCCAATCCTACAACCTGGTGCCCGTGCTCAGCGTCTATGAGAATATCGTGCTGCCTATCCAGCTGGACGGCGGCAAGGTGGACGGAACCTATGTGGACCAGGTGGTCCAGGCCCTGGGCCTGGAAGGTAAGCTGGACAGCTTACCCAATCAGCTCTCCGGCGGTCAGCAGCAGCGGGTGGCCATCGCCCGGGCCCTGGCCACCAAGCCCGCGATCCTGCTGGCGGATGAGCCCACGGGAAACCTGGACTCCAAGACCAGTCAGGACGTGCTCTCCCTGATGAAGGTCACCAGCCAGAAGTTCGCCCAGACCATGGTGATGATCACCCACAACGAGGAGATCGCCCAGCTGGCCGACCGCATCGTCCGCATCGAGGACGGCAGGATCGTCACGCGGTGAGGGGGTGCGCGCCATGAAAGTATCCAACGGCTCATGCATCCGCCGGCTCTCCCGCAGGAGCCTGCGCGCCAGCCGCACCCGCAACCTCATCGCGGTGCTGGCCATCGCATTGACCACCGTGCTGTTCACGTCCCTGTTCACCATCGCCATGTCCATCAACGACGGGTTCCAGCAGTCCAACTTCCGCCAGGTGGGCGGCTTCTCCCACGGCGGGTTCAAGTACCTGACGGAGGCGCAGTTCGAAGAGCTGCGGGACGACCCCCGCATTGACCAGTGGGGCGTGCGGCGCTTTCTGGGCATGCCCACAGAGGCGCCCTTTCACAAGACCCACGTGGAGGTGGGCTACTCCGACGCCAACTACGCCCACTGGTCCTTCTGTGACCCGGTGGAGGGCTCCCTGCCCCAGGAGGGCACCGACCAGGCCGCCACCGACACGGCGGTGCTGGAACTGCTGGGCATCGAGCCGAAAATCGGCGCCAAGTTCACAATCACGTTTGACGTGGATGGCCACACCACCACCCAGACCTTCACCTTGAGCGGCTGGTGGGAGCGGGATGAGGCCATTGTGGCCAGCCACATCCTGGTCCCGGAGAGCCGGGCGGATGCCATTTTGGAGGAGGTGGGCGTGGACCCCAACGCCCCCGCCGACGGCATGACCGGCACCTGGAACCTGGACGTGATGCTGAAGAGCGGTTCCCGGCACATCGAGCAGGATCTCAACCAAATTTTGGAGGACCACGGCTACCAGAGCGAAACCGCCGGGGACAACTACATTGACACCGGCGTCAACTGGGGCTACACCGGCGCCCAGCTCAGTGACAATCTGGACCCCATCGTGGTCATCGCCATTGCTGCCATACTGCTGCTCATCCTCTTCACCGGGTACCTCATCATCTACAATGTGTTCCAGATCTCCGTCACCAATGACATCCGGTTCTACGGCCTGCTGAAAACCATCGGTACCACCGGCCGGCAGCTGAAACGAATCATCCGCCACCAGGCCCTGGCCCTCTCGCTGGCGGGTATCCCCCTGGGGCTGATCGTGGGCTGGTTCATCGGCGGCCAGATCACGCCGGCCATCGTGTCCCAACTGGACGGGATCGTGCCCGTGACCTCCGTGAGCCCGGTGATCTTCCTGGGGGCGGCGCTGTTCTCCCTGGTGACGGTGCTGCTCTCCTGCCGGAAGCCCGGCCGGGTGGCCGCCAAGGTCTCCCCCATCGAGGCGGTGCGCTATACCGAGGGCGGCACCATGAAGCGCAGGAAGAAAAAGGGCCGCAAGGGCGTGTCCCTGCTGTCCATGGCCTGGGCCAACCTGGGCCGCAGCCGGGGCAAGACCGCCGTCACCGTCACGTCGCTGTCCCTGGCGGTGGTACTGCTGACGGTGACGGTGAACTTCACCAACGGCTTTGACATGGACAAGTACGTGTCCAACTTCACGGCCAGCGACTTCATCGTGGCGGATGCCGGGAAGTTCCAGAACAGCGTCTTGGATTTTACCCCCGACATGGCCGTGCCCCAGCCGGTCATCGACGACATCAGCGCTCAGGACGGCATCACCGACAGCGGTGTGATCTATGGCCAGACCTCCGCCGTCCTGGAGTATATCACCGAGGACTACTTCCGGCAGATGAACCAGCACTTCTACACCCCGGAGCAGATGGACAACCTGATCCGCCTGACCGGTCGGAACGAGGCGGGGAATCTGGCCGCAAACGCCCAGCTCTCCGGTATGAGCGACTTCGCCCTGGACCACCTGACCGTGCTGGAGGGGGATCTCTCCAAGCTCCGGGAGGACGGCGGGCGGTACGTGGCCGCCGTGTACAGCGGGGATGACTACGGCAACGCGGACATGGACTCCCACTGGGCCCGTCTGGGGGACAAGGTGACCCTGCGGTATGTGGAGGAATGGGAATACGTGGACCCGGACACCGGAATTGCCTATTCCAGCGAGGAGGACGTGCCCGCCGGAGCCAACTGGGTGGCGCAGCCGGTACAGTACCGGGATGTGGAGTACGAGGTGGCCGCCCTGGTGACGGTGCCCTCCGCCTTCAGCTACCGCTACTACGGCTCCGATGAGTTTATCCTCAACGACCAGACCTTTATTCAGGACACCGGCACGGACAGCGTCATGTACTATGCCTTTGACACCACCGACGAGGCCAACGCCGCCATGGAGTCCTTCCTCCAGGACTATACGGAGAACGTCAATCCCCAGTTCGACTACGAGAGCAAGGCTCTCTATGCCGCGGAGTTCGAAGGCATGCGCTCCATGTTCCAGCTGTGCGGCGGGGCGCTGAGCTTCATCGTGGGGCTGGTGGGCGTGCTGAACTTCTTCAACGCCATCCTTACCGGTATCATCGCCCGGAAGCGGGAGTTTGCCGTGCTCCAGTCCATCGGCATGACCGGCAAACAGCTGAAGACCATGCTGGTGTGTGAGGGACTGTTCTATGCCTTGGGGGCGGCGGTGATCTCCCTGGTATTGACCCTGGCGCTGGGCCCGGTGGCCTTCACGGCAGTGGGGAGCCTGTTCTGGTTCTTTACCTACCGCCTGACCCTGTCCCCCTTCCGGATCGTGGTTCCGGTATTTGCCCTGCTGGGCATACTGATCCCGCTGGCTGTCTACCGCTCCGTGGCCAGGCACACCATTGTGGAGCGCCTGCGGGAGTCGGAATAAGGCGGTCCCGCCGAAACATTTGTCTTGACGCTTCCGAGGAAAATGTGCTAAAAAAGAAGTATCGTGTAGCACATCAAATCTATGTCGCAAAGCGTATAACATCCCGTCGGGATGTTATACGCTTTCTTTTTTGGGTCTGGTGTGCAAACGAACATTACGTTACAAAGCGCATGGAAGCGCGGGAGGGTATTATGATTCAAACAAAAACACAGGGAATCGTATTTGGTGTGATCATGTCCTATGTCATGGCCTATGGGATGGAGGTCTACAATGTGGCCATCAAGATGGGCTTTCACCTGCAAATCAGCGGTCTCAGCAGCATGACGAATGTGGTGTTCTGGGAGGCGCTGAAGGAGGCGCTGTACATGGGGCTGTTCGTATTCCTGTTCTCCAGCCTCTGGGGAAATCGGTTGGGCGCGGCCTTTGCCGCCCGCCACTGCGATCCGGAGCGGGATAATCCCTATTTCTGTCAGCTCCTGCGCCAGGGCGGCACCGTGGCGGTCATGTGCCCCACCATGAGTCTGGTAGCCTCCATCCTGTTCAACATTGTGCTGGGCGGAGCGGCCTGGACGCAGCTGCCCGCCATCTGGGTAGGCACGCTGCTAAAAAATTTCCCCATGGCATTTCTGTGGAATTTCTTTGCCGCCGCACCCTTTTCCCACTGGCTGTTTGGGCGGATATTCTCCCGCAGAAGGTAACCCCTGCCATATACGCCCCAAAAGGCAGCGCCCTCGTCTCAGACGAGGGCGCTTGGTATTGGAACGGTTTGGTTTGTCACAGAGCGGCGCAGGCGGTCTCAATCTCCGACTCGCAGGCTTTCATCGCCTCCAGCGTCATGGACAGCAGCTTGTCCAGCTCCCAGCCCAGCTGCTCGGCGCCCTGGCGAATCACATCGCGGGAGCAGCCGGCGGCAAATTTCTTGTCCTTGAACTTCTTCTTCAGACTGGACAGCTCCATGTCCTGGGTGGACTTAGAGGGGCGCATCAGGGCAGCCGCTCCGATCAGGCCGGTCAGCTCGTCGCAGGCGAACAGGACCTTTTCCATCTCATGCTCCGGCTTGTCCTCCACACCGGTCATGCCATAGCCATGGCTGGCCACGGCGTGGATGAACTCCTGGGGCCAGCCTTCCTGGGCCAGCAGTTCCTTGGCTTTGGTACAGTGCTCCTCCGGCCACTGCTCAAAGTCCAGGTCGTGAAGCAGACCCACCATCGACCAGAAGGGGGCCTCCGCTTCGTAGCCAAGGGCGCGGGCATACCAGCCCATCACAGCCTCCACGGTCAGCGCATGGCGCAGATGGAAGGGTTCCTTGTTGTAGCGCGTGAGCAGCGCCCACGCCTGTTCGCGGTCATAAGTCATCGCAGATCCGTCCTTTCTCGGGTGCTTCCTCCGGAACGAGCCGGAAAGAATTTGCAGCGGGCACACAGCCAGCGCCGATCAAGGTGCGGCGCTGGCTGCCGCGTGCATGAACCGCGTTGCGGTTTATGCAACAGATATTATTATACGCCTGCGCTCCGGGAAACACAATTGACATTTTTCCTGTAAAATGATAAAATAACAAGGCTTTTGAGTCCGGAAAAGCGCCCGTCCTATCGGTACAGACGCAGGTAGTTCCAACGGAATGTTACCCGGGCGTCTTCGTAGTGCTGGAGCACATGCTTGCAGGTCAGCTGAAACGCCCGGGCGGGGGGGCGGTGTGCCGCAAAAAACGCACTGGTATATGATTCGTTGCTCCAGTGCGGTCAGGCGGTAGAATGTGTCCCATAAATACCGGTTGAGCTCCAGCCAGACGAGGAGAATCAGTGGGTCCAGATGGCGCAGCTGTGAGGTCGCGAGGCTCTCCAGAAGAGATTGGTTTCTCCGTGCGGTGCATTGTTTCCGCCAGCGGTTGCGCATGATGTTTTTCGCGTAGCCCAGGACCCAGTTCCGAAACCGTCCCAGCCCCTGATAGCGTTCCAGATGCTCATAGCATTTGGCAAAGGCCTCGTCGGCGATGTCCGGATAGTCGGAGGGTGAGAACCACTTCTGGACGTCATACTTTCGGGCCGCGTTCACCACAAAGGAGACGGAGCCCAGATAGAGCGTATCCTCTGCGTGTGAATCCCCCTGCAGGGCCTCAGTAGCAAGCAGATAGTCCTGTTCCTGCGGCGGGAGAATGCAGCCAAGCGGAAACGGCACGCCGGAAAGCGGCGGAGTCGGTCACCACAAGGACAAAAAGAACCTAACAATAAAAACGGTGGCAGCGTAGTCTGCCGCTCATACCTGCGGGCATGATGGAATTGGTAGACATGCGAGATTTAGGTTCTCGTGCAGCGATGTGTTGGGGTTCGAGTCCCCATGCCCGCACCAAAAGGGGAGGCTAAGAAAGATATTGGGCAGAAAAGTCCAGTGTTTTCAAGGCTTCCGAGGCCCGTAGATCAACGAATCTACGGGCCTCATTTTTTCGATATTTCAATACTGGACCTTCGTTCAGGTGGGACTCAAACCCGCATATTGAACGAAGAATCTGCAACGTGCTTTTGGCCGGGATCCTGGATGCAGGACCCCGGCTTTTCTATTTTATGAATCGACTGCGAGGTGTTCTGATGAAAAATAAGTATTTGACTGAGTTGTCCCGCCGGCTGAGCGTGGATGGGATCCAATCTGCCATCAAAGAGGATCGGCGGCTGGATGTATTCCTCCACGACCGGCCGGTCCTCTATGTGTCCCCGGCAAGCGACGTCTTCCTGCTGCCAGACGGGAGCCAAAACGAGGAGGCCAGTGAGCTGTACCATCAGGTCGCTGTGACAGCGGACGAGGTATATGGGTATGTGGAGGCCATGGAGAAGGCACTGCCCCTTCGTGCCTCTGGGCTCCATGAGGACTTTCGCCTGCTGGCGGATTTCGGCGGTGCGGTGCTGGCAGGGCAGGAACGGGGAAACGGGCTGGGATACCAGTTCGTCACCTGGGTCTGGGCCTATGAACGACAGGGGGTCTGCCACGGACACTACTATGAAGATGACTTTCAAAGCGCCAAGCAGGACTTCGCTGTCCGCTCTGGCCTGATCTCCAAGGCCCAGCTTTTCTCTTCGGAAGAATTGACAGAATTATACCGGGCCACAAACTTCCTGCTGGAGGAAGGACCTGAGCCAGAGGAGAAACCGCTGAAAGCGATCCAGGAAGCCAGAACAAAAATCGAATACACCGTCCCGGATCTTCAAACAAGGCTGGAACAGACACAGAGTCAGGAACCACAAATGAATTTATAAATCCAACGCTAAATCAAATGGGGGCCGTATTTTGCCGAGTGCAGAATACGGCCCCTTTTTGCATTTTGAGGAGAAATCAGACATGACCAGAAAGAGTGAATATAGCTGCCTGCCTCATGCTGCCGCGGTGGCGCAGATGCAGGCGCGCTCAGTTCTCCGCCAGGTGCGGGTCAGAGCCGCGCCCGCCTGCCCCCCAGAGCCGCCGCAGAAGCCGGTCTGCCGGCAGTTCTCCCGCTGTGAGGGGTGCCCCTATCCCGCCCACGGTTTCCTCTGCTGGGGCAGCGGGGATGACTGCATGCGCACCAGGGTAGAAAAACTGAATAGAGAGGAGAAGGCAAAGTATGAAAATCAAAGCGGCGCTCTATAACGCTGACCACCTGGAATATGGGCTTGTCACCATCCCCTTCCCCATCTCCCGGGATCAGTATGACGACACGATCAAGATGCTGGAGGCGCTGGATATCGGAGACCCGCGGGCAAGGGACTGCACGGTGGAGGAGATCGAGGGCAGCGCCCCCAGTCTGAAATGTCTGGAGGGGCGCAGGATCAATGTGGACGAACTGGACTACATGGTCAAGCGTCTGGACAGTTTTTCTGACGGGGAGCTGGCCCAGTTCCAGGGAATGGCAGTGAAGATGGGACTCTCCGATATGACCGACCTCATCAACCTGACCTTCTGTTGCCAGCAGGCCACGGTCATCACGGATTTTTCCGACTTGGAGCAGATCGGCCGGGAGCATTACATGAACCTCCACGGCGGCTGCGCCTCCATGGAAGAACTGGAACAGTTGGACGGTGTGGAGACCGCCCTGCTCCTGATCTCGGAGAATGAGGGTACCATCACCCCCTACGGGGTGGTCTACGACAACGGGATGCAGCTCAGTCAAGCCTACCAGGGCAGAAACTTTCCGGCGTATCTGTATGAGCGCAGCCTGATTGCTTTGACCTTGCGCCCCATCCACACGGACGCCAATGGTAGCGATGCCCTTTGGCTGTACCTCCCCACATCGGAACTCCAGATAGAACGGATGCTCTATCGGGATGGAATGGAAAGTGAAGATTTTGCGAGATTGGATGTTCAGGGCGATAATTTACCCGCTGCAGTCAAGACGGCCTGCGCCTTGGAGCAGGAGAGCGTCTTTGACCTCAATGCCATGTGCGCAGCTATCTCCAAGCTGACGCAGGCGGACCGCCTCAAGCTGGATGCCGCAGTGAGCTTTGCCAAACCGGAAAGCGCCGCTGAGATCCGCCGCTTGGCGGAAAATTTGGAGCTGTTCGATTTCATTCCCAATGTGAGCACCCCAGAGGAGTACGGCAGATATATGATCCAAGACTCCGGCCATTTCGACTACGACAGCAATCTGGACGAGTTTTATGATTATGGGAAGTACGGGCGCCGGTGCATGGAGCGGAAACAGGGGATGTTTACGGAGCAGGGCTATATCTCCTATCAGGGGGCTCTGTCACTGGAGGAGCTGATGCGGGAGGATCCCGGGGAACAATACCAGAGAGAGCAGGAGGAGTCTATGGGGATGGGGGGCCTCACCTGATGCGGAAGGAGACCGATCTTGCCAGGGTAAAGTCGATTGCCCATGTACTCCTCGATATGCCAATCGCGCAAACTTCATTTTCGCCGGCTATTGTCAGCCACCCATTTACAAGCACCGGGATCACCGCCACTCAGAACGAGGATGGCAGCTTCTCCATGGTCGACCTGCTCAACAAGGAAGAAGACCTCGCCACGTGGCGTGAGATGGTGGGCAAACAGATCGACAGTGCTGAAAATACCGCCCAGGTCTTTTTCCTCCTGAACAAGCCCTATTACCTGACCTTTCTCAAATTTACCGCTCCCGTTCTCTCTCAGGAGGATCTGGGCCAGTTGCTGGCTCATGCGTGGATCCTGGAGGAATGCCCCAATCAGGACCGCAATGTCAGCAAAAGAGAACTGCTGGCTCTATTCCGCTCCGTCCCGCCGGAGCTCCTAATGGACGAGGAGGAGCACACGGTGTACCGCTCTTTAGACGATCCCGTGACCGTTTATCGGGGCGTCACCTCCTACAACGCCAAAAATATCAAAGCGCTGTCCTGGACACTGGATCGGGAGACCGCAGAGTGGTTCGCCCACCGCTTCGGTGAGGAGGGCACCGTCTACGAGGCCCAGATCCCGAAGAAATACATCCTCGCCTTTTTCAACGGCAGAAATGAATCAGAAGTTGTGGTAGACCCCAAACATCTGGAACAGATCATGGAGTCCCCGGAGCCGGAGATGGGGATGCGGATGACCTGAATTTTCT
>DXYV01000040.1 GCA_019415645.1 Clostridiales bacterium
CCGCGCCGCCGGGCCCCACGCCGCGGGCGTAGAGCACATCGTCCTGGGCCGCGGTCTCCACCGTGATGGTCTCGCCGGCGTGACACTGGTCCAGATAGCCGATTTGAAGCTCCTGGATGAAACGGCCGGAGAGCTTGTCCTCCAGATGGAGGGCGTCGCACGCAAAATCCGCGTACTTGATGTTGTTGACGTGGCCGTTGATGTCCGTGTCGCTGTAATGGAGGGCGCGGTCCTCCCGGCCGGTCATCACCTCCGGCATACGCACCCGGTGGAGGGTCCTGGCCTTGCACAGAGGGCCGCCGTCTGTGCCCTGAAATTCCTCCAGACGGCTCATGCGCAGGAGCTTGTAGGTATCCCGGTCAGCCAGCACCCAGGTGGACACTGCCTCGCCGACCGTCACGCCGTCGCAGATCAGGTCAAAATCCCGGTAGGTAGAGGCGCCCTTGGCGCCCCGGTGCCAGGTGCGCACGGTAAAGCGCTCATTCCAGCGCAGGGGGCGGTCCAGATGGACCCAGATGCGCACCACCATCCAGAAACAGTTGTACTTTTTCAAGGTCTCCGGCCCGGAGACCCCCAGCCGGAGGGCCGCCATGGTGGCGGCCTCCTGTAAATAGCCCAGAATGGCCGACGGCCGGGCGCAGCCGGTCAGGTCCACGTCCCGGGAATCCACGGTGAAGGTCTGCTCATAGGTGACGCTCATGGGGTTACTCCTCTTTCTTTCCAATGGTCAGGGTGGTCTTGCAGCAGATGTCGTCGATGTCGTCGGCCGTGGCCGCCGGCAGCCGCAGGGTGGCGCCGCAGCGGGCGCAGATCAGCTCTACCGCACTGTATCCCACCTTGATTCCGTAGTCCTTGGACCCGCACTGGCAGGAAATGCCGCCCCGCTGGGCGATCTCCTTGATCTCCCCCAGCACCTCGCCCATGACTAGCTCGTCCAGAAACGCGCCCTTTTCCTCGGCCTGGCTCTCCAGCACCAGCCGATCCACCGCCTGTTCCAGCCGTTCCAGTGCCTGGAACACCGGCTCTTCCTCTCCCACATACAGGCAGTCCAGGCCGGAGGCCGCGCAGGAGAAGGCCAGCGTCTTTTCGTGGAGAAAGGCCCGGGTGGAGCAGGTCACCTTGTGATCCTTGCCGCAGAACACACAGGGTACCAGCAGGTGGCACTGGTCGCCCGTCATCTCCACCACCAGCTCGGATTTTCCGCAGGGACAGGGCAGATGGTTGATGGAGGCGGCCAGCTGAAAGGCCGTGCGCTCCACCGCTACCGCCTTGCCGCAGACGGGACAGATATATGCCAGGGTCCGTTTGGCTTCTTCGACCATGACCCATGCCTCCTTTGTTTTTTCCGCATTACCAAATAGTATAACACAGTTTGCGGAAACACACCATATGAAATTTACCCGATCAACCAGAAAAACACCCCGTGCGACCGACCGGCCGCACGGGGTGTTTTTTTGCGGAGCGGGGCAGGGTCAGTCGGGAATCCGAGTGACCATATCCCGGGTGATCTCCCCGATGGAGTGGGCCCCGCACATGACCATGGTGTCGGCCAGCTCGGCCTCCAGCTGGTCCACATAGGCCCGCACGCCGTCGGCCCCGCCGCCGTACACGGCGGTGACAAAGGGGCGGGCGATGAGCACGCCGTCCGCGCCCAGAGCCAGAGCCTTGAACACGTCCACACCGGAGCGGATCCCGCCGTCCACCAGGATGGTGAGCTGACCGCCGACCGCCTGAACGATGTCCTCCAGCACCTCGGCGGTGGCGGGGGTCTGGTCCAGCACCCGGCCGCCGTGGTTGGAGACCACGATGGCGGCGGCGCCGGCCTCCGCGGCTTTCCGCGCGCCCCGGACCGTCATGATTCCCTTGATAATAAAGGGAAGGGGCGTGGCATGGGCGATCTCCGCCAGCTCCGCCACGGTCTTGCTGCCGGCGGGAGGCGTGAGATTTTTCAGGAAAGGCAGACCGGCCGCGTCAATGTCCATGGCCAGAGCGAACGCGCCGCAGCCGTTGACCAGCTCCAGCTTGCTGTGCAGGGTGTGCGGGTCCCACGGCTTCACCGTGGGCACGCCGGTGCCGGCGCTGGTGTGAATGGCCTTGACCGCCGCCCGCATGACGGCGGGGTTGGTGCCGTCGCCGGTAAAGGCGGCGATTCCGGCCTCCGCGCAGGCGGGAACCAGAATATCGTTGTAGGCCAGGTCGTCGTATTTATCGCCATAGTGCAGGTTGACTGCGCCCACCGGGCCGGCAAAGACCGGCAGACGGAAGGTACGACCGAACAGGGTGCAGGTGGTGTCGGCCGGTTTGTTGTCGCAGATGGTGTCCAAATTGACCCGAATCTCCTGCCACTTGGCATAGTTCCGGGCGGCTACGGTGCCGGTGCCCTTGGCGCCCGGTCCGGGCATGGTATTCCGGCACGCCAGACCGTTGCAGACGGGACAGGCCTTGCAGGGGCCCATCTGGCCGCGGGCGGCGGTCAAAACCTCTTGATAGGTCATAGGTAAAATCCCCCTTTGATATTCACAATTTGCCATTCTATCGCGTTCCATCTGCGCTTGCAAGGGAAAAATCGTAAATTTCTGCGGAATTTTGTTTTTCGGAAAGCAGAAGAATCCGAAGAACCCTCGGATTGCGACAAAATCAGCCTGAACAGTGAGATATAATAAGAAATACCAATTTATTCCACATAAAAGAAAGGCCGTTTGCACGAAGGGCCTTTGCCGCACGAGAACAGGAGGACAAGCTATGCCGGTTACGGTAACCAGAGACCATCGGGACATGACGGCCTATCTGTCGGGCGAGATCGACCATCACGGGGCCCGGGAGATCATGAACGCACTGGATCGGGAGATCGACGGGGCGCTGCCCCTGCGTCTGATGCTGGATCTGTCAGGCGTGACGTTTATGGACAGCTCGGGCATCGCGGTGCTGCTGCGCGCCTGGCGGAGAATGAACGAGCTGGAGGGGAGCGTATCCGTCACCCACATTCCGGCGCAGCCGCGCAGGGTGCTGGACGCCGCCGGCGTGGGTCGAATCATGACACTTTTGTAAGGGGGAATACATAATGACCAACTGCATCGACCAGACCACACTGATTTTTACCGCCCGTTCCGCCAACGAGGGCTTTGCCCGGGCGGCGGCGGCCTGCTACGCCGCCCAGCTGGACCCGACGCTGGACGAGGTAGCCGACATCAAGACCGCCGTATCCGAGGCGGTGACCAACGCCATCGTCCACGCCTACCCGGACACCATTGGAAAGGTGAGTATGCGGATGCGCCTGTTTGAAAACAATGAATTGGAGATCGTGGTAAAGGACTGGGGCGTGGGCATCCCCGATGTGGAGCAGGCCCGCGCGCCGCTGTTCACCACTGGAAATGAGGAGCGTTCCGGCATGGGGTTTACCATCATGGAGAGCTTTATGGACAGCCTGCGGGTGCGCTCCAAGGTGGGCAAGGGAACCACCGTTACCCTGCGCAAGCGCATTGCCCGAAGGGCGGGGATGGCGCGGTGAGCAGCGTCCACTCCCCTGAACTGCTGGAGGCGGCCGCGGCGGGGGACAATGAGGCCTGTGAAAAGCTGCTGGAGGAAAATGTGGGCCTGATCTGGTCCATCGTGCGCCGTTATTATGGGCGCGGCGTGGATGCGGAGGACCTGTACCAGCTGGGGTGCCTGGGCTTCCTGAAGGCGGTGCGGGGCTTTGATCCGGCCTACGGCACACAGTTTTCCACCTACGCGGTCCCCAAGATCGCCGGGGAGATCCGGCGGTTCCTGCGGGACGACGGGACGGTAAAAGTGAGCCGGGGGGTAAAGGAACGGGCCCAGGTGATCCGTCTGGCGCGGGACAAGCTGGGCCACAGCCTGGGCCGGGAGCCCACCCTCTCCGAGCTGGCGGAGGAGACCGGCCTGGAGGCCGAGGAAATTGCCGCCGCCGAGACCGCCACCCTGTCGGTGACCTCGCTCCAGGGGGAGAGCGGGGAGGACGGCTTCACCCTGGAGGCCGTGCTGGGGACCGACGGCATGGAGGAGCGGCTCATTGAGCAGGTGGCCCTGCGGGATGCCATCGCCGCCCTGCCCGAGCGGGAGCAGCAGGTCATCGGGCTGCGCTTCTATAAAAATCTGACCCAGGAGCGGGCCGCCCGGGTGCTGGGGGTCAGTCAGGTCCAGGTATCCCGAATCGAGCGGCGGGCTATGGCGCACCTGCGGGAGCTGATGCAGGAGGAGTGAGCGCGCCGGGCACACGCGGGAGGCGCGCCGCCGATTCTGCTGCACACCCGTAGGGGTCGATCTCCGCGCTAAGTGCCGCCGCTGCGCGGCGGTTGCGCTCCGAAAGGCGGCCCGCAGGCCGTCTTACGGAGCGCAAAGATTGGCCCCTATGAGAGGCTTCCCATACCGAACCGGGCCAGGCGTACTTTGTGGACCTTGCCAGTCCACAACACCCGGCCGGGGAACGGCAGTGGGTGCTGGGGTGCCGGAGTATGCAAGTTTCGGGCGCCGGGGATGAAGGGCAGAGGCCTTCGACAGAACCGGGGGTTGGAAAAGGGGGTGTCCCCCTTTTCTCGCCTTCTTTTGGGTCCTTTTCTTGGCGACGCAAGAAAAGGACAAACATCCCACGGGGGCCGGGGCCGCAGCTCCGGGGAAACCCGCCTGCGGGCGGGACAGCGGGCGCGCAGCACCCGCAAGGGGTACGCCGCATCCGTAAGGCGGCAGAGCCGCCAACGGCTGTGCAGCACGCGCCCCTACGATGGTTGAGGGCAAAGGATACACCGCTTGCAGCGACGAGGCAGAACAAGAAATGTACCAATACTTCCGCACAGCTGCGGCTCAATAGATGGGCCGCAGCAGGTCCACGCCGCCCACGTCGCGGCCGAACTGCACGCCCAGCAGGAACGCCAGCTCCTGCTCGTACTCCGCCTGGGCACAGCGCGCGTCCAGCAGATTCATGACCTGAAGCAGCAGAGCCCGATTGCGCCGGTGCCGGCGCTGAAAGGCGTTCCACTGCCGCTGATAGCGCTCCTGATACCACTGAAGCTCCCGGTCCGTCCGAATGGCCTGGGGCGGATTTTGGCGCAGCATATCTCCGAACCATGAAAATGTGGAATGTTTCATCGAATCACCTCGTATGAGATTATAGCACAGTGCAATAAGTGGGTCAAGAAAAACTTAATGCACCGTGCAATAATTTACAGCTATTGCAGATTGCTATATAATTTGAACGGGTGATTGCATGGAAGAGTTCAAGGATATTGTGAAGCGCAAGCGGATCGAAAAGGGATACAGCCAGAACCAGTTGGCGAAAAAACTGAATATTTCCCAATCCTTTATGAATCAAATTGAGTCGGGAGTACGGAACCCAAGGCTGTCTCTTGTCGTCCAAATCTGTGAGGTACTCGAAATTCCACTGTTTGGAGAAGATCAAAGCCATGAATGAGATTCTGTTTCTTGTCGTCCCCTGTTACAACGAGGAGGAGGTCCTGCCCGAGACCGCCCGCCGCCTGGGGGACAAGCTGGCCGCCCTGACCGCGGCCGGGAAAATCAGTCCGGACAGCCGGGTGCTGTTTGTGAATGACGGCTCGAAGGACAGGACCTGGGAGCTGATTCGCGGGCTCCATGCCCGCGACCCCCGGTTCCTGGGCGCGGACCTCACCCGGAACCGGGGGCACCAGAACGCCCTGCTGGCCGGCCTGATGACCGCCAAAGACCGCTGCGACATGGCCATTTCCATGGACGCCGACCTGCAGGACGATGTGGACGCGGTGGACGCCATGGTGGACGCCTATCATCAGGGCTGCGACATCGTCTACGGCGTGCGCTCCTCCCGGAAGAAGGATACCTTCTTCAAGCGCTTTACCGCCGAGGCCTTTTACCGCCTGATGAACCGCATGGGGGCGGAGACGGTGTTCAACCACGCCGACTACCGCCTGATGTCCCGGCGGGCTCTGGAGGGGCTGTCCCAATTTAAGGAGGTCAACCTTTTTCTGCGGGGCATCGTGCCCATGATCGGCTATACCACCGGCACGGTGGAGTATGAGCGGGGCGAGCGCTTTGCCGGAGAGAGCAAGTATCCCCTGAAAAAGATGGTGGCCTTCGCGCTGGAGGGCATCACCAGCCTGTCCACCAAGCCCATCCGTATGGTGACGGGGCTGGGCTTCCTCATCTTCCTGGTGTCCATCCTCATGCTGATATACAGCATCGTCCGCTGGGCCACCGGAGCCACGATTTTGGGCTGGGCCAGCGTGATCTGCTCCGTGTGGGCCATCGGCGGCCTGATTCTATTGTCGCTGGGCATCATCGGCGAATATATTGGGAAGATCTACCTGGAGACCAAGGGCCGTCCCCGCTTCCTGATTCGGGAGCTGCTGGAGGATGAGGATGAAAAAACTGTTTGAAAGCAGCCTGGCGCGTTTTTTGCTGGTGGGTGTGGGGAATACCCTGCTCTCCGCCGTGCTCATGTTTCTGCTGGAGGGCCTGGGCTACTGGCCCTCTACCGCCATCGCCTATGTGGCCGGCGCGGTCCTGAGCTTTTTCCTCAACCGCTCCTTTACCTTCCATTCCCGGGAGACGACCTGGAGGGCCGCGGTCAAGTTCGCCCTGAACGTGGCGGTGTGCTATGTGGCGGCCTATGCCCTGGCGCAGCCGATCGCCGCCTGGGTGCTGGGCCGCACGGCTATCTCCGGCGTGTGGCAGGAGCGGCTGACCAAGGTGGGCGGCATGGGGCTGTACACCATCTTGAACTACTGCGGCCAGCGGTTTTTTGCCTTCCGGGCGGGAAGATGAAAAAACCATTAAAGGTTTGTTAAATCAGAGCGAAGCCCCTTGCGTTCCAAGACAAAAACGGGTATGATGGCAGTAGTCAGAGAGGAAAACCCACCGGGGCGAAGATGCCCCGCAGCATGATAAGGAGGCTATGAATCATGGGATTTGAAGACATTTTGGGAAAAGTTTCGGAATTGGCTCAGACCGGCGTGGCCAAGGCCAAGGAACTCACCGATGTGGGCGTGGCCAAGACCAAGGAGCTGGCGGAGATCAGCAAGCTGAAGGTGGAGAACGCCACCGAGCAGGAGGCCATCAAGAAGGCCTATCTGGAGATCGGCAAGCTCTACTTTGCCGAGCGGGGCATGGCGCCCGAGGCGCCCTACACCGCCCTGTGCGAGAAGATCGCCGCCTCTAAGGCGAAGATCGAGTACAATCAGGAGCGCATCGCCGACATCAAGGCGGCCAGCGGCGTGAAGGATGAAGAGGTGCCTTTCGTAGAGACGGAGGTCCCCGCTGAAGAGCCCGCTGACGGCGCGGCTGCGCCCGAGGAACCCGCCGCCGAGGAGCCCAAGCAGGACGAACCCCACACGCCCGCGGAATAAGCCCCAAACGATCAGGGCCCGGTATCATTACGATACCGGGCCCTGACTTGTTTACTCGGCTAAAAAGGCCTTGACTTCCTCGATGCGCAGTTCGCCCTGGTGGTGTCCATCCTCCCACATGGTCTTGATCTTGGTGATGTCCCGCTCCATCCGGGAGAAGCCCTCGGTGACCAGCGGGGCGAAGACCAGCGCCTTGCCCTGGCGCTCCAGCTCGAACAGCTCCGCGCGATCCGCGTTGTAGACCTCCGCCCGCTTGTGCATGGTCTGGCAGAAGTGGGGGTACTGTTTCCCGTAGCGCTTGTCGATGAGCTTTTCCAGCTTTTCCGGCCGGCGGACGTAGCTGCGCTCGTGGGTGAGACAGACCACCACCTTGTCGCAGCCCTGGGCAAAGGCCCGGCGGAAGGGGATGGCGTCGGCCGCGCCGCCGTCCATGACCGGCTTGCCGTCGATGTGATAGATGGGGAAGAGCAGCGGCAGGGCACAGGTGGCCTGCAAAAGCGTAAAGCTGTTGTCATAGTCCCGGGGCACCGGGAAATATTCGGCCTTGCCGGTGTCCAGATTGGTGACCACCGCCTCGATCTGGCCGGGATAGGCGGCGAAGGTGTCGTAGTCGAAGGGGACCAGCTGATTGGGAATGACGTTGTAGGCGAAGTCCAGCCCCCAGTAGCAGCGGTTTTTGGGGTTGAGCAGGTTGCCCAGACCCATGTAACGCTTGTCATTGGCGTAGCGGACCAGAATCTCCAGATTGCGGCGGGGCTGCTTGGAGACGTAGCTGACGCCATAGGCGATGCCCGCCGACACGCCGATGACGTAATCGAACATAATGTCGTGCTCCAGGAAGGCGTCCCATACGCCCGTGGAGAAGATCGTGCGGAAGGCGCCGCCTTCCAGCACAAGACCGGTTTTCATCGAAACAGGCTCCTTTCCCAAAAACGCCGCGCATGGCCGGCGCCATGCGCAAATTGCGCGGCAATGCCGCGCGAATAAACCGCACTGCGGTTTATTCCGCAGACACTATTATAATCTATTTTTATCAAAATGAAAAGAACTTTCGTGTTGCAAAAGTGGTCGGGATGCCGTATAGTAGAGTGGAATCATGGCTGGCACAGGCGCTGGCCCATCTATATATTTTTGAGGTGAAGACATGGAATTGAAGGAAATTCTGAGCCGGGTGGACCACACCCTGCTGACCCAGACCGCGACTTGGGCGGAGATCAAGACCATCTGTGACGACGCGATCCACTACCACACCGCGTCGGTGTGCATTCCGGCCTCTTATGTGAAGGCCGCGTCGGAGTATATGGGCGACCAGATGAAGGTATGCACGGTCATCGGCTTCCCCAACGGCTACTCTACCACCGCCGTCAAGGTGTTCGAGACGGAGGACGCCATCCGCAACGGCGCGGATGAGATCGACATGGTGGTCAATCTGGGCTGGGTCAAGGACCAGCGCTGGGACGACGTGCTTCAGGAGATCAAGTCCATCAAGGCCTCCTGCGAGGGGCGGATTCTCAAGGTCATTGTGGAGACCTGCCTGCTGACGGAGGAGGAGAAGATCAAGCTGTGCGAGATCGTCTCGGCCTCGGGTGCGGACTATATCAAGACCTCCACCGGCTTCTCCACCGGCGGAGCCACCCGGGAGGATGTGACCCTGTTCCGGGAGCATGTGGCGCCGGACGTGAAAATCAAGGCCGCCGGCGGCATTGCCTCCCTCCAGGACGCGGAGGACTTTATCCGCCTGGGCGCGGAGCGTCTGGGTACCAGCCGGATCATCAAGCTGGTGAAGGGCCAGGAGGCGCAGGGGTACTGAGTTGTTCCTACCGCGCCCAGGGGGACCCGCCGCAGGCGGGCGCGCCGAAGGCGCGTACAAGCGTTTTGCGCAGCAAAACCTTGGCGCGGACGAATTCAGTTCGGACGCGCAGAATTTCAAAAAGGGGACCCCGCAGGATGGAACATCCTGTGGGGCGCGCGGAGCGTCTGGGCACCAGCCGGATCATCAAGTTGGTGAAGGGCCAGGAGGCGCAGGGGTACTGAGCCGTCCCCGCCGGACAGGCTTCTGCCTGAACCGTGAATGTGGTAGTTTTGATCCCCGGAGCGGACAAAGCTCCGGGGATCGTGCTGTTTCAGGCGCGGGAAAAAAGTGCGTAAAATTTTTGACAAAAACTTCGCGGTTTGGGGTTGCCCTTTTGGAAAACAGGCGTTATAATGGGGGCGTAAGCTCAGAGAAGGACAGTACAGCCGCATGGTTTCCGTAGGGTCTCATCTGGGCCATTCTTATGGACAAGGGCATGCCCTTGCGGACGTTCGCTGCGCGAACGTCCAAGCGTCAAACGAAGAAAGGATGAACGCGAAGATGAAGAAGTTTCTTGCACTGAGCCTGGCTCTGGTCATGGCCCTGGGCCTGGCGGCCTGCGGCAACGGCGGCAGCCAGACCTCCACCCCGCCCGCCGAGAACAGCACTCCCACCGAGAGCGCGCCGGCCGATACCACCCCCGCTGAGACCACCAGCGACGTCAAGGTGGCGATGATCACCGACTACGGCGACATCACCGACCAGTCCTTCAACCAGACGACTTACGAGGCCTGCCAGGCCTACTGTGAGCCCGCCGGCATCCCCTTTGAGTACTACAAGCCCGCCGGCGACTCCACTCCGGAGCGCGTGGCTATGGTGGACGCCGCTGTGGCTGACGGCTACAACGTCATCGTGATGCCCGGCTACGCCTTTGCTGAGACCATCAAGGAAACTGCTGAGCTGTACCCCGAGGTGACCTTCATCGCTCTGGACGTGGGCGAGACTGACCTGAATCCTCTGGACGAGAATGGCAATCCTCCCGCCGATCCCTACGTGGTTCCCTCCAACGTCTACTGCGCCGTGTATCAGGAAGAGCTGTGCGGCTACATGGCCGGCTACGCGGCCGTGAAGATGGGCTACACCCACCTGGGCTTCCTGGGCGGTATGGCCGTGCCCGCCGTGCAGCGTTACGGCTACGGCTATGTGCAGGGCGCCGACGCCGCTGCGGCTGAGCTGGGTGTGGACGTGACCCTGGAGTATGCCTACGGCAACCAGTTCTTCGGCGACGCCGACATCACCGCTGCCATGGACAACTGGTATCAGTCCCTGGGCGTGGAAGTGGTCTTTGCCTGCGGCGGCGGCATCTACACCTCCGCGGCGGAAGCGGCTGCCAAGGTCGAGAACGGCAAGGTCATCGGCGTGGACGTGGATCAGGCCGGTATCATTGACGCCTACGGCGAGGGCATGTGCATCACCTCCGCCATGAAGGGCCTGGCCAACACCACCCAGCACCTGCTGGACGAGGTGGTCAACGGCAACTTCGCCAACTACGGCGGCCAGATCGAGACCCTGGGCCTGGTTTCCGGCGATGATCCCACCGCCAACTATGTCCAGCTGCCCATGGAGACCACTCAGTGGTCTGACACCTTCACCCAGGACGATTACAGCGCTCTGGTGAAGGGTATGTTCGACGGCACCATCACCGTCTCCAACGACGTGTCCGTGGAGCCCGAGACGCTGGCCACTACCATTACGGTCAACAACTACGGCAACATTAAGTAAGCTTCCAACAACAGGAAAACCGGGCGGGAAAGCAGAGGCTTTCCCGCCTGATTTTTATTCCCGTCCGGCGCGGAAAAAATAATTGGCAGTTTTGCGGGAAACTTCGCAATTTTGTTTTGAAATATTGTCCATTGTATAGTACAATGGGAATTGGAAAGTAGCCCGCGCAAAGATCATAGAAGGGGAGGTCGTTAAGCTTGGATCAGCCATATGCAATCGAGATGCTTAACATCACCAAACGGTTTCCCGGAATCGTTGCCAACGACAACATTACCTTGCAGCTGAAAAAGGGCGAGATTCATGCCCTGCTGGGGGAAAACGGCGCCGGAAAATCCACGCTGATGAGCGTGCTGTTCGGCCTGTATCAGCCCGAGGAGGGGACGATCAAGAAGAACGGCCAGGTGGTAGAGATCAAGGACCCCAACGATGCCAATGCCCTGGGCATCGGCATGGTCCACCAGCACTTCAAGCTGGTAGAAGTGTTCTCCGTCCTGGATAACATCATTATGGGCGTGGAGCCCACCCGCGGCCCCTTCCTCCAGAAGGACGAGGCGCGCCAGAAGGTGATGGCCCTCAGCGAGAAATACGGCCTGAAGGTGGACCCGGACGCCCTGGTGGAGGACATCACCGTGGGTATGCAGCAGCGCACGGAGATTCTCAAGATGCTCTACCGGGAAAATGAGATTCTGATTTTTGACGAGCCCACCGCCGTCCTGACCCCCCAGGAGATCGACGAACTGATGGAGATCATGCGGGGGCTGAAGGCGGAGGGAAAGTCGATCCTCTTTATCACCCACAAGCTCAACGAAATCATGGCCGTGGCCGACCGCTGCACGGTGCTGCGGAAGGGCAAGGGAATCGGCACCGTAAATGTGGCGGACACCACTAAGGAGGAGCTCTCCCGCATGATGGTGGGCCGTTCGGTGGATTTTGTCGTCCACAAGGAGCCGGCCAAGCCGGGCGACGTGGTCCTGGATGTGAAGGACCTGACGGTGGCCTCCAAGGTCCACAAGAACAACGCGGTGAAAAATGTGTCCTTCCAGGTCCGGGCGGGCGAGATTCTGTGCATCGCCGGCATCGATGGAAACGGCCAGAGCGAGCTGGTCTACGGTCTGACCGGAATCGAGCCCCTGGCGGGCGGCACGATTTCCCTCAAGGGCCAGGACATCACCCATGCCTCCATCCGCAAGCGCTCGGTCTCGGGCATGAGCCACATCCCGGAGGACCGGCACAAGTACGGACTGGTGCTGGACTACACCCTGGAGGATAATATGGTGCTCCAGCGGTATTTCGAGCCCCAGTTTGTTAGCAAGGCGGGCTTTTTGAAGCGCAAGGCCATCCGGGACTATGCCAACCGCCTGATCGAACAGTACGACGTGCGCTCCGGACAGGGACCGGTCACCATCGCACGCAGCATGTCCGGCGGCAACCAGCAGAAGGCCATCGTGGCCCGCGAGATCGACCGGGACCCGGAGCTGCTCATCGCCGTCCAGCCCACCCGCGGCCTGGATGTGGGCGCCATCGAATACATCCACAGCCAGATCGTGGCCCAGCGGGACGAGGGCAAAGCGGTCCTGCTGGTGAGTCTGGAGCTGGACGAGGTCATGAGCCTGAGCGACCGCATCCTGGTCATGTACGAGGGTGAGATCGTGGGCGAGCTGGACCCCAAGGCCACGACCGTGGAAGAACTGGGCCTGTATATGGCGGGCGCCAAGAGGGAGGGGAAGTAAGCTATGAAAGAAGAGAAAAAGACCCGCTCCATCTGGAAGAACAAGGCCTTCCAGTCTCTGGTGGCCTCTCTGCTGTGTATCCTCATCGGCCTGCTGATCGGCTATATCGTGCTGCTGATCATCAATCCGGCCGGCGCGGGCGAGGCCATCAAAACCGTGGTGGAAAACTTCCTGTACTATCCCAGCGGCGCGGCCCGTCTGCGGTATTTCGGCAACACCCTGGTCAAGACCGTCCCGCTGCTGATGTGCAGCCTGTCCATTCTGTTCGCTTATAAGGTGGGCCTGTTCAACATCGGTGCGGCCGGCCAATACGCGGTGGGCGCCGGCGCGTGCCTGTACTGCGCGCTGGGTCTGGGTATGCCCTGGTATGTCTGCCTGATCGCGGCCCTCGTGGCCGGCGGCGTCCTGGGCGGCATTTCCGGTCTGCTGAAGGCCTACTGCAACGTGAACGAGGTCATTTCCTGCATCATGCTCAACTGGATCAGCCTGTATGCCGTGAATATGCTGCTGTCCAACGTGAAGGAGACGGCCAGCCCCTACACCATGACCCTGTCCAGCACCAACCCGAGCGCGCTGCTGCCGGGCCTGGGCCTGGGGGCGCTGTTCAGCAACAACCAGTATGTGACGCTGGCCATTCCCCTGTCCATTATCATTTCCATTGTGGTATGGGTGGTACTGGGAAAAACCAAGCTGGGTTATGAGCTCAAGGCCACCGGCTACAACAAATTCGCCGCCAAATACTGCGGCATGAAGGAGAAGCGCAACATCATCCTCACCATGGTCATTGCCGGTGCGCTGGCCGGCATGGGCGCGGCGCTGTTCTATCTCACCGGCTTCGAGCAGTGGCAGACCACTATGTCCTCGGTCCCGGCCATGGGCTTTAACGGAATCGCCGCCGCGTTCCTGGGCGGCCTGAACCCCATCGGCGCCATTTTCTCCTCCTATTTCATTCAGCACATCACCAACGGCGGCGCTTACGTGGACAAGACCATGTACTCCGCGCAGATCTCGGATTTTATCTCGGCCCTGATCATTTACCTGTGCGGCTTTGTGCTGTTCTTTAAGAGCTTTATGGATCAGCGGGCTGCCCGCAGGGAGGAAAAGCAGGCGGCGAAAGCCCTGGAGGAACCAACGGCCCAGTCGGATGACGCGGATGGGAAAGGAGGCGATCAGGCATGATGCTGCTGATTCAATATACGCTGATCTTTGCCTCGGTCCTGATCCTGGTGGCCCTGGGCGGCTGCTTCTCTGAGCATTCCGGTGTCATCAACATCGGTCTGGAGGGCATCATGGTCATGGGCGCCCTGGGCGGCGCGCTGATGATGAAGTACCTGCCTGCGGGCACTCCGGCCTTTGCCATGCTGCTGCTGGTGGTGCTGGCCGCAATCCTGTTCGGCGCGGTGTATTCGCTGCTGCTGGCCGTGGCCGCCATCAACTTCAAGGCGGACCAGACCCTGGTTGGTACAGCCATGAACCTGCTGGGCACTGCTGCGGCGACCGTGTTCGTCAAGGCCATGAACACCGCCGAGGACGTCAACAACGTGTCCTCCACCATCCAGTATATCGAGCCGAAAAAGGCGTTCCTGGTGAACATTGGCGGATTTGAGTTCAACTGGTTCATGCTCCTGGCGGTGATCGCGCTGGTGCTGGCCTATGTGGTGCTGTATAAGACGCGCTTCGGCCTGCGCCTGTGCGCCTGCGGCGAGCACCCTCAGGCGGCGGACTCCGTGGGCATCAACGTCTACAAAATGCGCTATGCCGGCGTCATCATCTCGGGTATCCTGGGCGGCCTGGGCGGTATCGTCTATATCACCGCCGGCGTCAGCGAGTGGAAGTTTGAAAACGGCGTGGCCGGTTTCGGTTTCCTGGCCCTGGCGGTTATGATCTTCGGCCAATGGAAGCCCACCCGTATCGCGCTGGCGGCGCTGCTGTTCGGTCTGTTCCGGGCATTGGGCAACGTCTACTCCGGATTTGAATTCTTCCGGAATCTGAACCTGCCCAGCGGCGTGTACAATATGCTGCCCTATATCATCTCTCTGATCGTACTGGCCTTCACCTCGCAGAAGTCCCGCGCTCCCAAGGCGGAAGGCGTCCCCTACGACAAGGGCCAACGATAACCAAACAAAAAAGCCCGGGGCTGTTCCCAGTTGGGAACAGCCCCGGTTTTTTGCGTTCTCAGATCAGCCGGATGGATTTCCAGCCGCCGCGCAGGAAACGGATGACGAAAATCGTGGCACGTACGATCCAGTCCACGAACATGGCCAGCCAGACGCCCAACAGACCGAAGTCGAAGAACCGGCAGAACAAATAGCTGCACCCGATCCGGAAGGCCCACATGGAGATCATGGAGACGACCATGGTGAATTTGGCGTCGCCCGCGCCGCGCAGGGCATTGGGCAGCACGAAAGCGATCGGGTAGATCGCCAGGTTGAATACAGCGAACCAGCGGAGAATCTCCACAGCCATTTCGGTGGCGGCCGTACTCAGTCCGAACAGCGTGACCAGAGGTCCGGCCAACAGGAACATGAGCACGCTCAGAGAGCCCACCGAGAGGTAGGAGATGAGCAGCAGGCGGCGGGAGTAATACACGGCCTGGTCATCCTGCCGGGCGCCCATGCAGCGGCCCACCACGGTGATCAGGCCCAGGCCCATGGCCGAACCGGGCACCTGGACCACGCTGCCGATGCTGTTGGCGATGGCGTTGGCGGAGACGGCGGCAGTGCCGAAGGAGGCCACCAGGCCGGCCACCAGCAGCTTGCCGATCTGGAACATGCCGTTTTCCAGGCCGTTAGGCACGCCTACCTGCAAAATGCGCCGGAGCATCTCGGGCCGCCATTCGAATTTCAGCAGCCCGCGCACCTTAACCAAATTGGTGGGGCGGCGCATCAGAATCAGCATGATGACGGCCGCGGTGATGCGGGAGACCAGCGTGCCGATGCCCGCGCCGGCGGCGGCCATGTCGAAGCCGTAGATCAATAGGGCGTTGACGGCGATGTTCACCACATTGATGAGCAGGGAGACATACATGGACACCTTGCTGTTGCCCATGGCGCGGTAGAGGGCCGCGCCCGCGTTGTAGATGGCCATGAAGGGATAGGCCAGGGAGGTATAAAGAAAGTAGTCCAGCGCATGACCCATGACCTCCGGTTCCAGAGAGACGTAGATAAAGTCCAAGATCTGCTGCCGCAGTCCCAGGGCCAGCGCCATGAGCAGCAGCGCGATCAGCGTGGCCGAGTGGAGCAGCTGTTTGGCCGCGTGGTCGGCGTTGTCCCGGTCCTGCCGGCCCAGGTACTGGGAGACCACCACGGTGCCGCCGGTGGACAGGGCCGCGAAAATCTGGATGAGCAGAAGGTTGATGGAATCTACCAGCGAGACGCCGGAGACTGCGGCCTCACCGGCGGTGGCGACCATGATGGTATCCGCCATGCCGACGGTCATCATCAAAAACTGCTCGATGATCAGCGGGACCAGAAGGCGAATCAGGGACGTTCGGTTGAACAGCGGGGCGATGCGAAATTGCTGCGGGTTCACAGACATACTCCTCTCCTGAATAGAAGGGCCCCAGACACAGAAACAAAGCCGAAAGCAAGCGCTTTCGGCTTTGCTGATTCGCAGAGGGCCGCGCGAATAAACCGTACCACGGTTTATTCAGTAGACATTATTATAGTCCGCACGCCCAATTTGACAAGAGGCAAAACCACCAAAAAGGCGGGCGATTCGACCCCACAGTGCTCCGTTTTGAACGGTCACCGGCGCAGATAGCGCCGGACCGCCTCGTTGGCCTTGGCGGCCACGGCCTCCTCATCCACTGTGGTGAGCACGCCGTTCTGCACCACCGGAACTCCGGCCACGATGGTATAGTCCACCGGACCCTTGAGCCCCACGGTAGCCAGCATGGACAGGGGATCGAACTGAGCGCCTACCAATTCCAGCCGGTCCAGATCTATCAGGAAGAGATCAGCGGCCATGCCGGGGGCGAGACAGCCGATGTCATCCCGCCCCAGCAGGCGGGCGGAGCCCCGGGTAGCCATCTTCAGCAGGTCGTAGCCCGTGGGAGCCTCCTTGCCGAAGTGGAGCCGGTGGAGCAGATAGGCCACCCGCAGCTCCTCCAGCAGGTTGGAGCCGTCGTTGGAGGCGGAGCCGTCCACAGCCAGGCCCAGCGGTACGCCCAGCCGCAACATCTCCGGTACCCGGCATACGCCGGAGGAGAGCTTCATGTTGGAGATGGGGCAGTGGGCCACTCCGGTGCCGGTCTCTGCCAGACGGCGCAACTCCTCGCCCGTAAAGTGGATTCCGTGGGCGAACCACACATCGGGCCCCACCCAGCCCAGGGATTCCAGATAGGGCAGGGGACGCAGACCGAATTTGGTCAGTGTGAACTCCTCCTCATCCCGGGTCTCGGCCAGATGGGTATGGAGCCGCACCCCCAGGGACCGGGCCAAGGCCGCGCTTTCCCGCAGCAGGTCGGAGGAGACCGAAAAAGGCGAGCAGGGGGCCAGGGCCACCTGCCGCATGGAGTAGCGGGAATCGTCGTGCCAGACCCGCACCAGCCGCTCGGAGTCCAGCAGGATCTCGTCGATGGTCTGCACCACGCTGTCCGGTGGCAGGCCGCCGTCCTTTTGGGAGAGGTCCATGGAGCCGCGGGAGGCATGGAACCGGATGCCCAGCTGGGCCGCCGCCCGGAACTGGGCGGCGATCAGGTCCCCTGCACCCTGGGGAAAGACGTAGTGGTGGTCAAAGCAGGTGGTGGTACCTGTCTTGAGCAGCTCGCCCAGACCGGTGAGCGCCGAGAGGGTCACCGTCTCCTCGTCCAGGCCCTTCCAGATGTCGTACAGCGTGACCAGCCAGGGGAACAGCTCCATGGACTGGACCTCCGGCAGATTACGGGAAAAAATCTGATAAAGGTGATGGTGGGTGTTGATGAGGCCAGGGTAGACCGCCATGTGAGAGGCGTCGATGGACTGATCGGCCGGACGCAGTTCCGGCCCGATGGCTGCGATCACGCCGTCCTCCAGATAGAGATTGGAGTTGTGGTAGACCGTGTCTTGGTCGTCGCAGGAGACGATGCAGCGGGCGTTTTTGATGAGCAGGGAAGCCATAAGCGCGCACCTCCGTTCCAAAGATCCCGGGTTCTTCACGTTCAGTATAGTATAGGGCGGGGAAAAGGTCAATCCAAAGAACGGCGGACCGCGAAGTGAGAGAACAAGAAAGAGAAGCGGCCGCAGGGAAGCCAAAATCAAACGCCGCCCTGCGGAAAATCTTCCACAGGGCGGCAGGGTGCTGCGGCAAACGCCGGGACGTGCTGGCGCACGGCAAGGACAAGACCGCGGGAGGTTTACTCCAGCACGGCGCCCCGGGCGGCGCTCGTCACCAGCTTGGCGTACCGGGCCAGGTAGCCGGTTTTGACTCTGGGCTCCGGGCAGACCCACTTGGCCTTGCGGGCAGCCAGCGTGGCGTCGTCCACCAGCAGTTCAATCTTGCAGTTGGGGATATCGATGGCGATCTGGTCGCCCTCCTCCACTAGGGCGATGGGGCCGCCCTGGGCGGCCTCCGGGCAGACATGGCCGATGGAGGCCCCACGGGTGGCGCCGGAGAAGCGGCCGTCGGTGATGAGGGCCACCTCCTTGTCCAGACCCATGCCTGCAATGGCGGAGGTGGGGTTGAGCATCTCCCGCATGCCGGGGCCGCCCTTGGGGCCTTCATAGCGAATGACGACCACGTCACCGGCCACGATTTTGCCGGCGTAGATGGCGGCGATGGCTTCATCCTCGGAGTCAAAGACCCGGGCGGGGCCGGTGTGGACCATCATCTCCTGGGCCACGGCGGAGCGCTTGACCACGCAGCCCTCGGGGGCCAGGTTGCCTTTGAGCACGGCAATGCCGCCGTCGGCGGAGTAGGGGTTCTCGATGGGGCGGATGAGCTCGGGATTACGATTCACCACACCCTCCAGGTTCTCGCCCAGAGTTTTTCCGGTGACCGTCAGGACGCTGGTGTCCAGCAGGCCCTTTTTCGTCAGTTCCTTCATGACGGCGTACACGCCGCCGGCCCCCTCCAGATCCTCCATGTAGGTGTCGCCCGCCGGAGCCAGATGGCACAGATTGGGGGTCTTGGAGGAGATCTCATTGGACATGTCCAGGTCCAGCTCGATGCCGCACTCGTGGGCGATGGCAGGCAGGTGGAGCATGGTGTTGGTGGAGCAGCCCAGGGCCATATCCACGGTCTCGGCGTTGTGGAAGGCGGCGGGGGTCATGATGTCCCGGGGCTTGATGTCCCGCTTGACCAGCTCCATGATCTGCATACCCGCGTGCTTAGCCAGGCGCAGCCGGGCGGACCACACGGCGGGGATGGTGCCGTTGCCCCGCAGCCCCATACCGATGGCCTCGGTGAGGCAGTTCATGGAGTTGGCGGTGTACATGCCGGAGCAGGAGCCGCAGGTGGGGCAGGCGCAGTTCTCGTACTCCTCCACGCCCGCATCGTCCAGCTTGCCGGCCTTATAGGCGCCTACGGCCTCGAACATGTGGCTCAGGCAGGTGCGGCGGCCGTCGTTGAGCCTGCCGGCCAGCATGGGGCCGCCGGAACAGAAAATGGTGGGAATATTGACCCGGGCGGCGGCCATGAGCAGGCCGGGCACGTTCTTGTCGCAGTTGGGAATCATCACCAGACCGTCAAACTGGTGGGCCAGAGCCATGGCCTCGGTGGAGTCGGCGATGAGGTCCCGGGTGACCAGGGAGTATTTCATACCGATGTGGCCCATGGCGATGCCGTCGCACACGGCGATGGCGGGGAACTCCACGGGAGTGCCGCCGGCGGCCCGGACGCCGGCCTTGACGGCCTCGGCAATCTTATCCAGATTCATGTGGCCGGGGACGATCTCGTTGTAAGAGCACACCACGCCGATCAGGGGGCGCTCCAGCTCCTCCTTGGTGTAGCCCAGGGCATAGAACAGGGAGCGGTTGGGGGCGCGCTCCACGCCTTTTGTCACGTTGTCGCTGCGCATGGGAAAGGACCTCCTCCAAAATTCCAAATAAGTTGTCTGATGACTCTTGAAATGTCTGACAATATGATATAGGATAGAAGAGAAAATGTCAAGCGGCGAGGTGGACGAAATGGAGAAAAAGAGCCGGGCCCAGCAGGCGGCGGAGCGGCTGTATAACCAGATCGTGGTAGAGGGGAGGCGGAAGCCCGGAGAAAAGCTGCCCAATGAGCTGGAGCTGGCCCGGGCGCTGGGGGTGAGCCGCGCCACACTGCGGGAGGCGCTGCGGGCCCTGACCACCCAGGGCGTGCTGGAGGTGCGCCGGGGACGGGGAACCTTTGTCTCCCAGCGGGTGGAGGAGATCAACGACTATGGGTTCCGCGGCCTGGACCAGGTGCGGGGCGAGATGCGCGACCTGTTCGAGCTGCGGGCCATTTTTGAGCCCCAGGCGGCCCGGCTGGCCTGCCAGCGGGCCACCCCGGAGGAGCTGGAGGAGATCCTGGCCCAGGGCCGGGCAGTGGAACGCCGGATTCGGGCGGGGGAGGACCGGACTCAGGACGACCGGGCCTTCCATGCCGCTATTGTTCGGGCGACGCACAACCAGTTCATGATGCGGCTGCTGCCCATGATCAATCAGGCGGTGGAGACCGCCATCCGCTCCGGCGCGCACGAAGAGGCTCTGGCGGAACACACCCTGCGGGACCACGCCCTGCTGATGGATTTCTTCCAGAAGCGGGACGCCGCCGGTGCGGAGTATGCCATGGCCATCCATATGCACCACGGAATCGACGTGCTGGAGCTGGCGGGAGCCGAGCCGGATCAGGGGACCGGAAAGGCTTGCGGGCAGGAGCGCGATCTGCTATACTGAAGCTGGAAGCGAAACTGCCAGAGAGAGAAAGGACCGGTGTGTGGTATGTCCGGACAAGAACGGAAGATCTATCCATGGCTCTTGCTCCTGCTGGGAATCGCCCTTTTGACGGCGGGCTTTCTGACAATTCTGCTGCCGATCTTTCCGGCGTACCTCCAATACGGCCCGGGGAGCCTGGAGAATGGACTGGGGGCGTGGTGCGGTATCCGCTGGCGCTGTTCCTGCTGGGCCTGGGAGGTCTGCTCCGGGACTGGCGCAAGGCGTGTGTGTTCGGCCTGCTCGGCGCCGTACTGATGATCGGGCAGGTGTTCTTTCTGGATATGTGCCATACCGCCCATACCGTGCTGCGCAGCGTGGCGGAGACGAATCCGGCGCTTGCGGAGGAACAGGGCTGGGTCTACACACCGGGGAGCGTCTCCCGCCTGTGGGCAGCCACGCTCTATACCGCTGTGACGGGTGCGGCTGTGCTCCTGGCTGCGGTGCTCCGCCGCTGGGCCGCCTGGAAGAAAACCAAAAATGCAGCATAAAACCCAGGGGACCGGCTCGGATGAGCCGGTCCCCTGGGTTTGTTTATACGTCTTTCAGCACGATGGTCCCGCCGGCCCGCGTGGCCGGCACGTCGATGACCCGCTGATTGGAGGAACCCCGGAAGTGGAGGGAAATGTCCTTGCGGGCCTCCACAAATTCCCCGTCCACCAGCACGTCCACCAGGGAGAGCAGCTCGTCGGTGCACGCGCAGCGGGCCCGGCTGCCGCCGGTGAGTTCCTCCCAGGTGTAGCCGGAAAAGGCCCAGATGGTCTTGTCCGGGTAGGCGGCCCGGACCCGCCGGAGGAAGGGCAGCAGAGCCTGCTGGTTGTCCGGCTCAAAGGGCTCGCCGCCCAGCAGGGTCAGCCCATTGATGAACGAAGGGGCCAGGGCCTCCAGCAGCTCGTCCTCAGTCTCCCGGGTGAAGGGCTGGCCATAGGCAAAATCCCAGGTCTCCGGCTGGAAGCAGCCCTTGCAGTGGTGGGTGCAGCCGGAGACAAACAGAGTCACCCGGACCCCGGTGCCGTTGGCGATGTCCCGCTTTTTGATGTTGGCGTAGTTCACAAAACCACCTCTGATTCGCCGGGGCGGCCCAAATGGGCCGCCCCGGGCTGATTTATGGTGTATTACAGATGCAGGACCCGCTCCTTGATCTCCTGGGTGCGTCCCTGATTCCAGAACTGGGTGCCGATGTAGCCGCAGGTGCGCCGGGCCACGTTCAGCTTGTTCTGGTCCCGGTTGCCGCAGTTGGGGCACTCCCAGACCAGCTTGCCGTCGTCCTCCACGATCTGAATCTCGCCGTCGTAGCCGCACTCCTGGCAGTAGTCGCTCTTGGTGTTGAGCTCGGCGTACATGATGTGGTCGTAGATATACTGCATGAGCTGGAGCACCGCTTCCAGATTGCCCTGCATGTTGGGGACCTCCACATAGCTGATGGCGCCGCCGGGGGACAGGGCCTGGAACTGCGCCTCGAAGGAGAGCTTGTCGAAGGCGTCGATCTCCTCCGTGACGTGAACGTGGTAGCTGTTGGTGATATAGGACTTGTCCGTGACGCCGGGGATGACGCCGAACCGCTTTTGCAGGCACTTGGCGAACTTATAGGTGGTGGACTCCAGCGGCGTGCCGTACAGGGAGAAGTCAATGTGCTCCTTGGCTTTCCAGGCGGCCGTGGCCTTGTTCAGGTACTGCATGACCTCCAGGGCGAAGGGAGTGGCGGCGGGGTCGGTGTGGGAGCGGCCGGTCATATACTTCACGCACTCATACAGGCCGGCATAGCCCAGGGAGATGGTGGAGTAGCCGTTGTAGAGCAGCTTGTCGATGGGTTCGCCCTTCTTCAGACGTGCCAGGGCGCCGTACTGCCACAGGATGGGGGCCGCGTCGGACAGGGTGCCCTTGAGGCGGTTGTGCCGGCACATGAGGGCGCGGTAGCACAGGTCCAGACGCTCGTCAAAGATGGACCAGAACTTGTCCATATCGCCGCCGGAGGACAGGGCGATGTCCACCAGGTTGAGGGTGACCACACCCTGATTGAAGCGGCCGTAATACTTGGGCTGGTTGGTCTCCGGGTCCACATAGGGGGTCAGGAAGGAGCGGCAGCCCATGCAGGTGTAGCAGTGGCCCTCGCCGTTCTTGTCCACCTTGTTCTGGAGCATGATTTTCTCCGAGATGTAGTCGGGCACCATCCGCTTGGCGGTGCACTTGGCGGCCAGCTCGGTCAGATAGTAATAGGGCGTGCCGGGACGGACGTTGTCCTCTTCCAGCACATAGATGAGCTTGGGGAAGGCGGGGGTGATCCACACGCCGGCCTCGTTTTTCACGCCCTGGTAGCGCTGGTTCAGGGTCTCTTCGATGATGAGGGCCAGATCGCGCTTGGTCTGGGGGTCCTTCACCTCGCCCAGGTACATGAACACCGTGACGAAGGGGGCCTGACCGTTGGTGGTCATCAGGGTGACCACCTGGTACTGGATGGTCTGGACGCCCCGGCGAATCTCCTCCCGCAGGCGCTTTTCCACGATCTTGGAGATGGTCTCCCCGGAGGGATTGCCGCCCATCTCCACCGCCTCGGTCAGCACCTCCTGGCGGATCTTATCCCGGGAGATCTGCACGAAGGGGGCCAGGTGGGCCAGGGAGATGGACTGTCCGCCGTACTGGTTGGAGGCCACCTGGGCGATGATCTGGGTGGCGATGTTGCAGGCGGTGGAGAAGCTGTGGGGCTTCTCAATGAGGGTACCCGAAATGACGGTGCCGTTCTGGAGCATGTCCTCCAGATTCACCAGATCGCAGTTGTGCATGTGCTGGGCATAGTAGTCCATGTCGTGGAAATGGATGATACCCTCCTTGTGAGCCTCCACGATGTCAGGGGGGAGAAGCAGCCGCTGGGTGATGTCCTTGGACACCTCGCCGGCCATGTAGTCCCGCTGGACCGAGTTGACCGTGGGGTTCTTGTTGGAGTTCTCCTGCTTGACCTCCTCGTTGTTGCACTCGATCAGGGTCAGGATCTGGTTGTCTGTGGTGTTGGCGGCGCGGGCCAGGGAGCGGGTATAGCGGTAACGGATGTACCGCTTGGCGGTCTCGTAGGCGCTGTGACGCATGAGCTCGGTCTCCACCAGCTCCTGAATCTCCTCCACCGACAGAGCGCGGGCCACCTTGGACGCGGCGTTCTCCACGTTGAGGGCGATCTGCTCCACCTGCTGCGGGGACAGCTCCGGCGTCTGGTCGGTGGCGTGGTTGGCTTTATCCACGGCGGCGGCGATTTTGCTCCGGTCGAACACGGCCTCGCTGCCGTTGCGTTTGATGATCTTCACGGGTCTCCTCCCTTTCTTTCTGCGGGTTTATCCTTATGATGCAGCGCCGCCAAAGGTTGGGGCGCCGTTTGTCGCTGAGCCACATTATATAGTATTTTTCGGTGAAAAGCAATCCATATTTTGCGTCTGAAAAAGAAAAGCCAGCAAACTGTCCAAAGGGGCGGAGCAGGCATGGCAGCAGGGGAAAACGGGGGAGCAGGCATGAAAAAAGCCGTCCGGACCCGAACGGGGGACGGCTTTTTTGTGCAATCTTGCGGGAGAGGCTCCGGGCGGGAAAACAAACCCGGTCAGAGCCAATCCACAATGGCCTGCGCGTCGCGGCGGCCCATCTCATAGAGCCGCTTCAGAGCATCCCGGTCCTTGGTCAGAGTATCTACCCCCTGGGTATCGGCGGGGGCGACGATCAGGGCCCGGCCTTGGGCCTCGTACTCCTTGGCGGCCTCCACACTGGCGTTGTACCGGGCGGCCCGCTGCCGGAGGTTTTCCGCGGCCCGGGGATAGCGGCGCTGAATTAGCCGGGCGATCAGGGGGTCTTTTCCCGGCGCCCGCAGTACATCTCTGGGCCGGGTCAGGAGCAGAACCACCTTGTCGCAGCCCTCCTGGAAGGCGCGCTCGATGGGGACCGGGTCGGCCAACGCCCCGTCATAGTACAGAGTTCCGTTCAGCTCGAAGGGGGGATTGGCGCCGGGCAGACAGGAGGAGGCCATTAGAATGCGGTAGTCATCCTGCCGCAGGTCCTCCTTTGTGAAATAGACCGCTTGGCCGGAGAGCGCATCGGACGCGACCACCAGAAGCTGGGCCGGGTTGGCCTGAATGTTTGCATAGTCCAGAGGATTCTCTCCGTCGGAGTTGCTCAGAGTGCCGTAGATGTAGGTCAGATCGACGTAGCCCTTTCCCCGGAGAAAGTTCCCCAGGCTCATATATGCTTTTCGGAAGGAGTAGTCGTGGTGGAAGACGTAGTTCCGGCCCTCCTGGCCCGCCAGGTAGGAGGCCATATTGGCGCTGCCGGCGGACACACCGATGCAGCAGTCAAATACAATACCTTCCGCAAGGCAGCGGTCCATGACTCCAGCCGCGTAGATGCCGCGCATCCCGCCGCCTACGTCCACAACACCCAGCTTCATAGCCATCCCTCCGATTCTTTTGCGCTTAAGTATAGCATACGGCGGAGAGGGGTGACAGAGACAGTCCCCGAAATTTGTCAGAGTTTTGGACAGCCGGCAGGATTTGTCCGGCAGAAAGGACAGAAGAAGCAGGCCGCCGCTCTGAACGAGAGCGGCGGCCTGCCTTGCACAAAATCTGGTTTTTGGGCTGTGCCCAGCACAGACCCTTTAGTTGGAGGCGGTGTCCAGGTCGGAATCGCTGCCCCAGATCATGTTCTTGCGCAGCTCCTCGCCCACGACCTCCATCTGGTGCTTCTTGAGCTGGGCGCGCTTGGAGTTGAAGAAGGTGCGGCCGTTCTTGTTCTCGGCGATCCACTTGCCGGCGAAGGTGCCGTCCTGGATG
>DXYV01000041.1 GCA_019415645.1 Clostridiales bacterium
ACGGGCAAAAAAGCCTGTATTCATGCGGGTTTTCGCCGTTTCGAGCGTCATTCCCTCTCTATGGTGCCGGTGGGCTTCGGCGTCAGGTCATACAACACCCGGTTGACGCCCTTTACCTCCGCCGTGATTCGCGCCGTGATCTTCTGGAGCAGCGCAAAGGGCACATCCTCCACAGTGGCTGTCATAGCGTCCACCGTGTTCACCGCCCGGAGAATGACCGGCCAGGCAAAGGTCCGCTGGCCGTTCTGGACGCCCACCGATTTGAAATCGGGGACGACCGTGAAATACTGCCACACCTTCCCCTCCAGACCTGCGTTGGAAAACTCCTCCCGCAGGATGGCGTCGGATTCCCGCACCGCCTCCAAGCGGTCCCGGGTAATGGCACCCAAGCAGCGCACGCCCAGACCAGGGCCAGGAAATGGCTGGCGGTACACCATCGAATCCGGCAGGCCCAACGCCTTACCGCAGGCCCGTACCTCGTCCTTAAAGAGCATTTTCAGGGGCTCCACCAGCTGGAAATTCAAGTCCTCCGGCAGTCCGCCCACGTTGTGGTGGCTCTTGACGGCCTTCACGGTCTTGGTTCCGCTTTCGATGATGTCCGGATAGATTGTTCCCTGTCCCAGGAATTCGATTCCATCCAGCTTGCGCGCCTCTTCCTCAAACACCCGGATAAATTCTGTGCCGATGATCTTGCGCTTCTGCTCCGGGTCGGATACGCCCGCCAGCTTGTCCAAAAAGCGGTCCACTGCGTCCACATAGATCAGATTGGCGTCCATCTGATGGCGGAACACCTCCACCACCTGCTCCGGCTCCCCCTTGCGCAGCAGCCCGTGGTTCACATGTACACAGGTGAGCTGCTTTCCGATCGCCTTGATCAGCAGTGCCGCCACCACGGAGGAGTCCACCCCGCCGGACAGGGCAAGCAGGACCTTCTTCTCCCCCACCTGCCGGCGAATCAGCTCCACCTGGTCTGCGATAAAGTTCTCCATATTCCAGTTAGCCTGCGCGCCGCACACGCCAAAGACAAAATTGGACAGGGCCTCTTTGCGGGCGCTCTCCTCCTCGGGCCAGGGGGCGTCTCCCTTGTGGTCAGCCAGAAGAACCGGAACCGGATAGTTGTAGATTTCTTTGGAAACGTCGATCTCCATGCCGTCAACCACGCGATTGGGACCACCATTCAAGATAATTCCCTTTACATTAGGCAGAGCGTCCAGTTCTTCTGCCGTAATATCGTGGGGATGAATCTCGCTATACACGCCAAGGGCCCGAATCTCCCGGGCCAGTCTGGGATTCTCCTCGCTTCCCAGGTCCAGAATCACGATCATATCCTGCTTCATTGCAGTTCCTCCTTGTGTCATTCTGAGTCTTAGTTCTTCGCTTTTCCATGGTTCATCTTACCATGGGCGCATTCGTTTTTCAACCTTCGTCTGGCGGCCGCTCCGACTTCTTCCGGAGCGTGCGCAGATAGGCTTTCTGCTCTGGCGTGATGCGGTAGCTCTCCACCGCCTTCTGAATGGTCTTATTGTGGGTCCAAACCGGCAGCCTGCCCTGTTCCACATAGGGCAGCGCGGCGCTGTACTGCTTCGCCAGCGCCGTGGCAAAGTACCAGGCCACCATCATCCTGACATAGTATTCTTCACTATCCACCTGGGCTGCCCATTCCAGATACTCTGGCTGAAATTCCTCATCCAAATAGAAGCGCAGCAGCATTCCCAAGCCAAACCGAATCGTATAGGTGCGTCCGCTGTTCAGCCAAGCCTGAATCTGTCCGGGAAGGGCTTCCGGATGGCGCTGAAATGCCTTTGGCGCCAACAGATCGCAGGTCGCCCAGTTGTCCACCCAGGGCAAAAATGCCTCCAGCGCGGCAAGGGTCTCCTCATAGTCCCTGGACTCTGAAATCAGCAGACCATGGAGGTTGTTTTCCTCGTAGTAGTTGTGGGGCAGCACGGTCAAAAACTCCGCGGTCTCCGGCTTGCCGCGCACCTCCTTCGCCAGCTTGCGCAGCATCGGCATCCGTACCCCGATCACCTGCTCCGGCGGCACCGTTGGCATCAATTTGCACTGAAAGTCCCGATAGTCCAGGTCCCGTAAAGCAAACAGCTTCTTTTGTATCAGTCCGTCCATTCCACTCCCCCGCTATCCATTTCGAAGTAGCCGAAACGGTCTGCCCCTCGGCCCTTTATCGTATTATACCGGTTTGACATAGAAATGTAAAGGATCGGCTACCGCGCCTATCCCATGCGAAAAAATCCCCCTTAATACGGAATTCAGGTTCCATACTAAGGGGGGATTTTTCTGTAAAGTCTTTTCTCTTTTCAGATATTTTTACTTCTTGGGCAGCCGTGTGTTAATCTCCCCGGGAAGAATATCAAAATGCAGGCGTTTGAGCCCCCAGAACATAACCAGGCTCGCCGCAGCGCACAAAGCGCATCCGCTGAGCCATATCCACTCATCGGCCCAGACAATTCCAGTCTGCCCCCGGTGAAGCATGATAAACACAGCTTCTCCCACCGCACTGAAACCAAGCAGACCGGCCGTAAAGGCAGAGGCTACCTTTGTACGCAGGATTGCCGCATAGTAGTTCCGGAAGGGCATCCGATAGGGCGCGCTCCAGAGGCTAAAAACGCCCATTGCCTGAAAAATCAGCGGTATCAACGCCAAAATACATCCGGCGCCGGCATATGCCTCGCGGCCTCCGGAAGAGCCATGCAGGCTGTACCAGACATAGACCCCGCACGTTGCGGCCAGTAAAGCGGTCCATACGATTTTTAAGTCCCTGAATTGGCGTTCGGAAAGGCTGGGGCGATAATATTCGCCCCTGTATTTCATCACACGACGGACGGTTCCATTGGAATTCAATTCATCTTCATAGACCCAGCCGCGGATATACCAATGCTGATATTTTGCCATTTGTCCTTCCCTTTCTCGTTTCGGCTGATTATGAAGCGGTCTGTGCTACATGGTGACAGGCCACATAATGTCCCGGTTCGACTTCTTCCAGCTTTGGGTTTATGCTGCGGCATTCCTCGGTGGCAAACTCGCAGCGGTCACAGAAGCGGCACCCTGGTTTGGGATTGACTGGGGAAGAGACCTCGCCCTCAATCAGCTTGCGTTCCTTCCGCGCATCAATGGACGGAATGGGAATCGCGTCCAACAGCCCCTTGGTATAGGGATGCAGAGGCTTGCGAAACAACTCCTTTGTCTCGCATTTTTCGACGGTGCACCCCATATACATGACCATGATCTCATCGGAGATATGCTTGATGACCGATAGGTTATGGGTAATAAACACATAGGTCAAGTTCCGCTGCTCCTGAAGGTCCATCATCAGATTCAAAATCTGCGCCTGAATGGAGACGTCCAGAGCTGACACGGGCTCGTCGCAGACGATAAAGCGAGGGTTGACCATCAGTGCCCGGGCGATGCCGATGCGCTGCCGCCGGCCACCGTCCAGCTCATGGGGATAGGACAGCAGATAACGGGACGCCAAGCCCACCGTCTCCATCATTTCCGCAACCTTCTGATCCAAGTCTTCGCGGTTCTGATAGCCCCGCGTGATCTTCAGCGGCTCCTCAATGATGCTCTTCACGGTTTTGCGGTCGTCCAGCGAGGAATAAGGGTCCTGGAAAATGATCTGCATATTCTGCTTGACCAGCTTTTTCGCCGCACCCTTGGCATGGGTAATGTCGGTTCCATCAAACAGGACCTGCCCCGCTGTGGCCTCATTCAGACCCAAAATCGCTCGGCCCAAGGTGGATTTTCCACAGCCGGACTCGCCGACCACGCCGAGCGTCGTGCCCTCCTTCACCTGGAAATTTACCATATCCACCGCGTGGAGCATACCGTTGGGCGTTTTGAAGTATTTGCAGAGGTCTCGGACCTCCAGCAGATTTTTCGCTTCCATTTATTCGCCCTCCTTTGCCTGGAAACAGCTGACAATATGTCCCGGGCTGATCTCAACCGGCTTTGGCTTCCGGTTCTGACATTCCTCGGTAGCTTTTGAGCAGCGCGGGCAGAATTTGCATCCATCCGGCAGCACCGAGGGATCCGGCATCATACCGGGAATCGTATCCAGCCGGCGGGACTCCACATCCAGCCGCGGAATGCAGTTGAACAACCCCACCGTATAGGGGTGTGCCGCATGGCGGAATACGTCCTCCACAGTACCGTACTCCACGATCTCGCCGGCATACATAATCGCGACCTTGTTGCAGGATTCCGCCACCACGCCTAAATCATGGGTGATGAGAATCATCGAGGTCTTTTTCTTCTCCTTCAGTTCATTGATCATGGCCAGCACCTGGGCCTGAATGGTCACGTCCAGTGCAGAAGTGGGCTCATCCGCAATGACGAGGCTCGGACTGCAGGACAGGGCGATAGCAATCACCACCCGTTGCTTCATGCCGCCGGAAAATTGATGCGGGAAGTCATCCGCCCGCTCCGGCGGAATTCGTACCATTTGGAGAATCTCCAGCATCTTCATGCGCGCCTCTGCCGGCGAACACTTCTCGTTGGTTCGGATTCCTTCCGCAATCTGGTCACCGATAGTCATAACCGGGTTGAGCGCGGTCATCGGGTCCTGAAAAATCATGGAGATCTGGCTGCCGCGAATTTTTCGCATCTGCTCTGTACTCAGTTCCATCAAGTTTTCGCCGTGGAAAAAGATTTTTCCGCTGGTATATTCTCCGGGCGGAGACTGAATCAAGCGAAGAACCGCCAGGGCCGTGGTCGTCTTTCCGGCTCCGGTCTCGCCGACCAGGCCCAAAGATTCCCCCTCTTCCAGCTTGAGGTTGATATGGTCAACCGCATAGACCACTCCTGTATCGGTATTGAACTGTACGGCCAGATCTTGAATATCAAGCAAGCTCATTGTCAGGTCCCTCCCATTTACCGTTTCATCCGCGGGTCCAGGGCATCCCGCAGACCGTCTCCGACCAGATTGAAGCAAAGCAGGCAAATTCCCACCATCAATCCAGGCCAGAACATCATGGGCCAGAAGGAAGTAATGTACTGCTTGCCCGCCGCCAGCATGTTGCCCCATTCTGGAATTGGCGGCTGAACGCCCAGGCCCAGGAAGCTCAACGTGGCAATCTGGGTGATCGAGTTGCCCAGCTGCATGGCAATCTGGACGATCATGGGTGCCAAGGCATGGGGAATCACATGGTGGAAAATCACATACCAGTCCCGGGCGCCAAAGGCTTTGGAAGCCTCCAGATACTCCGAGCCTTTAATGGTCAGAATCGACGCACGCAGCTGCCGCGTCATGGGCCAAATACTGCCGACCGAAATGGCCAGGGCTGTATTGAACAGACCGCTGCCCAGAGCGGCAGACAGGCACATCGACAGGACCAGAGGCGGAACGGAGATGAAAATATCAGCCACGCGCATGATTACGCTGTCCACCACGCCGCCAAAGTAGCCGGCCATAGAGCCCAGAATCAGGGATACCACAGTAGAGATCGAGACCGTCATAACGGCCACCAGCAGAGAGACCTGCCCACCGCGCAGAATACGGGTCAGAAGGTCGCGGCCAAAATCGTCGGTGCCCAGCGGATGCGCCAAACTGGGATACTGCAACCGTTCCAGTGGATTTTGAGCATCGAACGCATAGGGCGTAAGATAATCTGCAAAAATAGCGGCTAAGATGATGAGAAAGATGATGCACAGGCTCACCACAGCGGCCTTATTGCGGCTAAAGCGTCGCCAGGCCAGCCTGAATTGTCCGGGCCGCTTCTCCGCATTTTCTGCGGTTTTTGTTTTTGCTACGCTCGTCATGCTGCCTGTCCTCCCTTTTCCGCGACCGCTTTCCGCGCTTTTTTCTTCTTGATCGCGCCCTTCGTGTACTGAGCCTTGATCCGCGGGTCAATTACCGCATAGAACAAATCTGTCAGCATATTGCCCGCAGCAATCATAAACGCACAAACCAGCACACATCCCTGGGTCGTGATATAGTCCTTTCCTGTGATGGAGGAGTTCATCAAGCTGCCCACGCCGGAAATATTGTAAATGGTCTCCGAGACCACTCCGTTGGTGATACAGTGGCCCAGCATGGAGCCAATTACGGTGACCACCGGAATCAGGGAGTTTCGGATGATATGTTTCCAGACCACATCCCGCTCGTGAAGGCCCTTTGCCCGGGCTGTCTTAACAAAATCCTTGTTGATATTTTCCAGAATCGAGGCGCGCGTCATACGGGCCAGCAGGGCCACGCCTGGAAACGCCGAACAGATAATCGGGTTGATATAGCCCTGCCAAGTGGCGACGCCTGTCACCGGCGTCCATTTCAGCTCAACTGAGAACAGCAGCATCAGCAGAAGAGCCAACCAAAAGCCCGGAATTGCCGTACAGATGATGGACACTGTTGTGGACAGATAATCCCAGATGGAGTTCTGTTTCAGCGCTCCAAGCATACCCAGCGGGATTCCGATCAGGATCGCCACAACCGCGCCCAGCAAACCAATAATTGCCGACGTGGCAATGCGCTCGGAGATCAACTGCGAGACCGGGACGGACTTGGTATAGGAGATTCCCATGTCCGCCTTAAATACCAGATTATAAAAATAGGTGCCGATCTGAACCAGATATGGCTTGTCCAGACCAAGCTCCGCCTCCTTGGCTGCGATCACTTCCGGCGTGGCGTTTTCACCGCAGATCACATTCGCAGGACTCACTTCCGAAAAATAATTGATGGTGAACACGATCACCACAACGCCGATCAGCACAGGAATCAACTGCAAGATTCTGTGGAATGTATATCGAAGCAAAACAATTCCTCCGTTCTGAATGCCAGAAGATAGACACCGCCCAGCAAGTCATTTGGAAAATGGGGGTGACAGGCTTTTGCCTGTCACCCCCTTGTCCCGTCGGAACATCAGGGTCTGTGCTTTGATGCCGACCTCTCTGATTTCTCAGCCCTCCGCCAGAGCACTGGGCGCCTCGGACAGCCACAAGGTCTGAAGCAGTCTGCCGTCGCCGCTGACGCAGCCGTCTACCGTGGTAACCGCACCGTTGAGCGCATAGCAAATAAATTCCTCAAACATCGGGATGAACTTACCGGTCGCAGTCAGTTTTTCCTGCAATTCGGTCAGCTTCGCCGTACGCTCTTCCTGAGACAGCGTCACATCATTTACCGTCTCGTCCAGCAATGCGTCCAGCTCCTCGTTGTTCATATGCATGATCGAGTTGCTGGAATTGGGGAACCAGGCGTTCATGTATTTGGCGGGATCGTAATAGCCGCGGGCCAGAGGAACGATGGAGGCATACTGCTCACCCTTGGCCTGGGCGTCAAAATAAGTAGCGCTGTCCATTACGGAGACTTCCACGGTAATGCCAAGCACCTCGTTCAGCTGATACTGAATGGCCTCGGTCAAAGTCGCAGCCAAGTCGCCCGTCTTTGCAGTCATCGTAATGGTTACACTGCTGTTTCCAGTCTCATCGTAGTATTTCTGGAGATACTCTTTTGCCAGATCCGGATCATACTCCAGGGCGCAGTCCACAAAGTAGGGGCTGGAAGAGGGGAATGGAGACTTCGCCAGTGTGTAACCGGTGCCGCAGTAAGCATTCACCAGAGACTCCACGTCAATTGCATGCGCAATTGCCAAGCGCAGGTTCTCATTTTTGAACGTGTCGATGTTTTCTGTGTCAAAGGCCAGACCCTGCACGCTTTGCATGGGAATCACTTCAATGCTGCCGGGCGCCAAGCCGTTTTCCATCGTGTCAATGTTTTCGCTCTTGGTCAGGATACACAGATCTACTCCGCCGTTCTGATAGTCCAGGAAGCGGGTGGTTTCATCCGCAATGCACTTAACGGTAATCTTATCGTATTTCACATTATCGGCATTCCAGTAATACGGATTTTTGATGTACACCATATCGTTTCCGGTAGACCAGTTTTCAATGTAATAGGGGCCGGAACAGACGATATCCGCCGCCACCTTTTCCGCGTTCGTACCGTCTTCGGTCCATTCTTTGCTGATGATGCCAATGCAGGACAAGTCCACCATGGTGGAGTAGGACAAGGTGCTCAGGCCAATCTGCACGGTGGTCTCGTCGATCGCCTGGGTACGCTCCAGATCGATGGTGCTGGTATTCGATCCGGACTCCGAATCGGAAGTCTGAATAGAGCAGACTACATCCTCTGCCGTCAGCGGAGAGCCGTCCGAGAACTTAAGGCCTTCACGCAGATGGACCGTGATTACCAGGTTCTCCTCGTCAATCTCATAGCTCTCCGCCAAATCAGCCGACAGCGAATCGTCATACTCAACACGCCAAAGCGAGGCATAACAGGCATTGTACATCAAGTTGCCACTTTTGCCGCCGCCCATCAGGAAGGGGCTCAGGCTGGAGGGCTCTCCATCCAGATTCAGGACGATCTCAGTCGCCCCGGTCTCCTCCGCCGGAGTCGTTCCGGTCGCCGCAGGGGGAGCTGAATTGTTTGAGGAGGATTGCTGGGCATCCTGGCTGCCGCAGGCACTCAGCCCAAATGCCATGCTGAGAGAAAGAGTCGCCGCAAGGATTCGCACAAGAGTCTTTCTTTTCATTGCTGTAATCTCCTTTTCTGTTTATAGACTTGAACGCAGGCTGCTGAAATTTCCTCCGTTCTTGGGTCCTTCCTGCGTATCCTGCAGGAGCCATTCAAATTGCTACGCCGTACTGTTTCCTCCCTTCATCCCCATTTTATTGGCATAGCAATCAGGATACAAAGTTCACTCAATGATTGTAACATACTCAAAAATGATTGGGAAATAGCTTTCTATTATGGTTATATTGTCAGTTTTTATAGGGTATTCAAGCAGAGCATTCTGGATGTTCTGTACTCTCTGCTTTCTTCCGGTCCTACAGTATCATTTATCCGCTTTAGGCACAACCAACATAAATTTGTGCCCTCACAAAAAAATAGTGTACACTTTTGTCAATCGCACAGCGATTTGTTTTTCAAACGCCTGACCGCGCAACGGTTCGGGAAGATTCCAACTTTTCTCCCATAGTCTCGTCCTATATTATCATAAATAAACTAAATTGCACAAGTTCTGGACAAGAACATCCCTTTGCTTTATACTGATTGTCAGATTCACGCCCCATCCACAACAGAAAGGAGCCTTCCTATGGTCAACCGTTATCCTCATCTTCTCTCTCCGCTCAAGGTCCGGAACGTGGTGTTCAAAAACCGCATGTACGCCTCAAAAGCGCTTCCCCACTTTATCCAGGGGCCGGAGAACTACCCGGCGGACCCCACCATCGAATATTACGCCAATCTGGCCCGCAACGGCGCCGCCGTGGTCACCTGCAAAAGCGACGATACAAAATGTGCCCGCATGGACATCAAAAGTAAGGACGGGAAGCATATGGCGATCTATAACGCCGACGACCCGGCCTGCCAGAATTACTGGTCCCAGCTGACCGACGCCATCCACTACTACGGCGCGAAAGCCTGCATTTCCCTGCACCGCCAGGAACCGGAAGAAGGCTATGGAATCAGCGCGCTTACGCAGGAAGAGATCGACGCGATGGAGGGCCATTACCGCCTGTTTCCCTGCCGCGAAATGACCAAGGCAGAAATTCAAAATCTGGTGGAGATCTTTGCGCAAAAAGCGCTTCAATTCAAAAAGCTAGGCTTTGACATGTGCAATGTCTATATGGCCTACCGCTCCTCCATTCTCTCCTGCGCGCTTTCCCCCGCCACCAACCACCGCACCGACGAATATGGCGGCAGTCTGGAAAACCGCTGCCGCCTGCCTCTGGAGGTGTGCGCCGCCATCAAGAAGGCCTGCGGCGACGATTTCCTGGTGGAAGTCCAGCTCAGCGGAGACGAGTACGAGGGCGGATACACTCTGGAGGACACGATCGGCTTCGCAAAGCTTGCCGAGGCGCAGGGCGTGGTGGACATCATCCACATCCGCGGCCGGGATGGCTCTGATTCCCACCCCACCGGCTTTAATTCCCGTCCTGGCTGGAATTTGACCCTTCACATGGCAGAAGTGCTTAAGAAGCATGTCTCCAAAATCGTGATTGCCCCCAACGGCGGCTACCAAGACTTACAGCGCAATGAGCAGATCATTGCGGAAGGCAAAGCGGATATGATCGTAATGGGCCGCGCCTTTATCTGCGACTATGACTACTTCCAGAAGGCCGTGGAGGGCCGGGGCGAGGATGTAGTTCCCTGCATCCGCTGCAACAAGTGTCATGTGGCGTCCCTGGATGGGCCGTGGGTCAGCGGCTGCTCGGTCAATCCACGCATGGGTCTGGATCATTTTATCCAGAAATTTGTCCGTCCCGTCGGGCCATCCCGCAAGGTGGCCGTCATCGGCGGCGGGCCGGCCGGTATGGCGGCCGCATTGTACGCCGCCGACCGAGGGCACGCCGTAACACTGTTCGAAGCCCGTCCCTGTTTGGGCGGCCAGCTCTTCCATTCCGATTACGCCTCTTTCAAATGGCCGCTGCGGGATTACAAGAACTGGCTGATCCGTCAGCTCTATCAGAACGGCGTAACCGTCCGCCTTAATACCAGCGCCACACCTGAGATGATCGCGGCTGGCGGCTTTGACGCCATCATCTCGGCCACCGGCGCCGTACCCAAGCGACCCCCGATTCCCGGCGCAGACCTCCCCGGAGTTTCCACTGCGCTGGATGTCTATGGACACGAATCGGAGCTCGGCCATCGGGTCGTCGTTGTCGGCGGCTCTGAGACCGGAACGGAGACCGGCATGTATCTGGCTGAATCCGGTCATGAAGTGACCGTACTCACCCGCCAGAGTGCTCTGGCCACGGATGCGACTCCGATCCACTACATCGAGATGTTCCGCGACGCCTGGGAGTCTCTGGACGGTTTCTCCAGCATCGTCCATGCCACCACGACCGCAATCACGGAGCACAGTGTCACCTACCGGCTCCCGGATGGCTCCGAACATCAAATCCCGTGCGACAGTGTTGTGGTGTGCGGCGGGATGCGCGCCCTTCAGGATGAGGCGCTGGCCTTTGGCGGAATCACGCCCCTCTTTTTCACCGTAGGCGACTGCAACCGGCCCGCCAATGTCCGTGAATGCATCCGCAGCGCCTTTGCCGCTGCCAATAATATCATCTGACTTTCCTTGGCCCCCTTTCTGCGTTCAACAATATTTTTTTGGTGCCCCACAATTTCAGGTTGTTTGATTCCATTTCAGCCCTTTGCTATCATAAAACCATCGTGGAACATTTTATTGATTTGCTGACTGGAGGTCATGGAATGAGTGTCAAGTACAAAAGCCTGCTTTCTCCCCTAAAAATTGGTTCCTTTACCCTAAAGAATCGCATGGTTTCCTCCAATTCCCTGCCCCACTTCCTGCAGGGGCCTGAAACCTACCCTGCCGATCCTGTGTTTACCCATTACGTCAACCGCGCCAAAAGCGGCGCGGCCATCGTCACCTGTATGGGCATCAACAACATGCTGCGGGGAAAAAAGATCCCCACAGAGGTGGATGCGGCGCATTTCCCGGACTTTGAGCTCTATAACCCTCTGGCGCAAAACTATCTCATTCAGCTGACCGAGGGCATTCATTTCTATGATTCCCTCGCCGCTATGGCGCTGTATGTCGGGCGGAAGTCAGACTACTGCTATCTGGATCACGGGGAGCCCACTGGTGTGCCCGCTCACCTGGATGTAACGGAATATGACGAGGAGACCCTGGAAAAAATCGTCCAGAGCTATGTTCAGCAGGCGACCACACTCAAGTGGCTGGGCTTTGATATGATCTCCTTCCACTTTGCCTACCGCAACCAGCTTCCGGCCCGCTTCATGTCTCCCCTGACCAACCACCGCACCGACGAATACAACGGCAGCGTGGAGAATCGCTGCCGCTATGCCAAGCGCGTGCTCCATGCGGTGCGGGAGGCCGTAGGCCGGGACATGCTTTTGGAGGTTCTCGTCAGTGCGGAGGAGCCGGAAGGTGGCTATACCCTGGATGACACCGTCTCGTTCCTGCGCATGGTAGAGGACGACATTGACATCGTGCAGCTGCGCGCACCCGAAGCGGACCCCAATCACCCCACCGGCTTCTGTCTGGAGGAGACCCCCTTCCTGCACTACGCGGAATACGTCAAACGCAGCGGCGTCAACGTTGTGGTCTCCGGCGTCGGTGGATACCAGTACATCCCCACCTGCGATCAGGCCGTAGCGGACGGAAAGCTGGATCTGGTCGCCATGGCGCGCAGCTGGATCTCCAACCCTGATTATGGACAACTGGTCTATGAGGGCCGGGAGGAAGATATGGTCCCCTGTATCCGGTGCAACAAATGTCACGGCCGCGGGGAGAACGACCCCTTCGCCAGCGTCTGTTCGGTCAACCCCATTCTGGGCCTGGAGCACCATATCGCAAAGATGGTGCGCGAGCCCTCCTCTCCAAAGCAAATCGCAGTGATCGGCGGCGGGCCCGGCGGAATGCGTGCGGCGCTGATGCTGTCTGACCGCGGCCATCAGGTTACCATCTTTGAAAAAAGCGATAGTCTGGGCGGTGCCATCCGCCATGCGGATTTTGTGGATTTCAAATGGCCGCTCAAGCGGTACAAAGATTGGCTCATCGCGCAAGTGGAAAAGCGCCCCATTCAGATCAGGCTCAATACCCAGGCTACACCGGATGGAATCGCTGCGGAGCACTTTGACATTGTTTTGGCCGCAGTCGGTGCGGAGCCGGTTCGTCCGCCCATCCCCGGAGCGGACGGTGCCAACGTCTCCTTTGCCACGGACATCCTCTGCGACCACACAAAGGCCGGCCATAAGGTTGTGGTCATTGGCGGCGGCGAGGTGGGAACTGAGACCGGCATGCACCTGGCGGAGCACGGCCATGAGGTCATGGTTCTGGAAATGCGGGATACCCTGGCTGCTGATACCACTAAAATCCATTACCGCTCCATGTTCCAGGCCTATTGGGAGAGCCTGCCCAACTTCCATTATCAGCTCAATGCCACCTGCACCGCGATTCGCGACGGAAAGGTGTTCTATCGCGATGCGGACGGCGCAGAACACAGCCTGGAAGCGGATACCGTCGTTCTTTCCGCCGGCATGAAAGCCAAGCGGGACGAGGCGCTGGCCTATTATGGCATCTGCGACCGTTTTTACATGATCGGCGACTGCCGAAAAGCCGCCACCCTTCAGCAGACCAATCGCTCCGCTTTTGCCGTTGCTTCTCAGATTTAAGCTTTCATACATTTTACCGCTGCGGCATCTCGCTTGCCGCAGCGGTATTTCTTTCTCGGCAGGGAAATGCTTCCATTGCTTTTCGAATGGGCCCTCCCTATAATAGAGATAGGTTCAACATTTGGCAGGTTTGAAAAAGGCGGAGGGAAACAGTGCGAATCGATTATCTAAGGTATTTCATATTGGTCTCAGAAACCGGGTCCATCAGTCAGGCGGCAGAAAAACTCTATATTACACAGCAGGGTCTGAGCCGAATCATCAGCAATCTGGAGAAGGAATTCGGTACTCCCCTGTTCATCCGGAACAACAACCGAATCAAGCTCACAGAGGCCGGGACACGCGCCGTAGCTTGGGCACGTAAGATCGATCTGGACTATCAATCCATGGTCGAGGACATTCGTCCCGTCTCAGATTCTGCGCTGGATATGGCGGGGCGCTCCTATGTGATTTATGCTACGCCGGTGACTTGCGCCACCGTCGTTCCCCACATTATTGATACGATCAGCCATCAGTTCCCCGGCGTCCATTTTAATGTAATCGAAAAATTGCCCACAGAGATCGTGGATGAATGCGCGCTTGATGAAAACAGCATGGCCGTGTTGAGCATCTCAACCTTCCTGCGAAACGACTGCAAACGTCTCAATCAGCCTGAATGCTATTTTGAAGAATACTTCCACGATATTCTCATGCTCAGCGTAGCAAAAAGCAGTCCAATCGCCCGCCAGAAAATGGTTTCTCAAAAGCAGCTGTCTGATGTTCCCATGGCCTTGCACTATACAGAGTTGTATATGATTCGCCATCTTTTGGGCGAGGCATACCAGCCCAGCGTGTTGGTCCATACCATTGATCACGGGTTTTGCCAAGCCATCGTAGAGCGCGGAAAGGCCGCCGGATTTACCTCCGCTCTTTTGGAATACTATTATCCATCCGATAAGACCGTTATGGTCCCTCTTGAAAAAAGCGTTGCCATAGCCTATGGCTGTCTCTACAACAAATCCATCCCGCTCAATCCCATTTCAAAGGAACTGCTCAACATTATTCGGGAGGAACTCAAACGCTGCAACGATGCCCAGCGCAACTGGAGCGCCGACTAATATACGTCTGTCCCAGTACCCTCTCCCGCTCTTCATGCGGGAGAGGGTGCTTTTTTGCTTCCCAATTCAAAGGGACAACAGATATTTGTACTGTGACAAATTTGTGTTGGTTGCTTGCCGGCCAGCCAAATGATACTCTTTTTATATAGAATCTGTATCCGCTTTCTTTGCCCGTACTACCGGAAAGGGAGTGTTCTTTTGAAACAGGCTTTCCAACACTTCGTCCGTAATGTCTATTCGGATTCCGATGCAAAATTCTTGGAAAAGCTGCGCAAGCAATATGACGATCTTCCTCGGGGCTCCGTGCTCTCCTATCAGGCTGTAAAGCCAGACGAAATCAAGCATTATGCGCAGGCATGGAATCCGGACGATCCGCTGTATCACGACGAGGATTACGGAGCGCGTTCCTTCTGGAACAGCATGATCGCGTTTCCCTTCTTTTCGCTTCGTCAGCCGCTTTATCCACGTTTTCCCCACGAATTCGGCGATAAGCATTATTTCGGCAACTGCGGCGGCGAAGTGGAATATTTTCAGCCGATTCGCCCCGGAGACACGATTTCCACGCTGAAGGCGGAACAGCAGCTGGAGGATATTACAACGGAGGAACGGCCCGAACTGCGCGTCTTCTCCCTCAGCGGCACCGGCCTTCAATACAACCAAAACGGGGACCTGGTCTGCCGTTATCATACCTCCGGTCAAAATGCTTTTCTTCGCTATGCGGACGGGTCCTCGCAACGACACGCCTTTTCTTACTATGACATCAATGCGGAGTGGGCCGCCTGCGCACCGCCCACCCATGTCACCACGCCGGAGGAATGGGAGCTGATCGAGAAGCTCTGGGCAGCGGAGGAGCTCCGCGGCGAACGCACCCGCTATTGGGAGGACGTAAAGATCGGCGATCAAATTTCTCCGGTCTGTACGGGCCCCATTACGGAGCTGGACATGTTCCGGCTCCATGGCAGCGATATTCTCCGGCGGGGCGGTCCCAAAAAATTCCGGGAACGCAACATTCACACCCAAGACCCCTACGGCATGTGGCAGCCGACTTTCTATCCCTGCTTTGCCGGCCATCCTGACCTTGGGGTACGGCCCTGTTTTTATAGCTGGACCGCCCGCAACTTTGCCATCCGCGCCGTCACGAATTATATGAGCGATATGGGCGAGATTCGGAAAATCCGCTGGCAGTCCCAGCAGCTCTATCCCGCCCTCCATGTCCCGGACGCGGGGAGGGATATTCTGGATTTGCTGCCCGAGACCAGAGGACGCGTCTGCCAGCGAATCGGCCAGGTCGGCGACACCTGCATCTGCCTCGGCACCGTCATTCACAAGGACATTGTGGGGCAGGAACATCAGGTCCGGCTTGTGGTATGGGTCGAAACGCTGGACCATGTTATTCTTCAGGCCCTCGACGTTACCCTCTGCCTTCCTTCCCGCAATCATTTATAAATTACACCGCCTCATTTTTGATAAGGGGGAATTACTTTGATTCAAAGCATCCAGCAAGAGCGCTGTATCGGCTGCGGCAAATGTGCCCGCGCCTGTCCGCTTGACGTGATTCGGCTTCAGGACGGCAAGGCCCGCATTCTCTATCCTGAGGACTGCATGACCTGCTATGTCTGTGAGCTCGGCTGCCCGGTCAGTGCGATCTTTGTCCATCCCTTCAAGGCCGTGCCGCCCGAGGTGCTGCCCGGTATTCTGGAACAAAAGGCAGGTGACAAACGGTGAATACAGTAACCTTAAAACCAGACGTTTTGATTATCGGCGGCGGCTCCGCTGGTATGTGGGCGGCGAAGCGCCTGAAAGAACGCGACCCCAACCTGGACGTTTTGATTGCCGACAAGGGCGGCGACAAATGGGGCGGCCTGCTGCGTATGTCCGGAGGCGATTTTGAGGCCGTACTGCCCGGTGAGGACGTCAACGACTGGGTCAAGGACCTGACCTATTATTGGGACGGTCTCTGTGAACAGGACGTGGTGGCCGATCTGTTCCGCCGCACCTATGACCGTCTGGAGGACTATCACCGGATGGGCTGCGAATCTCTGACCGATGAAGCGGGCCATCTGCGCGGCGTCCCCCAGCGCGGTCTGCCCCATGTTAAACTCTATCCCACCAAATTCAAAGGCACCGGCGGCGAGATCATGGCCAATGCCATGGCCCGGGAGATGGACCGCCTCGGCGTGACCTATCGCAGCCGGGTCCAGATCTCCGGTCTGGTCAAAAATGCGGCGGGACGCGTGGTCGGCGCCGTGGGCTTCGATTACTACACCGGCGACTTTCTGGAAATCAGCGCCCGCTGCGTCATTATGGCGGCCGGTCCTGCCAGCTGGAAACCGGGCTATAACGGCAACACCTCCACCGGCGAGTGGGTCCAGCTGTGTTTTGAGAACGGCTGCAAGTTGCGTAATTTTGATACGCTCACCGTTATGAACGCACCCCGCAAGTTCTTCTGGGAGGGCCAGGGCATTTATCTGGCGTTCGGCGCCAAATTTGTCAACGCCAAAGGAGAGGATTTCATGGCGAAATACTCTCCGGTCATCGGTTCGGACACGGACAACAACTTCATCTGCCGCGGTATGGCGCTGGAGCTCAAAGCGGGACGGGGTCCCATCTACTTCGACCTGAGCGGTGTGGACGAACGCAATATGGACTTTGTCCGTCCCAATGCCGGAAACCAGCTGCTCAACCACACAAAGTTAAAAGCGGAGGGAATCAATTTCCTGACCGACAAGGACATTGAGTTTATTCCTCAGGTGCAGCTTACCAACGGCGGCGTCTGGACCGATCTCCAAGGCCGCACCGGAGTGCCCGGTTTGTATGCCGCCGGCCGCTGCCGCTCCATTGATTACATCTATATGGGCGGATTTGGTCTGGCCTCCACATCGGTCACCGGCTGGATCGCCGGAGACGCGGCAGCGGACGAGCTGGCCAGCGGCGCGGAGTGGGACGAGCTTCCTGCGGAACAGGTCGCCCGGCTCCGGGAGCAGCTCTACGCTCCTCTGCGCAGCACGGGGGATCTTATGCCCGCTGACGTACTGCGCAGCCTCAATCAGCTGATGGCTCACTACGATGTCTGTCTGCTCCAGAGCGAGGCAAGCCTGACCGCCGCATTGGAGGAGCTGGATCGCATCTACACCGAGGAGCTTCCCCGGATGAAAGCCCCCGGATTTCACTATCTGTTCAAATACCACGAAGTCGTGGGCATCGCCTTCCTGACCCGGCTGTTCCTCCTGTCCTCTCTCGCCCGCCGGGAGAGCCGGGGGTCCCATTATCGTATTGACTATCCCAAACGGGATGAACGGTATTTAGGCTGGTTTGTCCATACCAAGGGGGACCACGGAGAAATCAAGACCGAGTTTGCACCAGTTCCAGTGGATCAGTACCCCAATCCAGTCGATCGGTTCTATACCGACTGCTTCCATTTTGATGCCGATTAAGGAGTAATGAAGTTATGCCGCCTGTCATCCAAAAAAGTAAATGTATTGCCTGCAATACCTGCGCACAAATCTGCTGCATGAATGTGTTCGGCCCTCCCACGCCGGGTGCGGTTCCCCGGGTGCGCTACCCCGAGGAGTGCTGGCACTGCCGGGCCTGTGTGATGGATTGCCCCACTCAGGCAATCACGCTGCGCTACCCGCTGCCCATGATGATGCTGGCCCGCACCTCTCCCCGTGTGGAGCAGCGCCGAAAGGAGGAAGCTCAATGATTCCCATCTCTCCTCAGGTCCAATCCTGTGACGTTTTGATTATGGGCGGTGGAATCGGCGGTCTGATGGCAGCCATTGCCGCCGCCGACGCCGGGGCCAGCGTGATCGTGGCGGAAAAATCCGACACCCGCCGCAGCGGGTCCGGCGCCACCGGAAATGACCACTTTGTCTGCTATATTCCCGAAGTACATGGAGACTTTGAGGCGTTCATGAAGGAACTGAAGACCACCCAGGCCGGTCTGAATGCCGATGAACCCATTCTGCGGGAATTTGCCTCCCGCTCTTTTGAAGTCTGCCAGGACTGGCACAAATGGGGCATCAATATGCGGGTGGGCGGAACGTGGACCTTTGAGGGCCACGCTTACCCCGGACATATGCGCACCCATCTGAAATATGACGGACATGATCAGAAAAAAATTCTGACGGCCCAGGCCAAGCAGCGCGGCGTGGTCATTGACAACCATTCCCCCATTACAGAGCTTTTGACCGACGAAAACGGAGCAATCATTGGTGCGCTGGCCATTGATGTATCCCAGGAACAGCCCACACTCAAGGTCTACCGCTGCAAGGCGGTGGTCACCGCCACCGGCTCCACCAACCGCATTTACTCCTCCTGCACGCCGGGCTGGATGTTTAACATCGCCGGATGTCCCGCCTGCTGCGGAGGCGGTCTGGGCGCGCCTTACCGCATCGGCGCCACCCTGGTAAACCTGGATATTCCCGGTATGCCAGCCGGTCCGAAATACTTCTCCCGTGCCGGTAAGGGCACCTGGATCGGCGTGCTGCGCGATCTGAACGGAAAAAACATCGGTCCCTTTGTGGATAAACCCTCCCGGGAGCACGGAGACATCACGTCCGACGTTTGGCCCTCCGTTTTCTACGACAAAATGAAAGATGGCTCCGGGCCGGTGTACATCGACTGTACCGACCTTTCGGAGGAGGAAATGCAGTACCTCTACTGGGCCTTTACCTGCGAGGGTGATACCTCCCTGGTAGACGCCATGGAACAGCAGGGAATCGATCTCCGGGAAAAAATGGTGGAATTTGGTAGCTATGAATGCACACTGCTGGGCCGCGGCGTGCAAATCGACACCAACGCCGCCACCAATATCCCCGGACTTTACGCGGTGGGAGACCAGGTGGGCAACTTTCTCTCCCACATCTCTGGCGCCGCAACCATGGGACGCATTGCGGGCGAATGTGCCGCCGCCTATTCCACACAAGTCGCCTTTGCGGATTCCGTGGCGGACCATCCCACGGTATTGGAGCGCCAGGCCTTCTATTCCGCCATGATGGAGCGGGAAGACGGCCCCGGCTGGAAAGAACTCAATATCATTGTCAACCAGCTTTTGGATGACTACTGCCCGGTGTTCCAGGTCCGTTCCGAAGGGAAATTTGAAGCTGGCCTCGGCTATTTCCAGGACCTGCGCCGTCAATGCACCGACGCGATCTGCTGCTCCAATGCCCACGAACTGATGCGTGCGGCGGAGGCCTTTGACCTGCTGGATATTGGCGAAGCCATGATTCTTTCCGCTCAGGCCCGTAAGGAGACCCGCGGCCTGCACCGCCGGCCCGACTATCCCTTCACCAATCCGCTGCTGAACAACCATTTCGTGACCATTACCAAAACTTCGCATGGTCCCGAGGTTTCGATTCGTCCGGCGCAGACAGTGTAAGTCCTTCTGTTTTCTTCTTTTCCCGGCACAAACAAAAGGATTTTCAATCCACTTTCGGTTTGAACCTTTCCTCGGACGGAGTATTTTGTGATCGAGGACCCCCGCAGCGTTCCGATGTGCTGCGGGGGTCCTTTTCCTATCCCGCTCCAATCACGCTCTGCGCAATCTTCTGACAGGCCAGGGCTTCCCTCTGCGCCGGAACCCTCACCCGCCGGTTGACTTGCGGACAGCACTAATGGTATAATAAACGGAAAAACATGCTAGAGATAGGCAGGATGGAGCTTTGTACTATGTGGGTTGCAAATGGATGGAAGGACTATGAACTGATCGACTGCGGCAAGGGGGAAAAGCTGGAGCGCTGGGGGCAGTATCTCCTGGTGCGGCCGGATCCCCAGGCGATTTGGGATACGCCGCGTGCGCACCGGGGCTGGCGCAAGCCGGACGCCCGCTATGCCCGCTCCAGCTCCGGCGGCGGGCAGTGGGCGGTCAAGCAGGTCCCGGATCGCTGGCAGGTGCGCTATGACGATCTGACCTTCCACGTGGGGCTGATGAACTTTAAGCACACGGGAATTTTCCCCGAGCAGGCGGCCAACTGGGACTTCGCCCGGGAGCAGATTCGCCGGGCAGGCCGGCCCATCCAGGTGCTCAACCTGTTCGCCTATACCGGGGGCGCCACCATCGCCTGCGCCTCGGCAGGCGCCAGCGTCTGCCATGTGGACGCGGCTAAAGGCATGGTGAACTGGGCCCGGGAAAACGCCCGGGCCTCCGGACTGGAGGACCGGCCCATCCGCTGGATCGTAGACGACTGCGCCAAGTTCGTGGAGCGTGAGATTCGCCGGGGCCGGCGTTATGACGCCATTATCATGGACCCCCCCTCCTATGGCCGCGGTCCCTCCGGCGAGGTGTGGAAGCTGGAGGAAAATCTCTGGCCCTTTGTGGAGCTGGTCTCCGGCGTGTTGTCGGAGGACCCCCTCTTTGTCCTGATCAATTCCTACACCACCGGGCTGGCTCCCTCGGTGCTGACCTATATTCTGGAGAGCATCTTCACCAAGCGCTATGGCGGCCACACGGTCAGCGACGAACTTGGACTGCCTGTGTCCGAATCCGGGCTGGCATTGCCCTGCGGCGCCACAGGGCGCTGGACCTGCCGCTGACGCGCCCCGTATCGCCCCAGTCCGCGCGTTTCCGGCTCCCCCCGTCCGGGCCCGGGCCTGGGCCGGGTATTCCTCCGAAAAACGAGGTTTTCTCTATGTCAGAACCCATTCTCAAAACCGAACATCTCACCTTTTCCTATACCACCGAGGAAGGTGTGACGCCTATCGTTCTGGACGATCTCACTCTTTCCATCGAGGAGGGCTCCTTCGTTGCGATTCTGGGCCATAACGGCTCCGGCAAGTCCACCCTGGCCAAGCACATGAACGCCATCTTGCTGCCCTCCGGCGGCAAGGTCTACGTCTCCGGCATGGACACCACGGACGAAGCGCTTCTGCTGGAGATTCGCCGCACGGTGGGCATGGTCTTTCAAAATCCGGACAACCAGATCGTCGCCAGTGTGGTGGAAGAGGACGTGGCGTTCGCCCCGGAAAACCTGGGCGTTCCCTCCCCTGAAATTCGCAAACGGGTGGATGAGGCCCTTGCCATGGTCGGCATGAGCGAGTACGCCAAGCACGCGCCCCACCTGCTCTCCGGTGGACAGAAGCAGCGGGTGGCCATCGCCGGCGTCATCGCCATGCGGCCCCGCTGTATCGTTCTGGACGAGCCCACCGCCATGCTGGACCCGGTGGGCCGCGCCGAGGTGCTGAACACCATTCGGGCGCTCAATGCGGAATATGGCATCACGCTGGTCCTGATCACCCACCATATGGACGAGGCTGCCCAGGCCCAGCGCCTGATCGTGCTTTCCAAAGGCCACATCATCGCGGACGATACGCCCCGCCGGGTATTCCAGGATGTGGAGGGCCTGCAGGCCGTCGGTCTGACCGTCCCGGAGCCGGTCCGGCTGATGTGGGAACTGCGCCAGGCAGGGTTGGCCGTTCCCCTGGATGTGCTCAGCGACGAGGAGTGTGTCCAGGCCCTGAAACAGCTGCTGGCCTGACTTTTCCACCGGCCCGCACCCCTGCGGCGCAGTTTATTCAATAGACATTATGTTAGGACTGATACCATTTGGAAGCAATTCTGGAAGCCAAGCAGCTCTCCCATATATACAGCGCCGGCACGCCCTTTGAGCACGGCGCCCTCCGGGCGGTGGATTTCACCGCTTATGAAGGGGAATATCTGGCAATCATCGGCCGGACCGGTTCCGGAAAGTCCACTCTTATCCAGCATCTGAACGGGTTGCTCCAACCCACCTCCGGCCAGGTTCTGTTCCGGGGCAAAGACATCTGGACGGACAAGGCCACCACCCGGGCCACCCGCTTTCAGGTGGGGCTGGTGTTTCAGTATCCGGAATACCAGCTTTTCGAGGAGACTGTTTATAAAGATATTGCCTTCGGTCCCCATAATATGGGGCTGGACGAGGCGGAGATCGACCGCCGGGTGCGGGAATCCGCCCATTTCGTCGGACTCAGCGAGGAGACGCTGGAGCGCTCCCCCTTCGAGCTCTCCGGCGGTCAGAAGCGGCGGGTGGCCATTGCCGGCGTCATCGCCATGGAGCCCTCGGTTCTGATTCTGGACGAGCCCACGGCCGGTCTGGACCCGGTGGGCGTGGAGAGCATCCTAGCCAATTTGGAGGCCTACCACAAGGCCAAACATGCCACCATTATTCTGGTCTCCCATTCCATGGAGGAGGTCGCCCGCGTCGCAGACCGCCTCGTCGTGGTCCACGACGGCATTATCCCCTTCTCAGGTACGCCCCGGGAGGTCTTTTCCCACGGTGCGGAACTGGAAGCCATGGGCCTTGGCGTTCCTGCCATGACCCGCGTATTCCACCGGCTGAAAGCGGCAGGTGTGGACATTGATCCCTCCGTGTACACCGTGGAGCAGGCCCGCGACGCGATTCTGGCCAAGCTCGGAAAGGGGGTGGGGTGAATGGCGCTCAAAGACATTACGCTGGGGCAATTTTTCCCCGGCGACACGGCGATTCACCGCATGGACCCGCGGGCCAAGCTGCTGCTGACCGTTCTCTATATCGTGGCGCTGTTCCTGGCCAGCGGAATCATTACCTATGTTGTGCTCTTCGCCCTGCTCTGTTTGGGTGTGGCGGTCTCCCGCATCAAGCCAAAGGCCCTTCTGCGCGGTCTGAAACCGGTTCTGATCATTCTGATTGTCACCGCGATCTTGAACGTCTTTTACACGCCGGGCGATCCGGTGGTCTCTTTCTGGGTGTTTACCATCACCTGGCAGGGAATCCACAACGCCATTTTTATGATCTGGCGCATTATGATGTTGATCTCCTGCACCTTTCTGCTGACCTATACCACCTCCCCGATCATGCTCACCGACGGGTTGGAGCAGCTGCTCGATCCGCTGAAGAAGATCCATGTTCCCGTCCATGAGCTGGCCATGATGATGTCCATTGCCCTGCGGTTTATTCCGACCCTGATCGAGGAGACTGACAAAATCATGTCGGCCCAGCGGGCCCGCGGCGCCGATTTTGACTCCGGCAATCTGATTCAAAAGGCAAAGGCCCTGGTTCCCCTGCTGGTGCCGCTGTTTATCTCCGCCTTCCGGCGGGCCGACGAGCTGGCCACCGCCATGGAGTGCCGCTGCTATCACGGCGGCGAGGGCCGCACTCGGCTGCGGCAGCTCCGGTTCCAGGGCTCTGACATCGCCGCCCTGATTCTGGGCGCTGCCCTGGTGGCTGTGGTGCTGATTTTCCGGACTCTGGGGATCTAACAACGACAAGGAGTGCGGCTTTACAGCCGCTGCAACGTCTATGACAAGGAACATTGCCCTCAAGCTCATGTACGTGGGCACCGCCTACCACGGCTGGCAGGTGCAGAAGAACGCCGTCACCGTGGAGGAGACCCTGGAAAAGGCCCTCTCCACCGTGGTGTGCCACCCGGTGAAGTGCACCGGCGCCGGACGTACCGACGCCGGCGTCCACGCCGAAACCTACATCGCCAACTTCCGCACCACCTCCCGCATCCCCTGCGACCGCATCCCACTGGCGGTGAACACCCGCCTGCCCGACGACATCGTGGTGGTGAAGGCCACAGAGGTCCCGGAGGGTTTCAATGCCATCGGCTCCTGCATCAAAAAGGAGTACACCTACCGCATCTACAACTCCCGGCTGGGCAACGCCTTCTATGTGAACCGGGCCTGGTTCTACCCCAAGCACTTAGACGAGGACGTGATGCAGCGGGCGGCTGACTGCTTCGTGGGCACCCATGACTTCTCTGCCGTCCGTGCTGTGGGCACCGATGTCCGCTCCCCCATCCGCACGGTGTACTACTTTAACATCAGCCGCACTGGTGACCTGATCGAGTGCAGAGTATGTGCCAACGGTTTTCTCTACAACATGGTGCGGGCCATGGTGGGCACCTGCGTCTACGCCGCCGAGGGGAAATTCGCTCCGGAGGAAGTGAGCGCCATTCTGGAAAGCAAGAACCGTACCGCCGCCGGTCCCACTGTACCGCCGGGCGGCCTTTACATGACCAAGTTGTGGTATGACGAGGATGTGCTGTAAGCCCTCCCCGTTCACACGACACCAGATCAGGAGCACATAACATGGAAGAACTCAGGCCGGTCCCACCGGCACCCAAGAAAAAACCAAATCCCATCCTGCGCCTGCTGGCCTTTCTCCTCACCCTGGCCCTTCTGCTGGGGGCGGTGGCCCTGGTGGCCTATCGGGACCGCATCAACCTGGACGCCATCAAACGCTACTTCACTTACCGCTCCCTGGAGCGGAGCGACTCCGGCCAGATCGACGCCTTCCAGTTCGACAGCTCCGGTCGGGGCGGCTTCTCCAGTCTTGGAGATGACCTGCTGGTGTGGTCCTCCGCCGGTATTCGGCTCTACTCCTCCAGCGGCGTGGAATATCTCAACGACGCCCTCTCCCTTCTCCACCCGATGGCCGACATTCGGGATGACGCCGCGGTGGTCTATGATGCCGGCGGCACCACCCTGCGGGTCTATGCCGACCGCGCTCAAATCTTCTCCCTGGACGCCGAGCAGGGCCACGAGATCCTCTCCGCCCGCATGGGTCCAGGCAGGACCTTGGCAGTAGTCACCCGGGAGACAGGCTATAAGGGGGTCGTCACCCTCTACGGCAGCGACTTCC
>DXYV01000042.1 GCA_019415645.1 Clostridiales bacterium
GAGGGGGAGTCGAAACACCCTCCCCTTGACTGCGTCTTTGGTGACTTTCTGCGCACCCAGAAAGTCACCCCCCGGAGGGTGTCACCGCACCAGGGTCGATGTGGGCAGTGCGGCCCGCAGGCCGCCTTTCGCAGCGCAACCGCCGCGTAGCGGCGGCACTTAGCGCGGAGATCGACCCCTACGGGTGCCGCACATTCAGAAAGTCGTCTCCGGAGGATGCTGCGCATCCAAAAGCACTGTCTTTCTCCCCGTAAACTTGACTTTGTAAATTTTTTGTCAAAATCGCCGTTCTTTTTTCGCTTGACATACTTTTATGTAAACTTTTTCCCCGTTTTTCCCCCACTTCCACAGCTTCCACCGGTTTGTTGAAAACTCTGTGGAAGCTGTGGAAAACTCTTTTCCCGCAAGGTATTCCCCCTCCACACCCGCCTCTTTTTTTGTCCTTTCGTCACCTTTCCCATACCTGTCAAAGGAAATTATCCGCCACCCTTGACTTTTCCGTGTGACCGGTATCTCCGAAAATTTTGTCAAAAAAAGGGTTGCCACCAGGGACTTCTTCCAGTATAATACGTCTCACGTGTCTTTTTGGGGGCACGCAGATTAACGGCCGTTAGGCCGAACGAAATGGAGATTGAGAAATGAAGAAAATCCTTACCCTCACCCTGGCCGGTGCCCTTGCACTGTCCTTGCTGGCCGGCTGTGCCAACCAATCCGGTTCCGCTTCCTCCGGCTCTGAGGGCAACTTCAGCGACGACATGAAAATTCCCTATGCCACCGACCTGTCCCCTGAGGATGGGGCCGACTCCGTGGAGCGGCTGGGCGACCATGAGGACTCCCCCTACTTCGCCCACCCCGACTACTACAACCTGGAGTCCAGCGACACCCTGACCATGCTCACCCACTTCAAGACCATGCAGCAGACCTCCGAGTGGGCCTGCGGCGTCACCTCCGCCCTGATGGTGCTGGAGTGGTACGGCAAGCTGGGCGACTGGAACGAGGAGACCCTGGCCGCCCTGCGCCATGAGCTGGACGGCGACCTGGCCGGCTACCCCGGCACCACCCTGCAGCAGGCCATGGACATCTTCGACGGTGTCGGCGGCTTTACTTATACGACTACGCTGGACTACGAGGACCCCTCCTCTGAAGTCTGGATGGATACCTTCCAGGCGTTTCTGGCCGACGGCGTGCCTATCATGGTGTGCTGGAACGACTGGGGCGGCCACTGGCAGATCATCATCGGCTACGACGACATGGGCACCGAGACCGAGCAGGACGACGTGTTCATCGTGGCCGACCCCTATGACACCACGGACCACAACCAGGACGGCTACGGCGTACTGATGGCGGAGCGTTTTATGTATAACTTCTCCATGTACGGCGCCTTCCCCGAGGAGGAGGGTGGCAGCGACATGCTTTTCCTGGCCGCCCAGCCCGTGGAGGGCTGAGTCCCGCGGTATTCCGGTCAAACAACAAACAGGCGGCGCGATCCGAATGGACCGCGCCGCCTGCTGTTGCTCGTTTTAATGGCTCAACCGCTCGATCACGGCCCGCGCCGCCTTCACGCCCGACGCGCCCGCCTGTGCCAGGCCGCGGGTGACGCCTGCCCCGTCGTTCCCCCACGGGCAGGCCCGCGGGGGTGCCCCCTTATCTTCCCCGCTGCGGCGGAAGTGAATTCCGCCGGCGGCAATTCTCCGCTTCGCTTCGAATTGGTGTGGGCTCCGGCGTCGGCGTCACTTGTTCAACCGCTCGATCACGGCCCGCGCCGCCTTCACGCCCGACGCACCTGCCTGCGCCAGGCCGCGGGTGACCCCGGCGCCGTCGCCCACGGCGAAGAAGTTGGGCAGCTGGGTCTCCAGCTCGCTGGTCAGCCGTAGCCGGGAAGAGTAGAATTTTACCTCCGCGCCGTAGAGCAGGGTGTCATAATTGGCAGTGCCCGGGGCAAGCTTGTCCAGGGCGTAGATCATCTCAATGATGTCGTCCAGCTGCCGCTTGGGCAGGGCCAGGGACAGGTCTCCCGGCGTGGCGGCGGTCAGGGTGGGCCGGACCGTGGACTTGCCCAGCCGGTGGTCGTTGGTGCGCACGCCCTTGATCAGGTCGCCGAAGCGCTGGACCAGCACGCCGCCGGCCAGCATGTTGGACAGGGAGGCGATGTGCTTGCCGTAGCGGTAGGGCTGGTCGAAGGGCTCGGTAAAGCGGTTGGACACCAGCAGGGCGAAGTTGGTGTTCTCGCTGCGCAGGGCGGGGTCGGAGTAGGAGTGGCCGTTGACGGTGTTGATGCCCTCCACGTTCTCCGCCACCACATGGCCGTAGGGGTTCATGCAGAAGGTGCGCACGGAATCGCCGTACTGCTTGGTGCGGTAGACCAGCTTGGATTCGTACACCACGTCGGTGATGTGCTCGAACACCAAGGCGGGCAGCTCCACCCGCACGCCGATGTCCACCTGGTTATTGAGCAGCTCCAGGCCCAGGTCCTTGCACTGGTTGGCAAACCACTCCGCCCCGGAGCGGCCCGGGGCCGCGATCAGGTAGTCGGCGGTATAGACCTCCCCCTGCTCGGTCACCACGCTGTACCGCCCGTCGGGCTCGGCCTGGATGGCGGTGACGGCGGTGTTGAAGCGGAAGGTGTGCTTGTCCGCGATGTGCTCATAGATGTTGGTCAAAATCTGGAGATTCTTCTCCGTGCCCAGGTGCTTGACCTTGGCGGACAGCAGGTGGAGGTCGTGCTCCAGGGCCCGCTTTTTCAGGGCCAGCGCCTCCGGCGTAAAGGTGGAGAAGGTCTCCGTGGTGGCCCCGTGCTTGACGTTCAGGCTGTCCACATAGTCGATCAGCTCCATGACCTCTTTTTCAGGCATGAAGTCGGTCAGCCAGCCGCCGAAGGCGGTGGTAAAGTTGTATTTTCCGTCGGAGAAGGCGCCGGCCCCGCCGAAGCCGCACATGGTGTCGCACACCTTGCAGTGGATGCACGCTTTCACCTTGCCCGCCACGATGGGGCAGGAGCGGTGGTAGATGTCCGGGCCCTGGTCCAGCACCAGGACCCTGGCCTTGGGGCACTGCTCGGCCATCTCGTAGGCGGCGAAAATACCCGCCTCGCCGGTGCCCAGAATAATGACGTCGTAACGGTCGGTCATGTCGGTTCTCCCATTTCCTCATTGAAATTGCGGAACGCGGCGCGTCCCATTGGTAGTATAACATACTTTTGCCCACCGTCAAAGGAAAAATGCCCGCAAAGGCTTGACACCGGGAAAAGAAACGGATAAAATGTCAGGCATATATGGAAACACGCGCAGATGAGGACAGGCAGCGCCGCGTTTGCCGCCCAGAGAGCCGCCGGTTTGGTGCAAGGCGGAGGGCAGCGCCGCGTTTGTATCCCCTCGGAGCGGTCCGGCCGAACCAGAGACCAGTAGGCCGGAACGGGTGACGCCGTTAGTCTGTCAGGAGGGGCCGCGCTGACGCGCGGCAACGAGAGTGGTACCGCAGAGGTGTGCGCCTTTGTCTCTTGAGGGAGACAAGGGCGCTTTTTGTTTGGGAGGTGTTTGCTGTGAAATGTCCCCAGTGCGGACAGGAGATGGAAGCTGGCAGGCTATATGGGAAAGCTCCGCTTCTATGGAGTCCCCGGGAAAAAAAGCACCTGCTGATACGTCGCAAGGACGAAGTCTCTGTGTTTCAGGGCAGTTTTCCCACTGCCTGGATCTGCAAAGCGTGCCAGAAGATCTTGGTATCTTATTGACCTTCTCCGGCAACCCCTTTTCTGAAAGCAGAATCCCGGGACCATAACGCTCGGCCGCCGGGACGAGCGGAACTGACCGCCCCGCACCATTCCGTTCTAAATTCCAATCATCTTATCTTTTTCAGGAGGAATCCAACTATGGATTACAACCAGACTATCCATCTGCCCCAGACCGACTTTCCCATGCGGGCCGGTCTGCCCAAGCGGGAGCCGGAGATGCTCCAGGAGATGTACGACCACGACCTCTACCACAAGATGGTCGCCCGCAACGAGGGCAAGCCTCGCTTCGTCCTCCACGACGGCCCTCCGTACGCCAACGGCAACATCCATATCGGCACCGCTCTGAACAAGATCCTCAAGGATATCATTGTCAAGCACCGGAACATGACCGGCTGGTGCTCCCCCTATGTGCCCGGCTGGGACACCCACGGCCTGCCCATCGAGTCGGCCATTCTCAAGGACAAGAAGATCAAGCGGGAGGAGCTGTCCACCAGCGAGTTCCGGGAGAAGTGCAAGGAGTACGCCCTGTCCTTCGTGGACAAGCAGCGGGAGCAGTTCAAGCGCCTGGGCGTGCTGGGCGAGTGGGACGACCCCTATCTGACCCTGAGGCCCGCCTTTGAGGCCAAGCAGGTGCAGATCTTCGGCAAGATGGCGGAGAAGGGCTTCATCTACAAGGGCATGAAGCCGGTGTACTGGTGCCCCCACGACCAGACCGCTCTGGCCGAGGCGGAGATCGAATACGCCGACGACCCCTGTACCACCATCTTCGTCAAGTTCCCCGTCCACGACGACCAGGGCAAGCTGGGCCAGTATGGCGACCTGTCCAAGATGTTCTTCGTGATCTGGACCACCACCCCCTGGACCATCCCCGGCAACATGGCCATCTGCGTCAACGCGGACTTTGACTATGTGCTGCTCCAGGCGCCCAACGGAGAGACCTATATTCTGGCGCAGGAGCTGGCCCAGGCCGTGTGCAAGGCCGCCGGCCTGGATTACGACGCCTGCCGGGTGCTGGCCACCCTCAAGGGCGCCGAGTTCGAGCTTATGACCGCCAAGCACCCCCTGTTCGACCGGGATTCCGTGCTGCTGTGCGGCGAGCACGTCACCCTGGACGCCGGTACCGGCTGCGTCCACACCGCCCCCGGCTTCGGCGCCGACGACTTCAACATCTGCAAGGCCTACGACGCCGCCGGCAAGACCCACATCGGCACCCCCGTGCCCGTGAACGCCAAGGGCGTCATGACCGACGAGCGCTACAACGGCCAGTTCTACGCCAAGGGCAACGACATGGTGGTGGCCGATCTGGAGGCCGAGGGCTTCCTGGTGGCCAAGGAGAACATCACCCACTCCTACCCCCACTGCTGGCGGTGCAAGCACCCCATCATCTACCGGGCCACCGAGCAGTGGTTCTGCTCCGTGGACGCCATCAAGGACGCGGCGGTGCAGGCCTGCGACGCAATCCAGTGGCATCCCGCCTGGGGCAAGGAACGCATGACCTCCATGATCACCGAGCGCTCCGACTGGTGCATCTCCCGCCAGCGCGTCTGGGGCGTACCCATTCCCATCTTCTACTGCGCGGAATGCGGCCAGGACATCGTCACCCCCGAGACCATCCAGCACATCTCCGACCTGTTCCGGGAGCACGGCTCCAACATCTGGTTTGACAAGGATGCCGACGAGCTGGTCCCCGCCGGGCTCAAGTGCCCCAAGTGCGGCCACACCCACTTTACCAAAGAGACCGACATTATGGACGTGTGGTTCGACTCTGGCTCCACCCATGCCGCCGTGCTGGACGAGCGGGACTACCTCCACTTCCCCGCCGACGTGTACCTGGAGGGCGGCGACCAGTACCGCGGCTGGTTCCAGTCCTCCATGCTCACCTCCATCGCTGCCAAGGGCGTGGCCCCCTACAAGCAGATCATCACCCACGGCTGGACTGTGGACGGCGAGGGCAAGGCTATGCACAAGTCCCTGGGCAACGCCGTGGGCCCCGAGGAGGTCATCAAGGACTACGGCGCGGACATGCTCCGCCTGTGGGTGGCCTCCGCCGACTACACCCAAGACATGCGCATCTCCAAGGAAATTATGAAGCAGCTCTCCCAGGCCTATCTGAAGATCCGCAACACCGCCCGCTACATGCTGGGCAACCTGTGCGACTTCGACCCGGATACCGACCGGGTGGCCCTCGAGCAGCTGGAGGAGCTGGACCGCTTCGCCCTGTCCGCCTTCAACGACCTGGTCAAGACCTGCCGGGCCGCCTACGACCGCTATGAGTTCCACGCCGTGTACCGGGCGGTGTATAACTTCTGCGTGGTGGACCTGTCCAACTTCTATCTGGACATCATCAAGGACCGCCTCTACTGCGGCGACGCCGCCGGCCGCCGTTCCGCCCAGACTGCTCTGTACGTCATTCTGGACGGCATGACCCGGCTCATCGCCCCCATTCTGGCCTTTACCTCCGACGAGATCTGGCACGCCATGAAGCACGCCGCCGGCGTGGACGCGGAAAGCGTCCTGCTCAACGATATGCCCGGCTATGACGAGGCCCTGGTCCTGGACGAGGCCGCCCGCGACCGATGGACCAGGCTGGTGTCCCTGCGGGACGCGGTGAACAAGGCCCTGGAGAACGCCCGCAGCGCCGGCGTGTTCAAGAAGGCCCAGGATACCGAGATCACCGTGTCGGTCTCCGCCGACGACGCGGCCTTCCTGGAGGGCGTGGACCTGGCCTCCCTGTGCATCGTCTCCAAGGTCACCGTCACCACCGAGCCCATCGAAGGTGAAAAGTCGGAGGACTGCCTTATCCCCTGCACCATCGCCGTCAAGCTCTCCGAGGCGCCCAAGTGCCCGAGATGCTGGAACCACAACGAGCACATCGGCACTGAAGGACATCATCCCGAGCTCTGCCCCCGCTGTGCGTCCGTGGTGGGCGAGTAAACATTCAAAAGCCGCTCTCTCAGCAGGCGTTCACCCTTTGGTGGACGCCTGCTGTTTGATTTGAATGGGGCCGTACAGGGACTCGTATTCCCTGATATGGCAGCGAATCAGCAGCCGGAGATAGCTGGACAGGCTCCGGTTGCTCTTCTTGGCTAAAAACTGGGCGTTCTGCTTGGTCTCCCGGTCTACCTGGAAGGAAATAGTCTGATCTCTGTATGGATATGAACTCACTGTGATACCTCCTTTTGTATCTAAATAATATCACATAGATACAAATAGTCAATATCTTTTTGTATCTATTAGAACTATTGTGCTTCAGCATATCAGTCGATATGATAATAGCATCTATTAGAGTCATAAGGAGTTATTATTTATGTCAATTCAAGCGAATCCTTATCCTCTGCGGTTGGAAAAAATTCATATGGAAAAAATTCGGACCTTGGCCAAACAGGGCCGCCGCTCAGTCAATATGCAGCTGTGCATCGCCGTGGAGAGCTATCTGGAGCAATACGAGCAAGAGCACGGCCCCATCCCCGTGGAACCGGAGGACACCTAACGCGCCGCCGCTGTGCGGCGGTTGCGCTCCGAAACGCGCCTGCGGGCCGCGTAAAGCGTGGCACTTTCTCATGTGAGAAAGTGCCCAAAGAACAGTCAAGGGGAGGGTGTTTCGACTCCCCCTCCCCTTGACAAACCCCACCCGCAACGACCAAGCACAAGGGGGCCTGCGGGCCCCCTTATTGGAAGTATCCCCCCGGGGAGCAAAACCTGGGAGTGTCAGCTCCGGAACGTCCCCCTGGAGAAGATGACTAGCCATAGGCCAGACAGTTAAGGGGGAACGCTGTCGTTTCTGCTGCGCACCCGTAGGGGCCGATGCCCTCATCGGCCCATTACCCCCTCGGAGAGCGGGGGGGACATTCGCACTCCCACCCAGCACCAGGCCAGGCGCACTTTGTAGACCTTGCCAGGCACGGGGCCCCCGGCCGGGCCCAACAACGTGGGCCGGCTGGGGAAAGGCGGAGCGGCGGAATGAGCGAGCATTGGCCGTCAGGCGGATGCGAACGATATGCAGCACGTGACGCCGCGGGGTCCGGGGCCGCAGCCCAACCCCCTGTATGAGAAAGCCGCCCCTCACGGGGCGGCTTTCTCGGTTTTCTTAATTCCCTTGGCTTTCGTTCTGCTCCGTTCGCTTCGGCGGGCCGGACGCTTTTTCCGCGCCTGGGGTTTTCTCGCTTCGCGGTCCTTCCCCAACTCCTCCAGGAACTTTGGCTTTTCGGGCAGGCCCACGCTGCCCCCGTCGGTGGCGGCGGAGACCAGATAGCGGTAGACCTGTCCCTTCCGCTCCTCATACAGATCCAGCGTCTGGTAAAGTTCCTTATAATAGACAAAGGTCGTCCGCTTCATCGCAATGGTCTGGCGCAGCGTGCTCTGGCTCATGACCAGGCTGTTCTCCCGCTTGACGTAATAGTAGACGGCCTTGGGAATAGCCGCGATTAGACGGGCATACTTGACGTACTCCAGGTTGAACAGAAAATCCTCGCACCAGTTCAGCCCCGCTTCGAAGCGCAGTCCGTTGGCCTCCGCCAGATTGCGGCGGTACAGCTTGTTCCACAGCACGCCGTAATAAAAATTGGCCGGGGCCTTCATCATCTCCTCGGCGTATTCCTTCCGGGTCAGCAGGCGCTCCCCTTTAATGTGGCCCTGCCGGGCCTTCCGTTCCCCGGATACCCGGTAGAAGTGGGCGACCGTCAGATCGGCGCCGGTGGTCTCGGCGGCGCGCACCAGGGTCTCGGTGGCGTCAAAGGCCAGATAGTCGTCCGCGTCCACAAACTGGAGGTACTTGCCCGCTGCCCGCGCCATTCCGGCGTTTCGGGCAGCCGACACCCCAGCGTTCTCCTGGTCCAGCACATGGAACCGCCCGTCTGCCTCCGCCATCGCCCGGCAAAGGGCCAGGCTGCCGTCCTCACTGCCGTCGTTGACCAGCCAGACCTCCAGGTTTTTCCAGGTCTGGCCCTGAATCGACCGCAGGCACAGGCCCAGATAGTCCTCCACATTATAAACCGGTACGATGATGCTTACCAGGGGTGTTTCCACGCAGCCACGTCCTTTGCTCATTTTCGGTGTCCGTTCTATTATACCGGACCGCCGGGCGCTTTTCAATTCTTTTGACGCTCTGCGCGGGATATGTTATACTGGGGGCGGCCGTGTGCCTCGGCCGCTGACTTTACTTGTGTGAAGGAGTCTGTTATGGTACCTTATTTCGTCCTGATCGCCCTGTGCGTCCTGCTGGACCAAGTGGTGAAGTATTTGGTCCGCGCCAATATCCCGCTGGGGGGCTCGGTCTCATTTCTGCCTGGAATCATGGATCTGACCTACTATCAGAACACCGGAATGGCCTTCTCCCTGTTCTCGGAGCACACTTGGGTGCTGACCATTCTCTCGGCCGCGGTGGCTGTGGCCCTCACCACCCTGCTGCTCAGCCGATTTATCACCCATCCCTTTGGCCGCATCTCCCTCTCCCTGGTCATTGCCGGCGCGCTGGGCAATCTGATCGACCGGGCCGCATTCGGATTTGTCACCGATATGTTCCGCACGCTGTTCATCCGCTTCGCCATCTTCAATGTGGCGGACATCTGCGTGGTGGTGGGCGGAGTCCTGTTCTGTATCTACTACCTTTTCTTCTATGACAAGCTGGAGCACCCGGAGAAAGGAGCGCCCCATGGCGGCCATCATCCGAACCGCTGATGCCGCCGGCGAGCGCATCGACGCCTTCCTGGCCCGCACGGTGGAGGACCTCACCCGCTCAGCCGCCCAGCGGCTGCTGGAGGAGGGCCGGGTCTGCGTCAACGGCGCGCCGGTGAAAAAGAACTATAAGACCGCCCCCGGCGACCAGGTCTGCCTGGACCGGCCCGAGGCGGTGCCGGTGGACATCCGTCCCCAGGACATCCCTCTGGACGTGGTCTATGAGGACAGCGACGTGATCGTGGTCAATAAGCCGGTGGGTCTGGTGGTCCACCCCGCCCCCGGCCACCCCGACGGCACGCTGGTCAACGCCCTGCTCTATCACTGCGGCACCTCCCTCTCCGGCATCAACGGCGAACTGCGCCCCGGAATCGTCCACCGCATCGACCGGGACACCTCCGGCCTGCTCATCGCCGCGAAAAACGACCGGGCCCATCTGGCCTTGGCCGCCCAGCTCCAGGACCACTCCCTGTTTCGCTCTTACGAGGCAGTGGTCCACGGCGGGTTCCGCTCCGATTCGGGCACCGTGGACGCCCCCATCGGCCGTCATCCGACGGACCGCAAAAAAATGGCCGTCCTGCGGGACGGCGGCCGGGAGGCGGTGACCCACTGGCAGGTACTGACCCGCTTCGGGCCCTATACCCACATCGCCTGCCGGCTGGAGACCGGGCGCACCCATCAGATTCGTGTCCACATGGCCTCCATCGGCCATCCCCTGCTGGGGGATACGGTTTACGGCGGCAAGCCCTTTCCCGGCCTGGCGGGCCAATGCCTCCACGCCCGCCGGCTCACCTTCATCCATCCCACCACCGGCGAATCCATGACGCTGGAGGCTCCGCTGCCCGATTGGTTCCAGGCGGTTCTGGACCGCCTGACGAAGCAATACCCCCAGGAATCCCCGCTTTCGTAACAAACGCGGCCGGCGCATTCTGCGCCGGCCGCGTTGTTCGCTCAGGAGGCCGCTTTCCTCCCCTTTGCCCGCTTGCGGGTGTACCACACATAGTTGAACACGTTGCCTAAGATCAGAATATTGCCGCACAGGTAGAGCCACACCAGCAAAATCATCACCGAGGCCAGGGAGCCGTACACCAGCGAGTATCGGGTGGACATCCCAATGAAATAGGAAAACAGGATGGAGGCCGCCGCCAGGGCCACCGAGGCCAGGAACGCCCCGGTGATGACCGGCGGCCGGGGCTTGCCCAGAGGCGCGCTGAGCCGGTAGAGCAGCAAAATCACCAGGAACACCATAGCCAGCAGCAGCAGGTACTTCATCCACTGCCAGGTGCCGAACCGCTCCAGCAGATTCTCCAGATGGAAAAATTCCTCGATCAGGTGGAAAAACCAGTTCCCGGTGAGCACCACCGCAATGGACAGATAAATCGCTGCCAGCAGCAGAACCGAGATGGCGAAGCTGGCCGCCATCCGGCGCAGGCCATGGAAGGTGGCGCTGCCGTAAATCTCCTCCATAATGTCCATCAGGGAGCGCACCGCCGCCGCGGCCAGCAGGATGGTCGTAAACAGGCCGGCCACGATCAAACCGGAGGACTGGTTGGTGGCCAGGTAGCTCACATATTCCGTCAGAATCGCCGTCACGCCGGCGGGCAAAAATCCGTCCAGACCGCCCAGCAGCTCGGCAAAATCCAGATTCAGGGTGCTGAAAAAGGCGTTGATACAAATCAGAATGGGAAACACGGTCAACACCAGAAAATAGGACAGTTCTGCCGCCGCCCGCCCCACCTTTTTCTCGAAGTACACCACCACCATGTCCAGGAGAAAAGGCATGGGCCCCCGCTGCAAAAGGGACTTTTTCTTCAACGGCTCACCTCCCGGCCTGAATCGGTCTTTCTTGCAGTATAGCAAATTTTATCCAAAAACACAAATGAAAAACCGCGTTCACCCCCGATTGGGGCAAAACAAAAAACCGTCTGCCAGGCAGACGGTTTTCCTTGCGTTGTTTGTTTGCTTACGCCATCTTGTTGAGCTTAATGGTCATGGCGCTCTTTTTGTTGGCCGCGTTGTTCTTGTGCAGCAGACCCTTGGCAACGGCCTGATCGACGGCCTTAACAGCCACCTTGTAAGCACTATCGGCCTCGCTGCGGTTGCCTTCCGCCACTGCGGCGTTAAACTTCTTCAGCTCGGTTTTCAGCGCGGATTTCTGAGCCCTATTCTGAGCGGCCTTGGTCGCGTTGACCAGCACACGCTTCTTGGCAGACTTGATATTCGGCAAACCAAACACCTCCTCCGATTTTAGTCTATCCCGGACAGGACACCTGTCGCAGATATGTATTTTACCACCGAACATCTGAAATTGCAACACTTTTTTGAATTTTTTCGCATAAAGTCTTGAGGGCAGCAAAAACTAGGCAAAAGGTCCCGCGCTGGACACAATATCTTGTGCGAAAGAGGGATGCGCAATGGCTGTTCGCCACACCGATCTGGCCTTAGAGGCCCGTCAGCTCTGGATGGAATCCGCCGCCGAGACTGCTCAGCTGTCCGGCGTGACCGCCCGGGAGACCACCCGGGAGGGCTACCCCGTCACCACCGTGGAAATTTTGGACCGCTCGGGTGCCCAGGCCCTTGGCAAACCCGTGGGCCGCTATATCACCCTGGCGCTGGACGGCCTGCTCCGCCGGGAGACCGACGCCTTCCCTCGGGCGGTCACCGCACTGGCAGAGGAGCTCCGCGCCCTGCTCCCGTCGGACCCCAAGGGAACCGCTCTGGTGGTTGGCCTGGGCAATCGGGCCATTACGCCCGACCTGCTGGGTCCCCTGGCCGTGGACAAGCTGCTGGTCACCCGCCACCTGGTGGACGGCGCGCCCGAGCATTTCGGCTCTTACCGCCCGGTGGCCGCGCTGGCCCCCGGGGTGCTCTCCTCCACGGGGATGGAGTCCGCCGAACTGACCGCCGCGGCGGTGAAGGCCCTCCGTCCCGCCTGTGTTCTGGTGGTGGATGCCCTGGCCGCCCGCAGCCTGACCCGGGTGTGCCGGACCGTCCAGCTGTCCGACACGGGAATCACCCCCGGCTCCGGCGTAGGCAACCACCGAATGTCCCTGACGGAGGAAAGTCTTGGTGTTCCCGTGCTCTCCATCGGCGTACCCACCGTGGTGGACGGCGCCACCCTGGCCCTGGACGTGCTGGCACAGGCCGGCCGCGAGGACCTGGAGCCCGAAGCGCTGGGCGGCAGCGGCGCCGACCTGTTCGTCACCCCCCGGGAGATCGACACCCAGGTGGCCGACCTGGCGAAGGTCATCGGCTATGGGGTAAGTCTGGCCCTCAACCCCCATCTGACGGTAGATGACCTGGACCTGCTGCTGGCCTAAGCGCTGTCACTCCTCTGGATAGTCCCCCACCGTCACGCCGGTATAGTACCAGGCCACGATCTCCCGCCAGGTGCTGCCCGCCTGCGCCATGGCGTTGGCGCCGTACTGGCTCATGCCCACCCCGTGGCCATAGCCGGTCACGGAGAAGGTGAAGCTCCCCTCCTGGCAGGTCACCTCAAAGGAGGCGGAGCGCAGGCCCAACGCGGAACGCAGGGTGGTCCCCGTCAGGGATTGTCCGCCCACCTGGGCGGCAGCCACCGCGCCGCTGTCCGTATAGGTGAACGCCTGGAACCAGGTGGAGGGGTCTCCGGACAGGTCGCACCCCAGAGGCTCCAGCGCCGCCCGGACCTCGTCGGCGGTCAGGGTGGTCTCCGTGTGGTAGTTGGGCACCTCGTCCCCCTCGGGTGTGTCCACCCCCACCAGATAGGGCACCGTGGAGCCCCAGACGTTCACCGCGTCCTCGGTACTGCCCGCAGAGGAGGAGTGAAACACCGCCTGGATGGGGCTGCCCTCGTAATAGAGCACCTTTCCGTCCGTAGCGGTCACCGCCTGGGTGATGCGGTCGGTGTATTCTTCCGCGTGTTCTCCCCAGTTTACCGCCGCGTCCTCCTTGGAGACCCAGGCCTGGCAGCAGGCATAGTCGGTACATACGTCGGCGTCGGCGTGGCTGCTGTTGTGGAGGCTCTTCCACAGTGTGTACGTCCTGGCGGTCACCGCCTGGGCCTTCAGGGCCTCCAGCTCGAAGGTGGCCGGCATTTCCGCGGCCACCACGCCCCACAGGTAGTTGGCCATATCCGTGGTCACCACGGTGCCGTCGCTGCATTTCACCCGGACGGAGCGGGCCTGGTCGATCTCGCCGGTTCCGGTGTCCTCTGCTACAGTCTCAGCTGTCACCGGTGAGGGCACCGCCGGCAGGGTCTGGGCCTGTTCCTCCGCCGCACCGGCCCGTTCGCCGGTTCCGCAGAACAGCAGAAACGGCAGGGCGAAGGTAACGCCCACCAACAGCAATGCGGCCGCCGCTGTTTTCCCCAGATCTGATTTTGTCTCCTTTTTCTGCAAGTTCATGTTCGCATCCTTTCATTTCTTCCGTGATTTTCCCCATTGTTTCCCCATTTCTCTTACATTCCCTTTTCATTTTCTGCATTGACGCATAACCAAAGTTGCGTTATAATAGATTATATTGTGGTATATGCGTAGATTTGGAAATTTCCCACGTCAAAGGAGGCAGTTAAGATGGACGAAACAATCTTCAACAAGATGGTGCAGGCGCAGCAGCGGGCCGCCGCCCAGAACGCTGCGTCAATGGACTTCATCCAAGGGTTATGCGATGAATTCCAGAAATATAACTACATCGACCCTGCCTATTATGAGCGCTACAACGTCAAGCGCGGCCTGCGCAACGCCGACGGCACCGGCGTCATGGCCGGCGTGACCCAGATCGGCAACGTGCGCGGCTACGTTATGCAGGACGGCGAGAAGATTCCCGCCCCCGGTCAGTTGATTTACCGGGGCATCGACGTGGAGGATCTGATCGAGGGCTTTACCAAGGAAAAGCGCTTTGGCTTTGAGGAGACTGCCTATCTGCTTTTGTTCGGTGCCCTGCCCACCCAGACGCAGCTGGAGCAGTTCGGCGACATTCTGGCGGCCTACCGCACCCTGCCCCCCAACTTTACGGAGGATATGATTCTCAAGGCCCCCAGCCACGATGTGATGAACAAGCTGGCCCGCGCGGTGCTGGCGCTGTATTCCTATGACCCCGCGCCCGAGGACCACGATTTCCCCTCCGAGATGCTCAAGGCCCTCAAGCTGGTGGCCCGCTTTCCCATGATCGTGGCTCACGCCTACGCCGCCAAGCGGCATTATTACGACAACGAATCCCTCTACCTCCACCGGCCGCAGCCCGGCCTGTCGGTGGCGGAAAATTTCCTCTACTCCGTGCGGCACGACAATCAGTTCTCCCCCGAGGAGGCCAAGCTGCTGGACCTCTGCCTGGTGCTGCATATGGAGCACGGCGGCGGCAACAACTCCGCCTTTGCCTGCCGGGTGCTCTCTTCCTCCGGCACGGACATCTATTCCTCCGTGGCCGCGGCGGTGGGTTCCCTGAAGGGTCCCAAGCACGGCGGCGCCAATATGCGGGTCATGGATATGTTTACATACATCGAGCGGGACGTGAAGGACTGGAAGGACGATGAGGAGATCTCCGCCTATCTGAGCAAAATCATCCGCAAGGAGACCGGCGACGGCTCCGGCCTGATCTACGGCATGGGCCACGCGGTCTACACCCTGTCCGACCCCCGCGCCGTCATTTTGAAGCGGTTTGCCCGTCAGGTGGCCGAGAAAAAGGGTATGCTGGACGAGTTTGAGCTGTTTGAGAGTGTGGAGCGTCTCACCCCCGCCGTGTTCCGCAAGGAGAAGCAGGACGACAAGGTGGTGTGCGCCAACGTGGATATGTACTCCGGCCTGGTCTACAAGATGATGGGCATCCCCCCCGAGCTGTACACGCCGCTGTTCGCCATTGCCCGCGTGGTGGGCTGGTGCGCCCACCGCTTTGAGGAGGTCTTCAATCCCAGCGGACGAATCATCCGCCCGGCCTATAAGGCCGTGGCCCCCAGCCGCCCCTTTGTTCCTCTGGATCAGCGCTGAACCGAAAATCGGAATATCAGGGCCCCGCACGAGTGCGGGGCCCTGATGACGCTGTCAAAAAAGTGATTTCCCGCTTTTTTGCAAATCGAGGCGTATCTGCCGCGAACTCTACGAGTTTTTGTCAAGAGGAGTTACACGCAAATGAAGGCTGCCATTCTGCCCCTGACCGACCGGCCCGAGCTTCTGGATTCCGCCGCTCAGTGGTTCCATGAAAAGTGGGGCGTTCCCCGCGCCGCCTACGCGGCAAGCATGGAGGACTGTCTGCGTGGGGAACACGCCGTGCCCCGGTGGTATCTGGCCCTGGAGGGCGACACCATTCTCGGCGGTCTGGGCGTCATCGACAACGACTTCCACGACCGAAAGGACCTGGCTCCCAACGTCTGCGCCCTCTATACGGAGGTGAAGCAGCGCGGCCGGGGTCTGGCAGGCGCGCTGCTCCGCTACGCCTGCGCGGACATGAAGGCCCGCGGAATCGACACCCTGTATCTGGTGACCGACCACACCACCTTCTACGAGCGCTACGGATGGGAATTCCTCTGTATGGTCCAAAGCGAGGAGGAGCCCGTGTCCCTCCGGCTGTACGTCCACAAATCCGAATAGCAACCCCGGACAACAAAAACCCCTTTCGGGGCGGCAGATTCTGCCGCCCCGAAAGGGGTTTCTCCATGTTTCACCGGACTCAGGCGCCGCTGACCGGTACCTGCCCCAGCAGATTGGTCTCGGTGGGCCGGCAGGCGTGGAACACCGAGGCTTTCTCCTCGCCCCGCAGGATGCGCAGCGCGCCCAGGGCCAGGGATTCCAGCTCATTTTCTCCGGGATACACCTTCACCGGAGCCAGAAAAGAGACGTAGCCCTCGATCAGACGGACCAACCGCCGGGAGTACGCCATGCCACCGGTGAGCAGAATGGCGTCCACGTTGCCCCGGAGCACCGGGGCCATTTCGCCGATTCCCTTGCCGATCTGATAGGCCTCGGCCTCAAACAGCGCGCCGGCCACCGGGTCGCCGCCCTCCACCATGGCCTCGATCTCCCGCATGTCGTAGGTGCCCAGATAGGCCTTCAGGCCGCCCATGCCGCGCAGCTTGCGGCGCATCTCCTTTTCGGTGTAGTTCCCGCTGTAACACATCTTCACCACATAGGACAGGGGCACGCTGCCCGACCGCTCGGGGGAAAAGGGCCCCGCATCGTCCGGAATGGCGTCCACAATTTTTCCGTATTCGTGGGCGGAGATGGAGATTCCGCCCCCCAGATGGGCCACCAGGAAGCAGAAATCCTCGTACCGGCCGCCCAGATCGGCGGCCGCCCGCCGGGCCACCGCCTTGGCGTTGAGCACATGGCAGAAGCTCTGGCGCACCACCTCGGGCAGCCCCGTGATCTTGGCGATGGGCTTGAACTCGTCGGAGGAGACGGCATCGTAGATATAGGCCGGAATCCCTAGGGGGCGGGCGATAGCGTCGGCGATCAGCGCGCCCAGGTTGGAGGCGTGGTCCGGCAGATTACCGCTAAGGATGGTGTCCACCATCTCCTGCCCCACCAGATAGCCCCCCGCCTTGACCGGGGGCAGCATCCCGCCCCGGCCCACCACGGCGGACAGCTGCTTGGGCGCGATCTGATGCCGCTCCAGCGCCAAGAGCACCGCGTCCCGCCGGAACCAGAACTGGTCGTTGATGCAGCCAAACCGGGCCAGCTCCTCGTCGGTATGGGGAATGGTCTCAGTAAAGCGCTCCTGCTCGTCCTCATAGACTGCCACCTTGGTGGAGGTGGAGCCCGGATTGATGGATAAGATCCAATACGACACAGTGTATCCCTCCCTGTCTCGTTCGCTCCCTCGTGTAATGCATACGGAACAAAGACTCATTTCATCCAAACGGTTCCAAAAAGCCGTTTGGATGAAATTGCGCGGCAGCTGCCGCGTGAATAAACCGCATTGCGGTTTATTCAGCAGACATTAGTGTACCACGGAACCTGCGGAAAGGGAAGGGGAAAAAACGGCCCTGTCCGAACGGAACAGGGCCGGCGCACCGCAGGCAGGCGGTCACTTCAGCCTCCCGTCCTCCAACTGGATCACTTCGTCGGCGCATTCGGCGATCTCCAGGTCATGGGTGACCACCACCAGGGTCTGGTAGAACTGCCGGGCGCAGCCGCGCAGGAGTTCCAGCGTGTCCTCCCCCGTCTTCTTGTCCAGATTTCCCGTGGGCTCATCGGCGAAAATCAGCTGCGGCTCGGCCAGGACAGACCGGGCGATGGCCACCCGCTGCTGCTCGCCCCCGGACAATTCCGAAGGATACTTGTCCAGCTTATCCGCCAGGCCCAGCAACTGGAGCACCTCCTGCCAAAACGGAGGGTCCGGCTTCCTGCCGTCCAGCTTCAGGGGCAGGCAGAGATTGGTCTCCACCGTGTACTCGTCCAGCAGGTTGAACTGCTGAAAGACAAAGCCCATGTTCCGACGCCGGAACACCGCCATCTGCGCGTCGGTATAGGACGACAGATCCTCACCGTCAACGAGCACCCGGCCGGAGGTGGGCTGATCCAGGCCGCTCAGGAGATGCAGCAGCGTGGACTTTCCCGACCCGCTCCTGCCGGTGATCGCGTAAAACCTCCCCCGCTCCAACTCCAGGCTGACGCCGTTCAGGGCATGGACCTTTCCCGACTCCGTCTCATAGGTCTTGGTCAGATGCTCCGCCGTAAGGACGATCTCTTTTCGCGCACTCATATTACCGCTCCTCCCGCAGCTTGGTCATGAGGTTTTCCCGGAACAGCCTTCGCTTGGACAGCAGGGTGACTGCCGCCACCAGAACCACGACGCCCAGCGTGAGGAGCAGGGCCAGCCGCAGGTCGAGCCCGGCGGCCGAGTAGTTCAGCAGCGTGTCCCGTAGCGATGCGCTCCAACTCGTGTCGATCATCTGATTTGCGATTCGCATTCTCTTCAGGCCGTAGGCCGAACCCAGCACATATGCGCCGAGCACCGCCCAGCCTGCCGCCGCGGCAAGAAGCCCGCGCAGCAGCGCGGTCCGCAGCAGCTCCGCCCCCATCTGCCGTCTGGACATCCCCAGCGCCTGCAAAATTCCGTAGCGCCTTCGCTCCTGCTCCGCCTCGCCGGCCAGGGTGTTGGTCAAAATCAGGAAAAAGACCAGGGCCAGGCATCCGCCGCCGGATGCAAGCATCAGGACCGCCTGCAGCTCCTCCTGCCGGTTGGCCTCATTAGTCTCCCGGGTTGCACTGCCGGAAGACGCCAGGCCAAATTCCTTTGCCAGCGCGGCTACCGCCTTATCCGTCGAGAGGTAGTCCGCCGTCTCATCTGTGTAGAGCTCCGCATCCATATAGCCGAACTCTGAGCCAGTAAAGTAGTCGTCGATGAGATAGCCGGGCGGAAGGTCGGACAGCAGCTTTCGGGCAAATTCCTCCGAGCACCAAACGGAGTAGGGGAATCTTCCCTGAATGGTCCACTCCTCCGTATCGAATTCCAGCGGGTCCAGCAGAAAAATGCCCCCAACCGTTGTCTCCACCCGCTTGAACGGCTCTCCAGGGTCGTCAGCAGCAGGTCGGCTCTCATAAAATCCGTAAATTTCCAGGGCAAGCTGGTCGCCGGCCTCGATGCCGATGTCCGTGACAGACTGCCGGGCCCATACCCATTCTCCAGGTGCCGCGTTGCGCCAGCGATAGAAGATATAGTCTCCCCCCGCATCCGCCGGGAAGGAGAGGACCACCTGTTCCCCCGCCCGGAAGGCGTCGATGTCCACCCCAAGCGCCTCCAGGTCCAGATAGTCCGCCCAATTTTCCTCCGGCAGGGCGTACACATACACACCCATCTCGCCGCACACCCACGGCTCCAGCTCCCGATTGCGGCTGTAGTCCAGGTTGCGTTCATCCTCGTTGAACCGGCTGATCTCCTCGATTCCCTCGAAGTCGGGGAGCGCCAGCAGCGTCAGGCGCGCGTCCGTCTTTGTGATCCCCGGGATCTCCAGAAACTGCGCCAGCCGCTCCTCCGTGATCATGCTGGGTGTTGTTTCTGGCCTATATGGAAAGCTATAATTGCGAGGCATGCTGATCTCGTAAGAAGGCTGAGCGGCCCAGTAGTCCAGCCAACTGGTATGGCGGATCAGCTCCACACCGGCAAACAGGACCACGACGCCCAGCAGCGTGGACAGCAGGCTCACCAGGTGAGCCCGAAGCCGCCGGTACCGCCGGGCTTTCCGCCCTCCCATCGCCACCCGGCCGGTCAGCGGCTCCCGCAGTGCCAGGCACAGAATGAACAGCCTGACTCCGAATACCGCCAAGGTCCACACCAGCAGCAATGGTATCACCAGCTGCCAGGGGATAACGACCTGAACAGAGGTTCCCCCGGCGAACATCAGCAGCCGCAGCACGGCCCAGGTCCCCAGCCAGCCGGCAGCCGCCCCCAGAAGCATGGCAGGCACGCACAGGCACAGCGTCTCATAGAGCAGGATCCGCCCCAGCTGCCACCGCGTGGCGCCAAGGCTGCGGAACAGGGCAAGCTGTCGCACCTGCCGCTGGAGCTGCACTGCATAAACACACAGAATTGCCAGGAGTGTGACCGCGACGATCAGCGCCGTATAGAGCGCATGGTAGTCCGATTCCTCGCTGGCCTCCCAGCTGCCACCATTCAACGTTACCCCGGGGGAATCGGCTCCCGCTGACCGCTGATGGAGCGTCACCTGGAGCCGCATCGTGGTCATCTGGTCCGGTTTGACCGTAAAGAAATAGTAGACCGTCCTTTCGCCCAGCGTGACCTCCTGACCGCTGCCCTGCGCCAGCGCAGACCGTTTTCGGACGGCCTCCTCGGCTTCGGCCCAAAGCGTCTCCGCTCCCGCCTCCGAGACAAAGGCGCCGTCCAGATAAGCGGCTGGCGCAGAGTCATCTCCATAGTAATCCAGCTCCCACACCTCCGTGTAGGAACGAAGCACCCCGCACAGGGTGTAGCTCCGCCAGACCTGCACCAGCTCATCCCCCGCATAGAACACCACCGGCAGCGTGATCTCCTGGCCCAGCTCATAATCGTAGCCCCGCGCGCTGAGGATGGAAGGCTCTACGACGATCTCGTCTTCCGCCTCTGGAAACCTCCCCTCCTGCAGCTCCAGCCGGCCCATGGCGCAAAATTCCTCCGTCCACACGCCAATCCCCGTCGAAATTCCGAGCGGCTCTCCAAAAACAGGATCCACTGTCGCAAGATACCCAGCCTGTGGGACCACTGCCAGCTCCTCCAGCCAGTCCTCGTTCCGGAGGAAATCCTCCTCCTCCGCGGTCCCGTTGAGGATGGCCCCGTCCCACGCTCCGAAGCTGTCCAGCCGGAACGCCGCGTTGGTGGCGGCCGTACTGCCGTTCACGGATAAGGTGATGATGGCAAAGGCGAAGGAGAAGCACAATACCAGGAACAAAAGCAGGCTGCTCCTCTTCTTCCGCCGCAGTCCCTGCACCGCCAGACGGAACAACTCCCCGTTCATGGTCTTCCCTCCCTTCTCGCAGTCTTTTCCAGTTCCAGTATAACATGGATTATCCGGTCTGTATAGGACAGAGTTGGCAGACCGCCGGGCGCAAAAGCGCCGCCCCGGATTCCTTCGGAAGCCGGGGCGGCGCTGCGCGGGACTATTGGTTAGGTTCTGGGATACTTGATGGCGGCCTGAGCGGCGGCCAGACGGGCGATGGGAACCCGGAAGGGGGAGCAGGACACATAATCCAGACCCGCCTGGTGGAAGAACTCGATGGACGCGGGATCGCCGCCGTGCTCGCCGCACACGCCCATGTGGATGTCGGGCCGGGCCTGGTGGCCCAGCTTGACGGCGTACTCCACCAGCCGTCCGGTGCCCAGGATATCGAATTTCTCGAAGGGGTCGGATTCGAAGATTTTCTTGTCCAGATAGGTGGGCAGGAACTTGCCGGAATCGTCCCGGCTCAGGCCGTAGCTCATCTGGGTCAGGTCGTTGGTGCCGAAGGAGAAGAATTCGGCCTCCTTGGCAATGCGGTCGGCGGACACGGCCGCCCGGGGCAGCTCGATCATGGTGCCCACCAGATAGTGCAGCTTCACGCCGCTCTTGTCGATGATCTCGTCGGCCACGGTGTTGATGAGCTTCTTCAGATAGCGAATCTCGCCGCCGGAGCCCACCAGGGGCACCATGATCTCAGGCACCACGTCCTGACCGGTCTCCTTGACCACGTTGATGGCCGCCTCGATGATGGCCTGGGTCTGCATCTCGCCGATCTCGGGGTACATGATGGGCAGACGGCAGCCGCGCATACCCATCATGGGGTTGATCTCGTGGAGCTGATTCACAGTGGCCTTGAGCTCCTCGAAGGGGATACCCATATCCTCGGCCAAGGCGCGGATGTCCTCGTCGGCCGTGGGCAGGAACTCATGCAGGGGGGGATCCAGCAGGCGGATGGTCACCGGCTTGCCCAGCATGGCCTTGAAAATGCCCTCAAAGTCGCCGCGCTGCATGGGCAGCAGCTTGGCCAGGGCCTTGCGGCGCTGCTCCTCGGTCCGGGAGACGATCATCTCGCGCACCGCGGGAATACGTTCCGCATCGAAGAACATATGCTCGGTGCGGCACAGGCCGATGCCCTGGGCGCCGAACTTGATGGCGGTGGCCGCGTCCCTGGGGTTGTCGGCGTTGGCGCGGACCTTCAGGTCGCGGACCTCGTCGGCCCACTCCATGATGGTGGCGAACTCGCCGGTGACCTCGGCCTCCACGGTGGGGATCTTGCCCAGATAGACGTTGCCGGTCACGCCGTCGATGGAGATAAAGTCGCCCTGGCGCACCCGGTTTCCGCCCACGGTCATGACGCCGGCGGCTTCGTCGATGTACAGCGCGCCGCAGCCGGCCACGCAGCAGGTACCCATGCCACGGGCCACCACGGCGGCGTGGCTGGTCCGGCCGCCCCGGGCGGTCAGGATGCCCTCGGAGGCCTGCATACCCTCGATGTCCTCGGGCGAGGTCTCGTTGCGCACCAGCAGCACGGGGCCGTCCTTGGCGTGCTCCTTGGCCGACTCCGCGGTAAACCACACCGCGCCGCAGGCCGCGCCGGGGGAGGCGGGCAGGCCGGAGGCCACGGGCGTGGCCGCCTGGAGGGCCCGCTCGTCGAAGCGGGGATGGAGCAGCGCGTCCAGGCTGCGGGGCTCAATCTTCAGCAGGGCCTCCTCCTTGGTGCACAGGCCCTCCTTCACCAGCGCCACGGCGATCTTCAGCGCAGCCTGGGCGGTGCGCTTGCCGTTGCGGGTCTGGAGCATGTAGAGCTTCCCCTTCTCAATGGTAAACTCCATGTCCTGCATATCCTTATAGTGCTGCTCCAGCCGGTTGGCGATGTCCACAAATTCGTTGTAGACCTTCTCGTTGGTCTCCTTGAGCTGGTCGATGCTCTGGGGGGTACGGATGCCGGCCACCACGTCCTCGCCCTGGGCGTTCATCAGGAACTCGCCGTAGAGCTTGCGCTCACCGGTAGCGGGGTCGCGGGTAAAGGCCACGCCGGTGCCGGAATCGTCGCCCATATTGCCGAACACCATCTCCTGCACGTTGACGGCGGTGCCCCAGGAGTAGGGAATATCATTCATGCGGCGGTAGACATTGGCCCGGGGATTGTCCCAGGAGCGGAACACCGCCTTCACTGACAGCATGAGCTGCTCGGTGGGGTCGTCGGGGAACTCCTTGCCCATGCGCTCTTTATAGTAGCCCTTGAACTGCTTGACCAGCTCCTTCAGGTCCTCGGCGCCCAGCTCGGAATCCAGCTGCACCCCGCGGTCCTCCTTCATCAGGGACAGGTACTCCTCAAACTTCTCCCGGGGCAGCTCCATGACCACGTCGGAGAACATCTGGATGAAGCGGCGGTAGGCGTCGTAAACGAAGCGGGGATTCTGGGTCAGGGCCACCATGCCCTCGGCCACCTGGTCGTTGAGGCCCAGGTTCAGGATGGTATCCATCATGCCGGGCATGGAGGCCCGGGCGCCCGAGCGCACCGATACCAGCAGGGGCTTTTCCGCATCGCCGAAGGTTTTGCCGGTGATCTCCTCCAGCTTCTTCAGCGCCGCCAGAATCTCGGTCTGGATCTCTTCCGCCAGCGTACGGCCGTCGTCATAATAGCGGGTGCAGGCCTCGGTGGTTATGGTAAAGCCCTGGGGCACCGGCATACCCAAATTGGTCATTTCCGCCAGATTGGCGCCTTTGCCGCCCAGCAGTTCGCGCATAGCTCCATTGCCTTCGGAAAAGAGATAGACGTACTTTTTGCTCATGAACAGTTCCTCCTTATTGACCTCGCGCGGGCCAGAGCGGCCTGCGCGGGAACGAGACAAAGCCCGGAATCGCGGCCTGGAGGCCGTTTGGTGCTATTGTAGCATTTCACCAAACCAAAAGCAAGTATATTCCGATTTTTTTACGTTTTAATACAAGTCCTTTGCGGCTGTACCCCAAAATTGATTTGAAAACAGGAGCCCGGGCGGTTTGCCCGGGCTCCTGTCCCAAAAATTCGGCCTGCGGAGCTTACTTCTCCTGCTCCTTCCGCTTGCGTCCGGTGACCACCAGCGCGATCAGGCCAAGGCCAGACAGAGAGGCTGCCGTCACCCAAAGAGCCAGGTTGTCGCCTGTCTCCGGCGCGTCCGCCATGGGCGGCTCCTCCTCGTCGATTACGGTTTCCTCCGGGTTCTCCGGCTGTGTGCCGGGGTCCTCGGTCTCTTCGGGCAGCTCGCCCTGGGGCACGTCCTCATCCGGGATCTCCTCCGTCGGCTCACTGGGGTCCGGATCGGGATCGGGGGTGGGGTCAGGGGTAGGCCTGTCTCTTATAC
>DXYV01000043.1 GCA_019415645.1 Clostridiales bacterium
CAACGAAAAAGGGAGCTGGGACTTGACGGCCCCAGCTCCCTTTTCCTATTTCAGATATGTCCGATAAAAAACGAGCAACTGGTCAAACTAGGGTTCATGGGAGGAGAACACCATGAGCTTGATTGCATGTACCTGCGACTGCTTTTACCAAAAAGATGGATATTGCACTTTGGAATGTGCGGTCACCAGCAGTCTAACCTTTCACCCGGACGGCTGCGTCAATTTTGTCCCCAACCAGTTACAGGAGGACCGCAAGTGCTTCCCGGACGTTCCGCACAGGAATGAGCTGTAATCCCTCCGGCTCGGACAATCGTATGTTGTTTCGGGCCGGAATCAGGCACTTGGAGAATCCCAGCCGCCGCACCTCGGAGAGACGCTGGTTGAGTCCGTTCACAGAACGCAGCTCACCAGTCAGTCCTACCTCACCAATGGCAGCCAAATCGGTCGGAACTACACGATCCCGAAAGCTGGACGCGAAGGCAATAATCATCGCCAGATCCGCCGCTGGCTCGTCCAAGGTCAGTCCGCCAATCACATTAACATAGGCATCACAAGTGCTTACCAGTAGTCCGCCGCGTTTTTCCAGCACCGCCAACAGCATCATGGCACGATTATAGTCAAAGCCATTGCTGGAGCGTCTCGGATTTCCGTAAGCGCTGGGCGCAAGCAAAGCCTGCACCTCAGCCAAAACCGGCCGGACGCCCTCCATGACACAGGTCACGCAGGTGCCCGGGGCGTCCTGGGGACGGCCCGACAGAAGCGCTTCCGAGGGGTTCGGGACCTGCGACAGGCCGCCATCCTCCATTTCAAAGACGCCGATCTCATTTGTCGCGCCGAACCGGTTTTTGACGGCCCGCAGAATACGATAGGAATTGTGCTGCTCTCCTTCAAAATAGAGCACGCAGTCCACCATATGCTCCAAAACCTTTGGCCCGGCGATAGAGCCTTCTTTGTTGATGTGTCCGATCACAAAAACTGTGATGCCTTCCCCCTTGGCCAGCTGCATCAGCGCCATCGTACACTCCTTGACCTGTCCGATGCTGCCGGGGGAGGCGGTCAAGTCTCCATGGAACATGGTCTGAATCGAGTCAACAATCAAAATATCTGGTTTGAGCTGGGCAACCGAATCCAAAATGCGCTCCAGATTGGTTTCCGCCAATAGATACAGCGTATCTCCCCGCACCTTCAAGCGTTCCGCCCGAAGCTTAATCTGCCGTTCGGATTCCTCACCGGATACATACAAAACCTTGGAAAAGTTGCACAGGTTATCGCAAATCTGCAACATAAGCGTGGATTTTCCGATTCCGGGCGCTCCGCCCACCAGTACAAGGGAGCCTTGGACCGCTCCGCCGCCCAAAACACGGTCCAGCTCTGTCATGCCGGTTTGAAATCGCAGCTCGGCGGTGGCCTCTACGTCGCGCAGAGAGCGGGGCAGGGGAGCGGGCCCCCGTTTTTCCAGAACGCCTCTTGAAGCAGGACTCTTTTTCTTTACCTCGGCCGGCTGCTCGACGATTGTGTTCCAAGCCCCGCAGGCCGGACATTTCCCCTGCCACTTCGGCGTTTCATTCCCGCATTCGGTACAATAAAAAACTGTTTTTCCCTTTGCCATAGAGTCTCTTCCTTTTGCTGTATTCTTTCTTATGAATCAATTCGCTCATATTGCAGATAGGCGCCGGCCAGCGCAGAGGCCAATTTCAGTTGGTAACCAGGTGTTTGCAGGAGTTGATCCTCCTCTGGATTGGAGAGAAAGCCGCACTCCACCAAAATGGCCCGGCAGGTAATGTGATTCATGAGATATACCGTGTCTGGAATCTGCTTTGCCAGGCGTGTGTTATCCGGATTCAGGGACACCCGAAGAACCTCCTGCGTATATTCCCCAAAGGCCTGGCTGCCGTCCGTAGGCGCAAAGAAAACTTGTGCTCCACGGTACTGCGAATCGGAGTAGGAGTTCTGATGGATGCTGATCAGAACTGCATTGTCAATGGAATTCACCCTATCCACACGATTGTGCAGGTCAGATACCTTCTTTTCCCGCAGGGTAGAGGCGCCCTCGCTGTGAAGTGAAATGTCCTCTGTCCGCAGCAGAACGGTATCCACGCCATATAGGCCCATAATAAGCTCAAGTCTGCGTGCGATCGCCAAATTGATCCGACTCTCCGACACGCCGGAAACCGATACGGCGCCGCCGTCCTCTCCGCCATGACCTGCGTCAATCACCAACGTATGCTCGGAATAGGCCTGCGGGACAAAGGTTTCGGTTTCCTCCAGGCGTTTGGTGAGCTGATAAAAAAATACACTGAACAATACGGCAGCAATCAGCGCCGCTGCAATAAATTTTTTCAAGAAACACCCTCCTCATTTTCAAAATTATGAGGGGGTTTTCTTCTTTATGTACGATAATCGCATTATATCATGTTTCGTTCCGCAAGGGAAGAGGTCCCCAGGCCGGAGTCTGTCACATAAGATGGCTTGACGGAGCCAATCTGTCAACTTCCGTTTTCTAAAAGGAGGAGAGCTTTCCTTGAATTCTGAGACGACGAAACCTATGACCTGTGGAGATTCTTGCGGTACGCTGCCGTCCTGCGCGCCGCTGGCCGTCCCCTATGTTCCGTTCCAACAGAACAATCCAAAGAAATACAGCCAGGAAGACGCCCTGCGAAACGGAACCCTGTTTCCGGGCTTAAATCTTCCGTTTCATATGAAAGCAGAAGCGGCAAAGGTGGAAAATAACGCGCTGACCGAACTTCAGGCGTTGGAATTTGTCATTACAGAGCTTGGCCTTTATCTGGATACCCACTGTGACGATCAGGAGGCATTTGCGCTCTTTCAGCAATATGTAGCGCTGGAGCAGGAGGGAAGGAAGCGTTACGAGGCCATGTATGGACCGGTAACGCGCGAGGCAGCCGCAAATTGCGACCGTTTTGTCTGGTTCCAGGACCCGTGGCCCTGGGAATACGATAAGGGAGGCGCGAAATAATGTTTAGCTATGAAAAAAAGCTGCAATATCCGGTCAAAATTGCAAAGCCAAATCCAAAATTGGCCGCGCTGATTATCAGTCAATATGGTGGGCCGGATGGAGAACTGGGCGCATCTCTTCGTTACTTGAGCCAGCGCTATTCCATGCCTTATCCAGAGTTAAAGGGCGTATTGACCGATATTGGAGTAGAAGAATTGGGACATTTGGAAATGATTGGAGCTCTGGTACACCAGCTCACCCGCAATCTGTCCAATGAAGAGGCCCGGACCGCTGGTTTTGATGCCTATTTTGTGGACCATACGACAGGGGTGTATCCAACGGCGGCCTCCGGTTTTCCGTGGAGCGCTGCTTCAATCGGCGTAAAAGGCGATGTGATCTGTGATTTGACCGAGGATATGGCTGCGGAGCAGAAAGCGCGTGTCACTTATGATAATATCCTGCGGCTGTCGGATGACCCGGATGTCAATGATGTCATCCGATTCCTGCGGGAACGCGAGATTGTCCATTTCCAGCGTTTCGGTGAGGCAATCGAACTGGCAAAACGAAAAATGGATCAGAAAAATGTGTACCTTTATAATCCTTCATTCGACCGATAAAACTTAAAGAGTAAGCCAAGAAAACGCCCGTAGTAAGGACGGGCGTTTTCTTGGCTTTTGAATTTCAGCCCTTGGAAATCCCGGTGAAAGATGATAAAATTACCCGTAGATTGAAGAAGGGGAAGCTTGGCCGCCTATTTATTTAACTCAACAAAATAAAAATTTTGTTGAGTTGAGAGGGGCTAAACGTATTATACTAGGAGAATCTATTATGGATTATCAGGTTGAGGCGCCAGCCATCATACGAGACTTTTTGACCTACCACGAAACTATTCAGGGTCATTCCAAACGTACCGTTGACGAATATTTTTTAGATCTGCGTACATTTTTCCGCTATATGAAGCTGGATAAAGGTTTGGTCCCGCGGACAACCGAATTGGAAGACATTTCGATCTCCGACGTGGATTTGGCTCTGATTCAGTCCATCAGCGTTTCGGATGTCTATTCCTTTATGAATTACCTGAGCCGAACCCGAAATTTGGGTGCACCGGCCCGGGCTCGGAAAATCGCTACCATTCGCTCTTTTTATAAGTATTTGACGAATAAGGCCAAGCTTTTGTCGGAAAATCCCATGCAGGATCTGGACTCGCCCAGGACCAAAAAAGCATTGCCTAAATACTTATCTCTGGAACAAAGCATCCAGTTGTTGGAAAGCATCGACCAACCCAATCAAGAGAGGGATTACTGCATCATCACATTATTCTTAAACTGCGGGCTGCGTATTTCTGAGCTGGCCGGTCTTAATCTGACCGATGTACGCGGCGATCAACTTCGGGTGTTGGGAAAAGGCAACAAGGAGCGCATCATCTTTTTGAATGAAGCGTGTCAGCGGGCCTTGGAGGATTGGCTGGCAGTTCGGGGCGCTTCCGCCGCCAATGATCCGAAAGCTCTTTTTTTGACGCGCAAGCATACTCGTATCACCACAGACGCGATTCATTATATGGTCAAGCAGCGCCTGAAGAAAGCCGGTCTGGACTCCACACAATACTCCAGTCACAAGCTGCGCCATACAGCAGCTACGCTGATGCTCCAGAACGGCGTGGATGTCCGTACTCTGCAGGAGGTTCTCGGTCATGAGCACCTGAATACCACCCAGATCTATACGCATGTGGACAACGAAAATCTCCGTCTGGCGGCAAAGGCTAATCCCCTGGGTTCCATAAAGCCGCATCATGAAAAAAAGGACAGCTAGGCTTCCCGCCTGGCTGTCCTTTGGACCTTCTCAGGGCGCATGCACCCCTAAAATATGAAGAAAACGAATTTCTTCAAAGACATAGGAGTCCAGTGGCCGCCAGTCCGCATTGATGGAGTGAGCGGCTACTAATGTATTTTGCAGTGTTGGGGGCTGCCCGGTCTCAACAACAATAGGTGTATGAGTGAAAATTTCATGGTCCGCAAACCGGAGCTGGACAAAGTCGCCGGGCAGCAGATAAACCAGCTCCGTATCAACTCCAAAAGGTCCCAGATTTAGCTCGGCTCGTGTGATGAAATTATAAAAGTATGGGACGCCCGTCCAGGACGGCGATTTGTGATTGGCATCAATATAGTACCAGCCATATGTCGGCGTAAAATTCATGATCCGGCTGCCGGCATAGAGACACTGGGACGCAAAATTTGTGCAATCACCTCCGATTTCTTCGTAGTCATAGAATTCCGGATTGCGGCCATACGCCCAACGGTGGGCATATTCCACCGCCGCGCGCCGGTCATAGGGAAGCACCATATTCGGCGGCATAGACAGACCTCCTCTGCGCTTATCAGACCTGTTCCATCCTATGCCTCTCCCCTTTTTCCGGTGCATAGAAGAAATACAAAACAGACGCGCACTGGTATAAGTGCGCGTCTGTTTTGATCGAATTCGAAATTTAAGCTTTCCCGTCGCAGCCCAAAACATGGACTAACTTATGCTTTACCAGCTCCTTGATGTTCTCACGGGCGGGCTTCAGGTACTGACGAGGATCGAAATCGGCGGGATGATCCGCGAAGTATTTCCGGATGGTCCCGGTCATGGCCAGACGGAGATCCGAGTCGATGTTGATCTTGCAGACCGCCATGGACGCGGCCTTGCGCAGCTGATCCTCCGGAACGCCAATAGCGCCTGGCATATTACCGCCATTCTCATTGATCATCTTCACGTACTCCTGCGGCACGGAAGAGGAACCGTGGAGTACGATGGGGAATCCGGGCAGACGCTTGGAGACCTCCTCCAGGATGTCAAAGCGCAGCTGCGGCTTGGTACCCGGCTTAAATTTGTAAGCTCCGTGGCTGGTGCCGATGGCGATGGCCAGGGAATCGCAACCAGTCTTGCTCACAAACTCCTCAACCTCGTCAGGACGGGTATAAGAGGAATCTTCGGCGGAAACCTTGACCTCATCCTCTACGCCGGCCAGCGTGCCCAGTTCCGCCTCGACGACGACACCATGGTCATGGGCATACTCTACGACCTTTTTGGTAATCTCGATGTTCTCGGCAAAGGGCTTGGAGGAGGCGTCGATCATAACAGAAGTAAAGCCACCGTCCACGCAGCTCTTGCACAGCTCAAAGGAATCGCCGTGATCCAGATGCAGGCAGATCGGCAGACCGGTTTCGATCACAGCTGCTTCGACCAGCTTCATCAGATAGGTGTGGTTGGCATAGGCGCGGGCACCCTTGGAAACCTGGAGAATCAGAGGCGCATTAACTTCTTTGGCTGCCTCAGTAATTCCCTGCACGATTTCCATGTTGTTGACATTGAAGGCGCCGATGGCATAACCGCCATCATAGGCTTTTTTGAACATTTCGGTGGATGTGACCAGTGGCATACGGAACATCTCCTTAATTTAATTTACATAGGAATTTTATCAGTTATCATTGAAAAAAGCAAGGCTATCTGTTATAATATCTTCAGAATTTAGGCATAAATTCGATGGTTTTGACTGACTTTACCAAACGTTTACACCCTTTTTCGACACATTAAGCGAAACCTTAATTTTCAAAGGAGGATTTTTCCATGAGCGAATTGAAAGGCGCATGTATCATTGGTCAATCCGGAGGTCCTACCGCGGTCATCAACGCCAGCGCCCAAGGTGTGATTCAGACGGCTCTGAAAGCAGACTGCATCACCCGTGTGCTGGGTGCGGCCCACGGCATCAAGGGCGTACTGGATGATAAGCTGTACGACATGGGACAGGAGGACCCCGCTGAGCTGGACATTATGAAGTACACGCCCTCCTCTGCCCTGGGGTCCTGCCGCTACAAGCTGGCCGATCCGGATCAGGACGACACCGACTATAAGCGAATCCTGGAGATTTTCCAGAAGTACAATGTACGTTACTTCTTCTATAACGGCGGAAATGACTCCATGGACACCTGCAACAAGATTTCGAAGTATATGCAGAAGGTCGGTTATGAGTGCCGGATCATGGGCGTGCCGAAAACCATTGACAACGACCTGTTTGGTACGGACCACTGCCCGGGTTATGCCTCTGCGGCGAAATACATTGCCACCTCCTGCATGGAGGTTTGGCAGGATGCCCATGTGTATGACACCGGCATGGTTACGGTAATTGAGATCATGGGCCGTCACGCTGGCTGGCTGGCCGGCGCCGCTGGACTGGCAACTTGGGCGGGCTATGGACCGGACCTGATCTATCTGCCGGAGACTGACTTTGATATGGACCAGTTTATTGCCGATGTCTCGGCGATTTATGAAAAGACTGGCAAGTGCATGGTGGCAGTGTCGGAGGGCATCCATTATGCGGACGGTACCTTTGTATCCGAGGCAAAGACTTCTGCCACCGACGGTTTTGGCCATGCGCAGCTGGGCGGCCTGGCGGTCATGCTGGCGGATGTCATTAAGAATAAGACCGGCGCAAAAGTGCGCGGGATTGAGCTTTCCCTGCTCCAGCGTTGCGGGTCTCATCTGGCGTCCGAGACCGATGTGGAAGAGTCCTATCTCTCCGGCAAGACAGCGGTGGAGGCGGCCCTTTCCGGAATCACGGACAAGATGGTCGCTTTTGACTGCGACCGTACCAACGGCTATCATTGTACCACGAAGCTGATTGGTCTGACAGACGTGGCAAATGTGGAGAAAAAGGTACCCCGCGAGTGGATCAATGCAGCCGGCAACGGCATCGAGCAGCCGTTTATTGATTACGTTCTGCCTCTGATTCAGGGAGAGAGCCCCACGCCGAAGGAGCATGGACTCCCCCGTTTTGTCAAGTTGAAAAAGGTCCTGACGACGGAAATGGACTAAATAGTGTGGAAACAGCAGGCGCTCCGGTTTTTCCGGAGCGCCTGCTGTTTGTTTATCATTACACCTTTAATTCGGTATCTTCTCCGACAAGTGCGTCCGCATATCTCTCCAACACAGGTTGAACCTCTGAAGCCAGGAATTCCGTTACCTGCTCCGGACAGCGACCGATGTACTTGGAAGGCTCCATATGGGCCGTGAGCTCTTCCTTGCTCAAACCGAACATCGGATCGGCTGCGATGAGGTCAATGAGGTTGTTGTTCAGACCACGGTCCTTTACATTGCTTCCGGCCTCCAGAGAAAGCTGCCGAATCCGCTCATGCAGTTCCTGCCGGTTTCCGCCCCGCTTGACCGCGTCCATCATAATATTTTCACTGGCCATGAAGGGGAGCTCCTCCATGATGTGGCGCTCGATCACCTTCTCGTGGACGACCAGACCGGAAGCCACGTTGGCGTAGATATTCAAAATCGCATCGACCGCCAAAAATGCCTCCGGAATCGAGATGCGCTTATTGGCGGAGTCGTCCAGCGTCCGCTCAAACCATTGGCTGGACGCGGTGATAGCCGGATTCATGGAATCCACCATGACGTAACGGGAGAGCGCGCAGATACGCTCGCACCGCATGGGATTGCGTTTATACGGCATGGCAGAGGAACCGATCTGCTTGGCCTCAAAGGGTTCCTCCACCTCTTTCAGGTGGCAGAGCAGCCGCATATCCGTGGCAAATTTACTGGCAGACTGCGCAATTCCCGACAGCGTGGCCAAAACAGCGGCATCGACCTTGCGGGAATAGGTCTGTCCGGATACCGGTACCGTACTGGCAAAGCCCATCTCCTTCGCAATGCGCCGGTCCAGTTCCTTGCACTTCTCATGGTCCCCTTCGAAGAGCTCCAGGAAGCTGGCCTGGGTCCCAGTCGTCCCTTTGCAGCCCAGCATCTGCAGGTGGTCAATGCGGTACTCCACTTCAGACAGATCCATGAGAAGTTCATTGATCCAGAGCGTGGCACGCTTTCCCACCGTCGTCAGCTGCGCGGGCTGAAAATGGGTGAAACCCAGCGTTGGCAGAGCCTTGTAGCGCTCGGCAAATTTGGAAAGGTCCGCAATGACTCGCACCAGTTTCCGCCGGGTCAAAAGCAGCGCCTCACGCATCAGGATAATATCCGTATTGTCTCCTACATAGCAGCTGGTGGCGCCCAAATGGATAATGGGCATCGCATTGGGACAGAGCGCGCCATACGTATGGATATGAGCCATCACATCGTGACGCAGTTCTCGTTCCTTTTGTGCCGCCATTTCATAGTCGATGTCTGTCACATGCGCTTCCATCTCATCAATCTGGGCCTGCGTAATCGGCAGCCCCAGTTCCATCTCGGCCCGGGCCAGAGCGATCCAAAGCCGCCGCCAAGTGGAAAATTTTTTGTCCGCAGAAAAGATAAACTGCATCTCATCGCTGGCATAGCGCGAGGACAGGGGACTTTCGTAACGATTGGTCATGTTGGGATACCCTCACTTCTCTGATAGTTTGATGTACTCGCATCCATTTTGTAGAAATCTTTACTATTATACCATAGATCAAAATTCTGCACAAGGCGGCATACCGGGGAAATATCCTCTCTTCCCCGCCCTGATCCCCTATAAAAGTAATAAAAGTCCGCTGCCATATGGCAGCGGACTTTTTCGGTTCAGCTGTGAAGCTCAGCGGCCTTCCTCGCGCATTTTCGCGAAGCACTCACTGCAATACACGGGACGGTCGGACTTGGGCTCGAAGGGGACTCTAGCCTCTCCGCCGCAGGCGGCACAAGTCGCCGTGAAATACTCGCGGGGACCGCGAGCAGCCTGCTTCCGGGCGTCACGGCAAGCCTTGCAGCGCTGGGGCTCGTTCTGGAAGCCGCGCTCCGCGTAGAACTCCTGCTCACCGGCGGTGAACACGAACTCCTGGCCACACTCTTTGCATACTAAGGTCTTGTCTTCGTACATGGATATACCCTCTCTTTGATTGCCCAGGTCCGGAAGATTTCCCGATCATGCTGGGACTAGAATATTGCGTCAGCTCTCGCTGAAAACGCCGGAAGAAGATGTGCGCTGTGCGATTTTGCGGCGAATACGCTGCACAGCATTGTCCACCGATTTCGTGGACCGGCCTATTTGCCGGGCAATCTCATGGTAGGAATATCCCTGCAAATAATAATCCAAAACGGTTGCTTCGAAACCGGACAACTGTCCCCGCAACTGACCCAAACGCTCCATCTGCTCTTCCCTGCTGATCAGCAGGGCTTCCGGATCGTCGCGTTCGGACGGCTTTTCAAGGCGCTCGGTGTAATCGTCAAAGAAAGGGGTTTCGAACGAAATGCTGTCGTTGAGCGGAGCGTGCTTATCCCGGGCAGCCGCCGCAACAGCGGATAAAATACGATTGCGAATACAAATCTCTGCAAAGGTGCGAAACGATGCGTCCCGTTCCGGCTGAAACTCGCGAATCGCGTTCAACAAACCGAACATACCCTCTTGAATCAAATCCTCGCTGTCTCCGCCCGCCAGGAAAAAGGGGCGGGCACAAATACGCACCAAGCGATTGTACCGCGTAACCAAGGCTTCTTCTGCGATACGATCACCTGATGCGGTCAACGTGCAAAGAATCTCGTCGCTCTGGTTTTGATATTGGGCGTTGGTCATATTCCCTTATTCTCCTTAGATTATAAGCGCTTATTGGGGAAAATGTCAATAGTTTAACCAAATATTTTTGGATTTACTCTAAATTTTCGTGCTTTTTAATGGTTTCCACCAGGGCCTGCGCGCTTTCCAGCGCCATATCGTCCTCTTTCGCCTCAACCATGACACGCACAAGCGCCTCCGTTCCGGATGCCCGGACCAAAACGCGGCCATTCTCACCCAGCCGCTTCTCCTGCTCCCGAACCGCTTCCGCCAGCCAATCCGAGGCCATAATGCGTTCTTTCTCAGCGTTTCCCGCCACCGCGATATTGATCAGCTCCTGGGGATAACGCTTACAGTCTGACACCAATTCCGAGGCTTTAAGTCCCGACTGGCTGAGCAGCTGCAAGAACTGGAGCGCTGTCAGCTCGCCGTCTCCCGTGGTTGCATATTCCAAAAAAATCGTATGGCCGGACTGCTCGCCGCCCAGCACATAACCGCCCGCCTGCATCTGTTCCAGAACATTCCGGTCGCCTACGCTTGTACATAGTACCTGCATTCCCTCTGCCTGCGCAAAGGCGTGCAGGCCGATGTTGGACATGACCGTTGCCACGACGGTATCGCCAGGCAGCTTTCCTTCCTTGCGAAGCGCACGGCCGCAGACCGCAAGGACCTGATCACCGTCGATCTGTACCCCGTTTTCATCCGAGAGCAGACAGCGGTCCGCGTCGCCATCAAAGGCGATACCCAGATCATAGCTGCCAGCCTTGACCATGGCCTGAAGGCTCTCCATATGAGTGGAACCGCAGCCCGCATTGATGTTGACGCCATCCGGATCTGCATTGATGCAGTCGGTCTGCAATTTATCGAAGCGGTCAAACAACGCCGGAGCGGTAGCAGAGGCCGCGCCATTGGCGCAGTCCACCAGAATACGCAGTCCGGCCAGATCGTCCTGGACCGTGGAAATCAGATGATCCACATAGTCGTCGGCCGCCGCCGGCGCGATGTAATAGACTTTGCCGAGCTGGTCGTGGGTCTTCCGTGGCACCTTATTGGTCCCGTTCAAAATTACTTCCTCGATTTTTTCCTCCAATGCGTCGGAGAGCTTAAAGCCCTGGCCGTTGAAGATTTTGATTCCGTTATGCTCGAACGGATTATGCGATGCGGAAATCACGATTCCCGCGTCCGCGTTCCGGTCCACTGTCACCCAGGCTACGGCCGGTGTGGGAATTGTGCCCAGATCCAGCACGTCAGCTCCAGCGGAACAAAGTCCCGCGATCAGCGCGCCCTTGAGCAGGTCGGAGGAAATTCGCGTATCCTTTCCTATCGTGAAAACCGGCTTTCCACCCTGCTTTTCCTGCGCCAGTACAGCAGCCGCGGCCAGGCCGACCTTATACGCCAATTCCGCATCCAGTCCCGCATTTACCACACCGCGGATGCCATCGGTTCCAAAGAATTTTCCCATCGTGATTCCACCTCATGTCAATTATCAAAGTCAGAAGCTGAGCTGGTCCATCGAATCGTCCGGACGCTTCAGCCCTAAATGCTCATAGGCCTTCGGCGTCACACAGCGCCCGCGGGGCGTGCGGATCAAAAATCCCATCTGCATCAGATAGGGCTCGTAGACATCCTCCAGCGTAACGGCCTCCTCATTGATGGTGGCCGCCAGCGTATCCAGTCCCACCGGACCGCCGCTATAATGCTCAATGATATTCCGCAGCATCCGCCGGTCCACGCTGTCCAGTCCCAGGTAGTCGATCTCCAGCGCCAGAAGCGCCCGGTCCGCCACCTCCCGGGTAATCACGCCGCCCGCCGTCACTTGGGCAAAATCCCGGACCCGGCGCAAAAGGCGATTGGCGATTCGGGGCGTTCCCCGGCTGCGTCTGGCGATTTCCAGCGCACCATCCACCTCGATGGGGACATTCAAAATCCCCGCGCTGCGGGTCACAATTTGGGCCAGCTCTTCCGGCGTATATAATTCCAGACGGAGCGTCACACCGAACCGGTCCCGCAGCGGTGCGGAGAGCTGCCCGGCACGGGTCGTCGCACCGATCAGGGTGAATTTCGGCAGGTCCAGCCGAATCGAGTTGGCCGAGGGCCCCTTCCCGATGATAATGTCAATGGCGTAGTCCTCCATGGCAGGATACAAAATCTCCTCCACCGAACGGTTCAGACGATGGATTTCGTCCACGAAGAGAATATCATTTTCCTGCAAATTGGTCAGCAACGCTGCCAGATCGCCCGGCTTCTCAATAGCCGGTCCGGAGGTGATGCGGATATTGACGCCCATTTCATTGGCAATAATACCGGAGAGCGTGGTCTTGCCCAAGCCGGGCGGGCCATGGAGCAGCACATGATCCAAGGGCTCACCCCGCAGCTTGGCTGCCTGAATAAAAACCTCCAGATTGCCCTTGGCCTTTTTCTGCCCAATATACTCCGCGAGGGTCTTAGGCCGCAGTGAGGACTCACCGTCGTCCTCACGCAGCAGGGAGGTCGAGACCAGCGGTTCCTCGGCAGCAAACCCGTCATCCGAAAAATCTATGCTCATAGGATACCTCCCGGTTCTTTATGGCTTCATCATCGCCCGCAGCGCCAGCTTGATGACCGCCTCCAGTGAGTTGTGTTCCAAGTCAATTCCTTTCAGGGCAGTCGCGATCTCCGCCTGACTGTAACCCAGCACCGCCAGCGCAGCCGAGGCTTCGCTGACCTTGTTTTCCGGAATAACGGTGACGCCGCTTCCGCCATAGCTCTCCATGGCATCCGTACCGGCCAGCTGACCCTTGGCAAGCTTATCCTTCAGTTCCAGTATAATGCGCTGTGCAATTTTTTTACCGATTCCCGGCGCGGAAGTCAACGCCTTCTCTTCGCCGGTTATAATAGCCATCGCCAGTCCCTCCGGTGTGTTGGCGGACAGGATGGACAATGCGGCCTTGGGGCCTACGCCGGATATGCCAATCAGCATCTCAAAGCAATTGCGTTCACTTTCGGTGGTAAAGCCGTAAAGCTCCATGGCATCCTCACGGACATTGAGATGGGTAAACAGCTTTCCCTTTTGGCCGACGGTCAAGCCGCCCAAGCTATGGCTGGTGGTTTTGCAGGCGTATCCCACGCCGCCGCAGTCAATCACGGCCAAATAGGGAGCCACATGGGCTACGGTTCCCGTCAGATAATAAAACATAAGGAAGGATGCCTCCATTATTTGTAGAGAAGTAATTGAGAGGTCGCGGAGCGCGCATGACACAGCGCAATCGCCACGGCATCTGCTGCATCGTCCGGCTTTGGAACTGACGGCAATCCCAGCAGGCGTTTTGTCATCTCCATGACCTGCCGCTTTTCTGCCTTTCCATAACCCACTACGGCCTGCTTGACCTGGGACGGGTTGTATTCCGCGATTGGGACGCCCAGTTTGGCCGCCGTCATCAGGATGACGCCTCTGGCCTGTGCCACGCCAATTCCAGTGGTGATATTTTGGTTAAAAAACAGTTCTTCGATCGCTATTACATCCGGAGAAAACTGCCGAAACAGCTCTTCCAGATCCTCGGCGATCTGAAGCAGCCGGTTCGGCATGGGCAGCCCCGCCGGCGTATTGATGGCGCCGCAGCGAATCAATCTGGGCCGTCCCTGCTGGGACGATAGGATTCCAAACCCTACAATGGCATAACCGGGGTCTATGCCCAGGATAATCATGCGGTTTCCAGCCTTTCTCAAGCATCTGTCCGTTATTTTACCATGAAACGCATGTTTTAGCAACTAAAAAAAGAGAGCCGGAGATCAACTCCGGCTCTTCTGCTTAAGCCCTTGGATGGGCTTTACTGTACACATCCTTCAGCTTGGGACTAATCAGCTGCGCATAGATTTGGGTGGATGAGATGTCCGCGTGGCCCAGCATCTCCTGAATGGACCGCAGATCCGCGCCATTTTCCAACAGATGCGCCGCAAAAGAATGGCGCAGTGTGTGTGGCGTAATGTCTTTTTCGATCCCCGCCTTCTCCTGATAATACTTTACGATTTTCCAGAAGCCCTGACGGCTCATGCGTTCTCCGTTCATGTTGACAAACAATGCGCGCTCGTTGGAATCTTCCAAAAGCTGCGGCCGAATCTCTTTTATGTAGGTGCTCAGCGCCTTTATGGCGGCGGGATAGAGGGGCACGACCCGCTCTTTGTCCCGGGACTTACAATGGACAAAGCCCACAGACAAATTGACATCCTGAACATTCAACCCGACCAATTCACTGACCCGGATTCCGGTGGCATACAACAGCTCCAACATGGCCTTGTCCCGAAATCCCTTTGCGTCAGAACAGTCCGGCTGCTCCAGAAAAAGATCGACTTCCTTGCTGGTCAAAATCTGCGGTAGCTTTCGTTCCACCTTCGTAGGCGTAAATCCCTTGGCGGGATTGCTCGACACCTGGCCAGCCGAAAGCAAGTAGGTATAAAACGATTTAAGCGATGCGATGGAACGAACCACGGTAGCCTCAGACTTGCCCTCCTGCTCCAGGTACTTCGCATAGCGCTGAATTTCCTCCGTGGTCACCCGGGTCACTTCGAGCCCGTTATGCTCCAGCCAGACCGAATACTGCCGCACATCCCGAACATAGGAGCTGCGCGTATTCTCAGAGGCTTTCTTTTCGGTTGTCAGCCAGTTCTCATAGCCCCGGATGTGGTTCATAATACGGACTCCTTCCCTTTCGTTAGGGTACCATTTCGGCCACTGCCTGCAGCAAACGGGGCGTCACCCAGCTTTGCAGCATCACACCCATAGCCAGCAAAACCGCGCATCCACCAGCGCGGATAAAATATGCCGCGTGAAACGGATGACTCCGTTTGCTATCCCGAAAAAAGGTACCCAACCGGCTCTTTGCAGTCCGGAACGCGCCCACGCCGAGCAGAAACAGGGCTGGAACCGCAAAAAAACCAGATACTCCAAATACGGCCAGCGCAGCCAACGCGCCTGGACCGCCAAATAAACGCACAAACACCGAAATGGAGAAGGAAAGAAGAAACCCACGGATCAAAAACACGGCCGGGACCGCAACTGCACCAAGGGCAGTGAAGCCGCATAGAAAAACCAGAAGCGGCCAGCGGCTGAGTTCCCATATGGTCGAAAACAGGGACGGCAGCAAAACCTCACCGTCCCTCAAGACTGCAAAATAATCGTTCAGATAAGCGGACAGATGCGACTGGGCATTTTCCCCTAAATAACCGGCCAAAAGACACCCCAGCACAATCCCCAGCAAAAAACAGACTGAGAGACACAATAACTCAGGCCGATAAGTGGCCCCAGGCCCGTCCAGAATACGCGGAAATCGTTTTCTCACATTACATCCCTCCCGCTTTATACCAACAGCCTATGAACCGAGCGGAAGAGATATGTAAAAAAGAGCGGTCAAAATCTCATGTTTTCTTTTCTTCAATATAAAACACTTTTCGGTGAAGTGCAAGGGAAAACCCGGAAAATTTTTATTTTTGTTCATTATGCCACTTTATTATGTAAATAGAATTATGTAAACAAAAGAAAACGGCGAAACAGTGTCACCCGTGAGGATACAAAATATCTGTGTGCTTCTGGCTTCTGGCACAAAATATAGGAGCTGATTACAACATGTTATCTTCCGAGTCTCTTCCAGGAAGCCTGCCTTTGGCCCCTCCGCTCCCTGCTCTATTCGGCCTTTTCTATGAGGTATTTTTATGTTACGGAGCTTTCACGGGTTTATGTCATTTCCGTCTCTTTTTCCGCGGTCGGCCGCCGAGCAGACCTACCACACACCCGCCGCACAGACTGCCGAACAGTAAAGCCGCGCCCCCCTCCTCTATCGCCATTCCGTCAAATGCAAGCATGCCGACGGTGAGCAGGAGAAGTAGAAAAACAGCTGCAACGGCCAGGCCGATCAATAGGGTCCGCCCCTTGCTGCGCCGGATTGCAAGAAAGGCTCCCGACGCAGTCCCTAGAACGCAGCCCGCAACCGTAAGCTGACGGATCAAGGACTCACCCAGCCACCCAGCGGAAATTGCGATAGATGCCAGGAAAAGAAATACACAGCAGACCGCAAGTGCCAGCCCGCCTCCCAGTAAAACGTTGCTCAATAGCTCGACCACATGTTTTCCCTCATGCTCGGTTTTGTTCATCCGGAAGCACCCCTTTCTTGCACAGTACACTTATATGCGTACCTCGGGGCAGACATACGGCTCCGGAGCATAAAAAGAGAAGCAACCGCTTGGATGCGGCTGCTTCTCTTTTTTCGAACTGAAAATCAATCCTTCTTCTCTTCCGGTTTCTTTTCTTTTTTCTCTTTCTTATTGGTCGTCTCGGGCGTAGCGTCCTGAGAGGTCTGCGTGCCCTTGGTGGAAATTGCCCACTTCGTAAATTCAATGCGCACGCGGTCCGCGCCGGTTTCCATTACAATGGTCTCTTCCTTGATGGCGCAGATCGTACCGACTACGCCGCCGATGGTGGTGATCTCATCGCCCACCTTCAGGCTGTTGCGCATTTCCGTCACGGCCTTTTTCTTTTTGTTCTCTGGCCGAATCAACAGGAAATAGAAGATGGCGACCATCAAAACGATCATAATAACTACGTCCAAAGCAATTCCTCCGATGTCATGGTATAGTGTGGTATGTGCGAAAAGCTATAAGATAGTATAGCGATTTCAAGGCAAGAGTGCAAGCTTTTTTTCGAAATTTGATGGAAAACTCAAATTCTGTCGGCCAGCTTTTCGGAGTATTCCGCGCGGAATTGAGAAAAGCAGCCTTGATCCAGTGCCGCACGGATTCGGGCGGCCAACTGATTATAAAAGTACAGGTTATGCATAACGGCCAGACGCATGGCCAGCATTTCACCTGCCACAAACAGATGGCGCAGGTAGGCACGGGAAAAGGAACGGCACACCGGGCAGTCACAGTCCGGGTCAATGGGGCGCTCATCCAGCTTATACTTTTCATTTTTGATATTCAGTGCGCCCTGCCAGGTAAAGAGCTTTCCGTGACGGGCATTGCGGGCCGGCATGACACAGTCGAAGAAATCCACGCCCCGGGCTACGCCCTCGATGATGTTGGACGGTGTACCCACGCCCATGAGATAACGCGGCTTGTCCTCCGGCATATAGGGCTCTACGGCCTCGATAATGTCATACATCACCTGAGTCTCTTCTCCAACTGCCAGTCCTCCGATGGCATAACCCTCACAGTCGATTTTTGCGGTCTGCTGCATATGCCAGATTCGCAGGTCCGGGAATGTGCTCCCCTGATTGATTCCAAAGAGCATCTGCTGCGGATTGACACAGTCCGGACTCTGGTTGAGCCGGTCATGCTCCGCCTTGCAGCGCGCCAGCCAGCGCAGCGTGCGCTCGCAGGAGGCCTTGGCATACTCGTAAGTCGCCGGATTTTCCACGCACTCGTCAAAAGCCATCGCAATATCGCTGCCCAGATTGGACTGGATTCGCATCGACTCCTCTGGTCCCATAAAGATTTTTCGTCCGTCGATGTGAGAGGCAAAGGTAACCCCTTCCTCCGTGATTTTGCGCAGTCCGGACAGAGAAAACACCTGAAATCCGCCGCTGTCCGTCAGGATAGGACCGGACCAGTCCATAAAACGATGCAGTCCGCCCATCTGCCTTACCACATCGTCTCCGGGACGCAGGTGCAGATGATAGGTATTGGACAGCTCGATTTGACAGCCCAGTTCCTTCAGATCATGCGCCGAAACAGCGCCCTTAATGGCGCCCTGGGTTCCTACGTTCATAAAGACCGGGGTCTGGACCGTGCCATGCGCGCAGGAAAATTCTCCACGGCGCGCCTTCCCCTCTGTTTTGATTACCTGAAACAATCAAAAAACTCCAATCTGTCAATCTGTGTTACTGATTCGTAAAAACGGGTATGACACTCCATTCTACCAAATAAACATGGCGTCGCCAAAGGAAAAGAACCGATACTTCTGTTCCACGGCCTCCCGATAGGCCGCCAGCACATGCTCTCGGCCCGCCAGTGCCGACACCAGCATAATCAGCGTGGACTCTGGCAGGTGAAAATTGGTAATCAGACCATCCAACACCTTGAAGCGATAACCGGGATAAATAAAAATATTGGTCCAGCCTGCGGACTCCTTCAGCGTCCCATCCTCCTGGGCCCAGCTTTCAATGGTCCGGCAAGAGGTGGTCCCGACACAGATCACACGTCCGCCCTGCCGCTTCGTTTGATTGATCTGGTCTGCCGTTTCTTGGGAGATCATACAATACTCGGAGTGCATATCATGATCTGTGATGTTCTCTTCCTTTACAGGTCGGAATGTGCCGAGTCCAACATGAAGTGTAACGTAGCAAAGCTTTACACCCATGTTCTGAATTTTTTCCAGGAGCTCTTTAGTAAAATGGAGCCCAGCCGTAGGAGCGGCCGCCGAACCGATCTCTCTGGAATAGACGGTCTGGTAGCGCTCGGGATCTTGCAACTCCGCCTTGATATAAGGCGGAAGCGGCATCTTGCCGAGCCGCTCCAGTACCTCCAAAAAGATTCCTTCATACTGAAACCGTACCAGCCGGTTTCCACCCTCTACCTCACCGACGACCTCGGCCGTCAGCTCGCCGTTTCCGAAGGAGAGCTGTGCGCCCACGCGCATTTTTTTTCCCGGACGGACCAGACACTCCCAGGTTTTGTCACCCCGGTCCACCAGAAGAAGCACCTCGCAGGCGCCGCCGCCGGGCAGCCGATGTCCGATCAGTCGGGCCGGCAAGACTCTGGAATCGTTGAGGACCAAACAGTCGCCCGGACGGAGCAGCTGCGGCAGATCATAGAAGTGCAGATGCCGGGTCTCCCCCGTCTCCTTGTTGAGGGTGAGCAGGCGGGAATTGTCCCGTTTTTCCAGAGGGGTCTGCGCAATCAATTCCTCTGGAAGGTCAAAATAGAAGTCAGATGTTTTAAGCATTATTCTACGGTTACTCCTGTATAATAAAATGTTAAGATGTCCACATAGTCGAACCCCTGCTGCGCCATCGCATAAGCGCCCCACTGGCTCATACCCACGTTATGGCCGTTTCCAGTCCCCTGGAAGGTAAAAGTGCCGCTGCTGCCCGAACTGGAAGAAGTGCCGTTGCCAGTGCCAGTCAGCTGCTGCGTACCGGAACCGGTAATTACATAAGGCGTTCCGCTGATTACACTCTTGTTTCCGTTGCTGTCGATTGCGTACATCCCGTCCACCGACCCTGTACTGGAACCATTGACATAGATGCCGCCAGAAGAACTGCCGTCTGCCAAATCAAACCGCATGGACTGGAACCCGAAATAGGTCCGGCAGTTTTCTTTGTAGACCGTCCAATTCTTCCCGTTCGCATCGGTAAACGTCATACTATACACATTTCCGGTTTCTGTTTTCGTGAGGGAGACGGCCGTGATCACGCCGCAGCTGGTAAAGCCCTTGGCCACCAGCTTTGCCTGAAGCTCTTCGCCCGTATAGGTAGAGGTCCAATTATAATTGGAGATTAGGTCCGCGACGGAGGCCTCATAGGGATCTACGACTCCTCTCAAATACGGAATCGCCTCTGTCCACACATTTTCAGAGCTCTCCGTAGCGCCGCCGTCGCTGGCCGAAAATACGGTCTGCGCATAAGCTCCGTTGTATTTCACCGTAACGCCGGCAGTTTCTTCCACGGCGGCGATGGTCGTGCTGTTTTCGCTGTTTGTGCCGTGATAGACCTGACAGTCAGTGGAAGTACAGATGTCAAAGCCATAGCTTTTGTGTTTGTTGAGGTTGCTCAGGGCGTAAGTACGCGCGCAGACCGCCTGCGCCTTCAAAGCCTCCAGCGGCCAGGAGGGGGACATTTCATAAGGAACCACGCCCTTGATATAGTCGCCCAAGGGAACGACATTGACCACCGTCAGATCACCGCCGCTGACGCGCTGGTAGCGAAATGCCCCGCGGTATTTGTAGCCCTTGAACCAGGTCTGCACGTCGGAGCTGCCCGTCGTATCCGGCTGGACACCCAGACCGGTGCCGCTTCCCTGGTCGTCGAACTGAAACAGGATGGTCGTTGTGCCGGTTTTGGTGACCGAAATTCCAGAAGAAGAGGTCTCCCCTACCGTGGCGCCCGAATAGGCCGACGCGGCAGAAGAAGCCGCGGATGCAGAAGTATAGGAGCCGACCCGGACGTAATAGGTCCCATTGATCCAAGCTACAAATCCACCTGCGCTGTCTGCTACGGACTTTGCCGTGCTGAAATCCGAGTAGTTGCCGGAAAGCTGCACATGGTAACATCCTACCACTCCATAGGAAGAGGGCGTGGTACTGTACCCATTGGAACTGGTCAAGTAAATGTTATGGGTCTTGAGCATAGTGATGGTAGTTTGATCTGTATAACCCAGCTCGATAAAATTCAAATCGCTGTCGAAGTAGCCAAAGCGATAGCCGCTTCCGCAACCACTGACGTTTTCCAGATTGGCCGTCGTCAGCGCGGAGGAGCTGTAATAAAGCCCCACCCGCAGCAGGGAATCATCCAAGCTGGGATTGGTATAGGCCAGAGAGGGCACTGCCAAAACCAGAGCCAGAATCAGTGTCGTTACAATTTGCACAGTTTTCTTTCGTATGCGTCGCTTCATTTCTCCAAAACCTTTCCTCGCGAAAATTGACACTTTCGGCGCATCTATGATACTATTAACTATAATACTCTGGCACACTGCTCTCTCAAAGCGCGTGGGCCGGCATGCTTTTTTCATTATAGTACAGAAACCGCCCTGATTTCAACCTTTGTTTTCGGAAGTGTCGGGCGGATTGGAGGGAAAAACGATGGAAAAATTCAAAGTAGGCGTCATCGGCGGCACCGGTATGGTCGGTCAGCGATTCGTCACACTGATGGAGCGTCATCCCTGGTTCCAGCTCACGGTCATCGCGGCCAGTCCACGTTCTGCCGGAAAGCGTTATGAGGACGCCGTTTCCGGCCGCTGGGCCATGGATACCCCGATTCCCGATGAGGCGAAGGATCTAATTCTGATGAGTGCAGAGGATGATATTGAGCAGATTGCCTCGCAGGTGGACTTCGTGTTTTCCGCTGTGGATATGAAAAAAGACGAGATCAAGGCGCTGGAGGAGGCGTACGCCAAATTTGAGTGCCCGGTGGTCTCCAACAACTCCGCTCATCGCTGGACTCCCGACGTTCCCATGGTAATTCCGGAGGTCAATCCGGAGCATCTGGCAGTTATCCCTGCTCAGCGCAAGCGGCTTGGGACCAAACGCGGTTTTATCGCAGTCAAATCCAACTGCTCCATCCAGAGCTATGTCCCGGCCCTCTCTCCCCTGCGCTCCTTTGGCCTTGAAAAGATTTTGGTCTGCACCTATCAGGCCATTTCCGGCGCAGGCAAGACCTTTGACACCTGGCCGGAGATGGTGGATAATCTGATTCCCTATATTGGCGGCGAGGAGGAGAAGTCCGAACAGGAGCCGCTCAAAGTTTGGGGCGAAGTGAAGGACGGCATGATCGTGGCCGTCTCCGAACCCGCGATCACGGCCCAGTGTCTGCGGGTTCCGGTCTCCAATGGCCATACGGCCGCGGTATTCGTCACCTTCCGGAACAAGCCCTCAGAGGAAGAGATGAAGTCCCTCTGGGCCAGATTCCGCGGACGTCCCCAGGAGCTGGAGCTGCCCTCCGCACCCAAGCAGTTCCTGCACTACTTCGAGGAGCCCGACCGGCCTCAGGCCAAGCTGGACCGGGAGCTGGAGGGCGGGATGGCCGTCTCCATCGGCCGTCTGCGTCCCGATACCCAGTACGACTATAAATTTGTCTCGCTCTCGCACAACACTCTGCGCGGCGCCGCCGGCGGCGCAGTCCTGCTGGCCGAGCTGCTCTGCGCGGAGGGCTACATCGACCACCGTGCGTAAGTCCTGACCGCGGCCGCAGCCGCGAAACCAAATCGGAAAGAAGAAAGGAACGGTCTTTATGCGAACTCCTGTTTTTACCGGCAGCTGTCCCGCCCTTGTAACGCCGTTTGACGCGCAGGGCGCCATTCACTACGATGCGTTTGCCAAACAGATCGACCGGCAGATCGCCGGCGGCGTGGACGCTGTCTGTGTCTGCGGCACCACCGGCGAGTCCGCCACCATGAGCATTCGGGAGCACATCGCCGCCGTGGAATTCTGTGTGGCCCATGTCAATCACAGAGTTAAAGTCATCGCCGGAACGGGCAGCAACGATACCTCGGCCGCCGTTTATTTGACACAGCACGCGCAGGACTGCGGCGCGGACGCCGCGCTGCTGGTGACGCCCTATTACAACAAAGCCTCCCAGACCGGTCTGATCAAGCATTACGAGTACATCGCAGACCGGGTGGATATTCCGATGATCTTATACAACGTACCCAGCCGTACCGGGGTCTCCTTTACGGCCGAGACCTACTCCGTTCTGGCCAAAAATCCGAAGATCAACGGCGTCAAGGAGGCCTCGGGCAATTTCTCCCTGCTGGCCCATGCCCGGGCACTGTGCGGCGAGGATTTTTACATCTGGTCCGGAAACGATGACCAAGTGGTACCCATGATGGCGTTGGGGGCCAAGGGTGTAATCTCGGTGGCCTCCAACATCATCCCCGAGGTCATGGTAAAAATGTCCCATCTCTGTCTGGAGAACAATTTTGCCGCCGCTTCCAAGCTGCAGATCGAATATATGGACCTGATCGACGCCCTGTTCATTGAGGTCAACCCCATTCCCATTAAGCATGCCATGAATCTGTTGGGGATGGAGGCCGGATCTCTCCGCCTGCCCCTGTGCGACATCTCTCCTGCCAATGGCGAGAAGCTGAAGGCCGCCATGCAGCGCATGGGTCTGCTGTAACAAAAGGAGCTGTACCAATGATAAGACTGATTCTCTCCGGCTGTAACGGCCGGATGGGGCGTGTGATTTCCGAGCTGTGCGAGGCAGACCCCGCAGTGGAGCTAGTGGCTGGCTTTGATATTCTGGGACAGAGCGGAGACCGTTTCCCTGTCTTTTCCAATCCTGCCCTGTGTGAGGTTCCGGCCGATGTCGTGGTGGATTTCTCCAGTCCGGCCGCCCTGCCCGCGCTGCTGGAATTCGGACAGCGTACTCATACGCCGCTGGTTCTGGCCACCACCGGCTATTCCGACGAGCAGATTGCACAGATCGAGACCGCGTCCCATACACTGCCCATTTTTCGATCTGCAAATATGTCTCTGGGAATCAATGTGCTGCTGGAACTGGTACGGACCGCTTCTGCTGTTCTGGGCGACGATTACGACATCGAAATCGTAGAGCGCCACCATAACAAAAAGCTGGATGCCCCCAGTGGGACCGCCCTGATGATCGCCGATGCGGCGGCCCAGGCAGTTGGCCATGAGACGGAATACGCCTACGAGCGTCAAAGTGTCCGCAGGCCGCGCGATAAGCGTGAGATCGGAATCTCCTCTGTACGGGGCGGCACCATTGTGGGCGACCATACGATTTTGTTCGCCGGCCGGGATGAGGTAATCGAGATTTCCCACCATGCGGCCTCCCGGGAGATTTTTGCAAACGGAGCCCTGCGGGCCGCGAAATTTCTCGCCACGGTGACGCAGCCCGGCTGCTACAATATGAAAGATTTGCTTCACGCTTGATTTCTACTCAAGAAAAGTTTTGTTTTGTGAAGTAACAGTTTATAAAATGACGGGCGGCGGATTCAAACTCCGCCGCCCGTTCTGC
>DXYV01000044.1:0-8260 GCA_019415645.1 Clostridiales bacterium
GAGATGACCTTCATCAGCCGGGCGGGGGAGTCCTCCAGGGGGGCAGAGGAGGCCGACCGCTTCAAAAACCGCCACACAGCCACAAAATCCTCTCGTTCGGGCAGAAGTGTGGCCGCCTCCCGGACGGTGAGCGGGGCGCCCCGACGCAGTTTTTCGTACAGCTGGCGCTCGGCCTGGGCCCGGGTGAGGGCGGGACGCAGGTCGCACAGCTGAAGCTGGACCGTCCGGCTGCCCCGGTATTCGTTGATCTGGGGGGTAAACGCCACGTCGATGCGGTCGCCGGGGACGATGCCGGCTCCCGCGCAGGTGGCGGAGAAAAAGATCGCGTCCAGCAGCTTTCCATCGCTGCGCAGCTTGAGCTTGAGGTGCCGACCACCGCCCACATCAGAGCAGGCGGCCACAGTGACGCCGGTCAGGGCAAAGACCGGCTTGGGATTGCCCGCACCGAAGGGCTCCAGTTCAGAGAGCGCCTCCACGGACCGGCAGGTCAGGGCGGAGCCGTCCTCCAGAAACGCATCTACCTCCAGCACGGAGACCATGGGCGCGCCGCCGGCATAGGCGGAGACCAGCGCGTCCATCCGGGCCTTGAAGGCGGGGACCTGCTCCTCCCGGATGGTAAAGCCGGCGGCCAACTCATGGCCGCCGTAGCCTTCCAGCAGGTCGGCGCACTGCTCCAGGGCGGCGAACAGGTTGAAGCCGCCGAAGGAGCGGCAGGAGCCCTTGCCCTTGCCGTGGTCCAGGCAGATCATAAACGCCGGGCAGGCATACTTTTCCGTCAGCCGGGAGGCCACGATGCCCACCACGCCCTGGTGCCAGCCCTCTCCGGCCAGCACGATGCACGGCGCGGCCAGGTCGGGGTTGCGCTCCAGGACGGAGACACACTGCTCGTAGATGCCCAGTTCGATCTCCTGCCGCTGGCGGTTGAGCTGGCACAGCTCGTCGGCCAGCGCCATGCCCCGGATGGGGTCGTCGGTGAGCAGCAGCTCCAGGGCCACCTCGGCCCGTTCCATGCGTCCGGCGGCGTTGATGCGGGGGGCCAGGCCGTAGCCGATGGTGACGGCGGAGATGGGCTTCTCGTCGGAGCCGGTCTCCCGCAGCAGGGCGGCCAGGCCAGGCCGGTCGGTATGGGGGAGCAGAGCCAGGCCCATACGGACGATGGAGCGGTTTTCATCGGTGAGCTGCATCACGTCCGCCACGGTGCCGATGGCGGCCAGGGGCGCGTAGCGCCGCAGCACGGCGGGGCGCTGGTCCGGGGGCGTCAGGGCCATGACCAGCTTGAGGGCGACCCCTACACCGGCCAGCTCCTTAAAGGGGTAGGGGCAGTCGGCCCGGCGGGGGTCCACCACAGCGGTTGCGTCGGGCAGCACGCTTTTGCAGCGGTGGTGGTCGGTAATAACCACGTCCAGGCCCAGAGCCCGGGCACAGTTGACCTCCTCCACGGCGGTGATACCGCAGTCCACGGTGACGATCAGCCGCACCCCGGCCTTGGCCAGGCGTTCCACGGCGGCGGGATTGAGGCCGTAGCCCTCCTCGATGCGGTCAGGAATGTAGGCGACCACCTGGCCGCCCCGACCACGGAGATATTCGGTAAGCAGGGCGGTGGAGGTGATGCCGTCCACGTCGTAGTCGCCGTAAACGGCGATGGGTTCGTGCTCCGCCAGTGCCCGGGAGACCCGCGCGGCGGCCCGGTCCATGTCCCGCAGCAGCAGCGGATCATGGAAACGCTCCTCCCCGTCGGCCAGAAATGCGGCGGCCTTCTGCGGGGTGTCCAGCCCGCGGGCGCACAGCACAGCGGCGCACAGCGGGGAAATTCCCGCGCGCGTCATATCCTGCGGGTCCGGCTGCCGGCCGCCCCGCAGGTTCCACTGTTGAAATTTCATATCTGGTTCCTCGAAAAGATAAATTATCTTCTATTATATCAAAAAGACGGAGAGATTGCAAAACCTATTTCGTCTGCGCGGAAAAGACGCAGGGCCCGCCTCCCAATGGGGAGACGGGCCTCCATATGCAGGGGCGCGGCGCTCAGACCCGGATACAGAACAGGCCGTGCCGGTTACAGTAGGCGTACAAAAAACCGGGACCCTTTTTCCGGAAGCGGACGGAGACGTCCTGCTCCGGATAGAGCTTGGCCAGTTCGGCGCAGTCCGTAGTCACATAGGCCACAAAGGAGATGGAGTGGGCCTTGGTCATGGGGTGGCCCGGCATGGTGACATAATACTCGTGGTCCACGGTCTCCAGTGTAAGGGGATGCGCCTGATCGCAGGGCTCGGCCTCCAGTCGGGGCAGGGTGATTCCGCAGCAGGAGAAGGAGCCCTGGCCCACCGACGTGATGACGTTGCCGCAGATGGGGCAGACATAAAAATTCAACTTCTTCAGATTGGCGGCACGGTTCTGGTTCTCCTGAAGATCCCCGGTCAGCAGCTCCGCGATGGACACGCCCAGGGCCTGGGCCAGGCTGTCCAGAATGCCCACGTCGGGCAGCCCGCGGGCAGTCTCCCACTTGGATACCGCCTTGTCGCTGACGCCGATCCGGTCCGCCAGCTCCCGCTGGGTCAGCCCGCGTTTTTCCCGCAGAGATTTGATGACGGCGGCGGTCACATAACTCATAACATCACCTCTTAGGTTTGGATACCGATAGGATACCCGAATCCGGGACATCGGGCAACCTACGAAGGGTAGAGCGCCGGCGGTCCGGAACGAAAAGGCCCGGACCGCGTCCTGCGCGGCCCGGGCCTGAGAGTCCGCGGGCTTATTCCAGCTCGAACTGTCCAGTATAAAGCTGATAGTAGCGCCCCTTCTGGGCCAGCAGTTCCTGGTGGTTGCCCTTCTCCAGAATCTCGCCATGCTCAATGACCACAATGCAGTCGGAATTGCGTACAGTGGACAGACGGTGGGCGATGACGAACACGGTGCGGCCCTCCATCAGGGCGTCCATGCCCCGCTGGATATGCTGCTCGGTCCGGGTGTCGATGGAGGAGGTGGCCTCATCCAGAATCATGACCGGGGGATCGGCCACAGCGGCCCGGGCGATGGCCAGCAGCTGGCGCTGGCCCTGGGACAGGTTGGTGCCGTCGCCGGTGATGACGGTGTTGTAGCCGTCGGGCAGGCGGCGGATGAAGCTGTCGGCATTGGCGGTGCGGGCCGCGGCGAAGCACTCCTCGTCCGTGGCGGTCAGACGGCCGTAGCGGATGTTCTCCAGCACGGTGCCGGTGAACAGGTGGGTGTCCTGGAGCACGATGCCCAGGGAGGAGCGCAGGCTGTCCTTGGCGATGGCGCGCACGTCGATTCCATCGTAGGTGATCATGCCGCCCTCAATCTCGTAGAAGCGGTTGATCAGGTTGGTAATGGTGGTCTTGCCCGCGCCGGTGGAGCCCACGAAGGCGATCTTCTGGCCAGGGTTGGCGTAGACCGACACGTTTTTCAGGATGCGCTTGTCGGGGACATAGGAGAAATCCACATGATTGAAGCGTACCGCACCCTTGAGTTCAGTCAGGCAGAAGTCCTCGCCAGGCACGTTGCGCACGGTGCCGCGGATGCGGTGCAGGCCCATGCTGCCGTCAGAATCGCGGTATTTCCAGGCCCAGCCGTGGCTGGACAGGGAGGCGTGGTCCGTGATCTCGGTCAGGGTGCCGTCTGCCGCCACCTGGACCCAGATACCCTGGGGGGAGTCCTCGCCGGGGGCCAGCAGCTTGAGCGCGCCGTTTTCCCGGACCGCCTGGCCCAGCTCGATAAGGTCGTCGCCATCCCCGAAAAAGACGGGGACCAGGACCATGGACGCGCTGCGGGGCACCTTCCAGGCCCAGTGGCTGGGATGGCCCTGGCCGGTAAAGGCCGAGAGGGTGCCGTTGGCATCCTTATCCGCCCCCACCAGTGTGACGGAGCCCTCGTCCAACTCAGGTTCAGAGTCCATCACATCGAAGATGCGCTCGGCGCCGGCCAGAGCGGAGAGAATGGTGGTCATCTGCATGGAGATCTGGTTCACCGGCTGGGTGATCTGACGACAGTAGTTCAGGTAGGCGGCCAGACCGCCGATGTCAAAGCCGGACACGATGGCCAGGATGCCGCCGGCGGCGGCGGTGATGGCGTAGCCGACATTGGTGATGTTGGCGGTGATGGGCATGACGCTGGAGGTATAAAAGGCGGCCTTGCTGGAGGACACCCGGTACTCCTCGTTGAGGGCACCGAACTGGGCCTTGGCCTGCTCCTCGTGGGTGAAGGCCTTGATGACCTTCATGCCCTCGATCATCTCCTGGATATCGCCATTGACAGCGCCCAGGGCGGCCTGCTGGCGGCCATAGTAGGTGCGGCCCAGGTTGCCCAGGATCTTGAATACGGTGAAAATGACGACCAGCATCACAATGGTGATGAGAAACAGAATGGGGCTGAGGTAGAGCATCATGACCACGGTTCCGCCAAAGGAGAGCACAGCGGAGATCATCTGAATCAGCGACTGCTCCAGCGCCAGCTGGACGTTGTCCGCGTCGTTGGTGAAGCGGCTCATCAGCTCGCCGTGGGTGTGGCGGTCAAAGTAGCTCAGGGGGAGCTCCTGGAGCTTGTCAAACAGGTCCTTGCGCAGGGCGTTGCAGCCCTTCTGGGCCAGCTGAGCCATGAGATTGGCCTGCCCGTAAACGCAGAGAGCGGTCAGGGCGTAGAGGGCAATCAGCTGAAGGCAGGAGCCCAGCAGAGAGGGAAGGGTGTTCTGCCCCTGGAGAAAGGCAGCCTCCAGATTGTTGAGAATAGGACGCATCATATAGGTAGCCGCTACATGGCCCAGGGAGGAGACGACAACGCAGACAGCTACCAGCACCAGCAAGATGGGCCGCTTGGCCAGATAGGAAAACATCCGCAGGATGGTGCGCCCCAGGTTCTTGGGCCGCTCATATCCGCCGCGGGGGCCGCTGCCGGGTCCGGCGGGACCCTTAGGGGCCTTGATATTCTGATCAGCCACGCTCGCTCACTCCTTCCTGCTGCGAATAGTAGATCTCCTGATAGATCTTGTTGGAGGCCATCAGCTCATCGTGAGTGCCCATACCGGCGATGGCGCCGTTGTCCAGCACCAGGATGGCGTCGGCGGAGCGCACCGAGGAGATGCGCTGGGCAATGAGAATCACGGTGGTGTCCTTCAAATTCTGATGGAAGGACTCCCGGATGAGTCCCTCAGTGGTGGAGTCCACGGCAGAGGTGGAGTCGTCCAGAATCAGAATCGCCGGCTTGCGCAGCATGGCACGGGCGATGCACAGACGCTGCTTCTGACCGCCGGAGACGTTGACGCCGCCCTGTTCAATGTAAGTGTCGAAGCCCTTGGGGAAGGACTGGATGAAGTCGTAGGCCTGGGCGTCTTTGGCGGCCTGAATGATCTCCTCCTCGGTGGCGTTGTCGTTGCCCCAGAGAAGGTTCTCCCGGATGGTGCCCGAGAAGAGCACGTTGTTTTGCAGCACCATGCCCACCCGGTTGCGCAGATCGTCCAGGGGATATTCCCGCACATCCACGCCGTCCACCAGCACCTGGCCCTCGGTGGCGTCATAGAAGCGGGGGATGAGGTTGACCAGAGAGGATTTGCCGGTGCCGGTGCCGCCCACGATGGCCAGCACCTGGCCGGGCTGGGCGGTGAAGGACAGGTGGGAGAGGACGGCCTCGCCGGTGCCGGTGGCGTACTGGAAGCTCACATCCCGGAACTCCACCTTGCCGCGGGGCACGGGGAGCCAGCGGTCCTCCTCCCCGGCGGCGGGAACAAAGGGCTTGCCGTCCGCTCCAGCGGCCGGGCGGGCCTTCCGGGGACCGTCCTGAATGGCGGGCACGGTGTCCAGCACCTCGCAGATACGGTCGGAGCAGGCCTCGGCGCGGGTGTACTGCAGCAGAGCCATCGCCACCATCATCACCGAGAACAGGACCTGGAAGATATACTGGAGAATGGCCTGGAGACTGCCGATGTCCAGTCCGCCCACCAGGACCTGCTGGCCGCCGTTATACAGCACCAGCACCGTGGCCAGGGAAATGCCCATCATCATAATGGGCTGCATCATGACGATGCGCAGCACCGCGTGCAGGCCGGCGGAGGTGAAGTCGTCGTTGGCGGTCTTGAATTTGGCGCGCTCAAAATCTTCCCGAACAAAGGACTTGACCACGCGGATGGCCACCAGATTTTCCTGGACCTTCTCGTTGAGCAGGTCGATCTTTTCCTGCATGATCTCAAACAGCGGATGGCACTTGACCATCAGGGTCACCACGCACACTGCCAGAATGGGCAGGATGATGACGATGATAGTGGCCAGGGAGGGCTTGATGTAGAAGGCCGCGATTAGCGCGCCCACCATCATCACAACAGCCCGGATCAGGATGCGCAGGCACATGACCGCCACGTTCTGGATGTTGGTCAGGTCGTTGGTCAGACGGGTGATGAGGGAGGCGGAGGAGAAGCGGTCGATGTCCGCGAAGGAGAACGTGCAGATCTGGTCGAACTCCGCCTTGCGCAGATTGGCGCCCAGTCCCTGGGCGGCAAAGGAGGCATACTTGGCGGACAGTCCGCCCGCCGTCATGGCCACGGCGCTGATGACCAGCATGAGCACGCCGTCCACCAGAATCACGTTCAGGTTGCTTTGCTGAATTCCGTCGTCGATGATGGATGCCATCAGCAGGGGGAGCAGCAGCTCGCACACGCTCTCCAGAAGCACCAGCAGGGGAGCCAGGATCGCGTAGCGCTTATAGGCGCCGATATAGGGGACCAGTCGTTTGATCATAAGAGCTTATCATCCTTTCGGGGGAGCGGCGGCGGGGGCGGACAGGGCGCGTCCTGGTCGCCGCCGATCTCATACAGATTATGCAGCATACGCAGATGGAAGCCGTTGAGCTGCTCGATTTCCGCGTCGGAAAAGCCGGAGAACATAAACTCATCCACTGTTTCAAACACATTGTGACTGGCGTCCAGCGCGGCCTTACCCTTTTCCGTGATGGTGATTTGGTTGCGCCGGCTGTCGGTCGGGTCGGTGCGGCGCGCCACATAGCCGTTGCGCTCCAAAGATTTCAGCGAGGTGGCGATGGTGGCCGCCGAGACGTGGAGCAGGTCGGCCAATTCCCGCTGAGAGGGGGTGCGTCCCGCGCTGCACTGGTCCCGCAGGGCCATGAGCAGACGGGGGGAGCCGATGTCCCCCAGGCCATTCTGAAACAACCCGGTCTGGACCGCGTTGTGATGAGCCCGGAATAGGGAGTGGAACACCATTCCGGAAGGAAATGCCATAAAAATCACCCGCCTTTTTGCAAAACAAGTCATGGTCCAAATAAAAATAATTTGGGTACTAATAATTAGTAGGCTTCGTAATTCTACATGGTAGGATACAATCTGTCAAGGGGTTTTTCCGGAAAACCCCTTGACAGCGCCAAAAGATTTCGAACAACTGTTTGACAAGCGGGGGCGCACATGGTAAAATGCAACTAGAACATGATTCAATTCAGCGCCAAATGACATAGGAGGTCAGACCTATGAGCCAGCTTACGCCCAAGCAGCAGCAGATCTATGACTATATCCTGACCTTTGCCGACGAGCACGGCTATCCGCCCTCGGTGCGGGAGATCGCGGAGGCCGTGGATCTCAAGTCGCCCTCCACCGTCCACTTCCATTTGAAGGGGCTGCGGGCGGCCGGGCTGATCTCGCAGGCGGAGGGAAAGACCCGGGCCATCACCATCAACAGCGGCCTGGTCCATGGCCGGAAGGACCAGGTGCCCGTGGTGGGCAATGTGGCGGCCGGCTCCCCCATTCTGGCGGAGGAGTGCATTGAGGACTACCTGACCTTCGATACCGAGGGACGGACCGGCGAGCATTTCGCCCTGAAGGTGCGTGGCGAATCCATGCGCAACGCGGGCATCCTGCCCGGGGACCTGGTGGTGGTCCATCAGCAGCAGTCGGTGCGCAACGGCGACATCGTGGTGGCGCTGTTTGAGGATGAGGCCACCGTCAAGACCTACCGCAATAAGGACGGCCATGTCTGGCTGATGCCGGAAAATGAGGACTATGAGCCCATCGACGGCGAGGGCTGCGCCATTCTGGGCAAGGTCGTGGCCGTGGTGCGGCGGTATTAAAAAGAAGCGCTGAGCCGTAATGCGCAGCGCGGATGGACTGGAGCGAGGGCGAGCGCAGGGCCGCGTAGCGGACCGCAGACCAGCCCGAGTCGGAGGGAAGCCGCGCGTCGCGCATAGGCGAAGCGTGACAGGAAGAAGCGCTGAGCCGTAATGCGCAGCGCGGATGGACTGGAGCGAGGGCGAGCGC
>DXYV01000044.1:8360-17204 GCA_019415645.1 Clostridiales bacterium
GGGAAGCCGCGCGTCGCGCATAGGCGAAGCGTGACAGGAAGAAGCGCTGAGCCGTTGTGAACGGCGACGAGGCGGGACAAGAAAAGGACAAACATTTGGGGTCCCCGCACGAGCCCAGCGGCGGCACTTTGGCGCGGTGATCGGGCCCTATATGAATAAACTGGAAAACGTTCCTCTGATTCGCCCTTCGGGGCGACGGGGGAACGTTTTATTTCTGTATTCCCGGTTGCATTTTGACGCCAATGTGGCTATAATCAGGGAGAACCACGGAAACACCGAGAATTGGAAAAAGGAACGAAAAAGATCATGGAATATACTGAGTTTGTGGCCAACGAAGGAAAACAGGTCGTCATCCAGGTGGGGGATCGGAAATTTGCCCGCCACGCCGTCCACACCCACTTTGTCCAGATCGGCGAGAGCTATCTGGATTTGATCGAGCAATATATCAAGCCCATCTATCAGGAGGGGGATATTCTGTCCTCCAGCGAGAAGATCATCTCCCTGTGCCAGAAGCGGGTGGTCTACAAAAAGGACATGAAGCTGTCCTGGCTGGCGAAATTCCTGTCCAAGTTCGCCTCCCACTCCTCCGCCGGAATCGGCGTGGACTCCCCGTGGAAGATGCAGTTCGCCATCAACCAGCGGGGCGCGCTGTACGTGATCTGGGCTGCGATCTGCGCCGGAATCGGCAAGCTGTTCGGTAAGCGGGGCGTGTTCTATGAGATGGTGGGCCAGGAGGTGGCCGGCCTGGACGGGTTCTACGACCACTGCTTCGACGTGTACGGCGAGTTTGGAATCCGCATCCCGGAGAACTCCGACGCCGTGTGCGAGGAGGTCTATGAAAAGCTGGGCATCAAAATGATGATCGTGGACGCCAACGACATCGCCCAGGAGCTGCTGGGCAAGTGCGCCGCGATTCAGGAGAGCGAGGCCGACCTGATGGCCATGATTGCCGACAATCCCTGCGGCAACGGCACCCAGCTCACCCCCTTTACCCTCATCCGGGAGATCAAAGAGCCCGAAAAAGGCTGAACCACAGAAAAGCCCCCCGCCGCGCATCCGCGCGGCGGGGGGCTTTTTGCCGTTTTTGGGAAAGACGCGTCAAAGGGTGAAGGAAAAGGCCACACCGGAGTCGGTATTGACCGCCGAGCACCGGCCGCCATGGAGCTCGATGATGCTCCGGGCGATGGCCAGACCAAGGCCGGTGCCCTCGCCGGAACGGGCCTCGTCCGTCCGGTAGAAGGTGTCCCATACCTTGTGCAGAGCCTCGGCGGACAGGGGCGGACAGTCGTTTTCCACCGTGAAGGTGGTCTGTCCCCACTGCTGCCGGATGGAGACGGCGATGCGCCCCCCTTCCGGGGTGTATTTCACCGCGTTGGTGGCGAAGTTCTCCACCACCTGCCCGATGCGGCCCTCGTCGGCGGTGACGGAGCAGTCCCCCGGAAAATCGAAGGTGACTGCCAGCGCCTTGGCCTGTATGGAGCGCTCCAGCCGGGCAAAGACCGACCGGGCCAGGTCGGCCAGGGAGAAGGTGTCCAGGGCCAGCTTTACCTTGCCGGCCTCCAGCCGGGACAGGTCCAGCATATCCAACACCAGAGCGTCCATCCGCTCGGTTTCGGAGAGGATGACGTCGATGTATTTCTCACGCTTGTCCTCGGCAATGTGCTCCTTGAGCCCCTCGGCGTAGCTGTGGAGGATCGCCAGGGGAGTTTTGAGTTCATGGGCGATGTGGGAGGTCATCTGCCGCCGGTTCTCCTCCGCGGTCTTGGCGTAGTCCAGGGCGGTGTTGAGACGGGTGAGCTCATTTTTCTGGGCGCGGATGACGTCGCCCCACCGTTCGACGCCCGTCTGGAGCCGCTGTCCCTCTCTCCACGCCCTGGGGTCCCTCTCCAGCCGGACGGCGCCGTCCCAGGGGGCTTCCAGGACCTCCGCCGCTTGGCCCGCCGGGCCGGTCAGGCCCCGCCGGATGGCGGAGCGGGCCAGAAGGATCAGCGCCGCCGCCAGAAGGAAGGTCGCCAGGTACACATACCGCAGCTCTCCCCAGGCCGTGCGCCAGGGGGAGCAGTACACTACGCTGACGACATAAAAATGCAGCTGAGGCAGCTCCTCCGGCTCAACAGCATAAGCCTCCTGACCGTAGTAGTAGGAGGTATAGTAGAGTTCACCGTCCAGCTGGTAACAATAGTCCACGCTGGGGATGAGCAAATCCAGCCCCTCATAGCGAATCATGGACCGCCATCCCCCGGAAAGCGTAGGACCCAGCTCGGCCACTAGGGCGTCCAGGCCGGGATACAGGCTCCCGTCATAGGAAAACGCTGGGGACGGGCGATACCAGCACACGTCGAACCAGTCGGAATAGAAGGTGGTGATCTCTGCACCGGCGGGCACGGCGTCCGGGTCCTCATACAGGGAGACCCAGGGGAGGTCGTAGTCCTCCGCCACGCCGGACACCGTGTAGGACCCGCTGCCCTTGGCGCGGAGGGCCTCGTTAAAGGTATCCCATTCAATGGCCTCTATGGTCTGGGGGGTGAAGGTCGTGCTGTCAAAGCTGCCGGTGAACCGCAGGGCCCGGGCGTCAAAGGTCAGGCTACCGTTCTGGACCATTTCCAGTCCGGCCTGCGTCAGATGAGCCCGGTCGATGGGGGCCCGGGCGTTGTTGCCGGAGCGCTCCTCCCTGTCCTGCCACTGCTCCTCGGTGAGGTACTCAAAATAAAAGTAGTCCTCCCAGCCGCACACCAGCAGGTTCCCCGCCCCGTCGTAGACAGCGGCGACGGAATAGACCTGGCCGCTGTCCGGCAGGTCCAGAAAGCCGCTGTCCCCCTCCGCCGTGGCACGGGATGTGTGGAAGGTATCCGCCCAGCCGCCGCTGTCCGCCGCCTCCCACATCCGGTTGGCGTCGTAGTTGGCGTGTTCCTGGTCATATCCCTTTCCCATCCAGTCGTAAAAGCTGCGGGTGGAGAGTGTGGAGGCAAAGTCCCGGTAGGCGGTGAGATACCGCTCGGCGGCATACTGGGCGGTGACCGCCGTCACGCAGTACATGCCCGCCCCCCAGCCCCCCAGAACGACCAGAACCAGCAGGGCGGTGACGGCGGTCAGGGAGGAGACCGGCGCGCCCTTCCTGCCTCGCCGCCAGCCGAGAAACAAGATCAGGCCGCCCAGCAACGCCTTCACGGCACCCTGGAACAGGCTGTGGTGCACCAGCTGCTGAAGGACGCCGGACCCGTCGTAGTAGGAGACCAGCTCCCGGCCGATAGCCGCATAGTGGTAGACATCCGCCGCCGCCCACAGGAGCAGCAGCACGGCGGCAATGTAATATCCCTTGGCGACGCGCTTCATGCCTCACACCTCCAGCTTATAACCCGCCTGGATGACCGTCTTAATGCATCCGGCATGGGCGCCCAGCTTCTCCCGCAGGCGTTTGATGTGGGTGTCCACGGCCCGGGCCTCCCCCTCGTAGTCGTAGCCCCAGCATTTTACCAGCAGCTGTTCCCGGCTCATGACCAGGTTCCGGTTCTGCATCAGGCAGCGCAGCAGGGCGTACTCCTTGGGGGTGAGGGCCAGCTCCCGGCCCCCCGCCCACACCCGCCGGGAGGACAGCTCCAGGATGATGCCCCCCGCCTCCAGCCGGTCGCCGGCGCGCATGGTCCCCCGGCTGCGGCGGATGAGGGCCATGGTCTTGGCGTAGAGCACCGACAGGGTGAAGGGCTTGGTCACATAGTCGTCCGCCCCCAGCTCATAGCCCAGCAGCTTGTCCTCCTCGTCGGACAGGGCGGTGAGGAACACGATGGGCACGTCGCTCTCCCGCCGCACCGCCCGGCAGACGGACAGGCCGTCCAGCCCGGGCATCATGATGTCCAGCAGCACCGCGTCAAAGCTCTCCTGCTCCAGCCGCTCCAGCGCCGCCAGACCGTCGGCGGCCTCCACGGGCGTCTCCCCCTTGCTGCGGAAGTAGTCGCACAGCACCTCCCGCAGCTTGGGCTCGTCCTCCACAATGAGGATCTGGCTGTTCATGGCCGATTCCTCCTTCCAGGTCCAGTGTAGCCTCTCCGTTTGTACTCTCTGTGTCAAATCGGGGAAATCATCCCTATTGTATCACACCGGCCCGGCCCGCGCCACCGGTGTGCGGCGGATGGCAAACCAAACAGGACCCGGGACCATATGACATGGTCCCGGGCCCCGTTTGGTCCGAGGGATTATTTGTCTTTGTTGCCCTTGAGCATCCGCATCCGCTGGGCGTGGTCCAGCTCCCGCTTGCGCAGGCGCAGGGACTGGGGGGTGACCTCCAGCAGCTCGTCGTCGGCCAGGAACTCCAGGCACTGCTCCAGGGACATCTGCCGGGGGGGCACCAGGCGCAGCGCGTCGTCAGAGCCCGAGGCACGCATGTTGGTCAGCTGCTTTTTCTTGCAGACGTTCACCGTCATGTCATCGCTCTTGGGGGAGACGCCCACGATCATGCCGGCGTAGACCGGTGTGCCGGGACCGATGAACAGCGCGCCCCGGTCCTGGGCGTTGAACAGGCCGTAGCTCACGGCCTCGCCGGTCTCATGGGCGATGAGGGAGCCGGTGTTCCGGCGCTGGATGTCGCCCTTCATGGGCGCGTATTTCTCAAAGACCGAGGCCATGATGCCCTCGCCCTTGGTGTCGGTCAAAAACTCGTTTCGGTAGCCGAACAGGCCGCGGGAGGGGACCAGGAACTCCACCTTCATGCGGTTGCCCACGGGGGTCATTTCCAGCAGGTCGCCCTTGCGCTGGCCGATCTTCTCGATGACCGCGCCCACGTTGTCGGAAGGCACGTCCACCACCAGGCGCTCAATGGGTTCGCACTTGACGCCGTCGATCTCCTGATAGAGCACCCGGGGCGGGGACACCTGGAACTCGTAGCCCTCCCGGCGCATGGTCTCAATGAGGATGGACAGAGACATTTCGCCACGGCCGGCCACGTTGAAGGCGTCGGTGGAGTCGGTCTCGGTGACCCGGAGGGACACGTCCTTCAGGGTCTCGCGCATGAGGCGCTCGCGAATCTGGCGGGAGGTGACGAATTTGCCCTCCTTGCCGGCGAAGGGGGAGTCGTTGACCGAGAAGGTCATCTCGATGGTGGGGGCGGAGATCTTGACGAACTCGATGGGCTCCACATTGGTGGGAACGCAGATGGTGTCGCCGATGGTGATGTCGCCGATGCCGCTCATGGCGATGATCTCGCCGGCGGCGGCCTCGGTGACCGGCACCCGGGCCAGACCGTCAAAGGTATAGATGGCGGTGGCCTTGGCCTTTTTGCTCACGGCGTCCGGAGTGTGGTAGTTGCACACCACGATCTCCTGGTTCTGCTTGATGGTGCCCCGCTCGATGCGGCCGATGGCGATGCGGCCCACGAAATCGTTGTAGTCGATGGAGGAGACCAGCATCTGGAAGGGAGCCTCTGTATCGGACTCAGGGGCAGGGATATAGTCGAGAATGGTCTCAAACAGGGGAGTCAGGTCGGTGCCCGGCACCTCGGGGGAATAGGAGGCGGTGCCGTTGCGGCCGGAGCAGAACAGCATGGGGGAGTCCAGCTGCTCGTCCGTGGCGTCCAGGTCCAGCAGCAGCTCCAGCACCTCGTCCACCACCTCGTGGATGCGCTGGTCGGGGCGGTCCACCTTGTTGACCACTACGATGACCCGGTGGCCCAGCTCCAGCGCCTTGGACAGGACAAAGCGGGTCTGGGGCATGGGGCCCTCGGCGGCGTCCACCAGCAGGATGACGCCGTTGACCATCTTCAGGATGCGCTCCACCTCGCCGCCGAAGTCGGCGTGGCCCGGGGTGTCCACAATGTTGATCTTTACGTCCTTGTAGTGGACGGCGGTGTTCTTGGCCAGGATGGTGATGCCGCGCTCCCGCTCCAGATCGTTGGAGTCCATGACGCGCTCCACCGTGGCCTGATTTTCCCGGTAGATGCCGCCCTGCTTGAGCATCTCGTCTACCAGCGTGGTCTTGCCGTGGTCCACGTGGGCAATAATGGCGATGTTGCGTAACTTCTCATTCTGCATAAATCGAATATCTCCTTCAACAGCACGGCAAGACCACGCGCCCGCCAAAGGGCGGGCCGCGCCTCCGGCGCGTACAAATGTTTTACGAAGTAAAACTTTGGCGCAAGGGCGAATTTACTTCGTCTGCGCACCTCAAAACTTTCTGAGTATTTACATTTTCAGGAAATCATAAATTTCATCAACATCTTATTATACTGTCATTTTTCCGCAAAGGCAAATCTTTTTCCCTGGTTTCCGGCGGAAAAGCGTCCAAACTTTCGTGCCCTCCGGCCGGAGCTTTGGGGCAGATGAGACGAAAGGGACAAAAATCAGACGGTCACCGGGGCAAACTGGGCCCTGACCAGCCCGGCCAGGTCGGCGGGGGCCAGCTCCACCTGGGCGCCGATCCGCCCGGCGGACACCGCCATGGTGGGCAGCGACTGGGCTGAGGAATCCAGCACCGTGCGGAAGAGCTTTTTCATGCCGATGGGAGAGCAGCCGCCGTGAACATAACCAGTGAGGGGAAGCAGCTGGGCCTGCTTGAGCATGGCGATGGATTTTTCTCCTACGGCCTTGGCGGCGGCTTTCAGATCCAGCTCCGCGGCGACAGGGATGACGAACACATAGTTTTTCTTGCTGGCGCCCACGGTGACCAGCGTCTTGAATACCCGGGCCGGGTCCTGACCGATCATGGCGGCCACGGAGACCCCGTCCAGCGCGCCGTCCGTGGGGTAGTGGTGGGGGGTATAGGGGATCTTCTTCTGATCCAGCACCCGCATGACATTGGTTTTTTCTTCTGACATGATAACGCCTCTTTCCGGCGGACAGGCCGCCCTGGGAATGGAAAATTGGGGAGAGCCTCCAGCCCGTCTCCGCCGGGGCGGACGTGACAACGGGACCGGAACGTGATACAATACAGGAAACTGCACGCAGATCCAGCGCCCGGGAGGAGCAACATGAGAACAAACGCCTGGTACACCATGGAGCGCCGGTGGATTCCCTCCACCGGGCACGACATCGCCCTGTATATCCTTCGGCCCCGGAAAAACGCCAGGCCCCAGGCGCAGACGCCGGGGGTCCTGTGGATTCATGGCGGCGGCTATGTGGTGGGCATGGCGAAGATGATCTACCTGTCCCGGGCCATGGCGCTGGTCAAGAAGTACGGCGCGGTGGTGGTCACGCCGGAATACCGCTTGGCGGGGGAGGCCCCCTATCCGGCCGCGCTGGAGGACTGCTACGCGGCGCTGTGCTATCTGAAGGAGCACGCGGAGGAGCTGGGAGTCTGCCCGGAACGGCTCATGGTAGGGGGCGAGAGCGCCGGCGGCGGCCTGACCGCCGCGCTGTGTATGCTGGCCCGGGACCGGGGCGAGGTTGGAATCGCATCCCAGATGCCGCTGTACCCCATGCTGGACGACCGGGATACCGACTCCTCCCGGGCCAACCGCGACCCGGTGTGGAACACCAAGCGCAACCACCGGGCCTGGCGGGCCTATCTGGGGCCGCTGTGGGGCGGCGAAGCGCCGCCCTATGCCGTACCGGCCCGGCAGACCGATTACGCCGGTCTGCCGCCGACCTACACCTTTGTGAGCGCTACGGAGCCTTTTTACTGCGAGACCATGACCTATGTGGAACACCTGCGGAAGGCCGGCGTGGAGGCGCAGATCGACGTGTACCCCAGGGGGTGCCACGCGTTTGACATGCTGCTGCCGTTTTTGCCGGTGAGCCGGCGGGCCATTGCCGCCTTCGAGCGGGCCTTCTGCCATGCGGCGGAGCACTACACTCGGAAGCAGCCCTAGAGCGGGCGATTTGGCTTCTCTTATCATACTACATTGACAGCGGCGGCGCAATTGGGTAAAATAAGAACGCGGACGATACGCCTCCATAGTTAAATGGATATAACAGCCCCCTCCTAAGGGGCCGTTGTAGGTTCGATTCCTACTGGGGGTGCCACGTCGCCGCGGACGTCCTACCGTTCGCGGCGACTTTTTTACAAATGTCACCGCGCACTTATGAAAACGCGGGAAGCCCCGTCCTCCCAGAACACGAGACGAGAACGGGCCTGCCCGTTCTCGTCTTTTTCAACCGGACGGAACAGGAGGTTTGCAGTATGCTGTTGGCCATCGACGTGGGCAATACCAACATCGTTTTGGGGGGCATGGAGCAGGATTCCATCCGCTTTACCGCCCGGATGTCTACGGACCGCACCAAGACCGAGGACGAATACGCCATGCTCCTGTCCAATATCTTCGCGCTGCGGAGCATCGACCCCAAACGCATGGACGGGGCCATCGTGGCCTCGGTGGTGCCGGAGCTCAAGCCCATCCTGGTGCGGGCGATCCGAATGCTGTGCGGTCTGACCCCCATGCTGGTGGGCAGCGGCGTCAAGACCGGATTGAACATCCGAATCGACAACCCCGCCCAACTGGGCAGCGACCTGGTGGTGGGCGCGGTGGGGGCCCAGGCCCGGTATCCCAAGCCCCTGCTGGTGTTCGATTTCGGCACCGCCACCACCCTGTCGGTCATCGACAGTCAGGGCCGCTACCGGGGCGGCATGATCATGCCCGGCCTGCGCCTGGCGGTGGAGGCCCTGTCCAGCCGGACCGCCCAGCTGCCCCATGTGGAGCTGCAGGCGCCGGCCCATGTGATCGGCACCAACACCATCGACTGCATGAACGCCGGGGCCATCTACGGCAACGCGGCCATGCTGGACGGCGTGATCGAGCGGGTAGAGGAGGAGCTGGGCGAGCCGGTAGCCACAGTGGTGGGCACCGGAGGACTCATTGCCAAAGTGGCCCCCTATTGCAAGCGGGAGATCGTGATTGACGACGATTTGATGCTGTGGGGG
>DXYV01000044.1:17304-23179 GCA_019415645.1 Clostridiales bacterium
GGCCCCCTATTGCAAGCGGGAGATCGTGATTGACGACGATTTGATGCTGTGGGGGCTGAAGCTGATCTACGAGAAGAACAAGGGGGACACGCCGCCGGCGAAGCCGGGGCGCACGTGAGCGCAGTCTGAAACCTCCAGAAATAAAAGGACAGAGCGGCGCCGCGGGCAACTGCCCGTGGCGCCGCTCTGCTTACTGGGACGCATCGCTGTCCGTCTCCGCGTCCTCCTTCAGGTTATCCAGCGCCACCCGGACCGCCTCAATGACAAAGGCAGAGAACGTACAGTTCGTGCCCCGAATGGCCGCTTCCACTTCCTCGATCATGTCGTTTGGAAAGCGGATGCCCTTCGGAGTGGTGGGGGGAATATTGGGAATCTTAAATTTACGGGCCACAACGAACACCACCGCATTACTATTGTCAAACAAAATGTAATACGATATACTTAAAATATATGTATAACGTTTGTTTAACAAATAGTGTACAACAGGAGGGAACGCTATGACGCCGCAGGAGGAGCTTTGGCTGAAAGTGATGGGGATGCACGCGCAGCCGGACGGCATACCCAGCGAATTTGAGGAGGGTTCGCCCTGTATGAAGCTCTATGACCGAATCGACGACGCCCGCGTGCGCCTGTGCGAACGCTTCGGCATGGACTTCGAGGACCCCGATATGCTGGAAATTTTGAACTGTGAGGACGAGATCTGCAAGCTGGTGGGATGCAGGATGTACCGCTATGGGGAGCTGGGCACCGCCGGCGGCTGAGGGCCGCACAGGCAGGACGCCTATGAAACACCGCCGGACGGCTCAGGGCTGTCCGGCGGTGTTTTGTCTGAATCAGGCGTTGGCGTTGAGCTTTTCAGCAATGGCCTTGGCGGCCCGCTTGCCGGCGCCCATGGCCTGGATGACCGTAGCCGCGCCGGTGACGGCGTCGCCTCCGGCGTAGACGTTCTCCTGACTGGTCTGCATGGTGGCCTCGTCCACCACAAAGCAGCCGTGGTCGTTGACCTGGAGAGTGGGATCGGCCATACGGATGAGGGGATTGGGGCTGGTGCCCAGGGCCATAATAACCGTGTCCACCTCAATGGTGAAGGAGGAGTCAGGCACCGGGATCGGCCGGCGGCGGCCCTTCTCGTCGGGCTCGCCCAGCTCCATGCGGATACAGGCAAGGCCGGTGGCGCGGCCCATACCGGCGCCGTCGATGACGGCCGTGGGGTTGGTCAGGAAGTGGAACTGGATGCCCTCCTCCTTGGCGTGGTGGACCTCCTCGGCCCGGGCGGGCATCTCGGCCTCCGAACGGCGGTAGACCAGATGGACCTCCTCGGCGCCCATGCGCAGGGCGCAGCGGGCCGCGTCCATGGCCACGTTGCCGCCGCCCACCACCGCCACGGAGCGGCTTTTGATGAGGGGGGTGTCATACTCGGGCTTCCAGGCGTGCATCAGGTTGACCCGGGTGAGGTACTCGTTGGCGGAATAGACCCCCGCCAGACCCTCGCCGGGGATGTTCATGAACTTGGGCAGGCCGGCGCCGGTGGCCAGAAAGACCGCCTTGTAGCCGGACTGGAACAGCTCGTCGATGGTGAGCACCCGGCCCATGACCATGTCGGTGTGAATCTGCACGCCCAGGGAGCGCAGGTCGGCCTCGGTCCGGCGGACAATGGCCTTGGGCAGGCGGAATTCGGGGATGCCGTACACCAGCACGCCGCCCACGGTGTGGAAGGCCTCGAAGATGGTGACGGCGTAGCCCTGCTGGGACAGGTCATAGGCGCAGGTCAGGCCGGCGGGGCCGGAGCCCACCACTGCCACGTGGGTGTAGTTGGCGGGCAGAAGGGGCAGGGCCGGTTCGGGGTGGTGCTCCAGGTGCCAGTCGGCCACAAAGCGCTCCAGCCGGCCGATGGCCACGGGTTCGGACTTAATGCCGCGCACGCACCTGGCCTCGCACTGGGTCTCCTGGGGGCAGACCCGGCCGGAGATGGCGGGCAGGCCGTTGGTGGAGGAGATGATCTGATAGGCGGCCTCAAAGTCCCCCTCGGCCACCTTGGCAATAAACTCAGGAATGCGTACATTCACCGGGCAGCCGGCGGTGCAGGGGGCGTTCTTGCAGTGGAGGCAGCGGCCGGCCTCCTTCTTGGCCATTTCCTCGGTATAGCCCAGGGCCACCTCTTCAAAGTTGTGGGCCCGGATCTTGGGGTCCCGCTCCGGCATGGCGGTGCGGGGCGATTTCATATCAGGCATTGGGGAGTCCTCCTTTCGCCAGTTCCTCGGCCATCTTCTGCATCCGGCAGGTGTGGGCGTGGGCGGCCTTGGCAAAGGCCTCCTGCTCCCGGTACACGCCGTTGCGGACAATAAGCTCGTCGTAGTCCACCTGGTGGCCGTCGAAGTCGGGGCCGTCCACGCAGGCAAACTTGGTCTGGCCGCCCACCTGGACCCGGCAGCCGCCGCACATGCCGGTGCCGTCCACCATGATGGGGTTGAGGGAGACGATGGTCTTGAGGTTGTAGGGCAGGGTGACCTGGGAAATGGCCCGCATCATGGGGATGGGGCCGATGGCGATGGCCACGTCATACTGGTTGCCCGCCTCCAGCAGCGCGGAGAGCTTGTTGGAGACAAAGCCCTTTTCGCCGTAGGTGCCGTCATCGGTGGTGATGTACAGGTTGGTGCAGTTGCGGCGGAAGGAGCCCTCCAGGAACACCAGGTCCTTGGTGCGGAAGCCCACGATCACGTCTACGTGGGCGCCGGCCCGGTAGAGGGCCTTGGCCTGGGGGAAGGCGATGGCGCAGCCCACGCCGCCGCCGATGATGACCGCCCGCTGGACGCCCTCCACCTCAGTGGGGTTGCCCAGGGGGCCCACCACGTCCAAAATCTCCTCGCCGGACTCCAGCGCGTCCAGCTTCTGGGTGGTCAGGCCCACCCGCTGGTACATAATGGTGACCGTGCCGCGCACCGCATCGTAATCGGCGATGGTCAGGGGAATGCGCTCCCCCTGCTCGTCCACCCGGACGATGACAAACTGGCCGGGCTTCGCCTTGCGTGCGACCATGGGCGCGCTGACCTCCATCAGCGTCACCGTGGGGTTCAGAATACGCTTGGTGACAATCGTTGCCATGCTAGAAAACCTCCCATTCGCTGTGGAGGCGAACTCCACTGCTTCGTTCTATACCTGACATTTTATCAGAATGTACGGAAAAGTCCAGAAATAGTTTTTGGGTTTTGTATAAATCTTTTGCAGCTCCATATAATACAAAAGTTATAAGCAGCAAAAAGGGGGAAACCGGCGAAATGGGTATGTTTGGCGCGGACCGGGACTGGGTGCCGCCCCACCCCAGGAAGGAACCGAGGCTGGAGGGGCCGCCCACACCCCAGCGGGTGGCCGAGGTTTTTGAGGGGTGCGTGGATTTCGGCCAGCGGGAATTCCTGCTGAACAACGATCCGGAAAAACGGGTGCAGCTGTGTTATGTGGCGGGGCAGGTGCGGGCCGAGCGGGCCTGCGACTATGTGCTGCGGCCCATGGCCCAGAACGAGGCCCTGAGCGGCGCGGCCGATCTGGAACAGGCCTACGACCTGATGAAAAACGGCAGCCTGTATGCCCTGATCGTGATGGAGCGCACCACGCTGGATCAGGTGGTGTTTGATCTGATCGACGGCTGGATCGCGGTGTTTTTCCCGGGAAAGGAGACGGTGCTCAACTTCTGGGTGGCCACTGAGGAGAAGCGGTCGGTCAATCCGCCGGAGAACGAGCCTGACGTAAAGGGCGCCAGGGACTCCTTTGTGGAATCCCTGCGCACCAATACCTCCCTGGTGCGGCGGCGGTTCCGGACGCCGGAGCTGAAGATCCAGGAATATAAGGTGGGGAGGCAGTCGGTGACGCCGGTGGACATCCTCTATATTCCGGGAATCACCGACCCGGCCCTGGTGCAGGAGGCCGAGCGCCGGGTGGACCGGATGGACATTGACGCGCTGCTGATGACCGGCAGTCTGGAGGAGTATATCGTGGACGAGGTGGACACGGCCTTCCCGCTGGTGGCCTATACCGAGCGGCCCGACCGATTCTGCTCCGGGCTGGCGGAGGGCCGGGTGGGAATCCTGGTGGACGGCCTGCCCATGGGCTACCTGGTGCCCGGCACCATCGACCGCTTCCTCAGCGCGGGGCAGGACAGGTCCTCCAACTGGATGGTGGCCTCCATGCTGCTGGTGCTGCGCTACCTGTGCATGCTGGTGACCCTGTTCCTGCCCGCCCTGTATATCGCGGCGGTGGTCTTTCACCCGGAGATGATTCCTCTGCGTCTGGCTCAGTCCATCATCGCGGCCAAGGAGCACGTGCCCTTCTCCTCACTGAGCGAGGTGCTCATCATGCTGCTGGCCTTTGAGGTGCTCCAGGAGGCGGGGGTCCGCCTGCCCTCCTCCATCGGGCAGACCGTGTCCATTCTGGGCGGCCTGGTGGTGGGCTCCGCCGCCGTGGAGGCCAAGATCGTTTCGCCCGCCGTACTGGTAGTGGTAGCCATCGCGGGAATCGCGGGGTACACCACCCCCAGCCAGGACCTGGCGGGCGCACTGCGCATCTGGCGGTTTCTGCTGGCGGTGCTGGCGGGAATCGGAGGGCTAACGGGAATGGTCCTGGGCGGAATCGCGCTGGTGTGCCGCCTGGCGACGCTGGAGAGCTTTGGAATCCCCTACCTGACGCCCTTTGCCTCTTCCGCGGGGGAGCAGCGGGAGGGGCACGCGGTCATCCGGGAGCCCCTGGCCAAGACCAAGCTGCGGCCGGGCTATCTGCGGACCCGAAACCGGAGGAATCAGCGATGAGGCGGCGGTGGGCCGCCTTGGGCCTGGGCCTGCTGTGGCTGGGCCTGTCCGGCTGTTCCTCGGCGGGACCCTATGGACGGGAACTGGAGGAGACCGTGCTGGTGCGGGTCCTGGGGGTAGATCGGCTGGAATCGGGCGTGACGCTGACCGCCGCCGGAATCGACGGTGCGGGGGAGACGGTTCTGGCCCGCACCACCGGCGCTACGCTGGAGGAGGCCTTCGCCGCCCTGCCCACGGCGGGGGAGGAGTATCTCTCCCTGACCAATGTGACCCAGATCCTGTTGGGGGATGGGACCGACTGGCGGGCGGTGCTGGACTATGTGGTAAAGGATAAGGCTATGAGCTACACGGCCACAGTCTGGGCGGTAAACGGATTTGCCGGGGACCTGCTGGAACAGACCACAGACGGCGGCGTGGGCCGCTTTGGGGTGCTGGACCAGAGCGGGGTGGAGGAGGTCACGGTCAAAACGGCTCTGGCCGGACTGCTGACCGATGGAAGTGTGACGCTGCCCGTTCTGGCGCTGCGGGAGTCGCTGCTGACGCCGGTGGGGACGCTGTCCATGGAACTGCGCGGAGCCGCCGGAGAGACAAGGGAGGCAAGTTGAATGGACAATCGAATTTCCGCCCGCCAGCTCTGCGTGGCTGCATTCACCGGCCTGCTGGCCCCGGCGGCCGCCGCGGCGGGAGGAGACTGGCGGGGGGCGCTGCTTGCGGTGCCTGTGGTGGTGCTTGCGGTCTGGGCGGAATGCGCGGCCGCCGCCCGTCCCGGCGGCCTGTCCGCCCGGTTGGGGAACGGTTGGGGAAAGGTCCTTGCACTATTATATATAGTATGGGGCGTCCTGGCCGCGGGAACGGGGCTGGCTTTGTGCGGACAGCGGCTGTCCTCTGCGGCAGGAAACGGAAACGGTGCGGGCTGGATGCTCCTGCTGGCCTTCCTGCCGGTTTTCTGGCTGGCGGCCAGCAAGGCGGAGGCATTTGCCCGGGCGGGGGAGATCTTCTACCTGGCCATGGGGGTCGTACTGGCCGGGGTGACGCTGCTGGGGCTGCGGCAGGTGGAGGTGGGCTACCTCTTTCTGGAG
>DXYV01000045.1:0-12193 GCA_019415645.1 Clostridiales bacterium
CGCTGGTACCCTCGTAGATCTCGGTGATCTTGGCGTCGCGCATCATGCGCTCCACCGGGTACTCGCGGGTGTAGCCGTAGCCGCCGAACAGCTGCACGCAGCGGCGGGTCACGTCGGAGGCGGCCTCAGAGGCGAACAGCTTGGCCATGGCCGCGTCAGCGGAATAGGGCTCGTGATCCTGCTTCTTCATGGCAGCGGAGTACACCAGATACTTGGCGGCCTCCATCTTGGTGTGCATATCCGCCAGCTGGAACTGGGTGTTCTGCTGCTGGCTGATGCGTCGGCCAAACTGGACGCGCTCCTGGACGTACTTCACCGTCTCCTCAATGGCGCCCTCGCCGATGCCCAGAGCCTGGGCCGCGATGCCGATACGGCCGCCGTCCAGGGTCTTCATGGCCAGGGCAAAACCCTTGCCCTGCTTGCCCAGCAGACGGTCCTTGGGGATGATGCAGTCCTCCATGATCAGCTCGCAGGTGGAAGAACCGCGGATACCCATCTTCTTCTCGTGCTTGCCCACGGAGAAGCCGGGGTCGGTGCGCTCCACGATGAAGGAGGAGATCTCCTTGGATTTGCGGCCCTTCTTATCCACGCGGGTCCCGGTGATGGCCATGATGATAAACACGTTGGCATACCCGGCATTGGTGATGAAGATCTTGGAGCCGTTGAGGATCCAGTTTTCACCCTTCTCGTCCAGTACGGCGGTGGTCTGCTGACCCTGGGCGTCGGTGCCGGCGTTGGGCTCGGTCAGACCGAAAGCGCCGATCCACTCGCCGGAGCACAGCTTGGGCAGATAGTACTTCTTCTGCTCCTCGGTGCCGTTCTCATAGATGGGAGCCGCGCACAGGGAGGTGTGCGCCGAAAGAATGACGCCGGTGGTGCCGCAGACCTTGCTCATCTCCTCCACCGCCATGACGTAATCCAGCACCGTGCCGCCGGCGCCGCCGTACTCCTTGGGGAAATAGATGCCCATCATACCCAGCTTAGCCATCTTCTGTACGGTCTCCATGGGGAAGCGCTCCTCCTCGTCCACTTCCTGGGCGATAGGCTTCACTTCGTTCTCCGCGAAGTCGCGGTACATCTTTTGGAGCATGAGCTGCTCTTTGGACAGATGAAAATCCATAACGATGTGTTCCTCCTACTAAGTATTTAATATCGTAAACATAGCCGTCGGGCAGAGACCCCGGGGTCTCTGCCCGACGGTACTATATCCTTTCATTCAGTTTGCTGTGGGCCTTACTTGCTGTAATCAAAGAAGCCCTTGCCGGTCTTGCGGCCCAGATGGCCGGCGCGGACCAGCTTGCGCATCAGCAGCGAAGCGCGGTACTTGGAATCGTGGGTCTCGTTGTACAGGGTGTCCATAATGGCCAGGCACACGTCCAGGCCCACCAAGTCGCCCAGAGCCAGAGGGCCCATGGGATGGTTGGCGCCCAGCTTCATGGCCTTGTCTACATCCTCGGCCGTGGCCACGCCGGTGTAGACCAGGTCGGCGGCCTCGTTGATCATGGGGATCAAAATCTTGTTGACCACGAAACCGGGGGCTTCCGCCACCTCGATGGGGTCTTTGCCGATCTCCTGGGCCAGGGCATAGACGGTGTCGAAGGTCTCCTGAGAGGTGTTGGCGCCCCGGATGACCTCCACCAGCTTCATCACGGTGGCGGGATTGAAGAAGTGCATACCGATGAACTTGTCGGCCCGCTTGGTGGAAGCGGCGATGGCGGTGATGGAGATGGACGAGGTGTTGGAGGCCAGGATGGTCTCGGGCTTGCAGATCTTGTCCAGCTCGGAGAAGATGGACTTCTTGATGTCCAGATTCTCGATGGCGGCCTCCACCACCAGGTCGGCGTCGGCGGCCAGGTTCAGATCGGTGGTAAAGGTCATTTTGCCGGTGATGGCGGCCTTGCCGGCCTCGTCCAGCTTGCCCTTGGCCACCAGCTTGTCCAGGCTCTTGTTCAGCCGGGCCTCGCTGGCCTTGATGATCTCGTCGCTGATGTCCCGGACCACCACGTCAAAGCCCTTCTTGGCAAAGACCTGGGCGATGTCCAGACCCATGGTGCCGCCGCCGATGACAACGATTTTCTTCATAATAGGTGACCTCCTGTATCAAGATATGAATGTTTGAATATCAATGACAGAACTTTACCGGTTCTGGAAGTTCTTTTCCTTCCGTTTCTCCAAAAACGCGCCCATGCCCTCATTTTTGTCCTCGGTGCCGCAGGTGACACCGAACGCCTCGGCTTCGAAGGCGGCTGCGGTGTACATATCGGTCTGCATCCCCATACGGATGCAGCGCTTGGACTCCTGCACCGCGATCTGAGCGTTGGCACAGATGGCCTCCGCCAACTTCTTGGCCTCGGGCAGCAGCTCCTCCGGCGGATAGACATAGCTGACCAGGCCGATCTCCTTGGCCTCTGCCGCGCCGATGGTCTTGGCGGTAAGGATCAGCTCCATGGCCTTGGCCACGCCCACAATGCGGGGCAGCCGCTGCGTGCCGCAGAAGCCGGGGGTAATACCCAGGCCCACCTCGGGCTGACCGAACTTGGCCTTCTCAGAGGCCAGACGAATATCACAGGCCATCGCCAGCTCGCAGCCACCGCCCAGGGCAAAGCCATTGACCGCCGCGATGACCGGCTTGGACAGGTTCTCCAGCTTCAGGAATACGCTGCCGCCATGGACCGCAAAGCGCTTTCCGTCAATGGCGGAAAAGCCCTTCATCTCGCCGATGTCGGCGCCCGCCACAAAGGAGCGGCCCTCGCCGGTGAGAATCACCACATAGACCTCGCTGTCCTGCTCCACCTGGTCGATGGCCGCATCCAAATCGGTCAGCACCTGAGAGTTGAGCGCATTGAGCGCCTCCGGACGGCTGATGGTCAGCGTCGCGATGTGTCCTTCCTTTTCTACCTTTACAAATGACATGGTCGTGCCTCCTTATTCACCGCTTCCGAGCCTGTCGGAGCACTGGTTTTATTGCCATATGGGGCAAACGCAGATTTGCGGCTCCCCCATGCTGTCAATCTTTCTTTTGCCATGGATGTTTATTATTTTTTTCACAATCTTTACGAAGAAAAAACCGGGTCATGCTTGTGAAAAAATTAACAAGTTCGGCCCTACCAAAAGGCCAAGCTCGAATTTCTTCCTATAAATTCAAACTTTGGCCTCTTCTTTGCTATTTATTCCTTCAATACCTATCCTAGTATAGCCTTTCTCTTCTTTGATTGCAAGAGAAAACCGCCTGAAATTTTGACCAGTTCAGGCGGTTTCCTTTTGTCTATTTTGCACATTATCGACAATCCGTCTCCGCACGCTCACCCTATTTGCGCGGACAGCCAGGCTGCCGCGGGCACATAGACAATGGGCAAAAACATTGCGGGCAGCAGATTGCCCACTTTGATCTTCCCCTTGCCCAGCCCCAGCATATTGATGGCAATGGCCACGATCAGCGTACCGCCCACCGCGCTCATCTCCGTGACCACTGCCGGGTCCAGTCCCTGTCCCACCAGCATGAAGATCAGCGTCAGGGCCCCCTGGTACAGGAGCAGCGGCACGGCCGAGAAGGCCACGCCCACGCCCATGGCCGCGGCAAACGTAATGGAGGTCACCCCGTCAATGACGCCCTTGGAGATCAGGATGGAGTAGTCCTGATGGATGCCCGCCTCCATGGCCCCGTTGACCGCCATGGCCCCCACGCAGAACATGACCGAGGCGGTGACAAAGCCCTCCACAAAGCGGCTGTTGCCCCGGTCCCGGACCAGCTTCCGGCGCAGAACTTCTCCCACTCCGTCCATGTGCTCCCCAATGCGCAGGGTCTCGCCCAACAGCGCACCCAGCACCATGCATACGATCACGCACAGGGTATCCTGCGTTCCGATCATGGAGGAGGCTCCGATTCCCAGCACGCACAATCCCAGTGCGTGATTGAGTATGGTGGAAAATCGCTCGCTGATATGGTTGCGGAACAGCAGGCCCAGAAGGCTCCCCACCAGGATCAGGGCTGCGTTGATTCCCGTGGCCAGCATATCCTCTCCCCCTTTTCCACCTTACGGCTTTTTGACGAACAGCGCTACTACGAGGTCCAGCACCGCAAAGACCAGCACCATCAGAAAGGTGGTGGTATAGTCGCCGCCGGATGCCTCCTGGAGGGCGCTGGAGATCAGCGGTCCAATGAAGGAGGCCGGTACGGCGCAGCAGTTGACCAGCGACAGGTTGACCGCGTAGTGCTCCTTGCCATAGAACTGGCGAATCACCAGCGTGCCGATGGTCACCGAGTTGCCGTAGCAGATTCCCATGATCAGCATCCCCACCAGCACCAGCACCGCGCTGTGGGTCAGCCCTCCGGCGGTGAGCAGCAAGCCGCACAGCAGCAGAAAGCCGTTGGCCAGCAGCATGACCTTTTTCCGGCCGAACCGGTCTACCAGCACGCCGAAGGGGATTCGGGATGCGCCGTTGAACACGGACAGCAGCAAGCCCAGAATGGCCGCCGCCCCATAGTAGGAGGCGATGTTGGCCGCGGAATTGATGACCAGCAGGCCGGAGGAACACATCAGCAGATTCCAAGTGAAGAAAATCCAGAAGGACGGCCGCCGGAGCATCTCACCCGGCGTGTAGTCCCGCTGGCCCTCCACCTGGGCCGTAGCGGGCGGCGGCGGCAGGACCACGTCCGGCCCGGGCAGGCGGACAAAGCGGGCGCCCACCGCCAGAATCACCAGGATGCACACCGCGAACAGGCGGAACACAGCGCTCAGGCCGATCTGCGGAATGAGGGCGTTGGCCAGTTGTCCGATGAGCATGGTGCCCAGGCCGAAACCGGTCAGCAGGATTCCGGTGGCCAGACCATTTTTGTCCGGGAACCAGCCTGCCACCCCAGTCAGGATGGCGTTATAGCCCAGGCCGGTGCCCAGGCCGGAGCACACGCCGTAAAACAGGTAAAGCAGCCCTTTCGCGCTCACGCTGTCGCCGGCGGGCAGACAGGACACGCCCCAAAATCCGACAAAGATCAGCCCCGCCGCCGCCAGAGCCGTGACGGTGTTGGAGGTCCGCCGGGACAGCTTTCCGCCCAGAAAGCCGCCGATGCAGTAGCACACCATGGAAATGGTGAAGTTCAGCGACAGGTCGGAGGCCGTCCAGTCCGGATAGGCCGCTTGGAAGGGGTCCCGGAAAATGGACCAGGCATACAGCGTCCCCAGGCACAGCATCATCACCGTGCCGATGACCACATAGCTCCAGCGTGTTTGGCTCTGTCTTTCCCGCATAAGCACTCTCTCTTTCTTTGAACACAGTTTTGAACATCGTTCAGCATTCCCATTATACAGGGCTCCCGCGTCCTTGTCAAGGCGGACGCACGCTGGCCTGCCACATATAAAAGCAGGACCGCCGCATGGAAGCGGCGGCCCTGCTTGCAACGTTCGTTTCTTACTTGGTCAGGGCGGCGACCATGCCCGCCAGGGCAATGGACAGGAATTTCTCCTCCGCGGAGGAGCCGCGGCTGGTCAGCACGATGGGCACCTTGGCGCCCACCACGATGCCGGCCATGGTGGCATGGCAGTTGACGATCCAGCACTTGCCCATGATGTTGGCGGCATGGATGTTGGGCTGGAGCAGAACGTCGAAATCCTCCACATAGGGGCTCTGGAACTTCTTGGTGGCGGCGATCTCCTTGGACATGGCGATGTCGTAGGACAGGGGGCCCACCACAACGGTCTTGCCCAGCTCGCCCCGCTCGCTCATCTCCTGGAGGGCTCGGGCGTCCATGGTCTCGGGCATCTTCTCATCGGGGGTCTCCTTACACGCCAGGCAGGCCACCTTGGGCTCCTCGTAGCCCAGGGTACGCAGGGTCTCGGCGGCGTTGATGATGATCTCCTTCTTCTTCTGGAGGTCGGGATAGGTGCACATACCGCCGTCGGTGTTGACGATGACCTTGTGGTAAGTATCAAACTTGTTGAAGGACAGATGGCTCATGGTGCGGCCGGTGCGCAGGTTGTTCTCCTTCTTGACCACGGGGCGCAGCAGATCGGTGGTCTCGATCATGCCCTTCATCAGGAAGTTGGCCTGACCCGCCTTGATCAGCTCCACCGCCTTGACCGCGGCGTCAGCAGGGGTGCCGGGGGCGTCCTCGATGTCGAAGTCAGAGGGGTTCTGGCCCATGTTGCGCAGGATCTCCTTGATCTGGCCCGCGTCGCCCACCAGGATGGGCTGGGCGATGCCCTCGGCCTTGGCCTCCAGCACGGACTCGATGACGTGAGCGTCGGCCGCAGCGGCCACCGCCACCACGCGCTTCTCGGTCATGCCCTTCACGGTGGAAACCAGCTGGTCAAAATTCTTCATTTCCATGATAACGTGCCTCCATCTATTTCAATTTTCTGTTTTATCTGATTAGCCAGCTAATATTATAGTACATCCCTGCGTAATAGTCAAAGGAAATGTTGCTGATTTTCCGGCATGGTCCCGGCTGCCGCCGCATAAAATCATGCGAAGGAGGTGTTTTCTTGCATTCATCCGGCTCGTCCCTCCTCTCTGGGACCCTGCTGCTCACCGCCACGGGCCTTTTTTCCCAGGTACTGGGCTTTCTCTACCGGATCGCCCTCTCCCGGCTGATCGGCGCGGAGGTCATGGGCCTGTACCAGCTGATCATGCCGGTCTTTTCCGTGCTGCTTTCCCTCACCTCCGTGGGAATGACCGTGGCGGTCTCCACCCTGGCCGCCCGCTTCCACGCCCTGGGCGACTGGACGGCCATCCGCCGGGTACTCCGCCGGGGCGTGCTGGGCTTTATGCTCCTGCTGCTCCCCCTGGGCGCGGCGGCCGTCCTGGCCTCGGATGCTATCTCAGTCTATCTGCTGGGAGACGCCCGCACCCAGCTGGGCATCCTGCTTCTGGTCCCCTGCGTCCTGCTGACCGGCGTAGAAAACCTGCATAAGCACTGCTTCTACGGCACGGGCAACGTCCGTCCCCCTGCCGCCAGCGAGACCATCGAGCAGCTGATCCGCACGGCTGCGGTCCTGGGCCTGCTGGTGCTTTTCCTGCCCCAGACCCCGGAGCGCACCGTAGGCCTCATCGTGCTGGGCATGATTATCTGCGAGGTCTTTTCCGCCGCCACCCTCATCGTGCTGTTCCGCCGTCAGCTCTCCCGGGTGGACCTGCGCCCCAGCGCGGAGCGCATCACCTGGCGGAGGATCTTCTCCATCTCCATCCCGGTCAGCTGCACCTCTCTGCTGGCCACGCTGATGAGCTCGGCCAACTCGGTCCTGATTCCAAACAAGCTGGTGGCAGGCGGCATGGACGCCTCTGCCGCTATCTCCGCCTTTGGCGTGCTGTGCGGCATGACGATGCCCATGCTCCTGCTCCCCACCGGCTTTATCGGGGCGCTGGGCCTGACCATGGTGCCCGATCTGGCCCAGAAAGCCGCACTGGGCCGCCGCCGGGAGATCCGGGAGCAGCTCACCCGGGTGCTGAGCGCCGTCTCCCTGCTCATGGCCCCCGCCATGGCTCTGCTCACGGTGGTCGGCCCCGCCCTGGGCCGCGCCCTGTTCCATGAATCGTCCGTGGGGCAGTTCATGCTCCCGCTGGCGGTGGGCACGCTGTTCTCCTGCTGGCAGTCGGTCCTGTCCGGCGCGCTCAACGGGTTGGGCCATCAGGCCCGCGCGGCCCGGAACGCCATCGTATGCGATGCGGTCCAGCTGGCCTTCACCTGGTTCACCGTGGCAAACTGGGGGCTGGCCGGCTATGTAGCCGGATTCGTGTGTTCCTGCATCCTGGGCTTTTGTCTCGACCTGCATTCCGTCTGCCGGGCGGCGGAGCTGCGGCCGCCCCTTTTGACCGTCTTTGTCAGCCCCGTTCTGGCCGCGCTGCTGATGGGACTGTGCGCCAATCTGCTGTTCCGCTGGCTGTCCGACGGAGGAGCCTCTCTCCCCGCTGCATCGGCCGCCAGTATTCTCTTCGGCCTGCTGATCTATGGGGCCGCCCTCCAGGCCCAGGGGATTCGCCGCCAGGACCTGTTCCCCCGGAAGCGGCAGGCGGAATCCGGCGGAGCGCGCGGCTCCGGCTGAAAAAACACGTCCGGCCCTTTCATTCCAGGCCGGACGTGTCTTATGTTCCTCACTTCTGTCTCAGAGATGCAGGCTGTCCAGGAACTGCCGCGCGGTACGGGGCGTGCGGCCCGGGTGGTACATCTCCCACTTGAGCGCCTCGAAATGGAGCTTCTCCTGGTCCATCTCCACGCCCTCCTGAGCCGCCATGCGGTCCACCAGCTTCAGATACTCCTGCTTGTTCAGGGGCAGGAAAGCCACCCGTACCCCGAACCGCTCGGACAGGGAGGTCTTTTCCCCGATGGTCTCCTTGATGTCCACCTCGTCGCCGTCCCGGTCCGAGAAGGTCTGGCGCACCAGATGCCGGCGGTTGGAGGTGGCGTAGACCGCCACGTTGGACGGCCGTTTCTCCAGCCCCCCCTCCAGAATGGTCTTGAGGGCAGAATAGGTCTTGTCGTCCCGGTCAAAGGCCAGGTCGTCGATGAACAGGATGAACTTCTGCCGCCGGTCCCGCAGGCTGCGGATCAGGGCGGGCAGGTCGGTCAGGTTGTCCTTGTCCACCTCGATCAGCCGCAGGTCCTCCAGACCCGGGACGGTCAGCAGGCTCTTGACGGTGGCCGATTTACCGGTACCGCTGTCCCCATAGAGCAGGACGTTGTTCACCGTTTTCCCCTCCACCAGGGCTCTGGTGTTGGCTACGACCTCCTCCCGCTGGAGCTCGTAGCCCATCATCTCGCCCTCGGCGCCCGGGTCCGGGTCGGCCACGGGAATCAGTTGGCCGCCCTCCCAAAGAAAGGCCCGGTACTGGGCAAACCGGCCCGCGCCCTGGGTCCGGTAGCCCTCGGTCAGCGACGCAAAGGAGAACGGCGCCTCTGCCGGCCAGCGGGGCAGGCCATCCAGAACCGGGCCGTATTCCGCCCCCAGCAGGTTCTTCATCCGTGCCAGGCAGTCCCCGCAGTCCAGCTCCGCCAGCGCGGCCAGAGTCTCCACGTCCTGACGGGCCGCCCGTTCCAGCTCCGGGTCATGGCCGCCCCGCTCCGCTAGCCGGGGATAGGGCCCCTCCGCATAGCGCAGGGCCTCCTCCAGCCAGCGGCCCAGGCTGGGCTGACCGGTCGCCCGCAGGGCGTAAAACAGCGCGGTATAGGCCTCCAGCGCCTTCTCGCCCGCCCCGGCGCACAGGCTGTCCACCAGCGTCAGCGCCGTGTTCAGCAGGGGCTGCTCCAACATCGTTCGGTAAGCGGACAGGCCCCGCAGGGCCGCCCGAAGCAACAGCAATTCCATGCTCGTTCTCCTCGATTCCATTTGAGTTTCCTTTGCCGCACCCATTGTAACCAACCAGTTTCGCCTTGTCAAGACAGGGGCGGTATGCTATACTTTTGATACGATTTGTTTCAAAATGAAGCGGAGGACGGAATATGGTCATCCATATGACACGGGAACAGCTCTACACCAGGGGCGGGATTCTGGACGAGCTGATGGACAAGGGCTTCTCCGCCGCCGGGCTGGTGGACGAGCAGGGGCGGCTGATCCGGTACAGCGAACCCACCCTGCGGGACCTTGGCCTGACCCAGGCGCAGTGCGTGGGCCGGCCCATCAGCCAGCTGGACCCGGACACCCATCTGGAGCGTGTAGCTCTGTCCGGCGTCCCGGAGGCGGAGCGTCTGGTGCTGATGCACGGCAAATACCACATCATCAACGAGCTGCCCATCTACGACGGCGAGACCCGCATTGGCGCCATGGGGATGCTGCTCTCCCTGGATACCAACAAGCTCAAGCGCGCCCTGAGCAAAATGGCGGAGGGGGACGGCCACGCCCCCGCTCTCTACGACAGTCTGGCCCGGGCCTCGGGCTCCTACACCTTCAACGACTATATCGGCGAGCATCCCGCGGTCAAGGAGCTGCTGGACCAGTGCCGGCAGGCGGCCTCCACCCACTATCCGGTGCTCATCACCGGAGAGACCGGCACCGGCAAGGAAATTTTGGCCGGCGCCATCCACTCGGCCGCCTTTCCCAGCGGCCATGCCCCCTACGTCAAGCTCAACTGCACCGCCATCCCGGACAACCTGCTGGAATCTGAGCTTTTCGGCCACGAAAAGGGCGCTTTTACCGGAGCGGTCACCGCGAAAAAGGGCAAGTTCGAGCTGGCCGGCGGCGGCTCCATCCTGCTGGACGAGATCGGCGAGATGGATATGAAAATGCAGTCCAAGCTGCTGCGGGTACTGGAGGAAAAGGAGTTCGAGCGGCTGGGCGGCACCCGGATGCTGGTCATGGACACCCGGGTCATCGCCTCCACCAACGCCGATCTGCCCTCTCTGTGTCAGGCGGGCAGGTTCCGCTCCGACCTGTACTACCGCCTGTCTACCATTGAGATTCGGGTGCCCCCCCTGCGGGAGCGGCTGAGCGACATTCCCCGCCTGGTGGACCACTTCCTCCAGCGGGAGGGTCTCCCCGTCCGCTTTTCCGCCGGCGCGCTGGATGCGCTGATGGATTACTCCTGGCCGGGCAATGTACGCCAGCTGCGCAATATCATCCTGCGGCTGGGCATCAACGGCGGCGGGCAGACCATCGGCGCGGACAAGATCTGCGCCGCCCTTCATGCCGACCGGGCCAGCCTGCCCCAGACCGCGGATGTTCCCCGTCCCGCCTCTCCCCCCAGTTCGTCCCGGGGCGGACGGATGGAGGCGCTGGAGCGCTCCGCCATTGAGACCACCCTAACCGAATGCGGCTGGAACCAGACCGAGGCCGCCCGGCGGCTTGGCATGGGCCGCACCACCCTCTACCGCAAGCTGAAAAAATACGGCCTGGCCCGACCCTGAGAGGCGGCCCGCGCCGCATTGGCAAATCTGCGGATTTGTGCTATACTACCAGAGACAGACAAACCCCTTCAATCTGCTTTTACGACTCCCCGCGAAAATGCTATGGAAATCAGGTGACCCCCTTTATGGATTTGACGGAAAAAACACTGGAATCCCACGTTTTGTACGAGGGTAAGATCATTCGGGTGCGTAAGGACACCGCCCTGCTGCCCAACGGTAATCAGGCCCCCCGCGAAGTGGTGGAGCACCCCGGCGGCGTGGGCATCGTCCCGCTGGATTCCGACGGCTGCGTGCTGATGGTGCGGCAGTTCCGCTACCCGCTGGGCAAAACGCTGCTGGAGATTCCCGCCGGAAAAATGGAGCCCGGCGAGGACCCGCAGGTATGTGCGGAGCGGGAGCTCTCCGAGGAGGCGGGCGCGTCCGCCGGCAAGCTGACCTATCTGGGCTACGCCTATGTCTCCCCCGGCTTCTGTGACGAGGCTATCCATCTCTATCTGGCGGAGGACCTCACCTTTGGCCAGACCCACCCGGACGAGGATGAATTTCTGCTGCCCGAGCGCATCCCCCTGGACCAGCTGGTTTCCATGGCGCTGGACGGCACCCTGATCGACGGGAAATCGGTCATCGGCGTTCTGAAAACGGCCCTTCTTCGGAAAGGAGTGTGAGCCTGTGGGCAAGCGTATCCTGATCATCGAGGATGAAAAGAATATTGTGGACATTCTGGTGTTCAACCTTTCCCGGGAGGGCTACGACACCCTGGAGGCCTACGACGGCGAGGCCGGGCTCCAGCTGGCGCTGGAGCAGGACCCCGATTTGATTCTGCTGGACCTGATGCTGCCCAAGCGCAATGGCTTTGACGTCTGCCGAGCCATCCGGGAGCAGGGCCGCGCCACCCCCATTCTGATGCTCACCGCCCGGGAGGAGGAGACCGACAAGGTCCTGGGCCTGGAGCTGGGCGCGGACGACTATATCACCAAGCCCTTCTCCATGCGGGAGTTGCTGGCCCGGGTCAAGGCCAACATCCGCCGCACCGCCATGCAGGAGTCCGCACCCCACCCGAGCACCGGACTTCTGGAGCTGGGCCGCATCGCGCTGGACCCCGACCGGATGGCGGTCACCAAGGACGGCAAGCCTCTGGAGCTGACCCAGCGGGAATATGAGATCATCAAGCTGATGGCCTCCGCGCCGGGCAAGGTCTTTTCCCGGGAGGCCCTGATGGAGCAGGTCTGGAACTATGACGGCTATGTGGGTGACGTGCGCGCCGTGGACGTCGCTGTCCGCCGCCTGCGGGAGAAAATTGAGGACGATCCCGCAGAGCCGAAATTTATCGTCACCCGCCGCGGCTTGGGTTACTACTTCAAC
>DXYV01000045.1:12293-22653 GCA_019415645.1 Clostridiales bacterium
GCCTGACCTGTCGCCCTGTTCCCTGCGGGAGCGTCCTCTCCGCGCTCCGCGCGTCCAAGCGTTTTGGCCCTGCCAAAACCTTGCGCGCCGGCGCATTCACTGCGCCGGCGCTTGGTCAAATCTTAGGGTCCCCGCCCGGCCTGCCGGGTGGGGCGCGATCCCGCAGAGCCGAAATTTATCGTCACCCGTCGCGGCCTGGGTTACTACTTCAACGCCTGACCTGTCGCCCTGTTCCCTGCGGGAGCGTCCTCTCCGCGCTCCGCGCGTCTATTCTTCCGGAAAGGAGGTCTTGCCTTGTTCCGCAGCCTGCATATGAAGCTGGTCATGATCATGGTGCTGCTGATCGTGTCGCTGATGGCCGTAGTGGGCACCTTTCTGATCAACTCCACGGTCCGATTCTATGTCAACGACTTTTATGAGCAGATCAATCGGGTCACGGGTGAGAACTCCCTGCTTGCCTCTGTGCTTCAGGTGGAGGGTTCCAACGAGACCGCCCCCCAGACCTATGATCCCTCCCAAACCGCCACCTCAGAGGACCTGCGCAATCCGGTCAAGATCCTCTACGACGCGCTGGTCAGCTATATGGGCCAGTTGGGCGTGGACTGTGTCAACCGGAATTTCTATATTCTGGAGGGCTCCACCGGCCGGGTCTGGACCAATTCTGCCTCCAATCCCACCGCATTGGCCTCCGATTCCGCCCTCTCCGGCGGGACCGACGAGCCGCTTCCCAATTCCATCGGCTCGGTGGCCAATATCACCCCCAACCTGGCCGCGGCCATCGCCGCCACCGTGGGCGGGAATGCCAACGGCTTTGTCAGCGACGACTGCGACCTGACGGCCGACTATATGGATGTGGCCATCTGCTTCACCCGGGGCGACTACGCCTATATCCTCTATATTCTGGACAGCCGGGAGACCGTGCGCAGCCTGACCAGCGAGCTGTTTCTGCTGATCGTGGAAGCCATGGCTCTGGGCCTGCTCATCGCCATTCCCCTCTCTCTTCTGCTGGCCAAGACCATCATCACTCCCATCCAGCGGCTGACCGATGCGGCCAAGCGGGTGGCGGCCGGAGATTTCGGCAAACGGATTGAGGTGGATTCCAAGGATGAGATCGGAATCCTGACCGAAAACTTCAACTCCATGGCCCGCCAGCTCAAGGACACGCTGGCCGCGGTGGAAAATGAGCGCAACAAGCTTGACACCCTGTTCCTCCACATGACGGACGGCGTGGTGGCCTTCAGCCATGACGGACAGGTCATTCACTGGAACCCCGCGGCCATGGAGATGCTCGGCCGTCGAATCGACGAGCATACCACCTACCAGCAGCTCTTTGATGCGCCGCTGCCCCTGCTGGACCTGATGGGCACCAGCCAGGACGGCTATGTGGAGCAGGAGCAGCAGGTGGAGGGCCGCCATCTGGAATGTATCTGCGCCCTCTTCGACCGGGCCGGGCAGGGCGGTGTGCTGGTGGTCATCCACGACGTGACCGAGCAGCGCCGGGTGGAGGAACAGCGCCGGGAATTTGTGGCCAACGTGTCCCACGAGCTGCGCACCCCCCTGACCAACATCCGCAGTTACGCCGAGACCCTGGCCGACGGCGCTGCCGATATGCCCCGGGAAATGGAGCATAATTTCCTGCAGGTCATTCTGAACGAGAGCGACCGCATGACCCATATCGTGCAGGACCTGCTCACGCTCTCCCGGTTCGATTCCGGTCACAGTGAGCTCAAGCTGGCCCGGTTCTCCTTCGACGGTGCCGTGCGCGACACCTACAATGCCATTCTGATGGAGGCCCAGCGCCATAGCCACACCGTTACGCTGGATATTCAGCCCGGGGTCCCCTCCATTCTCGGCGACCGGGAGCGTATCCTCCAGGTCATGATGAATATTGTCTCCAACGCCATCAAATACACGCCGGACGGCGGACTGATTCGCATCTCCGCCGGCCTGTCCGGAGCGAAGGTCTGGATGGAAGTGGATGACAACGGAATCGGCATTCCCCAGGAGGATCGCGGCCGAATCTTTGAACGCTTCTATCGGGTGGACAAGGCCCGTTCCCGGGAATCCGGCGGCACGGGCCTCGGTCTGTCCATCGCCAAGGAGATCGTGGACCGCCACCACGGTGTGCTCACCCTGGTGGATAAGGAGGCTCCCGGCCTGACCATCCGGATGGAGCTGCCGGTGGATGGTCCCGGGGAGGCGGCGTCATGAAAGGATTCCGCCTGCCCGAGTGGGTCAAAAATCTGCTGATCGTTCTGTTGTCCTGCTCCGCGCTCTATCTGTTCACCCTCACCCCCCTTTACCTTAACTCGCCGCTGCGGGACTGGACCGCTCAGCTGTTGGACCGGGGTCAGTCCGAGACCGCGAACCCGCTTTCTCTCGCCGCAGTCCTCCAGCCCGCCCGCATCGCCATCCGGAACGCCTCCGGCTGCTACGGCGTCCAGTACGACGTGGCGGCGGCAGACGACGCCTATGCCCAGACCAGCGCGCTGCTGGAAACTGCGCTCAGTTCGGCCCAGGCCCCGCAGTTGGTGGCCGAGGACCGCTGGCGGCAGGCGCTGACGGGCAGCGGCATCTACTTCGATTTCTGCGGCGACGTTCCCCTCTCCGCTCTGGTGAGCGGGGAAAGCGCGGCGGCCGATTCGCTGACGGCCTCCGCCCGCAAGCTTCTTTTGACCCTGGAAGAGGACCATGTGTTCCTCTATTATCAGGACTCCGGCAGCGGGCTGTTCTATGTCTGCACCACCACTCTGAACGGCTCGGACCATCTGTTGCCCATCGTGGAGAGCTTCACCCCCAACGGGGCCTTTTTTGCCTTTGAGGACGCGCGCTACCAGCGTTGCGACCCCTATACGCTGATCTCTTCCTCGGTTCCCTCTCCTCAGGAATACACGGTCTCTGTCCCGCTCAATACGGAGGACACGGACACCCTCGGCCAGGTCCTGGCCGCGCTGAGCTTCTCCGGCCCCTCGGTCAACAGCTACCAGCTGGGGACCGACACGATCTACCGCAGCAACGAGGACACCCTCCAGCTCACCGGGGACGGAGTGCTTATTTATCAGGGAAACAGCAATGCCCGCTATCCCACCGTGTCGGAGGACGAGACCCTCACCCTGAAAAACGCCATCGAGACCTCCCGCAGTCTGACCGCGCCCACGCTGGAGGCTCTCTGCGGCGGCGCGCGGCTGTATCTGCTCTCCGCCGTGCAGAGTGGGGCGACGATCACCGTCACCTACGGGTACAGTCTGGACGGTGCCGGCGTCTGGCTGGACGAATTGGGCTGGGCCGCGCAATTTGTCTTTACCGGCGGCGTTCTCACCGACTTTACCCTTCGGTTCCGCACCTATACCGCCACCGGGACCACCACGCTGGTCCTGCCGCCCCTGTTGGCGTCGGCCGCCATGACTGCTCTGGACAAGGAGCAGGGCGAGCTGCTGTTGTCCTATCGGGACACCGAGGGAGCCGGCAGCACCATCGCCGCCGGCTGGATCGCCAACTGACCACTGACTGAGAGGGGGTGCCCGTTTGTCCTGGTCCAAGCTGAAAACCATCATCATCTTGATTCTGCTGATTCTGAATCTGTTCTTGTTCTCTCTGGTGGCCTTCCTTCAGGTCCAGTCCGCCCGCTATGAGGCGTCGGCCCTGTCCCAGGCCCTGGAGGTCCTAACCCAGAGCGGCATCTCCATCGACGCCTCCGCTTTGCCGGAATCCATGGACCTGCCCACTCTCTCCGTGGCCCGGGACACGGTCCGGGAGCAGGAGGTCGCCGAGCAGCTGGCCGGCTCCCGATCCGACCAGCTGGTCAGTTTCCTCAACAACGGCCGCTTTTACGCCACGCTGGACCCCGCCCGTCCGGTCCCGGAGGGGAGCAGCCGCACCCAGCAGACCCAGGAGCTGCTGCAGTCTCTGGGAATCGAGGTCTGGCAGGTTACGGAAGAGGCCGACGGCTCCGTTTCCGCCGTGCAGAGTTTGAACGGCGTACCCGTCTTTACGCCCGACACCGTCCTTACCGCCGCCTATGACGAATCGGGGCAGATGGTCAGCCTCAGCGGACGTCTGCTTCTGGGCGCCACCACCGAGGTGCCGGAAAACCGGGAGCCGGTCTCCATGCCCACGGTGCTGCTCTCCTTCCTGAGCGCCATGAGTGACTGGGCGGACGTCTATCAGTCCATCGAATCCATTCAGGCCGCCTATCTGGTCTCCTTTGTCCCCACCCTGACCGATCCCATCCGGCTCACGCCGGTGTGGCATATCGTCACGGACACCGGCGCCTACTGTCTGGACGCCTATACGGCGGAGGTCACCCGCATGACCAACCTGAAAGGCCGGCCCACCGCCCGGTGAACCTGAATCAGAAAAGACCGCCCCGGCTCATATGAAATGAGCCGGGGCGGTCTTTTATTGTTCCGACTGCGTCTGGAAATAGGCCCGGGTCTGCTCCGCGTTGCGCATGACTTCCGCCCGCAGCTCCTCCAGCGAGGGGAACTTCCGCTCGCCCCGAAGGTGCTTGTAAAATTCCATCCGCAAATTCTTTCCGTACAAATCACCGGAATAGTCCAGCAGGTAGCCCTCCACCGTGACCCGGTTCCCGTCGTCCACCGTGGGGCGCACCCCCACATTGGTCACGGCTAGGTAGCACTCCTCGTCAAAATAGACCTTTGTGGCGTAAACGCCGAAGGCCGGCGTCATCACGCCGGGCTGGAAGGCCAGATTGACCGTGGGGAAGCCCAGCGTGCTGCCCAGCTTTTTGCCGTGGGCCACCGTATTGCTCAGGGTATAGGGGTGGCCCAGGAATTCGTTGGCCCGCTCCATCTCCCCCTGCGCGATGAGGGAACGAATGTAAGTGGACGAGACGGTGATTCCGTCCTGGACCACCTTGGGAATGATGTCGCATCCGATGCCCAGCCGGCGGCACTCCTCCTGCAGCCGGTCGGGATTGCCCTCTCCCTTGTAGCCGAAGTGGAAGTCATGGCCGGCCACCAGGTGGACCGCGCCGTGCTCCGCCACCAGATACTGGCCCACAAATTCCCGCCAGTCCATGTGCATCATGCGCTGATCAAAATGGGCGATGATAATGTCCCGAATGCCAAACAGCCGCCGCATCAGGTCCGCCCGGTCCGCGGGCGAGGTGATCAGCTGGATGCGGGCTCCGCCCAGAATAACGTCCTCCGGGTGCTGGTCGAAGGTGACCGCGGAGGGGACCGCGTCCAGTTGCTTCGCCACTTCTCCCACCCGGCGCAGCAGCGCCGCGTGACCGATGTGCACGCCGTCAAAAAAGCCCAGGGCAATGACACGTTTTGTCTGTTCCATAGTTCTCAAACCTCAAAAAAATTCTTGATGGTGGACAGCATTCCCTGCTCGACCCGGCCCAGCATCAAAAACTGACCGTCCAGACCGTAGACCCGATACTCGCCGTCTCCGGCCTCCGGGAAGCGAAAAGAAGCGCCGTTGCGCACCTTTTTTTCTGCCGCGGCCGAATGCAGCCGCAACTCCGGCCGGTCGGCAAAATAGGCGTCCACCGGGCGCAGCAGCGCCGCCGGATCTGGTGCCTCCAGCACCTGATTCAGCGTCACGGCCTCGGCCAGAGTAAATCCGGCCGCCGCCGTGCGGCGCAGGGAGCACATGGCCCCGCCGCAGCCCAGAGCCTGTCCAATATCGTGGCACAGGGTGCGGATGTAGGTCCCCTTGGAGCAAGCCGCCCGGAGCAGATATTCGTTTGCGCCGCAGCGCTCCACGATGTCCAGCTCATACAGGGTGACCGGCCGGGGCTTACGCTCCACCTCCCGGCCCTTCCGGGCCAGCTCGTAGAGCTTTTTCCCGCCGATTTTCACCGCAGAATACATGGGCGGAATCTGGAGAATCTCCCCCCGGAAACGGGGCAATACGGCCTCCAGCTCCTCCGGCTCTACCGAGACCGTCCGCTCCGCCAGCACCGTCCCGGTGGTATCCTGGGTATCCGTGGTCACGCCCAGCCGCAGGCCCGCCAGGTATTCCTTGGCGCCCCGCTCCGCAAATTCCACCGCCCGGGTGGCCCGGCCCACAAAGACCGGCAGCACGCCGGTGGCCATGGGGTCCAGCGTTCCGGCGTGGCCCACCCGCTTCTCCCGGAAGAGCCCGCGCAGCTTGGCACACACGTCCATACTGGTCCAGCCAGCCGGCTTGTCGATGATGATGATTCCGTTGGGCATGCTGCGTCACCCCGCCGTATCCTGTCCGGCCTGGACCGTTTCGATGGCCCGCAGCATGGCGTCGATGGTCTCCCGCATGGTTCCATGGACCGTACAGCCGGAGGCCGCCGCATGGCCGCCGCCGCCCAGCAGGGCGCAGACCCGGGTGGCGCTCAGACAGTTGGGATCGGTGCGCAGAGAGACCTTGCACTCGCCCGGTCGGAGTTCCCGGATGGTGATGGAGTGGAGCACTCCCTCCACCTGACCCAGGAAAGCAGCAATATCCTCCGCATCGTCCTCCGTGGCGCCGATCTCGGCCATCATCTCCAGCGTGACCGGAGCCACAGCGATGGTGTCGTTCTGATAGAGCTCCATGTGCTGCATGATGGCGCTCTCCAGCCGCAGCCGCTTGAGGGACTTGGTGCGGAAGTGCCGCTTGTTCAGTGCCGCTGTGTCGATTCCCTGGTCCATCAGGGCCGCCGCCACCCGGTGGGTGTGGGCGGTGGTGTTGCTGTATGCAAAACAGCCGGTATCCGTGGACACCGCCACATAGAGGGGGGCGGCGGCCTCCGGATTCAGGGCGCCCAGCTCCAGCAGCAGCTGGTACACGATCTCGCCGCAGGCGGCCTTGTCCGCCTCCACGCAGTTGGCCGCGGCAAAACCGGTGTTGGAGGGGTGGTGGTCAATGGCCAGGTCCACCTTGCCGCGGTAGTCCTGGGCGTTGGGCGGGAAGAGTCCCTCGTCGGCGATGTCCACCGCCACGATGCGCCGGGCCACAAAGGTATCCGGCGCGGTGCAGTCCTCCAGATAGGGCTGGAACAGCCGGGTGGCATCCTTGCTCTCCAGCAGCCAGGCCTGCTTGCCCAGCGCCCGCAGCGCCCGGCACAGCGCCACCGCCGAGCCGATGGTGTCGCCGTCCGGCCGTTTGTGAGTCAAAATCAGAATATCATCCCATCCGCGCAGCAGCTCCGCGGCCTGCAAAACAGTTGTCATATGCTTCTCTCCCTTGCGGCGGCGTAATCTTATCCGTTCTCTTTTTCTTCCACCTTGCGCAGCAGCTCCAGGATGTGCGCGCCCTTGTCGATGGAGTCGTCCTGTTCAAAGACCAGCTCCGGCGTGTAGCGCAGCTGAAGCGCATGGCCCAGCTCCCGCCGCAGATAGCCGGACGCGGACCGCAGGCCCTTGAGAATGGCGGTCGACTGCTCCTTGTCCAGCGCGCTGACATAAACTTTGGCATAGCGCAGATCCGGCGTAGTCTCCACCGCCGTGATGCTGACCATTCCGGTCTCCGAGACCCGGGGGTCTTTGATGGTGCGGATCAGGGCGGACAATTCCCGCTGAATCTCCTCATTGATTCGCCCGATGCGATTGCTCGCCATAGTTCGTTTCTCCTTTCCGGCGGGGCATGGCGCTGTCCCACGCCCCTATCGTTCGATGGTCATGCAGGTCTGCTCCTGCTCTTCCAGCTGTTCCAGGGTGTCCACAGCAAGGTTTTCCACTCTGCCGGAGCAATATACCCCCCTGGCAGGCCCTTCCCCTACCCACAGGTTCCACAGCTCCACCCGCTCTCCGGGCCGGAGGTTCCGCTCCAGATAGGCCCGCAGGGCGGACGCGTCCGCCTGGGTGGCGTGCAGGTCCAGCTCATACCGAAAGGGCCGGATGGGCAGTTCCAGATCATCCACCGCAGTGCGGTAATACTGGTGCGCCCGGACCGAGAAGCCCTTCTCTTCCATAGTCACGCGGATTTTCCCCACTTGGACGGTCTTAGTCCGGACCGTCCGGGATTCGTACTGCGGCATGGGGCGGTCCGCCGCCAGCAGCTTTACCTGACTCAAGGATGGCTCCTTTCCCGCTGTCACGAAAACAGGACGGACGTTTTCGCCCGCCCTGCCGCGTTCGTTTTTTCATTATTTCCTGCGTTCCCGCCCAGCTTGCAGACAAGCCAAGACGGCAGTCCAGATACGATTTCTATTGAATCCAGCCGCCGCTCAGAGGGAATCGGTCTGTGATATTCCGCTCCTGCGCATCGTACAAGGCAATCTGCTCCAGCAGAACGGGTCCCAGAGGAATGTTACCGTCCACGGGAACGCAGACTAGGAACACAGCCTCCTGCGGAATCGCCAGTTCATAGGTATAGCCCCCCGCAGGGACAGCGTTCTCGTACTCATCCCCGCCGTCCCAGTGGAATTCAGCCTTTGTAATCTCGCCAGACCGATTGCGCCCCAAAAACATCAGGCGGCGCTCCCCTTCCGCATCCAAAACGCCGGTATAAAAGCTTCCGGTTGAATAAGAGGTCCCAGCAATCTTGCAGCGACCGCCGAACCCGCGCTCCAGGCGGATATAGCCCAGATTCTGTTCCGGGCCCACCTCCATTGGAACATAGACCAAATTATCCAGACTCACTGGGTCGTACAATCGCACCGAATACTCCATAGGGACAAGGTTTCCACGGTTCAGCCAGTGCTGGGTCTGCTCCTTCAGGTTGCTCAGATTCCCTTCCACCGAATAGCGGAAAAGCGCAGTGGTCCACAAGATTACCGCGGCCACACACAGCCCGACCAAAATCAGGCCGAATTTTTGAACCCTTCTCATAAGCCCGCCTCCTAAGCCTACGAAAATCATCCGTAACATGCGATCGGGGCCATGCGGCGCAGAAACTGCCGCTTGCGGCAAATCCGCATTCTTCCGCCGAAGGGCCGGCAACTATTTCGATTTAAGGCATCGCAGGCTTTCCGCCTGGAATTGCCCCCTGCTCAGACTTGAATCTGCTCCATCTGGTAGGCTTCGATAACGTCGCCTTCCTTGATATCCTGGAATTTCTCGATCGTGATGCCGCACTCGTAGCCGGCAGCCACTTCCTTCACGCTGTCCTTGAAGCGCTGGAGGGAGGCGATCACGCCGTCGTGAATCACGATGCCGTCCCGCACTAGGCGCATCTGCGCACCGCGGACCATCCGGCCGTCCTGCACATAGGAGCCGGCCACCATGCCCACGTTGGTGATCTTGTAGACCTGGCGCACCTCGGCCGTACCCAGCGCCACCTCCTTATACTTGGGCGCCAGCATGCCCTTCATGGCCGCCTCGACCTCTTCAATGGCCTCATAGATGACCCGGTACATCCGCATATCCACCTTATTGCGGGCCGCCGTCTCAGCGGCATTCTTGTCCGGACGGACGTTGAAGCCTACAATAATGGCGTTGGAGGTGGTAGCCAGCATCACGTCGCTCTCGTTGACCGCGCCCACGCCGCAGTGGATGACCCGGACCCGGACCTCCTCGTTGGTGAGCTTCTCCAGCGAGGCCTTCACCGCCTCGGCGGAGCCCTGCACATCGGCCTTGACGATGATGTTCAGGTCCTTCATCTCGCCCTGCTGGATCTGATTGAACAGCTCCTCCAGGGACACCTTCTGCTTGGCGGGGGCGTTGGCCGCCGCCTTCTGCTCATGCTTGCGCTGCTCCACCAGCTCGCGGGCCATGCGCTCGTCAGCCACGGCGTGGAAATCGTCGCCCGCGCCGGGCACTTCGCCCATACCGATGATCTCCACCGGCACAGAGGGGCCGGCGGACTGGACCTTCTCGCCCTTATCGTTGGTCATGGCGCGCACGCGGCCCACCGCCATACCGGCGATGATCACATCACCCTGATGAAGGGTGCCGTTCTGGACCAGCAGGGTGGCCACAGGACCGCGGCCCTTGTCCAGCCGGGCCTCGATGACCGTACCATGGGCGGAGCGGTTGGGATTGGCCTTCAAATCGCGCATTTCCGCCGTCAGGGTGACCATCTCCAGCAGCTCCTGGATGCCCTGGCCGGTCTTGGCGGAGATGGGGCAGATGACCGTATCGCCGCCCCACTCCTCCGGTACCAGGTCGTATGCCGTGAGTTGCTCCTTGATGCGCTCGGGGTTGGCGGTGGGTTTATCCATCTTGTTGATGGCCACAATGACCGGAATCTCCGCGGCCTTGGCATGGTTGATGGACTCCACGGTCTGGGGCATGATGCCGTCGTCGGCTGCTACCACCAGGATGGCCACGTCGGTGACCATGGCGCCGCGGGCACGCATGGCGGTAAATGCCTCGTGGCCCGGGGTATCCAGGAAGGTGATGGGCTTGCCATTGACCTGCACCTGATAGGCGCCGATGTGCTGGGTGATGCCGCCGGCCTCGCCGGAGACCACGTTGGCGTGGCGGATATA
>DXYV01000046.1 GCA_019415645.1 Clostridiales bacterium
TCTGAAATCAAGGGCTTTATCGCCAAGCGTGTCGCCAAGGAGCTCAAGGACGGCGACGTGGTCAACCTGGGCATCGGTCTGCCCACCCTGGTTCCCAACTATCTGCCCGAGGGCATCCATGTGACCCTCCAGGCCGAGAACGGCACCATCGGCTCCGCCTCCGCCGGCGCCAACCCCGACCCCATCCACGACGTGGACGCCGGCGGCTCCCCCTCCGGCATCGTTCCCGGCGGCAGCTTCATTGACTCCTCCGTCTCCTTCGGCCTGATTCGCGGCGGCCATGTGGACGCCACCGTTCTGGGCGGCCTGGAAGTGGACGAGGAGGGCTCCCTGTCCAACTGGATCATCCCCGGCAAGAAGATGCCCGGCATGGGCGGCGCCATGGACCTGCTGGTAGGCGCGAAGAACGTCATCGTGGCCATGGAGCACACCGCCAAGGGCAACCCCAAGATCCTGAAGAAGTGCAAGCTGCCCTACACCGCCGTCAAGTGCATCACCAAGATCATCACCGAGATGGGCGTGATGGAGGTCACCGACAAGGGCCTGGTGCTCACCGAGTACAACCCCGAGTTCACCGTGGAGCAGATTCAGGCGGCCACCGAGGCCACCCTCATCATCTCCCCCGAGCTCAAGAGCATGGTGGACTAAGTTCCGTTCTGCCTTCCGAAACCTCCGGGCGCGGCAAACTGCCGTGCCCGGAGGTTTTGTTTTTCGAAACGAGGTGTCCCTTTCCCTCGCACCGCTTTGCTTATGGAATCTTTTCCGGCTGTTCTATGGTCAGAACGCCTTCCCGGATCTCAGCCCTGTCCGGCGGGCGGCCGCCCCTGCCGTTTTCCCAGGCAAAGGCCACCCATACCGCAATCACGGCGGACAGCACTACCGCCAATACCGATCGAATCCAGCGCGGTTCCATCAGACCGCCTCCCTTCCCGACCAATATACTATATATTTGACTTAAAGTAAATAATTATTTATTTCTATCGTATTATAATTTACTTTTTCTGTTGGTAGCATAACGGTATAAAGGATGTGTTGCCATGCAGAGCGAGTATCCCTCCCGTTATATTACCTTAGGGTTGAAAATCGCATACTACCGCAAGAAGGCCGGCTACACCCAGGAGGCCTTTGCGGAAAAAATCGGGAAATCTCTCAATTTCCTCGCCCAGGTGGAGGGGCCCTCTACCGTGCGGGGAATCAGCCTGGAGACGCTGTTTAAGATTGCAGACGTTCTGAACCTTCCGCCCAGCAAGCTGCTGGAGGACGACTAAGCGGCCCCCAACCCCTTGGGCCCCAAGGGCGCAACGTTCCGTTGACAAAACGAAACGCCCGGATGGTGGCCGCTCCGTCCCCGTCCTGCTATCCTGAATTGCGGAAAGGAGGAATCGGCCATGACCTTGGGCCAGCGAATCCAGGAATACCGAAAAGCCGCCGGTCTGTCACAGGAGGCCCTTGGGGAGGAACTCGGCGTCTCCCGGCAGGCCGTGAGCAAGTGGGAGAGCGACGGCGGCGTGCCCGAGCTGGACACTCTGATCGCCATGAGCCGGCGGTTCGGGGTGACGCTGGGCGCACTGCTGGGCGTGGAGGAGCCGGCCGCCGCTGATACGCCCGAACCGGCCCAGCCCGCCCCTGTCCCCCTGGAAGAGGAGCGGGTGGAGGCGATTCTCCGCCGCTATGTGGAGGAGACCCGCGCCCAGACTCCGCCCGCTCGGAGCCGCTGGAAGGGAACCGCGGCCGCGGCAGGGGTCCTCCTGCTGTGCGCCGGGGCGGTGGCGGCACTGGTGTGGATGGGCGGCCGTCTGTCCGGCATGGACCATACCATTGGTTATTTGCAGCAGGAAATTTACGATCTGCAATCGTCCATGGGGGAACAGATCCATGGAATTGCCGGTCAGGTGGAGGACATTCTCACCGAACAGAACAACCCGGTGGACCACTTCCAATGGGAGGTGGCGCGCTACTTCCCGGATCTGGAGGAGGTCCGCCTCACGCTGTCGGCCGATCTCAAGACCTACACGCCCGAGACCCAGGCCCGCTACCGCCTGACCTGGGAAGAGGCTGACGGCTCCACCGGTGAGGCGGTCACCGACTGGACTGCGCCCCCGCTGTTTACCGCCTGCGACGTGCAGGTGCCTCTGAGCACTTACACCACCGCCGCGCTGGAGATTCGGGAGGGGGACCGGACCCAGCGCTACGACCTGGGTCCCCTGACCAGCCTGGACCCGGACGCCTTCGTGTTGTTCGGGGAGCAGGAGACTGCCCCCTTTTCGGTGGATATGGGCGGCGCGGTCTCGGTCACTGCGGAGCATCCCCGGGTCCGAATCACCTGTCTTTCCCCCGAACAGGTCTGGCCGGAGTCGGCCTGGCTCAGCGTCCAGATCACGGGCCAGGCGGAGGAGCTCTATCCCCTGACCCTGGTGGAGGACAGCCAGGGCGTCTGGCTGGGGCACACCGACCCGGAGGTCATTCCCCTGACCCTGGAGGCAGGGGAGCTGGTGGACGTGACTCTGCATATGGTGGACAACTGGGGCCGGGAGACCACCCAGGGCTCCAGCATAAGCTTTTTGGCACGGGCAGAGTGAGAAGACAGACAATCGGCCATCCAAACCAAACGCGGCGGCGCAGATCTGCGCCGCCGCTTGGATTCCCAGCCGGAAAGCAGCAAACCCTGTCATAGAATCGTTACCGCTTTGTTCCGGAACTGTTGTTGACGGGGCCCGCGAGACAAGATACCATGGAATCGCACCAAAAAACGGACGGAAAGGAGCGCTTCCGATGAAACGGCACGAACACCGGGCCGGAAGGAAGATGGTCTGGCTGCTTGCCCTGGTTCTGGGCCTGACTCTGGCCGGCTGTGCCGAAGGGGGCGAGCGGCCGTCCGCCAGCGGCGGCGCGTCCCCATCGCCCGCCCCCGCGCAGTCCGTAGCTTCCGGAGACGCCGTCGGTCTGTTGGAAGGGTCGGCGCTCTATTCGCTGGAGGGCGGCCTCACCCTGGCCATCCCCCAGGACATGGCGGAACAGGTGCTGGTCTTGCTGCCGGACCAGTCCTCCGAACAGGAGGCGTCCGCCCCAGTGCTCCTCTCGGTGTATGAAGCCCAGAGCTACGAGGAGAGCATGGAGGACTATGGCTACGGTGCGGGCTTTCTGTTCTCGGTCATCCGGTACGATCCGGTGGCATACGAGCAGGACTACCTGTCCTGCCAGGGCGGCGCCGGCGGCCTGACCATCTTTGCCCGGGACGAGAACTGGTATTACGGCTGGTCCACCGCCACCGATGTGCAGTATTACCGCCGTGACACGCCGATCGGCCAATACGATGCGGGCTGGGCGGCGTGGGAAGCTCTGTTCGACTCCTTCGGCGCCATTCAGACGGACTTCATCCAACGCAACGGGCTGGACCCCTATGACGGAGCCGCCGACCTGAGCCGGGACTTTTTCTGGCCGGGGGAGCACCGCTATGTGAACTACCACAACCACGACTGGAGCCTGTCCATGACTCTGGTTCTGGCTCAGCCCGCCAGGCAGGGGGAGGGCGGCATCTGGTGTGTGGAGCAGTGGTATGACAACAGCTGCGGCAATCAATACTGGGTGCTTCCCCAGACCGATGTGCCGGCTGCCGGCTACTACGCCGCCCTCCAGGCGCAGGCGGAGCTTGGCGAGAGTCCCGAGCTGCTGGACCCGCTGACCGCCGCGCTGGACTGGCTGCGGGAGAATCAGCACGATTCCTCCCTTCAGGCCGACCAGCTGGACCTGCTGGACTGCGAACCGGCTGGAAACGTGTTCCGGCGAATCGACCAGGTCCTGGATGAGCTCCGCACGGCGGAGCTGGGCATCTGCTCCGGCGGGCAGGCAGCCGGCGGACAGCGCTGTTCACCCCCCGCGGAAAACCAGACGCTGCCCAGCGCCCTGTATCCCATCGTGTGGGCCAGGGCGGAGGCTCCGGCGGTCCTGGAGGGCAGCTACCTCCAGCTCACGGCCGCCGATGGGAGCAGCCTGCTGTTTCTGGAGACGGGCGATCTGCTCCGGGTGACACAGGACGGGGCGGAGGAGTGGTTCACGCCCGCCTATGCGTATGCCCGGAGCGCCTATACGCGGGTAAGCGACGTCTGCCGGAGCTGGTCGGATTCCGCCGGCTGAGCGGAACACACGGCGCGGACAGTCTGCCGCCCCGGCGGCCGGACAAATCGAACGCGGCGGCGCAGGAATGCGCCGCCGCGTGGATTCACAGCTGTAAAATGGCCCGGGCGGTTTCCTCCGGCGTCAGGCCGGTGACCGAGAGCTTCCGGGTGTCCAGCGCGTCGTACAAGGGCAGGTAGGCCAGGCTGCGCGGGATAACGTCCGCCTGCCGCAGCCCCGCCGCCACGTCCCGCTCCAGCCGGGCCCGCAGCTCCGCCGGCGTGCATACCAGCGACAGGGCGGTCCACTCCGCCTCCGTGTCCGCCAGTGACTCCCGCAGCCGGTCCAAAATGGCCTGCTGGTGCATGACCCAGGCAAACACCACGTTTTCCAGGTCCGGACAGGCCAGAAAATTGCGCAGCAGAGCACTGATGTTGTCCAGCACCATGGTCCGGGTGGCGTCGGTCACCTGAAAGGGGTCCATGTCCCAGCACCAGTCCCCGTCCAGATACACGCAGCGGGGCAGCCGCCGCTTGAGCAGCTGTCCCACGGTGGTCTTACCCACGCCCATGGGCCCGCCGATGAGGTAGAGCCGCTTCACCGCGCCGCCTCCTCCAGCCGGCCGAAGTACCAGCCGGTGGCGCCGTCCTTTTTGGCCAGGCAGCCATACCTGGTCCGGCGAACCACGGCCAGCCGGTCCCCGGCCTTCACCGGCAGGCGGTAGTCCGTAGAGTCCTCGCAGTGGATCTCGTCCCCCCGGCGGAACAGGTATTCGTTCAAGATCCACAGCTCCCGGCCCGAGGCCAGGTGGCGGCACCAGGAGAATTCCTCGTCCCGCCGCAGCACCTCCACCGTGCTCTCGCTCCAGCGGATGTTGATGGAGTCCTCCGACGGGGCCTGATCGTCCAGAGCCACCGCCACGGGCAGGCCGTCATAGGCCACATAGGAGAACTCCTCGCTGCCGGCCCGGGGGATAATGAGGGCGTTGAGCTGGCCGTCGGCCTTGAGCACGTTGCCGCCGTCGATGGAGATGATGTGCCGCTCCCGCTCGATCAGGGGCTTGGCCGAGGGGATCTTGGGATGGTACAGGGTCACCGGCCAGTGACCCACGATCACCCATTTGTGAAAGGACAGGCCCTGCCCCAGAAAGTCGTCGTTCTTCATCAGGGGATAGCCGTCCAGCTCCTCCAGATGGTCCTCCCGGGGAATGCCGCCGTGGACGAAGATGTAATCCGGGGTCTCTACCACCACCGGCGTGGCCTGCAGGAAGGCCAGCTCCCCGGCGTAGCGGGCGCGGATCAGCTCCCGCAGGGCGGGGAAGTCCTCCGGACCCCGCAGGGGCAGCCCCGCCTCGTCGGCGATCTGCATGACAAAGCCCCGCCCGCGCCAGCATTGGAGCACATGCCAGAGCATCTCCTCCGGCCAGCCCTTGTTGTCCATAAAGTCCAGGGAGATCTGGTCGCAGTTGCCCCGCAGCGTGTACACCGTGTGGGTGCGGGAGAGCTCCATCAGCCGGCGCAGGGTGTCCAGGCTGCGGGGCCCCTTCTCCAGGACGTCCCCCACCACGAACAGAATGTCCTCCGGCGTGAAGGCGGCCTTCTCCAGCAGCCGGTCCAGGAACTCCACGTTGCCGTGGATGTCGCTCACCGCCAGAATCCGGCGGTCCGGCGGGAGCGTCATATGCTCCACGCCCGCTTTCCAATGGGGGTATTGATCCACGGGGGTTCCTCCTTCTGTTTCGATTCCAGGTGGTTTGTGCTTGCTCCTATTGTGATGCGGTTTATTCAGCAGACATTATTGTATCATATCCGGCGGGTTTTGCAAGGGGAGACCCTTGCGCAGGGACGGCCGGGATGATACAATAAGACACCCTATCAAATGCCAGGCCCACCGTACGGGTCTGATCAACAGGAGGCAACCCCCATGGACCTGATTCAAAGCAAGCTGCGCGATGTGTATCTGAAATATCTGGCCGCCGCCCTGGGCAGCACCTTGATTCTGACCATTTACAGCTCGGTGGATATGATCGCCGTGGGTCAGTACGCCGGCCCCACCGGCACCGCCGCCCTGACCTGTGTGACCCCCCTGTGGTCCATCGTCATCGGTCTGGGCGTTCTGCTGGGCATCGGCGGCTCGGTGCGCATGTCCCTGGCCCGCGGCGAGGGGAATGAGGATGAGGCACACCGCTGGTTCACCCTGACCATGGTTGTCACCGCAGTCGCCATGGTTCTGGCCACCGCCGGCTTTTTCCTCTTTCTCGACCCCATGCTTCTCTTTTTCGGCGCCGACGAGGCGCTGCTCCCTCACTGCCGCGAGTACGCCCAGTGGCTGTGCTGGGCCGCGCCTGTCTTTTTGCTGGGACCTGTGCTGTCCAGCTTCATCCGCAACGACGGCGCGCCCTTTTTGTGCACCTTAGCCGTGGTGTGCGGCGGTGTATTCAACATCTTTGGCGACTGGTTTTTCACCTTTGTGCTGGACATGGGGCTGAGCGGCGCCGGACTGGCCACGGCGCTGGGCCAGTATCTCTCTGCGTTCATCCTGCTGAGTTATTTCCTGCGCAGGGGCAAGGGCCTGCGGCTGGCCCGGCCGGACCGCGTGGGGCACCGGCTGGCTCAGATCGGTTCCACCGGCTTCGCCCCCTTCGTGGTGGAGGTCTCCTTCGGCATTACCGTCATCCTCTTCAACCGGCAGATCATGGCCCTGGCCGGGGCGGACGAGCTGGCGGTGTTCGGCGCGGTGGTGAACTGCGCCATCCTGTTCCAATCCCTGTTCAACGGCGTGGGCCAGGCGGTCCAGCCCATTGTCTCCACCAACTTCGGCGCGGGCCGTGGGGACCGTGTGCGGGAGACCTGCAAGCTGGCTCTGGTCACCGCCGCGATCATGGGCGTTCTCTTTTTCGCCCTGGCGGAGCTTCTGCCCGGCGGGATCCTGCGGCTGTATATGGACGTGACCCCCTCGGTCATGGCCATTGGTCCGGGCATTCTGCGTATCTACGGCTCCTCGTTCCTGCTGATGGGAATCAACGTGGTGGCCAGCTACTACCTCCAGTCCCTGGTTCGCACGGTCCCCTCGGTGGCCATCTCCCTGGCCCGCGGCGTAGCGCTGCCCGCCGTGCTGCTGTTCCTGCTGCCCGCCGCCTTCTCCTTCTCCGCTATCTGGTGGACCATGCCCCTGACCGAGCTGCTCACCGCGCTGCTGGCGGTGTGGTTCCTCCGCCGGAACCGGATCGGATAAAAAGTTCCACAAAACCGCCCCGCGGCCCCAGCTGCGGGGCGGTTTTTCCACAGGTGCCCCCGCCCCTGTGGAGGTATAACCAAATTGATATGGGGAATTGTGTAAGATTTGGACGGGATAAAACGTTATTATAAAAGAGGGATACTCTGCACGAAAGAAAGGATGATTCGGATGAAACGTTCCACCAAGCTTTGGATCGCCGCTCTGTCCGCCGCTCTTATTTTGGCCGCTCTGGGCTACGTCGTCTATACCAGCGTGACTGTCCTGCCCATTGCTCAGGATCCGGAGGACCCCTATTCGATTCAGATGGTTCGTATTGGAGTGGAGTATGAGGAAAATGTAGATCCCGCTGTTCTGGATTCTTTGGCGGAACTGCTCTCTCTCTGTTCCGGCACCCGTTCCCCGCTTCCGCTTCATTCCCATACGTTGGAGGAAACTACCATCTGCCTGGATGGGCGGGACGCGGAAGGGGGCGCCTACCTGATTTTGGAGCCCGACCGCGCGATTTTTTACCGTTCCGCTCAGGACGGCTACGTCCTGCTCCACCGGCCGGAGACTCTCTATCGAATCGTAAGTGGGCTGCTGGGACTCTCCTGAGCCGCCCGGTGCTTCTGTCAAATCTGAAAAACCTGCACCATGCGGGAAAGGAAGGTTCTTCTCTATGACGAAACAGATGTGGAAAGCCCGTCTCCCCTCTCTGCTCTGGGTGGCTGTTCTGCTGGCCCTGGCGGCGGCTTATGTTCTCCCCGCCCCGGTCAGCCGCGGCCTGGATCAGGCCCTGTCCCAGGCCATCCTGGAGCGTGCGGTGCTGGACGACTCCGCATTTGCCGTGGAAGCCCACCATATTTTCAGCTCCAAAACAGATTCGGACGGGCAGACGGTCACCGTCTATCTGGTCGCCGCAGCACAGCGCTACGTCAGCACGGGGCAGGGAATTGAGCCGGACGGCGGTTTCTACGGAGTCCCCACCGCCCTCACTTTCTCAAAAGGCCCCGACGGGACCTATGCGCTGGAGTCCTACTGGGAGGCCCGGGACGGCGCTCTGTTCCGCTCCTCTGTGCGGGAGACCTTTCCCGCCTGGGCGTATTGCCGTTCTTTCGGCTATCCCAGCGGTATCCTGACCACCATCTGCGAGCTGCAGGGGTGGTGGAAGGCGCAATCCAGAATCTAATTATGATGCAGAAGGGAGGTCCTACTGTGAATCGCTCTCATCGCCGGTGGCTTTTGCTTCTCCTTCCCCTGGGGCTGGCCGCGCTTCTCGCCCTCGGGGCCTGGTCCTTCCGGACACAGACGGTGGACGTCTCCGACCCCGACGCGCTGATTGCCTGCATCATGGAGCGTGAGGGCCTCGCGCAGCGGCCGGAGCTGCGCAAGACCGCCGAACTGGGCGGCTTCTTCGCGGTCTACTACGCGGAGGAGGCGGGTCAGGGGCTGGCCCTGTTCCAGCGCGCCCACGGCACGCGCTACGAGTGGTTTGCCGGGAACCGCACCACCCAGGCGCTCAACACCTTCTCCCTCCGAATCGAGGACACGCACTGTCTGGCCTTTTATGGCGACAACACCGGAGCGCGCGCCTACGCCTACCGGATTCCTTCGGCCAGCGGACGCTTCCTCGGTGCGGAGGACCTGGGCGACTATGTGCTGGACCTCTATATTTTTTCGGATTCCCAATGGTCGGGCAGCGCGGCGTTTCTCTATGACGAGGCCGGCGGCGAACTGGGCCTGGCCGGCTGACTTCAAAGATCGGGTGGTGTTTCCCATGCGTTCCTGGCGCAGAGCCTTAAACCTCGTTCTGGCGGTCTCGCTGATCTGTGTGCTCCTGTGTGCGGGCGCTCAGCTCCAATACGACTACTGGACCGACCTGCTGGCCCAGTCTCCCACCCTCTCGGTGGAGGCCTTTGGGCAGAATTTGACCCGCTGCACCGCGGAAGAGCTGGCCCAATTCACCGCAACTCATTTTACGCCGCTCCGCCGGTTTATAGCGGTCCTGGCGGCCCAGAGCGTCTTGCAGGGCTGCTTCTGCCTGTTCGCGCGGTTCTTCCGCCGGCCTCGCCGCAGCGTGTTGACGGTCCTGTTTCTGCTGCAGGCCGCCGTCTGCGCGGGCAGCTGTGCCGTGCTGGCCGGGGCAACGGAGGTCTTTTATCTGGAATCGCCGTTAAGTTTTTACCTGGTCTCCCTCCTGTGCTGCGCCGCTGCCCCCCTGTGGCTGCTGCTCCGGCTGTGGAAGCGCCCGCCGCGTTCCTCCTCGCCATCCGGCGGGCCATGCCCCTGACTAAGCGAACCACACATTCGGGAAAGGAAGGTGCCCCATGCGAAGCCGAATAATTTTGTTTCTTGTCTTGCCCGTATTCTTTGTCCTTTCGGCCTGTACCTCCGCTTCCGGTTCTGCGGACTTGACCCAGGCGGATCTGTCGGCGCTGCTGGACGACCCGGAGGTCAAACTGCGGGACCAAACTGCCCTCAGCGAGGAACTCACCCTGGTGGAAGCACAGCATGACGGAAGTTCAAACTGCTTCTTCTTTTATAACTGTAAAAACAGTTTTCTTGACGTTATTCCTACCAGTCCCGAATTTGTTGAGCTAAAAGAAATCGTAAACGATCGCTATATTATCCTCCGCACCACCGGCGAAAACAGCGAAAACGTCATCGCCCAATTCCCGGAGGACCTGCATTGCTTCTATGTGGGAGAGCCCGGCACGGCCGACGCTGTCACCCTGATCCGTGTACCCAGCCGCTTGGCACTGGACACGCCCGTCTCCTCGGGCTCCGCCCGCAACAGCCGTCTGACCGCATTTACCCTCACGTCCGACGGCCTGGACCTGCTCTTCACGCAGGAGACCGCCCCGGCGGCCCCGGACATTCCGCCCTGCTCGCTGTCCTGGCAGGAGGATGCGCGCACCCTCCTCCTGACGTTACAGTCCTGCACGCTGGACCCGTCGGTCCTTTGGAACCAGGAGCTGCTTCCCCTTCACCCCTATCTTTCCTCGGTGGACTTCCAGGCCGAGGGGGACACGCTGTACTTTCGTCTGGTTCTGGACGAAACGGCCCAATTCTATACCATCCAAAAACAGCAGACCGACCAGGCATCCGGCTGTGCCGTTTCCATTCATTTTTTCCGCGGGACGGAGTCGTGACGGCCCGGGCCGCCGGACCACTGACCGGAAGGGCCCGCGTCCCTTGGAAGGACGCGGGCCCTTCCGCGCGGGCTGCGCAGCCCGCGCTTTCCTTTTCCGCCGCCCTGTGCTAGGATGAAAGAGAAGCAAGTTTCCCGAAGGAGGCGCGGCTATGCTGGCGTTTTATCTGGCGCTGCTGGACGGCCCGGAGGACCGGGCGCGGTTTTCGGCCGTCTACGAGACCTACCATCTCCTGTTTCTCCGGATTGCCCGGCGAATCCTGGGCTCTGACGCCCTGGCGGAGGAGGCCGCCCAGGAGAGCTGGATCAAGGTCTGCCGGCACTTTGAAACTTTTTTATCCATCCCCAGTCAGAAACAGCGGGCCTGGATGGTTTTAGTAGTAGAGAACACCGCAAAAAACCTGCTCAAACGGGAGGGCCGGCTCACCGGCCTGGACTGGGACGCCCCCGCGCCCCAGGGGGACCCGGCAAACAGCGAGGGCTGGCTGCTGGAGCTCATCGCCGCCCTGCCTCCCCTGGACCGGCAGGCCCTGGAACTCAAGCTGGTGCTGGGCTGCTCCGACGCCGAGCTGGGCGAGGCCCTGGGCGTGTCCAAAAACACGGCGGCCAAGCGGTATTCCAGAGCCCTGGCCCGGCTGCGGGCCAGACTGCGGGAGGAGGGACTCCATGACTGACCGGGAATTGGACCTGCGCATCCGGGACGGGCTGCTGACCGCCGCCGGGCTGCGCTGGGCGGATGTGGAAGCGGACCCCGCGCCGCAGCCCTCCCCGGCCTACCTGGCCTGGGAACGCCGTTTTCTGGCCGACCCCTTTGCCGCCGCCCGGACCGGGGCCCTCCCGGCGCCGAGACGGCGGCGGGGCCTGCGCTGGGCGGTATGCGCCGCCCTGCTGGCCGCCCTCACCTTCGGCGGGGCCGTGGCGGCCAGTCCGCAGCTGCGGGCGGCGGTGGTGCGCTTCTGGGAGACCTATGTGGTCTACCGCTTCCTGGGCGAGGAAGGGGAGCAGCCGGCCCACTGGGCCCTGACCGCCCTGCCAGAGGGCTACCGCCAGACCGGCTGGAGCATGCTCCCCTCGGGTTACGCCACGGCCGTCTACGAGGACGGCGCGGGCGGGCGCATCGACCTGACGTACAGCCCCATGGACCGCAGCTATCTGGTGGCTCTGGACACCCAGGGGCGCACCCGGGTGGACACGGTGGTCCGGGGCTGCCCGGCCCAGGCGTACCTGGCGGAGGAGGGCGCGGGGCGCAGCTTCCTTCTGCTCACCGACGAGGAGGCGGGGCTGGTGTTCCTCATCACCGCCCCGGGCGGCTATGAGGCGCTGGTGGCTCTGGCGGACGACCTGGCCGAAGCAGAGTGATCTGCGGGTTCTCAGCCATGACAAGGAGGGATGACCGATGAAACGAGGAATCAGCCTGCTGCTGGCCGTTCTGCTGGCGGTCCTGTGCGCCTGCGGGAGCGGGGAGGAGGAGCGGCTGGAGGCCGCCAACACCTTTTTGACCGCCATGCTCACCGTGCCCAACGAGACCTACAACGCCGCCGTTGACGCCTTCGACGAGGATGCCATGCGGGCGGCGGTGGAGAAGCTGGAGGGCGGCCTGACCGCAGAGGGCATGACGGACGCCATGCTGAGCGGGGACAGCTCCATGCGCCTGATGATGCTGGGGGCCATGCGGCAGATCACGGTGCGCCCCACCGCTATCACTCTGGACCAGAACCAGGGCGACCCCAACCTGTACGTCTATGACGCCGCGGTGCTGGTCTCGGTCAATGGCGGGGCGGAGGTGGAGAGCACCGTATCCGGGCGAATCCAATTCAACGACGAGGGGCTGATCCGCTCTCTGGACATGGACGGCCCTCTGTTCGACCTGCTGCTGGACGCGGAACAACGGGAGTGGAACGCATGAAACGCGCTCTGTGCGCGGGACTGGCCGCCCTGCTGATTCTTCTGTGCGCCTGCGGGAGCGGGGAAGAGGACCGGCTGGAGAGGGCCAACGGGATGATCACGGCGGTGCTCACCCTGCCCTGTCCGGCCTATAACGAGGCCTGGGACGCGCTGAATTCGGCGCTGGCGCAGGACCCGGGCCTGAGCCCGGAGGAGCTTTCGTCCATGACTGCCCAGCTGGAGGAGGACCTCCGGGCGGCGGTGACCGGCCTGGTTGGGGCCTATGTGGAACCGGAGTACCTGGAAAACATCCTGAAGGGCGACCCGCCGGCCCATCTGCTGAATCTGGCGCAGCGGGACCGGAGCTTCACCCTGCGGCCGCTGCGCGTGACGCTGGATCAAAACCAGGGCGACGAACAGACCTATGTGTTCGACGCATCCGTGGAATTGGCCGTAGAGGGCCGTCCGGCGGAGGAGCTGGTCCTCTCCGGGCAGCTCCAGTTCAGCGACGAGGGGCTGATCCGCTGGCTGGAGGTGTACAGCGGTCCGCTGACCGCCGCCCTGAACGGGGACGCGGCTCCGACGGAGACGACGTAAGCGGCGCGGAGCGCCGGTCCCGGAGAATCTCCGGGACCGGTTTCCTTTTTCCCGGGAAATGTGATAAAATAGAGCTGATTTCTCCCCATTGAGCGAAGTTTGGAAAGGAGGCGGGGCTATGCTGGCAGGGTTTCTCGCGCTGCTGGAGGACGAGGAGGACCGGGCGCGGTTCGCCCGTCTCTACCAGACTTGGCGGGTCCGGCTGTACCAGGTGGCGCTGAACATCCTCAGGGAGCCCGCGGCCGCCGAGGACGCGCTCCACAGCGCCATGGTCAGCGTGATTCAAAATTTTGAAAAAATTTCTGCGATTCCATGTAAGGAATTGGGGTCTTATCTCGTTATTATAGTGAAGAACGCCGCGCGGGACCAGTTGCGCAAGGAGGCCAAGTACGTCTCCCCGGAGCCGGAACGCTGGGACCCGCCGGCCCCGCCGGACGGCACAGACGGGATGGAGCGGCTGATCGCGCTGATCCGCACCCTGCCGGAGGGGCTGCGCCGTCCGCTGGAGGAGCGGTATGTGCTGGGCTATTCCAACCAGGAGATCGCCCGCCGCATGGGCCTGCGTGAGAGCACGGTGGCCCAGCGGCTCTACCGGGGGCGGAACGCCCTGCGCGAGTTGCTGGAGAAGGAGGGATATGAGCTGTGAACGAGTCGGAATTTGACCAGCGGCTGCGGGCTGCGCTGCTGGAGGCCAACCGCCGGGACTGGTCGGCGGAGCTGGAGGGCCCGGAGCCGGCCGAACCCCTCTGGTCCCACCGCCACCTGCGCCGGATGGACCGCCTGCTGGCCGACCCGGTACGCGCCGCCCGCCGGGCCGGACGGCCGGGGTGGAAGCGGGTCCTGCGGGCGGCGGCGGTGGCCGCCCTGGCCGCCTGCCTCACCTTCGGCGGCGCGCTGGCGGTCAGCCCCGCGTTCCGGGAACGGGTGTATCATTGGTTTATGGAGTCGTACAGCACCCACAACAGCTATGTGTTCTCCGGCGAGCAGCCTGAGGAATCGATTGGCCACTGGACCTTTGGCGAGCTGCCCGAAGGATTTGAGGAAATTGATCGTGAGTCGCACGGTAGTTTTAAGGAAATCGTGACCTACGTAGACGATCAGGGCCGCGATATGTATTTGAAGGCCACCTATATGGCCGTCGCCAACATCGCTGTGGACAACGAGCATCATGTCATCACCAAAACCATGGTCAACGGCCATCTGGCCGAGGTCTATATGGCCACCGAGGAAGATGACCGAAATATGATGCTGGTCTTTGACCAGGATGCGGGAATTGTATTCCTGATTCACGCCTGGGAGGACTACGACGGCATGATCGCGCTGGCGGAGAGCATCCAGCGGGTGGAATGACCGGACAGGGGAGGCGCGTTGGTATGAATCATCGGTGGAACGCAGCCGCGTTTCTGGAGTGCGGAGCGGCCGCGCTGTTTCTGATCTGTCTGTTCCGCTGTCTGGTGGTGGAGAGCGCCCATCTGCTCCCCGTGTGCGCGGTATTTCTCCCGCTGCTGGCGGCAGGCGGCGTGGCGCTGGTCCTCCTCCGCCCCCGGGAGGATGACCAGCCGGAGGATGGGCCGGAAGCCGAAGAGGACCGCCCGGACCCCTCCGGCCCCCAGGGCGCGGGAGGCGGCGCGGTGTGATGGGCCGGCGAAGCATGGCCCTGACGGCTGCCCTGCTGCTCCTGTGCGTCTCCTGTGCCAGCTCCCCGGAGCACACGTGGGATTCGGCGCGGGTACAGGCCGTCCTGTCGGCGGACGGGACGGCGGCCCAGGCAGCTCCGCGGTCTGCCGAGGCGTCCGTCTATACCTTCCCCGTCCTGACCGGGACCACGATGCTGGACAGCGAGCCCGTCACCTGGACCAGCCGCGCACAGCTGGAGTATCGCTTGAGCGGCGCGCCCTCTTCAGGCGGGCTGGTTCAAGTCCGGCTGCAAATCGTTGCCTGCACCGCCACCTATCGGGGCGTGACCCGTCCCGTATCGGAAACGCCCATTACCTACTCCGGCCTTACGCTGGCCGTGGGGATGGGCGAACACACGGCCATCAGCCGCGTGGCGCTGGACTCGAACGCCGCGCCGGACGATGTGAGCGGGGTCGTGCGGGTCCTCTCCTATGGGCAGCTGTCGTGTTCATCGGACCGGCGGGCGGTCTGTGCGCTCCGCGTCCTGGAGGGCCAGACGGACGCGTCGTTTCACGGCGGGGCGCTGCTCCCGCTGGACACGGCCGGATGCCTCATAGCGGCGGACGATACCTGTACCCTCTCCGGCGTAGGGGACTGCCTGACCCTGGAGCTTCTGGTCAGCTATCACGACAACGGCGTGCCTGCCCCGCCCCAGTCCTGCCGGACGGCCGGGGCGGTCTGGGCCTCGGCCCGCGCCGCGCTGGACAGCCAGCCCCTGGGCACGCTGGCCATGCCCGTGCGGCAGGCCCCCTACACCGCCTGGCGTCTGAGATAGTGGAGCCGTAAACGCGCCATCGTTCCGTTCAACCGTTGCGAGGGGGTCTCATAAATGAGCAGGTTCAGCCCAGAAAAAAAAGAACAAATCAAAGACACCGTTTTTCTTGTATGCCTGGGTCTCTTTGTCCTGGCCGTGCTCGTCCTCCTTCTGACCGGGGGCTTCTGCGTCACCCATGGCGCCATCCACCCGCGAAACGCGGACACCTTGTTCGTCTATCAGCCGGAGTATGAGACCTATACCCGGATCGGCGGGGACGTCCGCTATGTAATCGCTGTGCAGGACGGCCAGATTCGGTTTTATCAGGAGTATTCCGTCAGCTCACTCCCCCTGCTGAGGGGCTGGTGGGAGGCGGAGCTTTCATACGCCTACGACCTGACCGCCGGGACCCTGGTGGAGGAAGGCGGCGCGACGCTTTTCCCCCCGCCCTGGAACACGCCGGAGGAAGTCCTGGAGACCGCGCAGGTCTATGGCAGCGAAGCCTGGGACGGACCAAATCTCTGGATTCCCTTCAGCGAGAAGGCCCCGAGCTTCGGCGAGCATCCGCGGCGGCAGTTCTATCTCACGGGGCTTACCGAACGGGAGGAAATCCTGACCGACGAACGCACCCTGTTTTCCCATCGGATGGAGGATGGAAGAATCCTCTATTTTCTGGATTACGGCCCGGCCAGGATGCCGACCGGGACATAAGAACAGCGCCCCGGGCCGAAGGCCCGGGGCGCGTGCATGTTACCAGCGGAGTGCGCCGCCCATCCCGGCGGGCACAGTCACGCTTATCCCTTGTTCTGCGCCTCCACCAGCCGGGTGGCGCCGTACATCGCCCGCAGCTTGGGCTTCTCGATCTTGCCGGTAGGGTTGCGGGGCACCGGGGCGAAAATCACCCGGTGGGGCCGCTTATACTTGGGCAGCTCCTGGCAGAAGGCGTTGACCTCCTCCTCCGTGAGGGTGCAGCCCTCCTTCACCTCGATGATGGCCGCGGAGATCTCGCCCAGCCGCTTGTCGGCCAGGCCGATGACCGCCACGTCCTTCACCGCCTCCAGGCCGCGGAGGAAATCCTCGATCTGCACGGGGTAGATGTTCTCGCCGCCGGAGATGATCACGTCCTTCTTCCGGTCCACCAGGAAGTAGAAGCCGTCCTCATCCTGCATGGCCATATCGCCGGTGTACAGCCAGCCGTTCTGGAGCACGGCGGCGGTGGCCTCCGGGTCGTTGTAGTAGCACTCCATGACCCCCGGGCCCTTGACCGCCAGCTCGCCCACCTGGCCCTGGACCACGGGCTTGTGATTCTCATCCACAATGAGGGCCTTCCATCCGTAGCCGGGCACGCCGATGGCGCCCACCTTGTGGATGTTCTCCACGCCCAGGTGGACGCAGCCCGGCCCGATGGACTCGGACAGGCCGTAGTTGGTGTCGTACTGGTGGTTGGGGAAATATTCCTTCCACCGCTTGATGAGAGAGCGGGGCACCGGCTGGGCGCCAATGTGCATCAGCCGCCACTGGTCCAGCTGGAAGTGTTCCAGCTTCAGCTCTCCCCGGTCCAGGGCGCCCAGAATGTCCTGGGCCCAGGGCACCAGCAGCCACACGATGGTGCAGCCCTCCCGGCTCACCGCGTCCAGCACGCACTCGGGCGTGGTGCCCTTGAGGAGCACCGCCTTGCCTCCGGAGAGCAGGGAGCCGAACCAGTGCATCTTGGCTCCGGTGTGGTACAGGGGCGGGATACACAGGAACACGTCGTCCTTGGTCTGGCCGTGGTGCTTCTGCTCCACCTTCGCCGCGTGCATCAGGGCCTGGTGCCGGTGGAGAATGGCCTTGGGAAAGCCGGTGGTGCCCGAGGAGAAGTAAATGGCGGCCTCGTCCTCGTCGTCCACCCGAATCAGCGGGTCCCGGCTGGAACAGTTCACCGTCAGCTTGGTGTAGTCCTCGGCAAAGGAGGGGCAGTTGTCCCCCACGTAGAACAGCAGGCGGTTGCGGATGATGTCGTCGGCAATCTCCTCCACCCGGCCGATGAACTCGGGCCCGAACACCAGCACATCCACCTCCGCCAGGTCCAGGCAGTATTTGATCTCGTCCGAGGAGTAGCGGAAATTCAGGGGCACGGCCAGGGCGCCGGTCTTGAGGATGCCAAAGTAGATGGGCAGCCACTCCAGGCAGTTCATCAGCAGGATGGCCACCTTATCCCCCTTCTTGATGCCCCGCTCCAGCAGCAGGTGGGCGAAGCGGTTGGCCTTCTCGTTGAAAATGTTCCAGGTGATCTCCCGCCGGTAGGGCCCCACGGGGGCGGGCTGCATCAGGTCATATTCCTTCCAGGTCATGCGGCGGTTGTCCTTGATCTCCGGGTTGAGTTCCACCAGCGCCACATCGTCCCCAAAGAGCTTACAGTTTTGTTCCAGCAGAGCCGTGATTGGCACGCTTATCATCCTTTCATCGCTTTCGTAGTTTAACGCATTTATCCATTGAAGTAAAGAATACTCCTTTCCCGGCCAAAAGTCAAGGGCTGCGGTCGGTTTTGCCCGGATTTCTTCTCGCGCGGGGCTGGAAAGGGCCCCGGACTGCGCGGTCTGGCGGGAGATAAAAACAGCGGGCGGTCTCCCGGTGGGGAGTCCGCCCGCCAATTCGCGGTTGGGATGGGGTTCTTACTTCTTGGCGCCCTGCTTTTCCAGCTCTTTCAGGGCGTCCTTGTAGGACAGGTTGACCCGGCCCTTCTCGTCGATGTCCGTGACCTTGACCCAAATCATATCGCCGATGTTGACCACGTCCTCGCACTTCTCCACCCGGCGGTTGGAGAGCTTGGAGATGTGCACCATGCCGTCCTTGCCGGGAGCCAGCTCCACGAACGCGCCGAAGGGCAGGATGCGCACCACCTTGCCGTAGTACAGTTGGCCCACCTCGGGCACGAACACGATGGTCTCGATCATCTTCTTGGCCGCGTCGCAGGAGGCCTTGTTCACGCCGGCGATATAGATGGTGCCGTCGTCCTCGATGTCGATCTTGGCGCCCGATTCGGCGGTGATCTTCTGAATGACCTTGCCGCCGGAACCGATGACCTCGCGGATCTTGTCCACGTCGATCTTCATCTTGACCATCTTGGGGGCGGTCTCCGCTACCTCGGCCCGGGGGGCGGAGATGCAGGGCAGCATGATCTCGTCCAGAATGGCGTAGCGGGCGTCCCGGGTGATCTCCAGGGCCTCCTTGATGATGGCGTGGGAGAGGCCGTCGTTCTTGATGTCCATCTGGATGGCGGTGATGCCGGCCTTGGTGCCGGCCACCTTGAAGTCCATCTCGCCGTGGAAGTCCTCCACGCCCTGAATGTCGATGAAGGTGGTGAAGCCGCCGTCGTCGTCCTGAATCAGGCCGCAGGAGATGCCGGCCACCGGGGCCTTGATGGGCACGCCGGCGTCCATGAGGGCCAGGGTGGAGCCGCAGATGGAGCCCTGGGAGGTGGAACCGTTGGAGGAGAGGACCTCAGAGACCACGCGGATGGCATAGGGGAACTCCTCCACGGAGGGGATCACCGGCTCCAGGGCGCGCTCGGCCAGGGCGCCGTGGCCCTTCTCGCGGCGGTTGGTGGAGCGGGCGGCCCGGGCCTCGCCGGTGGAGTAGGCGGGGAAGTTGTAGTGGTGCATATACCGCTTCTCCTCCTCCTCCCAGATGGTGTCCAGCTTCTGGGCGGCGGAGAGGGTGTTCAGGGTGCAGACGGAGAGCACCTGGGTCTGGCCGCGGGTGAACAGGCCGGAGCCGTGGACGCGGGGCAGCACGCCCACCTCGGCGGCCAGGGGACGGATCTCGTTCTTGGCGCGGCCGTCCACCCGGTGGCCCTCCAGCAGCCAGGCCTTGACGATCTTCTTCTGGAACTTGTAGGTGATCTCCTCCAGGTACTTGTCCATCTCGGGATAGTCCTCCAGGAAGAGCTCGTGCCAGTGGTCAATGAGCTTGTTCCAGCGCTCTTCACGCACGTTCTTGTCGTCGGTGTCCATGGCGGCCTTGGCCTCGTCCATGGTGGCGGCCACGATCTTGTCGAACAGCTCCTGATCGAAGTCGGCGTGGTCGTAGGTCATCTTTTCTTTGCCGATTTCGGCCACGATGGTGTCAATCAGGTCGATCTGAGCCTTGATCTCCTCGTGGGCGCGGACGATGGCGTCATACATGATGTCGTCGGGAATCTCCTTGGCGCCCGCCTCGATCATGATGACCTTCTCCCGGCTGGCGGCCACGGTCAGGTCCAGGCTGGAATTGTGCTTCTGCTCCTGGGTGGGGTTGGTGACGATCTGGCCGTCCACATAGCCCATCTCCAGGCAGCCGATGGGGCCGGCCCAGGGGATCTCAGAGTAGGACAGGCAGGCGGACACGCCGATCATGGCGGTCAGCTCGGGGGAGCAGTCGTAATCCACGCTCATGACGGTGCAGGTGACCACCACGTCGTTGCGGAAGTCATAGGGGAACAGGGGCCGGATGGAGCGGTCGATGACGCGGGCCGCCAGCACGGCGGGTAGAGAGGGCTGACCCTCCCGGCGCATAAAGGAGCCGGGGATGCGGCCCACGGCGTACAGCTTCTCCTCAAAGTCCACAGACAGGGGGAAGAAGTCCACGCCGTCCCGGGGACGGGGTGCGGCGGTGACCGCCACCAGCACGGTGGTCTCGCCATAGGTGACCATGGCGGAGGCGCTGGCCAGCTCGGCCACCTTGCCGATCTCGATCTTCAGCGGGCGGCCGGCCAGCTCCATCTGATAGAGCTTGCGGTTGGGGAATTCCTTGTGCTTGATGATAGTTGACATAATGTTCTCCTTTCATGCGGCGCACAGGGACTCCCGTTTTTAGCACTTGAACCTGCCGCCACGGGGTGGAGGTACGTTCAACTGCTAAAGGCGTGCGGCCCTGTGCGGGTCGTTTTTTCGTCTTGCCCAGCGGCAAGAAAGGGCGGTGCGCAGGCACCGCCCTTTTCACGTTCTCACTTACGGATGCCGAGTTTCGCGATGATTGCGCGGTAACGCTCGATGTCCTTTTTGGCCAGATAGTCCAGCATCTTGCGGCGCTTACCGACCATCTTCAGCAGGCCGCGGCGGCTGTGGTTGTCATGGATGTGAATCTTCAGGTGCTCGGTCAGCTCGTTGATGCGGGCGGTGAGAATGGCGATCTGCACCTCGGGAGAGCCGGTGTCGGTCTCGTGGGTGCGGTTGGCCTCGATAACGGCCGTCTTTTCGTCCTTACGGATCATGGTTTGGTTCCACCTTTCTGAAAATAGTGCCGCGGCGCTGAGTATCGGGCGGGTGGAGACACGGATGTGACCGCGCTGCTTTCCCCAAACTAAGCGGAGGGCATGCGCACCAGATTTGGCGCAACGCTGATTTTATCATAGTTTTCGCCTGATGTAAAGGAAAATATACGAATTTTTTCTGCAATTCCTCCCGGTCAAAAGCGCACCCCGGTGCAGGGGAACCGGCCCGCACCGAGGTGCGCTCCATTCCGTCCGAGGCGCCGCCGCGGAACAGGGCGCGGGGCTTCCCCCTCACGCTTCGGAGCTTCCGCGACGCGGTCGCTGTTCGCCGCTCCGCCGGAAATGCCGCTGGCCTGCGGCCCGCCTGTTTTCCGGTCTGCGCGGCTCACCGTGCCGCTGCTCCCGGCTTCTCAGCGCTTAAATCTTATACAGCTCCTCCTGGCTGACCAGGGCGATTCCGTGCTCGGTCAGCACCTTGGCCGCCTTCTCGTTGTTCTCGGCCCGGATGACCAGGCAGGCGGAGTTGATCTTATGGGAGAGGAAGGCGTAGATATACTCCAGATCAATGCCGCTGCGGGCCAGCACGTCCAGAATCTGCTCCAGCGCGCCGGGCTGATCGGGCATCTGCACCGCCAGCACAGGGGTCATCTTGGACACCCAGCCCCCCTCCTTGAGCACCAGGGCAGTCTTGTAGGGATCGTCCACCATCAGGCGGGCGATGCCGTAATCCCGGGTGTCGGCAATGGACAGGGCCCGCAGGCTGATGCCGTTTTCGCTCAGGGCCCGGGTGAGCTCGGCCAGCTGGCCGGGCTTGTTCTCCAGAAAGACCGAAATCTGATTGACTGTCATAGTTCTTGCCTCCTTACACCAGCTTGCGCTTGTCGATGACGCGGACCGCCTTGCCCTCGCTGCGGGTGATGGACTTGGGCGCCACCAGGTGGACCTCTGCCTTGATGCCCAGCATGGACTTGAGGGCGTCCACCAGCTCCCGCTCCCGGCCTGACACCTCGGTGACCGTGTCGGAGAAGAGCTCGGGGGTCATCTCCACCTGCACGTCCAGGGTATCCGAGTTGTTCACCCGGTCCACGATGATCTGATAGTTGGCGGAGTAGCCGTGGTTGAGCAGCACCGTCTCGATCTGGGAGGGGAACACGTTCACGCCGCGGATGATGAGCATATCGTCGCTGCGGCCCATGGGCTTGGCCATGCGCACATGGGTGCGGCCGCAGGGACACGGGGAGCGGTCCAGCACGCAGATGTCGCGGGTGCGGTAGCGCAGCAGGGGGAATGCCTCTTTGGTCAGGGAGGTGAACACCAGCTCGCCCTTGGTCCCGTCGGGCAGGACTTCGC
>DXYV01000047.1 GCA_019415645.1 Clostridiales bacterium
GAAGGGATTCGAACCCCCGACCTTTTGGTTCGTAGCCAAACACTCTATCCAGCTGAGCTACAGCCGCATACTGTCTCAAACTGTTTCTTCATCGACAGCTTAATTATATTAGCATACTTGCCGGCAAAATGCAAGCATTATTTTCCCCTTTTTCGAAAAAATTTTGGGGCGGAGCATTCGCTCCGCCCCAGGCAGGTCGTCTTCCGCTATGGATCGTCTCAGCAGCCGCAGCCGTTGTCACAGCCGCAGCCACCGCAGCCACCGCAGCCGCAGCCGCCACAGCAGCAGTTGTTATTGTTTCCGCTCCAGCCGCCGCCACAGCAGCAGCACAGGACCACCAGGATAATGATAATCCACAGGCAGCTGCCGCCGCCCCAACCGCAACCGTTATTGCACCCCATGTTTGAAGTACCTCCTAATCAAGATTGAGCCCGGCGGGCTTTGCCGCTCTGCGCCGTCTCAGTCCTATCTTATGCCGGGGCGCAAAAATGGTGCCGCCCGGAACAGGCGGCACCAGATTCTGCATTTAAGTTCCGTTTGCCCAGTTCTGGAAACGCTGGAGCATCGTCGCTACCTCGGCCCGGGAGGCGTTGTTGCCGGGGAGAAGCGTACCGCCGTCGGCGCCGCTGATGATTCCGGCTCCGACCGCCCAGCTCATACCCTCCTGTGCCCAGTCGCTCACCCGCTGGTAGTCGGCGTAGACGGTCAAATCGCCCGTCTGGGAGACGTCCAGCCCCCGATACGTCCCGGCATAGCGGTAGAGCATGGAGGCGATCTGTTCTCTGGTGATGCTCACTGCGGGGCCATAGGTCCCATCGCCCAGGCCGTTGACGATTCCGTTGGCGGCCGCCCACTCGATTCCGACCGTGTACCACTGGCCGTCGGCCACATCTGGGAAGGTCCCCTGATAGGCCATGGCCGGCTGCCCCTCCATGCGGTAGAGCACCGTGGCCAGCATGGAGCGGTCCATGGTGGCGGTAGGTGCAAACTGTGTGGCCGTCACACCCTGGAACAGGCCCTGCTCCGTCACATAGCGGACCGCGTCATAAAACCAGTCCTTCGACTGGACCAGGTCGGTAAAGCCGGTTACGTCCTCACTGCTCTCCGTCTTGCTCCAGGCGCCCTCCACAGTCGCCGAGGCGGCGTCAGACAGAACGCTGATTGTCACGGAAGTGCCCTCCCCGCCGTTGATATAGCGGTGATAGGAGGTCAGCCGAGTGCCTGCGGACACCTCGGCCCCGGTGGTGGCATCGACCAGAGTCGCCGAGGCGGTGGCGGCTCCCTCGATCCACACCAGCGTCGCGCCGGCGGCCAGGGTAAGGGTGTCGCCCCGCTTGACGGTCTGCGCCGCCGCGGAGGTGCTGTAATTCCAGTCGGAATCGCTTTCCGCCCCGCCGAGGGAGGCCAGATAGGAGTTGCCAAGACCGTCCAGCCGCTCAATGGCTGCATCGTAGACCGCCTGGGTGGAGGTTTTTGCCCGGGCCTGAAGCGTCTGCTGCAGCGCCGGCAGGAAGGTGTTGTTGAGATAGCTGACGGAAACCAGCGAGTCGGACGCGCCGCCTGCGGCATAGGCCTGTACACCGCAGAGAAGAAGCACCCCCGCCAGCAGACAAGGCAGGATTCGTTTGTTCATGGCTGCTCCTCAGAGATCATGTAGCTTAAGGTAAGTAGACTGTCCGCAAAGTGGACGTTCTCCACCTTGACGTCGGACTGGGTGATAGGCAGTTCCATATTGGTGAAATTCCATACGCCCTTGACCCCGGCGTTCACCAGCCGCTGCGCGGTATTGACCGCCACCACCGCCGGCACAGTCAAAACGCCGACGCTGACCGGGTGCTCTGCGATGAAGGTCTCCAGCATATCCACATGGTACACCGGGATTCCGCCCAGGCGGGTGCCCACTACCGTGGGCTCCACATCAAAGGCGGCGATCAGGCGAAAGCCGTTCATCCGGAAGGGGAAGTTTTCGATCAGGGCCCGGCCCAGGTTGCCCGCGCCCAGAATGATCGCCGTATGGTGCTCGTTCATACCCAGAATATCCGCCACTTCCGCCCGGAGACGCTCCACATTATACCCGTACCCCTGCTGTCCAAATTCGCCGAAGCAGGACAGGTCCTGCCGGATCTGGGAGGCGGTCAGGCCCATGGAACTGGCCAGCGCGCTGGAGGAGATTCGAATGGTCCCGCTGCGGTACAGGTCGTCCAGGTGGCGGTAATAACGCGGCAGCCGCCGGATGACGGCCGTGGAAATTTTTGCTTTCTTCATGACTATCACATCGGTTCTTTCCAAAGGTTGATACACAATTATTTTACTTCACGAACATAAAGTTGTCAATTTTTTTAACAATCTTTTTCGGGGCAGAACTGATTTCCTGCCGTTCCGCCCAAGGACATCCGCGGTGTATGTCCTTCTTTTGTACAATCTTCCAGGCGCCGATTCGTGTCCCGGCTTTCCGCTTGCAGATTATCACATTGCATTTTGCCTTTTCCGGAAATCTGGCGCGGATCCCGTATGGTTTGGATCTGGGCGGACAGACTAAGGGCGAGGTGATGTTATGCTGCCGGAAACGGAACTGCTGCAATATATCCACAAGACGGCGGAGATGGGCTGCGAAGGGATTCAGGCGGTGATCGAATACGCGGAGGACCCGGCTCTGCGCACGGTCCTGAAGGACCAGATGGCCGAGTATCAAAAGCTCAGCCACTCTGCGGCGGAGCTGCTCCACAAGCGGGGCGAGGAGCCCGCTTCAGTCGGCACCGTGGCGAAAGCTTCTGCCGAGCTCATGTCCGCCGGGAAGCTGCTTTTGGACCGCTCAACCTCCAAAATCGCGGAAATGACCATCCAGGGGAATAATGCGGGTATCAGCAAGACGCTCCAGCATCTGCACGACTACCGGGGGAACGACCGGCCGGTCCGGACGCTGGCCAATCGCCTGCTGTCCACGGAGCAGGCGAACGTCACACAGCTCCAGGCCTTCCTGTAAGCGCACGCTGTGGGCCGGACTGCGGGGACCGGACACGGGCCTCCTGCGGTCCGGCATTGCTTCCAGCCTGAAACAGGGGTATAATGGAACCAATCAGAACCGGAGACGCCCTCGTGTCCGGAAGGAGGCTGCCCCGATGTATTTTGCCGATCTCCATATCCACTCCCGCTTTTCCCGCGCCACCAGCCGGGACTGCGACCTGCCCCACCTGGACTGGTGGGCCCGGCGCAAGGGGATCCAGCTGGTGGGGACCGGGGATTTCACCCACCCGGCCTGGCGCGCCGAATGGAAGGAGCTGCTGATACCCGACGGCTCGGGCTTCTACACCCTCCGGGAGGAGGCAAGACTGCCGGACGAGGCCCCGGGGGAAACGCCCCGCTTTGTGGTCTCCGGGGAGATCAGTTCCATCTATAAGCGGCATGGTAAGACCCGCAAGGTACATAATGTGATCCTGCTGCCCAGTCTGGAGGCGGCCGACGAGCTTGCCGCCCGGCTGGAGGCCATCGGGAACCTCCACTCGGACGGACGGCCCATTTTAGGGCTGGACAGCCGGGACCTGCTGGAGCTGACTCTGGAGACCTGCCCGGACGCGGAATTGATTCCGGCCCACATCTGGACGCCCCATTTTTCGGTGTTTGGCGCGTTTTCCGGCTTTGACTCTCTGGAGGAGTGCTTCGGCGACCTGACGCCTCAGATTCATGCGGTGGAGACGGGACTCTCCTCCGACCCGCCCATGAACTGGCGGGTTTCCCAGCTGGACGGCCTTACCCTGGTGTCCCATTCCGACGCCCATTCGCCCGCCAAGCTGGGCCGGGAGGCCGACCGGCTGGATACCGGGCTCTCCTATCCGGAGCTGCTCCACGCCCTCCGCACCGGTGAGGGCTTTCTGGGCACGGTGGAGTTCTTCCCGGAGGAGGGCAAATACCATCTGGACGGACACCGGAACTGCGGTGTGTGCCTGACGCCGGCGGAGACCGAGCAGCGGGGCGGCCTGTGTCCGGTCTGCGGCAAAAAGCTGACCATCGGGGTGGAGCACCGGGTCGAGGAACTGGCCGACCGTCCCGCCGGATTCCGTCCTTCCGGGGCCAAGCCCTACGAGAGCCTGGCCCCGCTGCCCGAGGTGATCGCCGCTTCCACGGGGCACTCCGCCGCCGGAAAGCAGACGCAGGCCCTGTATGAGCAGATGCTCCGCACCCTGGGACCGGAATTTCAGATCCTGCGGGAGACGCCGATTCCGGACATTGAAGCGGCGGCAGGCCCCTGCGTGGCGGAGGGAATCCGCCGCCTCCGGCTGGGGCAGGTGGAGCGCCGGCCCGGCTTTGACGGGGAATACGGGGTCATCTCCCTGCTCACGCCGGCGGAACGGGAGCGGCTCAACGGCCAGCTCTCCCTGTTCGTGCCTGAGACGGCCCGCCGCCCGGCCAAACGCACCGGCTCCGCCAAGCGAGCCTCCGCTGCGGCGGGACGGACAGCCCAGGGCGCGCATCCCGCCGCCCTTAATCCCCAGCAGAAGGCGGCGGTGACGGCAGAGGAGGCTGAGGTGGCGGTGGTGGCCGGGCCGGGGACGGGAAAGACCAATACGCTGACCGCCCGCATTGCCTGGCTGGTGGAGGAGAAGGGGGTACGGCCGGAGGAGATCACCGCCGTCACCTTTACCAATCAGGCCGCCGAAGAGATGCGCCGCCGTCTGGAAGCGCGCCTTGGGGACAAGCGCGCCGTGGCGCGCATGACCATCGGCACCTTCCATGCCATCTGCCTGGAGCTGCTGGGGGACGTCCGGCTGGCGGGCCGCATGACGACGCTGGACCTGGCCGCACAGGCCTGCGGCGCACTGCACAGCCGGAAGCGCCCCGGAAGCGTCCTACGGGCGGTCTCCCAGATCAAGAATGGGGCGTCTCCGGAGGACGCGGATCTGTCCCAGGAGCTGTACGACGCTTACTGCGCGCGCCTCCGGGCCGCAGGCGCCCTGGATTTTGACGACCTGCTGCTGGAGGCGCGGAAGGTGGACACCACGGGGCGGCGGGCCTTCCGGCATCTGCTGGTGGACGAGTTCCAGGACATCAACGACGTGCAGTATGAGCTGCTCCTCCGCTGGCATCAGGGCGGCCAGAGCCTGTTCGTCATCGGCGATCCGGACCAGTCCATCTACGGATTCCGGGGCGCCAGCGGCCGCTGCTTCCAGCGCCTGCGTGGGGACTTTCCGGCCCTGCGGGAGATCGCACTTCAAGAGAATTACCGCTCTTCGCCGGAGATTCTGAACGCCGCCCAGGCGGTCCTGACCCGTGATTCGGGGGATGCGCCTGCCCTCACGCCGCGCTGCCCCTCCGGCCCGGCGGTCCGGCTGGTTCAGGCGGAGAGCAGCTTTGCCGAGGGCGTGTTCGTCGCCAAAGAGATCAGCCGGATGACCGGCGGCGTGGATATGCTGGAGGCCCAGGCCCTGGGGGCGGAGCGGGGAAGCCGCTCCTTTTCTGATATCGCGGTGCTCTGCCGCACCCACCGGCAGCTGGAACAGCTGGAATCCTGCCTGCACCACGACGGAATCCCCTGTCTCGTCAGCGGTTGGGACGCGGTACTGGAGGCGGATGAGATCCGGGGCGCCCTAGCCTTTCTGCACAGCCTGTCCGACCGGACCGATCTTGCTGCGGTGGAGACCGCCCTGCGCCTGCTGTGGCACTGCCCGGAGGACCTGATTCCCCAGGCCCGGGCGCTTTGGCGGAACACCGAGCCCGAAGCATTGGAATCCGCCGTCGCGGAGATCCCGCCTTTGCAGGCCTGGGCGCAGCGGGCCGCCCAGTGGTTCCCCCTTCCTGCGAAGGAGAAGCCCCGGGAGCAGATCGGCCGCTGGATCGCCCAATTCGGTTCCACACCGGCCCTGGAGCGGCTGCTCAGCACAGCGGCTCTCTATGACAGTGTGGCTTCCCTCTGGCGCGCCCTGATTCTCGGCGAAGAGGCGGACCTGCGCCGCGCGGACGGCAAGGGGTGGGAATCCGGCGCTGTGCGCCTTATGACCCTCCACGCCTCCAAGGGCCTGGAGTTCCCGGTGGTGTTTGTGGCCGGACTGGATGCCGGAGCGCTCCCGCTGGAGCGGCCCGGCCGTCCTGCGGACGGCGGGGAGGAGCGGCGGCTGCTCTATGTGGGCATGACGCGGGCCCGGGAGGAGCTGATTCTCACGGCCGGCCCGGAGTTGTCCCCCTTCCTGAAGGACCTGCCGGCTTCCGTCCGTCGGGAACATGTCCAAAAGAGGGAGCGTCCCGCAGAGCAGCTCAGTCTGTTTACGCTTCCATAATCCATCCTAATCCTCCACAAAAAGGAATTATACTTCCTTGTTCTTCCTTTTCCTCCATATTATCATATAGCATTGAGGAGGGATTAGGCCAATGGATCTTTCATTGCTCGGCAACAATCTGAAATCCATAAGAGTGCAGCGCGGCTATTCGCAGGAGAAAGCGGCGGAGCTATGCGGGGTCAGCGAAAAAACCATCGGCATGATCGAGCGCGCGCAGGCGAATGTCACCGTCGGAATCTTGTCGCAAATCGAAACCGGCTATCGCGTGTCCCTGAAGGACCTGCTCCGTGACGATCAGGAGGCGGAGGAGGAGCTTTCGGACGGCATTGAATACTTTGTTATCGTGGAGCCCTGCCGGGAACCGGACCGGTTCGCCTATGGGATCATGGCCTGCAAGACAGATGTAGACCGCTCCGTTCTGCTGCAGGTAGTTCACGACGTCACCACCCGGCCGGACTTTGCCCTGGAACTGATTCGCGATTTCAACTCCTATCAGCTGTCCCCTCTGCACCTTCTGGACGTGATTTTGGACCGCATCTCCTGACCCGCGCAGAGTAGACCCCCTTCGGTGAAATGCCGGAGGGGGTCCGCTTTGTGCCAGCGAACGGAGACACCCACCGGGGCCTTGACCGCTATGATTGATTTCTCTCAGAAACGATTCGGCAGTTTGCCTTTACGGAGAAAATAGGATGCCCCCAAGAGACCAAAAAGCAGGACACGCAGACAAGGCGTGTCCTGCTTTTTGCAGGTTCCCGGAGATGGGGTTAGTGGTGTACGGCCTTCTGGAGCGCGCTCCACAGCGGCTGGAAATTGACTGCGGTCACGCCCAGAAAGCAGAGGACGGACCACAGCGGCCACAGGGGAACGGCGCGTTCGATCAGCAGGCACTGGACAACCAGAAGCAGGACGCTTGCGGCGGCCTTTGGAATGTCCCAGTGAATCCGAAGCATGGAGCGGGTGTGGACCGCCCGCACGCCGAAGATCAGAATATAGCTGAACAGGGTGGAGAGGGCCGCCCCCATGGAGCCCCAGAGCGGGATCAAAATGAGATTTCCCACGACGTTGGCCGCCGCGCCCAGCATCGTTGTGACCAGTGTGGCGGCGCTGCGCTGCTCCACCATATAAATGGAGGACAGGAAGGAGCCCAGACAGGCGAAGGTGGTGGCCAGCGTCAAAACCGGCACATAGTGCCACGCCTCATAGTAGGCCGGAGCCGCCAGCATCCGGGTGGAGATCTGGGCAGTCAGAATAACGCCGGACGCCACCACAAAGGCGATGGCAGAATAGACGACGAAGACGTTGGAGAAGAACCGCTCTTTTTCCGCCTTTGGCTGTTCCGCCAGGGCAGAGAGCTGCCAGGCGGAGGTGAAGATATTGGCCACGGTCGGCAAAACGGTGGGGATTTTGTTGGAGACCGCATAGATTCCGGTGGCGGCGCTCCCCACCAGCAGCGCGATGAGGTAGCGGTCTGAGATGTTGATGATCCAGCCGCAGAGGTTGGTGGGCACCAGCGGCGCGCTGTACCGCAGCATTCGGGCCGCGCCGCGCCGGGTCACAGAGGACAGATGCAGATACTGCCACTGGCCGGCCCGGAGGAACACAAACACCGTGGTGATACCGTCCGCCAGAATGTTGGCCATCACATAGCCCGTGACCCCCATGGGGAACACCGCCAGCAGCAGGATGTTGAACACGATGGTCAGCGCCGTGCGCAAAATCCCGTCCAGGGCAAAGAGTCGCACATGGCCCATGGTCCGCGCAAACTGGTTGCAGACCGAATGGATGTTGGCCATCAGCACATAAAGCAGCACCAGCCACACAGAACCGGAGAGGAACGGAATTTGTCCCAGTAGCGGCGCCGCCAGGAGCAGAATCAGAAAACCGGCCAAATCGGTCAGAATCCCGGTGGTAAAGACCTCGCTCTTGTCGGAGTTCCGCTCCAGTCCATACCGAATCACCGCGTTTGCCACCCCGACGGACGCCAGGGGGATGATCAGATTGCCGGTTTGAAGCAGCAGGTCGGTCACGCCGTATTCCGTGCTGGAGAGGACGCGGGTATAAAAGGGCGTCAGGAGAAAGGTCAAAAAACGGGCTCCAAAGGTGCTGAGCCCGAACAGGGCGGTATTGGAGATAAGCTTCTGATAGGGGTTCACGAACAGGACCTCCACGGGATTTTCGTTCCGTCCGCTTCGCACCGCCTGGCCCCTGCGGCGCAAAGCGGACGGCCCCGGTCTTTTGCCGGCACTCCATCAGGAGTTCATAGATCTCGTCCCGGCTTAGCGGACGGGGCCCGCTGGGGATCAGGTTGCAGGTGTCCGCCACCTTCCGCAATACCTCCGGGGTGATCTCCACCTTGGAGCGCAGCTGGGAGAGTTTGGTGGGCAGGCCGCACTCCTGAATGAACGCGGCCAGGGCCTCCACGGCGGCCTCGGCGCCGTCCACGCCGAAGACCTCCTTACCAAACCGGGCAAATTTCGCTTCGGCATCCTGGACGATGCGGCGGTAATAGGCCGGATGAATCACCGCCAACCCCTGGCCGTGGTTGCAGTTGGTGTAGGCGCCCAGCTGGTGTTCGATCTGGTGAGCCTGGAAGTCGGTGAGGCGGCCCACCTTTAAGATGCCGTTCTCCGCCATGGCAGAGTCCCACATGAGGTTGCCCCGGGCCTGCATGTCGTGGATGTCCACCAGCAGGCGGCGCATATTTACCACCGTATTTTTCATGATGGCCAGGGCCACATCGTCGGATACATTGTCCCGGTCGGACTGGCCCAGATAGTTCTCCATGGCATGGCTCAGGGTGTCGAAGGCCCCGGAGAGGACCTGCATGGCGGGCACGGACGCGGTGTAGGCCGGGTCGAGGATGGCAAATACAGCGGCAATTCCCAGAATGGGCCCCTTCCAGTTCTTATCCTCGCAGGTAATGACCGCGCCGGAGTTCATCTCCGCGCCGGTGCCGGAGGCGGTGACCACCGCGCCCATGGGGATGCCGGCGGTGGGGAATTTCCCCTGCTGATACTCCATAGCCCAGATGTCCTCGTCCAGTACCGCCTGAGCGGAGATTACCTTGCAGCAGTCCACCACGCTGCCGCCGCCTACGGCCAGAATGAAGTCCACGCCGCATTCCCGGACCAGCCGGGCCCCCTCCTGCACCTTGGTGTAGGTGGGGTTGGGCATGATGCCGGAGAAGTCCACGACTTCCTTACCGGCCGCTTCCAGCAGCCCCTTCAGCTCGTCGTAGATGCCGTTGGCCTTGACGGAGCCTCCGCCATAGGCCAGCAGGACAGTCCTGCCGTACCCGGACACAAGCGCTTTCAGATGTTTTATTGCGGCTCCTTCGCCAAAGTAGACGGCGGTGGGATAGGTATAGACAAATTCATGCATGAAAATGACCTCCTGGTTTCGATTTAAGGAAGCTGACGGTTGGCACAGATGATCTCCGCCAGCTGGATATGCTCGTTGCGGTAGCGCGCCTGGGGATTTTTCTCCGGAATCGTCAGACCGATGGCCTTCTCCGGGCAGTTGTGGACACAGGAGAGACAGGCTTGGCAGTTGCCGGGGTGGTGGACCGCCCGCCCGTGCTCCAGACAGATGGAGGCGGAGGGGCAGACCTCCGTACAAATTCCGCAGCCGACACAGGAATCGGTGATTCGAATCAGGTGCTGCCAGGCGTCCGGCGGCATTTGACTGGCGCGGGCCAAGAACTCCTGATGCGCCGCCCGATCCGCATCGGTCACCTGGGCGATCCAGTGCTTGTGCGCCGTGAGGTCCTCCGCGATCTGCTGCGTATTTCCGTCCATGGAATAATAGACGATTACAGCCTTACGCATCGTCACTCACCTTCATCGCTTGACATGCCTCCTGGTTCCTATTATAATAAGCCCAAATATTTTATTGAGCCTGTGCCTATTATAATGCCAGCGCCTTGTTTTGCTCAATGGGTAGGAGGGAACGGCCTGCCGCTTATGCGGCACGAAGGCGTGTTGTGCTCAGAAAGTCACAAAAAATTCAAACTGGAGAATCAAACGATGAGACAGGGAAAGACCGACCTGCGGGTGATCCGCACCAAAAAGGCCATCCGGGATGCCTTCTGCGCCATGATTATGGAGATGGACTATCCGGACATTACCATCAAGGAACTGACCCAGCGGGCCATGATCAATCGGAATACCTTTTATCTGCACTATGACTCCATGGACGCGCTGCTGCAGGAGCTGCAGGATGAGATCGCCGGGGAGTTCATCGAAAAGCAGGTTTCCTACACAAAGATGGCGGACATTCGCCGGATGATCCGGGTGTTTTTTGAGTACATGGCCACTCAGTCCCCGCTGCAGGACCGGCTGCTGTGCAGCGGCAGCTATCAGTTTTTCTATGACCGGATCAACCAGCAGATCATGGGGCACCGGAAATTGATGAACCGCGGAGTCTTTGGCCTGGATGAGGCGTCTGAAAATCTGATTTTCGCCTATTACGGCAGCATCACGGCCATTCTCTACCGGCAGTGGGTGGCGGACGGAAAGAAGCTCTCGTTGGAGGACGTGATCGAACTGGCCACCAAGCTGATCTGCGAGGGAATGTCCGGCGTGGTAAAGTATTGATGCGGCCAACAAGGGAGGTGCGTTCCCTAGAATAACATCCAAAGTTAAACTATTTCTAAACCAGAGATAAAGGATGTGAAACATTCCCCTGGGGCCGGTCGGCCGCAGGGGAATGTTTGGTGCGGTCTTGCGCTGATGCCCGCGCCGGCACAGTCCGGCGCGCAGACCTGCGTTCCGCTCCCTTAGTTTATCTATTGTTTAAGATTCCGCAGGGTCCATGTGCTATACTAAACCTGGAAACGCCGGAGAAGGGGCCTGAAAGGGACCGCGGACGCCCGGATTGAGGCGGATTCAGGTCCGGCAACTCAGAGAGGAGCGAACTCAAATGTGGATTCTATGCGCGGTCGGCTCCGCGTTTTTCGCCGGAGTGACGGCCATCCTGGCCAAGTGTGGGATTCGAAAAACGGATTCCACAGTGGCCACTGCGATTCGTACCATTGTAGTGCTGGCCTTTGCGTGGATCATGGTGTTTTTGGTGGGGGTTCAGGATCAGCTGAGCGGACTGGACGGGACCACGCTGCTGTTTTTGATCCTGTCCGGTCTGGCCACCGGCGCTTCCTGGCTGTGCTACTTCAAGGCGCTCCAACTCGGCGATGTGAATAAGGTCGTGCCCATCGACAAGTCCAGCACTGTACTGACCATCCTGCTGGCCTTTCTTCTGCTGGGTGAGCCTATCGGCCTGTTTCAGGGTATTGGCGTGATTCTGATTGGCTTGGGCACATTCTGGATGATTGAGAAAAAGCCCGGGCAGGCCGAAACCACCCCCCAGGGAAAGAGCTGGATGTTCTATGCCTTCGGCTCGGCTGTGTTTGCCAGCCTCACCGCCATTTTAGGAAAAATCGGCATTCAGGGCGTGGAGTCCAATCTGGGTACGGCCATCCGCACGGGCGTCGTGCTGGTCATGGCCTGGTTTATGGTGCTGGTCACCGGCAAGACCGGGCAGGTGCGGCAGGTTCCGCGGCGGGAGCTGGCCTTTATCTGCCTGTCCGGTCTGGCTACCGGGGCCTCCTGGCTATGCTATTACCGTGCCCTTCAGGACGGGCCCGCCAGCGTGGTGGTTCCCATCGACAAGCTGAGTATTCTGGTCACGGTGGCTTTTTCTTGGCTGGTATTCCATGAGAAGCTCACCAAGCGGTCCGGGTGCGGGCTGGCGCTGATTGTGGCCGGGACACTGGCCATGTTGATTTCGTAAAAGAATGTTCTGCTCTGCTATGTCCGAGTTGGTTCACGCGTTTTGAGCAGAGCGGAAAAACAAGATGCGGGCAGCTTCCCGGTCGGGAAGCTGCCCGCGTTTTTTGGCCTCGGAAGATCAGCAGCCACAGTTGGTTCCGTGGTCGCCCAGTTTGAAGGAAGCGCACTCGGTCTCCGCGCAGTTGCACACGTTGCTGTCGCAGCAGCCCACCTTGATCTCGTTGAGCGAACAGGCCTGCTGCTCGGCGCAGTGATAAGCGCAGCTGTTGACGGTACACTTGATGCTCGGGTTACACTTCTTGTTGTCCATGGAATGATTCCTCCTTTTCCGAACTCCGGGGTTAGTGTACCCGGGGAAAAGGATTTTATGTATTACGGCTCCGGCTGCGATTCGGAATCCTCCTGGTCCAGCGCCTCGGCGATGGCCGCCGGATCGGCGCCCTCATCCACGGCTTTACGCTCTTGGTCCATCAGTACGCGGGGAATAAAGCGGCGGGCGAACCGGCCCTTTCCGCGGCTTTTGACAAAAAAGTAACCGACAAAGGAAAAAATGACCGCGCCGATAAAGTTCACAAACAGATCTTTCATGGTGTCATACAGGCCCACGTCCAGATAGCCGCCCAGTCCCAGCGCCTGCTGAGTCCCGTCGCCATGGACCAGAATCACGTCGGTGATGTCCTTGACAAGGATTGCCTTGGTGCCGTGATTGGGGTCGAGCATCACGGTGGAAATACTGTTAAGGATGGTGTCCTTCTGCATATCGAAATGGACGACCACATCCATAAAATGCTCAAAAAATTCCCAAAGGACTCCCACAGTCATGGAGAAGCAAAAAGCCACCACCGCCATAAAGAAGGGAGAGAGCTTCAGGGAGACACGCTCCTGGCGGTTCAGCAGATCCACCAGGGAGAAGCCGATGGCGGCGCACAGAAAGCCGTTGAGGGTGTGCAGCATCGTGTCCCAATAGGGAAACTCGATGTAGTATGCTTGAATTTCGCCCAAAATTTCCGCCGAATAGGCAAACAGAAGAATGACGATTTCCAGCGTGTCAGGCAGGTCGATATCAAAGCGGCGCTCGATCATGGAGGGGAGCATGAAGAGAACCAGGGTCAGGACACACAGGAACACATTTTCGTAGTTACCGTTGAAAAATTGGGCGATCATGACCGCGATGACGGACAGACGGAGCAGAATATAGACCGCGGCCATGAGCCGCTTGTGCTCGACGTGGCGGTAGGTATGGGATTCTTTTTTTGCCATGAGGTTCCTCCTTGGTAAAACAGCGGAAGATGATGAAAAAGACAGGGTAAACCCTGGAGTGGGACGGCATAGAATGAAAGGGGAGGTGAGAACCCTTGAATTTGCGCAATCAACAGATCACGTTGGGGGAGCTGTGGGATGATCCAAAATCCAGAGCCGTGTTCCAACGGCGGGTGCCGATGCTCGCCAAACACCCGGTGCGGGGAAGCGCGCGCAGCGTCACGCTCCAGCAGCTGGCGGATTTTCTGGCGGGCTGGCTGCCGGATAAGCTGATTCAGGACGTATTGCGGGAATTGCAGAACATCTGAGCAGGCGCGCCCCGCCGGGTAAAATCCCGGCGGGGCGTCGGCGGTTTACACATCCTTTGCGGGGACAATCTCCACCCAGTAGCCGTCCGGGTCCTCAATAAAATAAATTCCCATGGCGGGGTTTTCCAGGCAGACGCAGCCCATGGCCTTGTGCTTGGCCAGTGCGCCGTCAAAATCCGCGGTGGTGAAGGCCAGGTGGAATTCGCACTCGCCAAGATCGTAGGGCTGCGGGTGGTCCTTTACCCAGGTGAGCTCCAGGAGAAAGTCAGAGACTCCGTCCCCCAGATAGACGATGCGATAGCTGCCGTCCTCCGACGGGAGCTCACGGACAGGCTCCAGCTCCAGGGCCTCCTTGTAAAAGGCCAGAGAGCGCTCCAAGTCCGTGACATTGAAGTTGAAGTGATTGAAACGAAACATATGCGGCTCCTTTCCGTTGGTATGAAGTGGGCGTTACAGCTGTTCCGCCAGCTTGCGGGCGGTGGGGGTGGCGGCCAGTCCGCCCCTGCCGGTCTCCCGGAGGGAGGCGGGCAGGGCGCAGCCCACCGCGTTCATGGCGTCGATGACCTCGTCGCAGGGGATGTGGTTCTGAATATCAGCCAGGGCCAGGTCGGCGCTGGCCAGGGCATTCATGGCCCCGATGACGTTGCGCTTGATGCAGGGCAGCTCCACCAGCCCTCCCACCGGGTCGCACACCAGCCCCATCAGGTTTTGGAGCGCGGTGGCGCAGGCGGTGGCCATCTGCGCAGGCGTACCGCCCCGCAGATGGACCAGCGCGGCTGCGGCCATGGCGGAGGCGGAGCCGATCTCCGCCTGGCATCCGCCCTCCGCTCCGGCAATGGAGGCCCGGGTGGCGATGACCTGTCCAAATCCGGCGGCCACATAGAGAGCCTGAGTCACCTCTGAATCCGAGTACCCGTCCCGGGCCTGAAGGGGAATCAGAACCGCGGGCATGACGCCGCTGGCGCCCGCCGTGGGGGCAGCCACGATCCGGCCCATACAGGCGTTGCACTCGCCGACCTTCAGGGCGGTGGCCATCACCGCCTGGAGAAAGGGCCCGCACAGCGTGTTCTCTGCCTGCGCCAGCTTTCCGCCGTCGCCGCCGGTCAGGCCGCTGGCGGAGCGCTTGGCGGGGTCATACTGAGCGGCGGAGTCCTTCATAGCCGTCCAGAGTGCCGCCATTTTGGCAAAGCTGGCCTCCGTCTCCACGCCGCGGTCCCGGCAGTCGTCCGCCTGGACGGCCTGCCAGAGAGGCCGCTCCTGAGCCGCCTCCAAAAGACTTTGAATCGAAGAAAACGCCATCAGGAATCCACCTCCGTCAGATTGAGATAGGCGCAGCGCACAATGCCGTCCAGCTTGCCCAGCAGCTCCACCAGCCGGCGGGGAATCGGGGTGTCACACTCAATGACCATGACGGCCAGCCCGCCCCGGCGATCCCGGTAGAGCTGCATGGTGGCGATGTTGGCCTGATTGGTGGAGAGAAGGTAGGAGACCTCCGACACGATGCCGGGCTTGTCCTGATTGCGGACGATCAGGGTGGGGTACTCCCCGGAGAAGGAGGCCTCCATGCCGTCGATGGAATTGACCCGAATCCGGCCGCCGCCCAGGGAGGAGGCAGAGACCTCCAGCGTGTGCCCGTCGGGGTGCGTCATGCGCAGGAGGGCGGTGTTGGGGTGGGCGCCCCGCAGCTCCACAGAGCGGATGGTGACCGCCATGCCGGCCCGCTCCGCCAGAGAGAAGCTAAGCGGGAGAGCGGGGTCGTCGGGAGCCAGATCCAGCAGTCCGGCCACCAGGGCCCGGTCAGTGCCGTGGCCATGGCCGGTGGCGGCGAAGGAGCCGTGGAGAAGAATCTCCACCGCGCTGGGCTGCACGCCCAGCAGGTGGCGGGCTACCCGCCCGATGCGCGCCGCCCCTGCGGTGTGGGAGCTGGACGGCCCCACCATGATGGGGCCCATAATATCAAAGATGTTCAGAAAGAAGCACCTCGCTTTCGGAAAAGGCACGGCCGAACTGGGGCCGTCCAGACCGCCGCAAGTGCGGCGAACCAAGCGTTTCGGCAAAGCCGAAACCTTGGCCTGGGACGAATTTAGTTCGTCCCAGGAAAAATGCAAAGGAGGGGTCCCCGGAGCGCGTGCGCTCTGGGGCAGGGCCCCACCATGATGGGACCCATAATATCAAAGATGTTCAGGGAGAAGCACCTCGCTTTCGAGAAAAAGCACGGCCGAAATAGGGCCGTCCAGACCGCCGCAAGTGCGGCGAACCAAGCACCGACAAACACAGCCCCGCGCCAACGGTGCGGGGCTGTGATCCGTGCCTTACAGGGGATCGTCCACCTTCTGGGCTTTGATCAGGTTGGTCGTGCCGCTGCGGCCGATGGGCACACCGGCCGTGATGACCACGGTATCGCCGGGCACCACGAACCCCTCCTTGCGGGCGCACTCCACGCACAAGGAGAACATCCGGTCGGTGGAGTCCACGTTGCCGGACAGGTAGGGGTAGACGCCCCAGGACAGCGCCAACTGGCGGCGGGTCCGCTCGGTGGTGGTCAGGGCGGCGATGGGACAGCAGGGGCGGAAGCGGGAGATCATCCGGGCGGTATAGCCAGACTTGGTGGCGGTGAGAATCGCGGTGGCGTTCAGGTCCATCGCGGTCAGGCAGCTGGTATGGCTGATGGCGTCGTTGATGGAGGCATTGGCCACATAGGGGGCGTTGCGGAAACGCTTCCAGTAGTCCACTGCGCCCTCGGCGGCGACCACCGTGTCCACCATGGTCTCCAGGGCCTCCAGAGGATACTTGCCCGAGGCGGTCTCGCCGGAGAGCATGACGCAGGAAGTGCCGTCAAAGACCGCGTTGGCCACGTCGGAGACCTCGGCCCGGGTGGGACGGGGATTGCGAATCATGGAGTCCAGCATCTGGGTGGCGGTAATGACCGGCTTACCCTGGGCGGTGGCGGCCTTGATCATCCGCTTCTGGAGGATGGGCACCTCATAGGCGGGAATCTCCACGCCCAGGTCGCCGCGGGCCACCATGATACCGTCGGAGACCGCGAGGATCTCCTGCAGATTGTCCACGCCCTCCCGGTTTTCGATCTTGGCGATGATCATGATGTCATCGCCGCCGTACTCCCGCAGGACGCTGCGGATGTCCTCCACGTCGGAGGCCTTGCGCACAAAGGAGGCCGCGATGAAGTCGAAATCGTTCTCCACGGCGAACTTCAGGTCCGACTTGTCCTTCTCGGTCAGGGAGGGGAGCAGAATGTGCACATCGGGGATATTGATGCTCTTGTTGGAGGACAGGGGACCGCCGCTCTCCACAGTGCAGTGGATGTCGTGTCCCTCGATCTTGGAGACGATCAGCTCGATCAGACCGTCGTCGATCAGGACGCGGCAGCCCTCGCTCAGCTCCTGGTGAAGATTTGTATAGGTGACGGAGACCCGCTTGGCGTCTCCCTCCACCTCGTCGGTGGTCAGGATAAACGAATCGCCGTCCTTCAGCTCGATGGAGCCGTCCCGGAAGCTCTTGATGCGGATCTCAGGTCCCTTGGTATCCAGAATGGTGGCTACCGGGCGGCCCAGCGCATCGCGGACATGCTTGAAGCGGTTGAGCAGGGAGAGATGGGTCTCGTGTGTGCCGTGGGAAAAGTTAAAGCGGGCGGCGTCCATGCCGGTCAGGATCAGAGAACGGATGGTCTCTTCCTCACTGACGGCGGGACCAAGCGTGCAGATGATCTTTGTTTTTCTCATGGAGGGAATTCCTTCCTTTCTTATTGTCCAATATACCCGGAACCGGGGTATCTCATGCATGAATACGGACCGTGCGCTTGGGAGAAAACGCAACCGATTCCATGCTCCATATTACATCAAAAAACGGCTGTTTTCAAGGGAAAAAGAAGGCCGCGGGCGCAATTTACACGCTCGCGGCCAAGAGGTTTCTTAAATTTGACACAGCCATGCCGGGAAGCGAGACCGGTCGGGCTGAAAATTTTAGTTTCCAGATTTAGGCGTCCGCCTTATTTGTCTCAGGGGTGGGATCCAGCTTGGAGACCAAGGCCCATTCCACCCGGCGGTCGGTGAAATCCTCCACCTTGATGTGCAGGCCCAGGGCGTCCACTTCAAATTGGCTGCCGTCCTCCGGAATAACGGAGAGCTGGCCGAAGACCAGACCGCCCAAGGTGTCATATTCCTCCTCCTCAGGCAATGGGATGTCCAGGGCCTCGGCCACATTTTCCAGCTGGGTGGAGCCGGCGATTCGCCACAGGTTTTCGCCCAGGGGAACGATCTCCTGTTCGTCCTGCGGGTCAAATTCGTCATAAATATTGCCGACAATCTCCTCCAGCAGGTCCTCCATGGTGACCAGGCCGGACGTGCCGCCGTACTCATCCACCACGATGGCCATATGCACCTTTTTGCTCTGCATGTCGCGGAAGAGCACGTCGGTGCGCACGGACTCCGGGACGAAGTAGGCCGAGCGCAGCAGCTGGCGAAAGGGCTTGGGCTGGGGAGACTGGGTGTTCATCAGGTAATCGCGGGTATTCAGGATACCGATGATGTCGTCGGCATCCTCATTATACACTGGGAAACGGGACAGACCGGTGCTCTGGATGAGCTGCAGAATTTCGTCTGCCGGGTCCTCGACCCAAATCATTTCCATATCCGTCCGGTGGACCATCACGTCCTCGGCGGTGGTGTTGTTGAACTCAAAGATGTTTTCGATCAACTCCCGCTCATCCTTCTGGATGGTGCCGCGTTCCTCGCCCAGATCCACCATCATGCGGATCTCGTCCTCGGAGACCTCCTCCTCGTCGGCCTTGGGGTCCACCCGCAGCAGGCGCAGTACGGCATTGGTGCTGATGGACAAAAACCAGATCACCGGGCTGAACACGATGGACATGGCATAGACCACGCCGCCGGTGAGCCGGGCCACGGTCTCCGTCTTTTTCATGGCCAGCCGTTTGGGGACCAGTTCCCCCAGTACCAGGGAGAAATAGGCCAGCACCACCGTGATGAGCACGACCATCAAGGGGTACAGAATCGAAACCGGAATCGCCGTAAAGCCCACGGTCTCAGTCAGCCAGCTGACCAGCCTCTGCGCAAAAGCGGTAGCAGCCGAGGCGGCAGACAGGTAGCCGGCCAGGGTAATACAGATTTGGATGCTGGAGAGCATCTTTTCCGGTACCTGCACCAGCTTGAGCAGTTTGGCGGCGCGGCGGTCGCCCTCCTCCACCTGCTTTTTCAGCTTTACTTCAGACAGAGAAATCAGGGCAATCTCTGCGGCAGCAAAAAACGCGTTGATAAAGATAAGTATGACCAGTAGAATAATTTGCGGTAATATCGGGTCGTCTGGCAAGATCAATTCCTCCTTAAAATGTAGAACGCTGGTCGCAATGGGCGGCGGTACCCGCTTATACCACGCCCATATTACTAGATAGTATAACATATCTTTTCAAAAATGCAACGATTGTATGGAATGTTTTGTGTAAAAGAAACCTTGCACGCAAGATGTTCCTTTCCGCTTTACAGTACTCCACCAGATGTGGTATCATAAAAGCGGGGAAATCGCTCTCCCCGCGCAGGACAAGACCCATACCATCAGAAGGAGTGTTGCTTCGTGAAACTGACCTTTTTTGGCGCGGCCAAAGCGGTCACCGGCAGCTGCCACTGCTTGGAGGTCGCCGGGAAAAAGATTCTGATCGACTGCGGCCTTCAGCAGGGCAAGGACGAATGGAACAACGGGGAGCTGGACTTTGCGGCGAACTACATTGACTATGTGATCGTGACCCACGCCCACATCGATCACACGGGGCGCATCCCGCTGCTGGTGAAGCAGGGCTTCCGGGGCGTGATTTACTGCACGCGGCTGACCGCCCAGCTGATGGACATTATGCTGCGGGACTCCGCCCATATTCAGGAGAGCGACGCGAAGTGGAAAAACCAGAAGGGGCGCCGGGCCGGCCGGCCCATGGTGGAGCCGCTCTATACCCTGCCGGACGTGGAGAAGGCCATGGAGCTGGTGGTCCCCTGCGAATACGGGCAGGAGGTCAAGATCGACGAGGGCGTGACCATGCGCTTTGTGGACGCGGGCCATCTGCTGGGTTCTGCCTGCGTGGAGCTGTGGGCCTCCGAAGAGGGGCAGACCCGCAAGCTGGTGTTCTCCGGCGATATCGGAAACGTGGACCAGCCCATTATCCGGGATCCGCAGCCGATTTATGAAGCCGACTATGTGGTGATGGAGTCCACCTACGGCGACCGCCTCCACGAGGGGGACGGGGACTATACCGAGGGGCTGGCTCAGGTGCTGGACGAGACCTTTGCAGCGGGGGGCAACGTGGTCATTCCCTCCTTCGCCGTGGGCCGCACCCAGGAGCTGCTGTACTTTATGCGGGAAATGAAGGAGCAGGGCATGGTGAAAAGCCTGCCCGACTTCACGGTGTGTGTGGATAGCCCGCTGGCGCTGGAGGCCACCAAGATTTTCTCCGGCGACCTGCACGGCTATTTGGACGAGGAGGCCATCGAGGTGCTCCAGGGGGGTGCCAGCCTGTTTACCTTCCCCAACCTGAAAATCATTCAGAGCACGGAGGAATCGCGGCTGCTCAACGAGGACAAGACGCCCAAGGTGATCATCTCGGCCTCCGGCATGTGCGACGCGGGCCGAATCCGCCACCACCTCAAGCATAACCTGTGGCGGAAGGAGTGCGCGGTGGTCTTTGTGGGCTACCAGGCCGAGGGGACGCTGGGACGGCTGCTGCTGGACGGCGCCCGGGAGGTGCGCATGTTCGGCGAGGACATCGCCGTGAGGGCCCGCATCGTCAACTTCAAGGGCCTGTCCTCCCACGCGGACCGGAACCATCTGCTGGAGTGGGCGAAAAACTACTGCCCCGTACCCCAGCAGACCTTTGTGGTCCATGGGCAGTCCAAGGTGACCGAGCTGTTCGCCCAGACTCTGCGGGAGCACGGAATCGGCGCCCACGCCCCCGACCCGGGCGAGGTCTACGACCTGCTGGAGAACCGGATGCTGGTGGCGGGCACGCCGCGGCCGGAGAAACCGGCGGCCGGTGCGGTCACCGCGTCCCCGGCCTACCGGCGGCTGGAGGAGACGGCCCGCAAGCTGATGGAGGTCGTGGAGCACAACCGGGGCGGCACCAACAAGGATCTGGCCAAGTTTGCCGATCAGCTCAAGGCCCTGATGGACAAGTGGGACCGCTGAAATCAATGAATCAAAGCCCGGACCGCCTTTCGGCGGTCCGGGCTTTGTGGTTATGCGCGAATTGTTGTGATGCGGCGGAGCAAGAGAATTAGTTCTCCTCCTTACGCTTGCGGCCGGTGATGGCCAGTGCGGCCAGACCCAGGCCGGAGAGTGCCGCGGCGGTGATCCAGAGGGGCAGGCTGTCGCCGGTCTCCGGGGCGTCCGCCAAGGGCGGCTCCTCTTCGTCGATCACGGTTTCACCCGGGTTCTCCGGCTGCGTGCCGGGATCGCCGGGTTGCTCGGGCAGCTCGCCCTGGGGCACGTCGTCGTCCGGGATCTCCACCGGCGGATCGCTGGGATCCGGGTCGGGATCGGGATCCGGGGTGGGAT
>DXYV01000048.1 GCA_019415645.1 Clostridiales bacterium
GAAGTCGGTGCTGATTGCGATGAGGGTCCACCCGTTCCCATCCCGAACACGGCAGTTAAGCTCATCTGCGCCCACAATACTTGGCTGGTGACGGCCCGGGAAGATAGGTAGTGCCGACATAGAAAGAACAATTCTCGTGAGAGAGTTGTTCTTTTTTTATAAATGAATGTTGTAAGCCGAATACAACTGTGCTAAAATAAAGTATCATGAAATTTATGCGGCGCAATGCCGGCAGTTCTGACTGAGGTGAACTACCATGATGAATATTCATGAGTCAGCAGAAAACTATCTGGAAGCGATTTTGGCGCTGGGTGAGGAGAAGGGCTCCGTGCGCTCCATTGACATCGCAAATCACCTGGAGTTTTCCAAGCCCAGCGTGAGCCGCGCAATGAGTTTGCTCCGGGAAAACGGTTATGTGGTGATGGATTCAGACGGATTCTTGACGCTGACGGAGGCTGGACACCAAATCGCGGATCGAATCTATGAGCGGCATCAGCTGCTGACCAAGTGGCTGACGGCTTTGGGCGTGGACCCCAAGGTGGCAGCAGAGGATGCGTGTAAGATCGAGCATGATTTGAGTGACGAATCCTTTACCAAGCTGAAGGAGCATCTGCGGGCCAGTGGCCGCATAGATCTTCTGTCCACGGATTAAGATACAAGGAAAGAATCGAAAAAGACGTCCGGCGAACTGAAATTCGCCGGACATCTTTTTATGGGTCAGGAAGGAAGCATCTGAACTTCGTACCAGGAAGAAAGAAGCTCTTCCGCCCTAAAGCCTTCGCTGCGCAGCAGGGGAAAGGCGTCGCTGTTAGTCGGAATGCGGGCGGTACAGCGATCCAACCCCTCTTCAGCCAACAGCGCCAATACGCGGCGCAGCAGCTCACGGCCCAGATTGTTTCCACGCCAACGCTCCAAAACAGCTAGAGCCGAGACTTCGGGCACGCCGCCCACTCGCTTACACTCATAAACACCGACTGGAGTCTCTCCCAGATAAGCAAGCCCGGAACGCCAATCTTCGCTGATCAGCCAGGAGAGGTCCGCAATCGTCTGCGAGGGGCGGTTGAGCACATGGATGACGCTTTCATTATAAATAGAGAGAAATGTGGCGCCATCCGACCGGGTCAGGGGCCGAAGGCGAAGCCGATCCCCGCAGGGCGGAAGCTCCCGGAGAGAGCGGGAGAGACGCATGATGTCATAGGCGTGCCGAATGGCGATACCGTCCTGCTCACCTTCCGAGATAGGACCGCTGGCATAAATTTTGACCGCGCCCTTGCCGATCAGATCCTCCACGCCCTGGCGCAGAGCCGCAGAATCGTACAGAGTCAAAAAACCGACGCCCTTGGCGGGAATATCACCGGTTGCAGTAGCATAATAGCCGCTATTCATATCAAACACGTCCTCTCGGTTCAATCGCGACCTCACCAGCCAGACTGGTGGAGAAATAGCGGGAAATTTCCGCCGGATCGGCGGTCTGGCCCAGGACCCACATCAGCTTGGTCACCGCGGCCTCTGTGGTCATATCCCAGCCCTGAATGACACCCTGCTCCAGAGCCTTTTGCCCGGTTTGGTAGAGGGAAAAGTCGCTGCGCTCATAGAGACATTGGCTGCACACGACGACCGTCATGCCGGCCTGCGCCGCCTTGCGCAATTTGGCGATCAGATCACGGCGGATGAAGTGCAGACCGCCGGCGCCAAAGGCCTCGATGACGATGCCGCGGTAGTGCATTTTGAGCAGCATGTCGAAAATCTCGGGATTAAGGCCGGGGGTCAGTTTGATGAGAAAAACCTCACGGCACAACTCGTCCCGCAGGGAACAGGGAGCGGCGGGCAGAGGCGGAATCGCGCTGGGGGACAGGACCAGACCGCTGCCGTTGACCTGAGCGACCACAGGCCAGTTTACACTCTCATAGGCGTCGAAGTCCGTGGTATGGGTCTTGACGGCCCGGCAGCCCAGAATCACCTTGCGGTTAAAGGCCAGAAAAACGCCGGGCGCGCCGCTGGAGGCCATGGCGAACGCGGTGCGCAGATTGTCCACGCCGTCGGTAAGCGGGTGCTCGATGGGAAGCTGGGCGCCCGTGAGCACCACAGGAATGGGAAGCCCCGGCAGCATAAAGGAGAGTACCGAGGCGGTATAGGCCATGGTATCGGTGCCGTGGCTGACAACAATGCCGTCAAAGTCGCCGCAGGCGGAGTAAATATGGCGGGCAATCAGCTGCCACTCCTCGGGTTGGATATTGGAGGAGTCCAAGTGCAGGATGTCACGGACAGTCAGATCGTAGTTGGCGGAAAAGCCAGACAGATAGCTGGCCAGAAGCTGACCGCCCAGTTCTGGCGCAAGGCCCTCGGCCGTTGGGCGGGAGGCAATGGTGCCGCCGGTGGTCAGCAGAAGGATCTTTTTCATGTAAGGCATCCTTCCTGTGTATACAGAATAGTTGGTTCCATTATAAGATGCAGGACGAAATTTGGCAAGGGGATTACAGGGAAAAGCGGGGAAACGGCGCTGTGGGAGCATAAAGCAGGGGAAGAAACTGACCCATGGGAAAAAAGTCCCGCGGCGGACCAAGCGGGCCCGCCGCGGGGAATGATGCGAGGATTGTGACGGTGTTCAGCCTCAGATCGAGACCGAGACCGCATAAGCGTTGCGGTTGGTGGTCTGAATAGTGCCGGGCTGCTTGCAGTCGCCGATCATGTAGAAGCGGGGCGCAGCGCCGTAGAAGGACAGCGCCTCGTCGGACTTGGCACGCATACCCACCGAGAGCACCACGGTGTCGGCAGGAAGGGTATGCTCCTGGCCGCCCTGATCGGTGTAGACCAACTGACTGGCGGAGATCTCCTTCGCGGTAGCATTGAGCACATAGTGGAAGGAAGGAATCGCCTCCCAGGCAGCCTGGAACATGGAGCGGTAGTGGATGAAGGTGGTGTCTGCCGCCAGCTCGTCGCGCATCTCGATCACGGTGACGTCCCGACCCTGCTGGGCCAGGAACATGCCGGTCTCCACGCCGACTTCGCCGCCGCCGATGACGACTACGCGGGAGCCCACCTTCTCCGAGTGCATAATGGCCTCCGTCGCCACCATGACGTTGTCGCCTTCCACGCCAGGCAGCTTGGGCATGATGGGCTGAGCACCCACGGCGGCGATGACCACATCATAGCGATCCTGGATCATGTCGGGGGTGACGCGGGTGTTGAGCACTACGTTGATGCCCTTCTTCTTTACCTGGAAGATCAGGTAGTTCTTATAGTCGCGGAGGGTCCACTTGAAGTCCACATAGTCCGCGTGGCGGATGGCGCCGCCCAGCTGGCTCTCCGCCTCAAAGATGGTGACCCGGTGGCCGCGGTCGGCCAGGAACAGCGCGGAGCGCATACCGCCCGGGCCGCCGCCGATGATGGCGATGTTCTTCTGCTCCTTCACGGGGGTGACCAGATAGCGGTCCACTTCCTCAAAGCCGAACTTCGGGTTCACGGAACAGACGGTGGTCAGGATATCCCGCTTGCCGCGGCCGTGGCATTTGTTGCAGCGCAGGCAGGGAACCAGATCCTCCTTGCGGCCCTCATAGAGCAGATCGCCATAGTTGGGGTTGGAGATCCAGGCCCGGGCCATCGCCACCAGATCCAGCTTGCCCTCGGCGATGGCCTTGTCCGCCAGATCGGGATCAAAGAAGCCTCCCACGTTGCTGACCAGCATATCCAGACCGGCGGCCTTGATGCGGGCAGCCAGGTCCAGGAAGGGGGTGGGATTCAGCTCAAAGGGAATGGGGTGGTTGGGGTCGCCCTCAGCAGAGCGGACCTGGACAATATCCACATAGGGCTCAGCCATTTTCAGGAACTCGATGCCCTCTTCCACGGTGTAGCCGCCCTCAGGCTCCTCGGCGGAGAACTGAATCTCCACCAGCATATCATTGCCGGCGGCCTTTTTGACTTCTTGGAGCATCATCAGGGCGAAGCGGGCGCGGTTTTCCAGGCTGTCGCCGCCAAATTCATCGGTACGGCGGTTGCTCAGGGGAGAGAGCAGCTGACCGGGAATCTGGGCGCGATAACTCATATGGATGGTAACGGCGTCATAACCCAGCTTCTTGTAGAATGCCGTGCGCTGACCGTAGCTCTTGGCGATCTTCACCAGATCTTCGCGGCTGATTTCGTCTCCGGTCTCCTGGAGCATCATGGAGGTGGCGCCCAGGCCGAGGTCTACGGGCGGATTGGCGTCGATGATCTCCACGTTGCCGTTCTCGTCCTCGTAGCGGAACTTTTTGTTGGCCGAGAACAGAGAGCCGCTGACGATGCTGCCCACGGCGTGCATGGCCTCGATGAGCTCGACCATGTAGTTCTGGCACAGAGGGTCGCGCAGATCGAATTCGGGGAAGTGGGAGATGTCCAGGCTGTCGGGCAGGGGCGGCATGTCCAGATTGTCCTCAAAGCCCGCCAGTGTAACGAAGGCGGCGCCGGTGCGGGCACGGCCCAGGAAGTGGGCGATGGTGGCGTCGGCGGGATATTTCTCCGGCCCCTGGGAGAAGTGAGGCAGGGAGTTGGATGACTGCATCCGGTTTTTCAGGATGAATTTGCCCACTTTAATGGGAGAGAGCAGATGGGGGTATGAAACTGGCATGATGATCTTCCTCCAAATAGTTGATTTGAACAGGTTCCAACAAAAATTATGAGCCAGTTTTGGGGAAAAGGCAATTCTTGTTCCGTATAGGATGCGAAAATATTTGAATAATGGCCGCCGGTTTGCTACAATGACCATAATGCCAAACAGCCTGCGGCCTTATCCGGTTGGCGTGAGCCCCCCGCTAAGGGCCGCAGGATCGGGATAAAGGGGCGAAGAAATGACTCTTTTACAGCTGGAATGTTTTTTGGAGGTCGCAAAGCACAACAGTTTTTCGCTGGCGGCGGCCAACCTGTATTTGTCGCAGCCGACGCTGAGCCGCCAGATCCTCGCGCTGGAGGAGGAGCTGAACGCGGTTTTGTTCGTGCGGGCCAACAACACGGTGCGGCTGTCCGGAATTGGGCAGCGGCTGTTTCCGAAAATCAAAGCCATGTACGCCGCATACCATACGGCCTCCGATGAACTGCGGGAGATCGTCAGCGGCTATGCGGGCCGCCTGCGAATCGGCGTACAGGCCGCGCAGAGCCCCACGCAGCCCTTTCGGGAGACCCTGCGGGGCATGCGCAGGGCCGCTCCGGCGGCCGAGCTGCTGCTCTGCCATCTGAAGCTGGAGGAGTCCTATACCGCCCTGATGGAGGAGAAGATCGACGCGCTTCTGTGCCCCAGTACGACCATTCCGCCCTCCGACAAGCTGGAGCGCCTGGAGTTGGAGCGGGAGCCCATGTGCCTGGCGGTCCCGGCGGACCATCCCAATGCGGGACTCCCGGAAATCGCTCACCAGGAGGTCAGCCGGTATTTTGGCGACGTTCCCTTCTGGGTCATGGACAGCGATGCCTTTGAAGCGCCGTTGAAGCCCAATTTGACGCAGGTCTTTGCGCCGCTGGAGCGGGAGACGCAGCCCCGGGAGCTGTCCGGGCCCTTTGCCAGCGTGGATGCGCTGGCGCTGATGGCGGACGCGGGCTTGGGAATGACCTGTGTGAATCAGCACTGCATTTTGCAGGAGAATCCGCGGGTCAGGCTGATTCCCCTGGTCACGCGGGAGGAGCATGGCACGCAGCCGGTGGAGGTCACGCTGTGTCTGTACTGGCTGAAGCGGAACGGCAATCCCATGCTCCAGGAGTTTCTGACACAGCTGGCGAAAAAGCTGCGTTCAGAGCCGGAGCGCGGGGAGGAGACACCGTGAGAAGTGAGATCTGCTATGCCTGCGCACCGCTGGAGGGCATTACCGGCTACCGGTTCCGAAACGCCCACCGGCGCTGGTTTGGCGGCGTGGACCGCTATTACGCGCCCTTCTTTTCGCCGGATCAGACCCACCGCCTTCCGCCGCGGGACCGGAGGGAGTTGTGCCCGGAGCACAATCCGGCGGGGGACACGGTGCCGCAGCTGTTGACCAGGTCGGCGGAGGATTTCCTCTGGGCGGCCAGGGTGCTGGAGGACATGGGGTACGGGGAGGTCAATCTGAATTTGGGCTGCCCCTCCGGGACGGTGACCGCCAAGGGCAAGGGCGCCGGCTTCCTCGCCCGGCCTGCGGAGCTGGAGCGGTTCCTGGATGAGATCTTTCCGGGGACCCGGCTGCGCATCTCCATCAAAACCCGGCTGGGGTATGCCGAGCCGGAGGAATTTGCGGCGCTTCTGGCGCTGTACAACCGCTATCCGGTGGCGGAGCTTATCGTGCATACGCGGGTCCGGTCGGATTTTTACCGGCTGCCCGCCCGGCCGGAGCTTCTGCCCGACATTCTGGCGCACAGCGCCGCTCCGGTGTGCTATAACGGCGACCTGTTCACCCAGGCGGACTGCCTGCGCCTGACCCGGAGCAATCCTGACCTGCGTGCCCTGATGCTGGGCCGGGGGCTTCTCTGTGACCCGGCGCTGGCCCGCAAGCTCCGGGGCGGCGCGGGCGCGGACAAGGACACGCTGCGGGCCTTCCTCGACGAGCTGTATCAGGGGTACTGCCAGGATTTCGGCAGCGCGCCCAATGCGGTGCGGCGGATGCAGGAGCTATGGACCTACCTGCTGTGCCTGTTTGAGGAGAGCGGGCGGCATAGAAAGCAGCTGCGGAAGGCGAAGCATGCCGCGGAGTATGAGGCGGCGGTGGCGGCGATTTTCCGGGAACTGGAGCTGCAGGCGCAGGGCACCGGAAGCAATGAAACACTGGGAGGACAAGCATGGAAAAGCAACTGATCGGATTTCTGGAGCGCTGCGGACGGCCGCGAATCTATGAGCCGGGGGAGATGATCTTCCGCCAGGGAGAGGACGAGGACTTCCTGTACTTTGTGGAAGAGGGCATCGCGCTGGTTTACACGGTGACGGAGGAGGGCAAGGAGCGCAACGTACTCATCTCCTGGCCGCAGCACTTTTCCGGTCTGGCCACCTTTTTCGAGGGCGGACCGCACCGATCTTCCGCCGTAGCCATGGAGACCTGCAAGGTCTCCGTGATCTCCCGGCGGGACTTTACCCGCTGCTGCGCGGAATTTCCGGAGATCTGGGGCCTGATCGCCCGGGAGCTGTCCCGGGAGATCGGACTGCTGCTCCAGCAGACGGTGGACAGCTCGCTGCGGACGGCGGAGGAGCGGGTGGCCTGCTTCTTTGTGCGGCGGTACGCGGAGGGGCGGTACGAAAAAACCAAGCGGGGGATCGAGATGCACTTTACCCAGGAGTTCATCTCCAGGGTGCTGGGCCTGTCCCGCTGGGCGGTGAATCAGGGAATCAAACAGCTGAAAGGCCGGGGCTGGCTGAATACGGATTATGGAAAAATTACAATCACGGACCTGGATGCCATGCTGAAATTCAGTAAAATTATTTGAATCGCAGCAGAGTGTTAGTTAGCTAACTTTCTGCATGTCTCCCATGGATTACAATAGAGACGATCGAAAAAAGATGAAACCCATATGGAGGCATGATTTATGAGTACGATGAATGCAGTAAAGGCAGCCGTTTATACGTCGGATACCAGCAGCCCCTGGTGGCAGCTGGCTGAGAACCTCAACGGGCGCATTGCCCGGCGGATCTGGCTGGTGGACGACCAGGGAGAGCTGACCGAGGAGCTGAAGATGCGCGGCGTGGATGTCGTCCGCCGGGTGGAGTACCGTCTGCTGCGGCCTTCCGCGCCGGCCGGCAGCCTGGAAAACACGCTGACGGAGCTGGACCCGGAGAAGGTGCGCAATCTGCTGCGCAGCTGTGACACTCAGCTGGTCATGGTCGTGGAGGAGCCGGAGCGCACCGAAGTGACCCAGCAGGAGGGCGTCACGGTGTCTACGGTGAAGCGCCGCAGCATCCTGAGCGTGCTGGACCAGCTGAATGTGAATTATTCCTATAAGACCATTCTGAGCGGAGACCTGGGCTGTTTCGTGGTGGAGGGTCTGGCATGACGCGGCCCGGCATCATCGACATCCACACCCATGTGTTCCCGGACAAGGTAGCGGACCGGGCGGTCCCCAATATGTACCGCTATTGTAAGATTCCCTATCGCTCCGGCGGCTCAGCCAGCCAGCTGCTGGAATCCATGCGCAAGGGCGGGATCACGCTCAGCGTGAACCATCCGGTGTGTACCAATCCGGCCAAGGTGGAATCCTGCAACCGCTTTGCCCAGCAGCTGGCCACGCAGCCGGGAATCCTCAGCTTCGGCTGCGTCCATCCGGAGGACCCAAACTGGCGGGAGGAGCTGCGGACTTTCCGCAGACGAGGCCTGCTGGGTCTGAAGATCCACAATGACTACCAGCAGTTTGACTTTGATTCCAAGCTGTGCATGGATATGATTGAGGCCGCCTTCGAGGAGGGGCTGATCGTTCTGGCCCATGCCGGTGCGGACCCGGTATCGCCGGGCAAGACCCGCTGTACCCCCCGCATGATCGCCAACGCCATGCCGCTGCTGCGCCAGGGCAACTTTATCGCGGCCCATCTGGGCGGAAACCTGATGCTGGATGAGGCCATGCGGTGGGTCATTGGACAGGACATCTATGTGGATACCAGCATGGCGGCCATGTATTATCCCGATGTGATGTGCCGTCAGGCCATTTTGAACCACGACCCGGACAAGGTATTGTTTGGCTCCGATTCCCCCTGGGACGACCCGGGCACGGCGGCTGCAGTCCTGCGCCATATGGATCTGGGCGAAGAGCTGCTGCAAAAGATTCTGTATGGGAACGCGGCCCGGCTGCTGAAGCTGGAGGAGCAGAGCGTTCGCCCGGCGGCAGGTTAAGCGTTTCCCTCCAGAGCCCGCAGGGCCGCGTCATAGACCGCTTTGTCCGCAGTGGAAAAGCAGACCATCCAAACCGTATCCACCGAGCGGCACTGTGCCAGGGTATCCCGCAGGGTGCGCAGCGCGATGCCGGCGGCCTGTTCGATGGGATAGTGGTAGACCCCGGTGCTGATGGAAGGGAAGGCCACGGTATGGCAGTTGTGGGCGTCTGCCAGCAGCAGACTGTTGCGGTAGCAGCTGGCCAGCTGCTCCGCCTCGCCGCAGCGCCCACCCCGCCAGATGGGGCCCGGCGTATGGATCACATAGCGGGCGGGCAGGCGATAGCCGCGGGTCAGCCTGGCCTCGCCGGTGGGACAGCCGCCCAGAGTCCGGCATTCGGCCAGCAGTTCCGGACCGGCCGCCCGGTGGATGGCGCCGTCCACGCCGCCCCCACCCAGCAGAGTGGTGTTGGCCGCGTTGACGATGGCGTCGGCGGCAATCGTGGTGATGTCGCCCTGAAGGATCTGAATGGACATAAGGGCTCCTCCTTTGTGTGTATAGGATGGATGAATGGGACAGGATCATTTTAACACGGCCGGGACCGCCGGGCAAGAAAGAAGGAAAGGTCATGGGCTATTGGGTGTATATCCTGCGCTGCGCGGACGGGACACTCTATACCGGAAGCACCACCGATGTGGAGCGCCGGGCCGCAGTCCATAACCAGGGCAAGGGCGCCAAATATACCCGCAGCAGGCTGCCGGTGACAGTGGTTTACCGGGAAGCCTGTGCCGATCGTTCCGAGGCTCTGCGCCGGGAGGCAGCCATCAAGCGGCTGACCCGGGCGGAAAAGTGCCGGCTGATCGAGCGTGTGCCATAACAGGCGTGTGCGTTTTCGCACACGCCTGTTTTTTATGTTAGAGAAAGCGGGCAAAAAGAAATCCGGGATTTTTAATAGTATATTCACCAAAGAGCGGGGGAGTGTGCTATACTACAAAATGGAACCGTATTTTCATCCCCTGGGAAGAGGGGCCAATGGAGCGATGGACATGGCCAAGCTGCAAACAAAGAAACAAGAGAAGCGCCGCCAGGAAGAGGAAGCGCCGCGCCGGGAGATTCCCCTGCATCACCCAGACCCGGAGCGGGGCCTGACCCTGGACCAGGCGAAGGAGCTGTTGAAAAACGGCTATGGCAACACGCCGGTGGAATCCCCCACCAAGTCCGATCAGCAGATCATCAAGGAAAACGTCTGCACATTTTTTAACCTGATTTTTGTCGTCCTGGCGATCTGTTTGATTCTGGTGGGCGAATATCGGGATATGCTCTTCCTGGTCATTGCCATCGCCAATACGCTCATCGGAATCGTACAGCAGATTCGCTCCAAGCGCGTCATTGAAAAGCTGAACCTGATGGCTGCGCCCACGGTCCGGGTCGTGCGGGAGGGCGTGGCCATGGACCTGCACACAGACAAGCTGGTGCGGGAGGACATTGTGGAGCTTACCGCTGGCTGCCAGATTCCGGCGGACGGCCCGGTGGTCTCCGGGCAGATTCAGGTCAATGAGTCGCTGATCACCGGCGAGGCAGACGCCATCACCAAGCAGCCGGGCGCCCCCCTGCTGTCCGGCAGCTTTGTGGTGTCGGGCCGGTGCCGGGCGCGGATGGATCAGGTGGGGGCGGATTCCTATGCCTCCAAGCTGACGCTGGCGGCCAAGGCGGAGGGCGGCAACGCCCGGTCCGAGATGATGCACTCCCTGGACAAGCTGATTCGTGTGGTGGGCATCCTGCTGATTCCCATCGGACTGGCGCTGTTTTATAACCATCATATCGTACAGGAGCTGGACATAAGACAGTCGGTGGTGGCCACCGTGGCCGCCCTGACCGGCATGATCCCCGAGGGCCTGTACCTGCTGACCAGCGTGGCCCTGGCAGTGAGTGTGGTGCGTCTGGCCATGAACAAGACGCTGATTCACGACATGAACGCCATTGAGACGCTGGCGCGGGTAGACGTGCTGTGCGCCGATAAGACCGGCACCATCACCCAACCGGATATGGAAGTGACGGAGGTGGTGGTGCTCCAGGACGAGTCCAACGCCGAGCGGGAGGTGGAGGACACCTTAAACGCCTTCTATCAGGCGGTAGAGGCGGATAACGACACCGCCAAGGCTATGAAAAAGCGCTTCCATAAGAAGTCGGTGTGGTCGGCGGAGCACATCGTACCCTTTACCTCGGCCACCAAGTGGAGCGCCGTGACCTTCCGGGGCCATGGCTCCTATGTGGTGGGTGCGCCTGACTTCATTTTGCAGGAGGACTATCCGGCGCTGGCTCCCCGGGTACTGCCCTACCAGGAGCAGGGCTGCCGGGTGCTGCTGCTGGCCCGGTGTGAGGAACGGCCCCGGGAGGGCAGGAAACTGGAGGGGCTGATTCTCCCCATGGCCCTGATCGTCCTGAAAAACCCCGTCCGGCCGGAGGCGAGGGATACATTCGCCTATTTCGCCCAGCAGGGCGTGGCTATCAAGGTGATCTCCGGGGACGATCCCCATACGGTGTCCCAGGTGGCCCGGCAGGCGGGCATCGAGGGCGCGGAGCGGTTCGTGGACGCTACCACCCTGAAGGACGGCGACCTGACCCGGGCGCTGGAGCAGTACACGGTGTTCGGCCGGGTGACGCCGGACCAGAAGCGGAAATTTGTTCGGGCGCTGCAGCGGGCCGGCCACACGGTAGCCATGACAGGCGACGGCGTCAACGACGTGCTGGCATTGAAGGATGCGGACTGTGGAATCGCCATGGCTTCCGGATCCGAGGCAGCGTGTCAGGTGGCCCAGCTGGTGCTGACCGACTCCAACTTTGCCTCCATGCCCAAGGTCGTGGCGGAGGGCCGGCGGGTCATCAACAACATTCAGCGCGCGGCGGCCCTGTATCTGGTGAAAAATATTTTTTCCCTGTTCCTTTCCCTGCTGTCGATCTGGGCGGTATTCCCCTATCCCTTTACCTCGATTCAAATTTCGCTGGTGTCCGCGCTGACCATCGGAATCCCTTCGTTCTTCCTGGCGCTGGAGCCCAATCACGACCTGGTGCAGGGGCGGTTCATGCACAATGTGCTCCGCCGCGCCTTCCCGGGTGGATTGACCAACCTGATCATGGTGCTGGGCGTGGAGCTGTTTGCCTATGCGTTCGATTTTGACCTGAGCAGTCTGTCCACTATGTCCACGGTCCTGATGGGAGCGATCGGCCTGCTGGTGCTTTACTATATCTCCAAGCCGCTGGACTGGAAACGCTGGCTGCTGCTGGGGACTATGTCAGTCTGTATGCTGGTCTGTATGGCGGGGTTTGGCGGGTCCTTTGGCCTGTCCGAGCTCCATTTCCGGGAGCTGCTGGTCATGGTAGTGCTTCTGCTGCTGGCACCGTCGGTGATTGCCACCATTGAAAAGCTCTTTGAGCTCACGGCCGCCGCGCTTCAGCTATGGGGATTGAAGCGGGAGAAAAAGGGCGGCAAGCGGGTCGGGCAGCGCAAGAAGCCCAGCCGCGTCGTAAAACGGTAAAAGGAGGGGGCAGACCGGATGAAACACTACCGGCGGGCGGACCCATCCTTTTCCCTGTGCGGCCTGCATTGTGGGCTGTGCCCCATCCACCATATGGAGCGGGGGTGTCCCGGCTGCGGCGGGGGAGCGGGGCACCAGTCCTGCGGAATCATCCGGTGCAGTCTGGAGCACGGCGCGCCGGAATACTGCTTTCAGTGCGCCGTATTCCCCTGCGAGCGATTGCGAAATGCGGCAGAGTTTGATTCCTTTGTGCCCCACCGGAACAGCATCGCCGATTTGGAACGGGCACGGGACCTGGGCCTCTCCGCCTGCCGGGCAGAGCAGGCACAGAAAGAGGCTATTCTGCAAGAACTTTTGACCCGCTATAACGACGGAAGGCGCAAAAGCCTGTTCTGTACGGCGGTATGCCTGCTGGAGCTGGACAAGTTGCGGCAGGCTATAGTACGTCTGGAGGAGCGGGTTCGCCCGGAGCTGGAGCTCCGGGCCCGGGCGGCGCTCGCAGTGGAGGAGCTGCAGGCGGCGGCTCAAATGCAGGGTGTGGAGCTGAAGCTGCGCAAAAAGCCTAAATAAGAACAATAGGCGGCCCCAGTCCAAAGACCGGGGCCGCCTATTTGCTGGTCTGTCCTTGTGGAGAAACCAGCGAAGGGAATATGGAAAGAAGTTGGCGTTAGGAATGGCTGGAGCAGCCGGCGCAGGAGGCGCAGGACTCCGGGTGACTCTCTGCCCAAAGCTTCTCCGCAGTGGGCTTCCACTTGGCGGCGTAATCCACGCACTTGTCGCACAGGTGATCCGCCGTTTCCGGGTCCTGGTAGTCGGTGTTCACCGCGCCGGTCTTGGCGACCAGCTCGCGCAGGCGATCCGGATTCTCCAGCATGGGGCAGGGACGCAGATGGTTGTTGTTGAAGGGCTGATTGTCGTGATAAGCCTGGAAAATGGGGCTCTTGAGGGCCTCCAGCAGGGTGCAGTCATGGATATTCACATTGGAATAGTGGATAAACACGCAGGGCTCCACGTCGCCCTTGGCGTTGATGTGCAGATAGCGCCGGCCGCCGGCGATGCAGCCGCCCACGAATTCGCCATCGTTCTGGAAGTCCATGCCGAAGATGGGCTTGGTTTCCCGGAAATGACGGATGCGGTGGTACATCTCCTCGCGCTGCTCAGGGCTGACCATCAGCTCGGGCGCAGCGGCATTGCCCACGGGCATATAGTGGAAGAACCAGACGAACAGGGCGCCGCAGTCGATGATCTTGTCATAGAACGCCTCGCTGCTCACATCTTCCATATTTTTGCTTGTGTAGCAGACGGAAATGCCGAAGGGCAGCTTGTGAGCCTTGAGCAGCTCCATAGCGTGCATGACCTTCTGATAGACGCCCTCGCCGCGGCGGCTGTCGTTGGCCTCCTCGAAGCCTTCCAGGCTGATTGCGGGGACAAAGTTTTTCACCCGCAGCATCTCCTGGCAGAATTCCTCATCGATCAGGGTGCCGTTGGTGAAGGACAGGAACTCACAGTCGGGGTGCATCTCGCACAGCTTGATCAGGTCCTTTTTGCGGACCATGGGCTCGCCGCCGGTGTAAATATACATATAGGTGCCCATTTCCTTGCCCTGACGGATGATGGAATCGATGGTATCCAAGTCCAGATTGAGCTGATGGCCATATTCCGCCGCCCAGCAACCGGTGCAGTGGAGGTTGCAGGCGGAAGTGGGGTCCAGCAGGATGGCCCAGGGCACGTTGCAGTTGTTCTTGGCCGCCGTCTCATCCTGGAGGGCGCTGCCCTTCAGACTGGCGTTGAGTATGAAGTTCTCGAAGAAAGCCTTGCGCACGCCGGGATCCAGATCATAGACGCGCAGAATCAACTGATACCAGTTGTTTTTCTCCTCAATGGCGTTGCGGATGGCATTGCGCTGGGACACATACCAGTCATCCGGTGTAAAGCGGTCCACCAGATCCATGACCTTGGGAATGTTTCCCTCCGGGTCCTTCTCCAAATAATTAAGTGCCGTATTGATCGCGGTTGTAATGGCCGCGGTTTTGGCCTTGTCTACGATGCTCATAACGATGAATGCTCCTTTCCATGTCCGGGCGTATTCCCGTCGCCCTCTCTCGGTCTGCGACTATTTTACAACTTTTTTATGGGTTCCGTCGCCCTCCAAACGAGGGAACCTGTCGAAAAATCGGACAGGAAACCGGAATTGGGAGGTTTTTAGACAGATTTCAGGATTTGTCCACTATAAAATTATGAAGAAATCGGCTATCATAACACTGTATGCAGGACCCGCAAGGAGGAATGACCGTGGACATCAAAAAACTGGTGTTGGAATCGGTTGTGCGACACTATATCCAGGAAATTTCGGAGGACCCTCGGCGGGGGATTCGGAAGTTGGTGGATCTGGGCCAACAGAATACCAAGGGCGGATTTCGTGACAACTTTCTTCGATTCAGCCATAATTTGCTGCGGGATGAGGAAAGCCCCTACTATATTCTGGTGCACAATGCGGTGGAGAAGATTGATTCGAATACGCTGGAATGCGTATGCATCAATTTGGGCTACAACAGCTGGACCAAAGGGGCCGGACTGCTGCGGCGGACCCAGCAGGAGAAGGGCATCACGCTGCCCTGGAATGTGACCTTTCATCTGGATGACGGCGTGGAGCAGCGGGGCCTTCGGTGGTGCCGGACATTCATGGAGGCGGGCCAGCGGCAGGGCATCTGTTCCTATTCCTTCCTGACGGCGCCGGGCTTTCAGGCGTGGGAAGAGCTATGTGGGATTCTGCGGGCATTTCCCGACTGCGGTATCTTCCTTTTTCTGCCGGACGGGGCGGTGGAGTGGGACGCGGAGAGTCTGGCCAGGCTCCATAATACAGTCCTTTTGGTGGATTCCACTGCCCAGGACTGGGAGAAGGACCTGAACGACTTGTGCGGAAATGGCTGCATGTGCGGGCTCTACCGGACCTATGGCAGCGAGGAAGATGCAGAGGAGATCACATCCGGACGCTGGCTGGATCAGGCCGCCGGATATCCCACCGCCTGCGCCATGGCAGTGGCGATGCCGGAGGCCTCCGAGTCCCTGTGCGCGCAGGTACGCGATTACATCGTTCAGGCCCGGGGCAATCCCCAGGCCCCGACCATTCCAGTGGACTATTACAGCGATTTTACCGCCATCAGCAATGTGATTGTGGGCACCTCGGCCTTTTTGGGAATCCAGGCGGACGGCACGGTGACGACGTCGGATGGCCGGCGGGAATTGTCGGCAGATAAGCAGGTGGATTGGAGCCAGCCGGAGGCCCTTCTGCTCCGCGGCGTATAAAGGAAAACGGACGAAATAGAGCAGGCGGCGTATGGGACTCCATACGCCGCCTGCTTTTCGTCTATTTTTATGCGTCGTGTTCAAATTCTTCCGGCATGCCGCGAAAGACGCTCTTTGCCAGAGCGACCAGCAGGGAACGGCAAAGGGAAAGGTAGGTGTCCGGCTCCATAGGCGTGGGCTCCGACAGCCAGCGCACAATAGAAGCCAGCAGCGCGTCAGAGAGGAAGGTGATGTAGAAATCGGAGACCGTTACATCCTGCTCGTGGAACAGCTCCTGAGTAAAGACTTGGAGGAAGGGATGGATGGCCTGAATGAAATAGTCCCGGAAGGAGTTTTGACCCTCAATGGACAGAGCGCGACGGTAAAAGACGCGCTCCCGGTAAAAATAGCGGCACATACAGGCCAGGAGGGACCAGCCGCTGGTGTCTTCGTCTACCTGGAGGGTCTCTACAAATTCGGATTCGAAAATCCAGTTGACCAGGTCCTGCTTATCCCGAAAATGGTAGTAGAAGCTCTTGCGGTTCATACCGCAGACCTCACAAATATCCCCTACACTGATTTTGGAAAAGGGATGAGCGGCCATCAATTCCTTCATGGCCTGTGCCAGAGCACGCTTTGTGATGTTGGAATCCGGCATCTTCCCACCTCCTGGGCGCCTGATGAGCCGGGTGCGGTCTGACAGCGTTTGCTAACGTCAGCAAAAGACATTATACCACAAAAAATTTTCCTGCTCAAGCAAAAGAATTCACAAAACGTTTTCTTCTTTTTCAGCTTGCTTTCAGATAGAGATGGTATGCTGGCGTTGTTTGAAACTGCTTTGCATAGGAGGATAGGACCTTGATCGAAGTGCGAGAACTGGTGAAGCGCTATGGCGACCGCCTGGCGGTGGACCATCTGAGCTTCACGGTGGATAAGGGCTGCATCTACGGATTCCTCGGACCGAACGGAGCGGGCAAATCCACCACCATGAATATTATGACTGGGTACCTCAGCGCCACCGAAGGCGAGGTGCTGGTAGACGGCTACAGCATCGCGGAGGAGCCCAACGCGGCGAAGGCCTGCATCGGGTATCTGCCGGAGCTGCCGCCCCTCTACACGGACATGACGGTGCGGGAATATCTGGACTTCGCGGCGGGGCTGAAACGGGTGCCGAAGGACGAGCGGGAGGAGCAGATCGACCGCATCCTGGAGATGACCCAGACCGACGATGTATCCGGCCGCCTGATCCGCAATCTGTCCAAGGGCTACAAGCAGCGGGTGGGGTTGGCCCAGGCGCTGGTGGGGTTCCCGGACATTTTGATCCTGGACGAGCCTACCGTCGGTCTGGACCCCAAGCAGATTTTAGAGATTCGCAATCTGATTCGCGACCTGGCCCGGGAGCACACCGTGATTCTCAGCTCCCATATCCTGTCTGAGGTTCAGGAGCTGTGCGATCAGATCTTCATTATCCATCACGGACGCATGGTGGCCCAGGGCACGCCCGCGGAGCTGGAGCGGGAGCTGACCGGCGCGCCCCGGCTGCAGCTGGTGGTCAAGAGTAACGCGCCGGAGCAGGCGGTCCTGCCGCTGCGCCAGGTCACGGGCGTGGCGGAGGCAGCAGCCCGGCCGGGCGAGGAGCCGGGTACAGTGGCGCTGGAGCTGACCTGCGACGAGACCTCTGATCCCCGGGAGGGCGTGTTCCGTGCCTGTGTAGCGGCGGACCTGCCTATCCTGGAACTGAAGCGGGAGTCCATGACTCTGGAGCACATCTTCCTGGAGCTGACTGCGGATGCGGCACCCGCACCGGAGGAGAAACGGAAGCGTTTTGCCCGGAAGAAAAAGGAATCCAGGCCAGAATCCGAAGCGGAAACGCACACACCGGAACAGCCGGCAGATGACGACGGGGAGGTGGGCGTATGAAAGCCATTTACAAACGGGAACTGCGCTCCTACTTCACCTCTATGGTGGGCTATGTGTTCATCGCGGTCATGGTGTTTTTTGCCGGCATTTACTTCATGGCCTACAATATCTACAACGGGTATCCCTCCTTTGGTTATACCCTGCTCAGCTGCACCATCATCTTCATGGTGACCATCCCAATTTTGACCATGCGTTCCATGGCGGAGGACCGGCGCAGCAAGACCGACCAGATGCTGCTGACCGCACCGGTGTCCCTTACCGGGGTGGTCATGGGCAAATATCTGGCCATGGTGACGGTGTTTGCCATCCCCATGGCGATCTATGCCCTGTGCCCGCTGATCATTGGACTGAACGGCAGTGCCACCTTTGCGGCGGATTACGCCGCGATTCTGGCTTTTTTCCTGATGGGCTGTGTGTTCATCGCCATCGGTATGCTGCTCTCCGCCCTGACAGAGAGCCAGATCATCGCCGCTGTGGGCACCTTCGCGGTGCTGCTGGTGCTCTATCTGTGGACCGATCTGGTCTCCTTCCTGCCGGACGCCCTTTCCGAGATGCTGGGGGCCTTCAATTTTCAAGGCGTACTGCAAAATTTCGCCTATTATAATGTGTTTGACCTGGGCGGGCTGGTACTCTACCTGTCCATGACCGCAGTGTTCGTGTTTCTGACCATTCAGGTGCTCCAGCGGCGCAAGGGCGTCACCTCGGCGGTGACGGTGGTCGTGGTGGTCGCCATCGCTGTGGTGGCTAATCTGGTGGTGGGCCAGCTGCCCTCCAACCTGACGGAGCGAGACTTGACCGACAACAGCCTCTACACCGTCTCCGATACCTCGGTGGAATATCTGGCGGAACTGAACACGCCGGTAGAGGTGGTGGTCATGGCACGGGAGAGCGACGTGGACGAGCGCATCACCAAGTTCCTGCACAATTACGCGGCCCTTTCCGACCAGATCACTCTGACCTTTATCGACCCGGTGGAGCACCCCTCCGCCCTGGAGGAATATGATACCTCGGCCAATACCGTGGTGGTGTTGAGCTCGGAGACCGGTAAGCAGCGCGCGATCTCCTTTGACGATATGCTGGTGCCCGATTATATGTCCTATTACTACTACGGCACGGTCAGCTATACCGAGTTCGACGCGGACGGCCAGATGACCTCCGCGGTGGACTATGTCACCTCCGAGAACAGCCATGTGATCTACTTGGCGGAAAACCACGGAGAGCAATCCCTGGGCTCCTCGGTGACTGACGCCATCGACAAGGCCAACCTGAGCACCGATACCGTCAGCCTGCTGCTGGACGGCGGCGTGCCGGAGGACTGCTCGCTGCTTCTGTTCAATCAGCCGTCCACCGACCTGTCCGCCGACGAGGTGGAGCTGGTGGAGGATTATCTGGAGCAGGGCGGTCAGGTGATGATTCTGCTCAACCGGACCGATTTGAGCAACTTCAACCAGATTCTGTCCGACTACGGCCTGACCATGGCCCAGGGCTATATCGGCGACGCAGCCAATTACTATGTGCAGTACGGCAGCTTCTACTTCAGCGGTACCCTGTCCGGCTCCAACGAGATCACGTCGGACTTTGACAGCGACGACCTCAGCCTGCTGTACGGCGCCCATGGTATGACGGAGAGCACACCGATCCGGGACACCATTGAGGTGGACGCTTTCCTGACTACTACGGAGCAGGGCTACTCCGACGCCACCGGAGAGACCGGGACCTATATTCTGGGCGCGGTGGCCACGGAGGAGATCGACGACGAGACCACGGCCCGTCTGACGGTATTTACCACGGAGAGTGTGGTGGACGACGAGATCATCACCTACAACCCCAGTATGATCAATCTGGACCTGTTTGTGAACGCCCTGACCGCGGGCTTTGAGGATATCAGCAGCATCTCCATCCCGGCTAAGAGCCTGGAGATCACCTACAACACCTTCACCAACGCCGGTCTGTGGAGCACCCTGTATCTTGCGGTCATCCCCCTGGTTACCTTGATCGGCGGCCTGATCTATTGGATGAACCGGAGGAAGAAATAATGAAAAAACAGACCAAGCAGCTGCTGGCTCTGGCCGGCGTGCTGGTCCTCTGCGTGGGCGTCTATGCCGGTTTGCGGGTATGGAATGCCGGAGCGGAGGAACGGGAGGCGGCCGCCGCCGACTATGTGGTCCAGCTGACCGATGTGACCGCCCTCTCCTTTGACAACGGCGGGGGAACGCTGGCCTTTACCAGGACAGACGACGGCTGGACACTGGATGGGGATGCGGACTTCCCGGTGGATGGGACCTATCTGGACGCGCTGGCCAACGGCCTGGAGTCGGTAGAGGCGGAGCGCATCCTGGAGGACCCGGACGAATTGGCCGACTACGGCCTGGAGGACCCGGCCTACACCCTGTCCGCCGAGACGGCGGACGGGGAGAGCGTGACCCTCTATCTGGGAAATCTGGACGCCACCAGCTCCAACCGCTATGCCATGCGGGAGGGGGACGAGCGGATCTATACGATCTCCACCTCATTGGCCACGCTGATGGACTATGATCTGCTGGATCTGATGGAGCTGCCCTCCCTGCCCTCCATGAGCAGGAGCACCCTGTCCAGCGCGACCCTCTCCACCGCCGCGGAAAGCCATACCCTGACCAAGAACGAGGTCAGCCGGGAGCAGGAGGTAGAGACCGATACCGGTGAGGTGGACGAAAACGGCGATCCCATTTATGAGACCACGACCGAGACCGTGACTACCACGACCTGGTATCTGGACGGCGAGGAGGTCTCCTCGGACGCCGACGGCCTGAGCGACTGGCTGAGCGCCCTGTCCAGCCTGTATCTGGAGAGCTGCTACGCCTACAAGGCGGACAGCGACACCCTGACGGCCTGCGGCCTGACCACCGGCAGCACCCTGTCTGTCACGGTGACGGTGGAGCAGGAGACAGAAGACAGCGAGGACACGGAGACAGAGACCGCTGCGACCACGGAGACGGTGACGCTGACCTTCGGCTCAGCGGACAGTGAGGGGACCGGGTATTATGTGACCGTGGGCACGCCCGAGGACGGCAGCAATATCTATTTGGTGGATCTGGATATGTAGGATTACAATACATGTTGGACAAGTGAAGAAAAAGGATGAAGGATAAGGCCTCATCGGTTATAGTTGAGTTACCACACACCAACTGTATGAGAGGAGGCCATATCCTTCATGAGCAAGAGTATAACACAGGACATGGCGTATCGGCAATCCCTGATGAAGTACGCAGAAAAATATGGAGTCAGCCGCGCCAGCCGGAAGTATAACAAAAGCCGGTCGTACATCTACTTCTGGAAGGCACGCTGGGATGGAAC
>DXYV01000049.1 GCA_019415645.1 Clostridiales bacterium
CCCGGGGACTGCTGCTGACGCTGGGCCTGGCGGCGGGCCTGCTGTGGTTTTGGGGCTGGACGGCGCTGTTTTACGCGCCCGGCGCGGCGTGGGCCGGAACGGAGGGGACTCTGACCGCCACCGTACTGGAGGAGCCGGAGGAGACGGACTTTGGAATCCGGGTGGAGGTGGAAGCGGACTGTGGCGTGCCCGTCCGGACGCTGCTGTACGCCGGGACGGAATACGGCAGCCTGCGGCCGGGAGACCGGATCACGGGAATCGCCCGCTTTCAGGCTGCGGATTACCGGCAGGGCGAGAACGTGACGTATTACACCTCTAAGGGAATCTTCCTGGTGGCTTACGCCGACGGAAGCCTGACCGTGGAGCGGGCGGAGCCCACGCCGCCGCGGTTTTGGCCGGTGGTGTGGGCCGGGATGCTGCGGGATTCCCTGAAACGCTGCTTTGCAGACGCAGAGGCCGGGAGCCTGACTGAGGCGGTGGTGCTGGGTACACGGGATGGACTGACCGATTCCACCCGGGCCAGCTTCTCCCGGGTGGGGCTGTCCCACACGGTGGCGGTCTCGGGTATGCACGTGAGCTTTCTGGTTAGCCTGCTGCTGTTCCTCTGCGGCCGCCGGAGAAAGCTGGCGGCCGCAGTCACGCTGCCGGCGCTGATTTTGTTCGCATTTCTGGTGGGGTGCAGTCCCTCGGTGGTGCGGGCCGTGGTCATGCAGATTCTCCTGCTGCTGGCGCCCCTGCTGGGACGGGAGTCGGACGGGCCCACCTCGCTGAGCTTTGCCCTGCTGCTTCTTCTGCTGTGGAATCCCTATGCCGCGGCCAGCATCAGCTTGCAGCTCTCTTTTGCGGCGGTGGCGGGTATTTTTCTGGTCAGCGGGCCGATTCTGGAAAAGCTGCGGCCCTGCTGGGACTGGAAGGCCAGGAGCTGGCCCGGCGGCCTGGTGCGCCGGGCGGCCCACTTTGTATGCGCCACCTGCGCCACCACTTTGGGGGCGCTGCTGTTTACCACGCCCCTGTCCGCCCTCTACTTCGGCTCGGTGTCCATCCTGGCGCCGCTGGCCAATCTGTTGACGCTGTGGGCGGTCTCCTTCCTGTTCCTGGGTGGGCTGGCCGCCGGACTGGCGGGACTGCTCTCGGTGGGCGCGGGGAGTCTGCTGGCACTGCCGGTGACGGGGCTGGCCCGCTTTATCCTGTGGGTAGCGGAGACGCTGGGGCGGCTGCCCTTCGCCGCCGTGACGCTCAGCTCTCTCTACTATAAGCTCTGGCTGGGCGCAGTCTATCTGCTGGTGGGGGCGCTGTTCTGGTTCCGGCGGGAGGGCGTGCGCCCGATCCTCCCGCTGTGCGGCGGCGTGGTCACCCTGTGCGCCGCCATCGGCCTGACCCGGGCCTCCGTGGTCTCCGCGCCCCTGACGGTGGCGGCGCTGGACGTAGGGCAGGGCTCGGCCACCGCGGTATATGTGGAGGGCCGGACCATGCTGGTGGACTGCGGCGGCTCCTCTCTGAACAATCCGGGCGATGTGGCGGCGGACTGGTTCCAGTCCTTCGGCGTCTCCCGGCTGGACCTGTTGGTGCTCACCCACTTTGACGACGACCACTTCAACGGGGTGGAGCAGCTTTTCGCCCGGTTGGATGTGGGCGCGGTGGCGGTGCCGGAGATTACGGATGAGACCGGACGCATGGCCCTGCTGGAGGGCTGGGCGGAGGCCGAGGGCGCGGCGGTGTGGAAGGTGGACGAGCAGAGCGCCGCTGAGCTGGGCCGCGCGCGGCTGACCCTCTACCCGCCGCTGGGCCAGGGCACCACCAACGAGGAGGGGCTGTCCGCCCTGTGCTCCGTGGGACATTATGACGTGCTCATCACCGGCGACGCGGATTCGGCCATTGAGGCCATGCTGGTAAAGTACTTCGACCTGCCGGACATTGAGCTGCTGATGGTGGGACACCACGGCTCAAGACACTCCACCTCCGCCGCGTTTTTGGAGGCGGTCTCGCCGGAGACCGCCATCATCTCCTGCGGCTACAATACCTATGGACATCCGGCGGACGAGACGCTCCAACGGCTGGCGCAGGCCGGCGTGGAGGTCTACCGCACGGATCAGCAGGGCACCGTGACTGTCACCGTGTCCGGGGAAGGAACGTGATTCCATGGCACAAAAGACCAAAGCGGACAACTCCGCCATGAAAAAGCTGAAGCAGGACCTGAAGGAGGGCGGCCTGGGGAACCTCTACGTGTTCCGCGGAGAGGAGAGCTACCTGCGGGAATTTTACCTGGGGGAGATGAAGAAAAAGCTCCTGCCTGCGGGGCTGGAGGAATTCAACCTCCACACCATCCCGGGCAAGGAGTGCACCGTGGAGCGGCTGTCCCAGACCATCGACTGCCTGCCTATGATGAGCGAACGGACGTTGGTGGTGGTCACGGACTACGACCTGTTCGGTGGGGCCGCCGGCCAGCGGGAGGGCATGATGGAGTTGTTTGCCCAGCTGCCCGACTACTGCTGCCTGGTCTTTGTGTACGACCTGCTGGAGTACAAGCCGGACGCCCGCACCAAAATGGCGGCGGCGCTGAAAAAATACGGACAGGTGGTGCCCTTCAAACGCCAGGAGCAGGGAGACCTGGTGGACTGGATTGCCCGGCGGTTCCGGGCCCTGGACCACGACATCGGTTCCGAGGAGGCCAAGTATCTGATCTTCCTGTGCGGCGATCTGATGAATAATCTGATCTCGGAGATCGGCAAGATCGGGGCCTATGCCCGCCACCGGAAGATCACCCGGGAGGACATCGACGCAGTGGCCATCCCCCAGATCGACGCCATTGTGTTCCAGATGACCGACGCCATCGCCCGGGGCGACTTCGACAAGGCGGCCGCGGTCATGAGCGATCTGCTCAGCGGGCAGGAGTCCCCCATCATGATCTTGTCCGTGGTGGGGAAATATTTCCGCCAGCTCTATACGGCCCGGCTGGTGTACGAAAACCGGAAGGGCACGGCGGACCTGATGGCCATGTGGGGGATGAAAAATTCCTGGCCCGCCGAAAAGCTGATGGACGCCGCACGGCGGTACTCGCTGCCCTGGTGCCGCAACGCGGTGCGCCGCTGCGCGGAGACCGACCTGGCCATGAAGTCCTACGGCGGCGACGAGCGGGACCTGCTGGTGGGCCTGCTGATGGAGCTGGCCAACGTCGGGAGGGCGGCGCGATGATTCGCATCCGGGAGGCCATCGTGGTGGAGGGCCGCTACGACAAGCATACGCTGGCTCAGGTGGTGGATACGGTGATTTTAGAGACCGCCGGCTTTGGCGTGTTCCATAACCGGGAGCAGGTGGAGCTGCTGCGCCGCCTGGCGGAGAAGCAGGGGCTGATCGTGCTGACCGATTCCGACGGCGCGGGCTTTGTCATCCGCAACTTTCTGAAGGGCGCGCTGCCGAAGGACCGGGTAAAGCATGCCTACATCCCCGACGTGTACGGCAAGGAGCGCCGGAAGCGGGTGGGCGGCAAGGAGGGCAAGCTGGGCGTGGAGGGAATGCGCCCCGAGGTGCTGGAGACCGCCCTGCGCCGGGCCGGAGCCACCTTCCTGGACGCGGATGCGCCCGACCGGCCCAGAGGCGAGCTGACCAAGGCCGACCTGTTTGCCCTGGGCCTGACCGGCGCACCGGACAGCGCCCAGCGCCGGGCCGCGCTGCTGCGCCGGCTGGAGCTGCCAGAGCACCTGAACACCAACGGCCTGCTGATGGTGCTCAACGCCCTCTATACGGCGGAGGAGCTGGAGCATCTTCTGCGCGAGATCTGAATCCAAACACCGGGCCATGCACGCTGTGCATGGCCCGGTGTTTGGGTTTAAGGGGCCTGAAACAGCCCGGTAGACAGATAGCGCTCCCCGGTGTCGGGCAGCAGCGCGACAATGAGCTTGCCGGCATATTCCGGCCGCTGGGCCAGCCGCAGGGCGGCGGCCGCCGCCGCGCCGGAGGAGATTCCGGCAAACACGCCCTCCTTCGCGGCCAGCGCCCGGGCGGTCTGGGCCGCCTCTTCGCCGGGAATGGCGACGACCTCGTCGTACACCGACCGGTCCAAAACCTGGGGCACAAAGTTGGCCCCGATTCCCTGAATTTTATGGGGACCGGCCCAGCCCTGGGACAGGAGGGGGGATTCGGCGGGCTCCACCGCCACCACCCGCACGCCGGGGTTCTGTTCCTTCAGATAGCGGCCAACGCCGGTGATGGTGCCGCCGGTGCCCACGCAGGCCACGAAGAGGTCCACGGTCCCGTCGGTGTCCCGCCAGATCTCCGGGCCGGTGGTCTCGTAGTGGGCCCTGGCGTTGGCCGGATTGTCGAACTGGCCGGGAATGAAGGCCGAGGGGTAGGCGGCCGCCAGCTCATTGGCCTTGTCCACGGCGCCCTGCATCCCCTTGGCGCCCTCGGTGAGGACCAGCTCCGCCCCCAGCGCGGCCAGCAGGGAGCGCCGCTCCTGGCTCATGGTGTCGGGCATGGTGAGGATGAGGTGATAGCCCCGCAGGGCGGCGATATAGGCCAGCCCCACGCCGGTGTTGCCGGAAGTGGGCTCGATGATGACAGTACCCTCCCGGAGCAGGCCGGCCTCCTCCGCCGCGTTCAGCATATACAGGGCGGCCCGGTCCTTGGCGGAAGACAGGGGGTTGAAGCACTCCAGCTTGACGGCCAGGTTGGCGTTGGGAGCCAGCCGGTTGAGCCGGAGCAGCGGGGTGTTGCCGATCAGGTCGGTCATAGCGTTGGCGATGTTCATAAATAACCCTCCGATTTAGTAGGAATTTTGGGGTGCGGAGAGCCCCGCCGGAAGGCGGGGCCTCCTGCTTCCCGCCGCCGGCGGGAAAACTGTGTGCGAAACGAGGCAATCAGAACAGGGGCACCACGGCGCCGCTGTAAGTCTCCTCGATATAGGACTTGACCTCGTCAGACTGGAGGGCGTCCACCAGGGCCAGAATGGCCTCGTTGTTCTCGTTGCCCTCCTTCACGGCCACCACGTTGGCATAGGCCTGGGCGGCTTCGCCGTCAGAGGCCTCCACAGCCAGCGCGTCGGCGATGCTCAGACCGGCGTCGATGGCGTAGTTGCCGTTGATAACGGCCATATCCAGGTCAGCCAGACGCTGGGGCAGCTGAGCGGCCTCCATCTCCACGATCTCCAGGTTTTTGGGGTTCTCCACGATGTCCAGGACCGTGGCGGTAAGGCCGGCGTCCTCGGCCAGGGTAATCAGCCCCTCCTGCTCCAGCAGAAGCAGGGCGCGGGCCTCGTTGGTAGCATCGTTGGGCACGCCGATCTGGGCGCCGTCAGCCAGCGCATCCAGGGAATCGGTCTTGCCGGCGTACAGGCCGAAGGGCTCGTAGTGAATCTCAGCCACGCTGACCAGGTGAGTGCCGTTCTCCTCGTTGAAGTCGTTCATGTAGGTGATGTGCTGGAAGTAGTTGGCGTCAATGGAGCCGTCCTCCACTGCATTGTTGGGCATGACATAGTCGGTGAACTGCTGAATCTCCAGGGTGATGCCCTGCTCGGCCAGGATGTCTTTTGCGACCTCCAGAATTTCAGCGTGGGGAGCGGGGGAGGCGCCTACCGTGATGGTGGTGGTTTCGCCGCCGGCGGAGGGGCTGGCGCTGGAATCGTCGCTGTTTCCGCAGGCAGTGACGCTGACGGCCAGGAGGCCGGCCAGAAGGGCGGCTGCAAGCTTCTTGTGTTTCATAATCGTATCTCCTTTGGTTGAAAATGTGGTCCAGCCACACGGAACTGGTTTGGCCTGAAGGGCCGGTTTGTCTGAGGCGACGGATTGTGCCGCAAACACAAATGTTTCCGAATGGAGCTGCCGGAGCAACAAAAAACGCCCTTGCGTGCAAATGTGTTGCAACGACAAGGACGAGAGCGATTCGCTTCGTGGTACCACCTTGATTCGCCCAAACCTCACGATTTGGGCCTTACAGAGTGCGGGACGGAGGTCCGATACTCCTGCGCGGTGACGGGCGCACCCGTCGCAGCCTAAACGAAGTGTTCCGCAGTCGGCTGCGCGGCTCCAAGACCATGTTCGGCGCGGCCTTCCGTACCCCTTCTCACCAACCGGGGCTCTCTGCGACGTATCTCCGCACGTACTCTTCTTTTCATTGCCTTTGATTTAGCGATATTCCGTTGTGCCTGGGTTGCATCTACTATACCCCAGGCAAAGCGATTCTGTCAAGGTTGCATTATGCACAAAAGAACAGGCGGAAAAGCGGGTTCGCTTTTCCGCCTGCGTAGAAAATCAGCTCACGAGAGGCCGGCCTTGTCGGCCTTGGAACGCCGGGCGCGGCGCGCGGACTTTTTGCCGTTCCGGGAGATGCGGCGGTCCAGCGCCACGGCGAAGTGGGTGCCCAGCGTCTGGAAGATCTGCACCAGAATTACCAGGATGACCACAGCCACCACCATGACTAGAACCTTGCGGCGGTAATAGCCGTAGTTGATGGCGATGGCGCCCAGACCGCCGCCGCCGATGATTCCGGCCATGGCGCCGTAGCTGAGAATGGTGATAAAGGCGGTGGTAAAGCCGGTGATGAGGGAGGGCAGGCACTCGGGCAGCAGGACCTTCCAGACGATCTGGAAGGGGGAGCAGCCCATGGATTGGGCGGCCTCCAGAATTCCCTTGTCCGCCTCCCGCAGGGAGCCCTCCACCAGACGGGCCACAAAGGGAAAGGCGGCGATGACCAGCGGGACGATCAGGGCCATGGTGCCCACGCTGGTGCCCATGATAAGGCGGGAGAGGGGAATGACCATCATCATCAGAATCAGGAAGGGCACGGAGCGCAGAATGTTGATGACAAAGTTGAGTACCTTCATCAGCGCGCCGGGCAGAGGCCGGATTCCGCCGGCTTCCCCGGTGACCAGAATCACGCCCAGAGGCAGACCGATCACATAGGCCAGCGCTGTGGACAAAAAGGTGGAATAGATGGTCTCCCAGATGCCCATGGGCAGGCTCTGGGCCAGAATTTGGAGCTGCTCCGCCAGGTCGGCGGAATCGAGAAGACGGTCAAGCATGATAATCGGGCACCTCCTCGGCGGTGACGTTGGGCTGACTGCGGATATAGGCCAGGGCCTTGGCGGCCTCGGCGGGGTCCTCGGGCAGACCCAGCAGCATGGAGCCGAAGGCCTTGCCGTCGATGTTCCGGGTGTCCGCACCCAGAATGTTGACCTTCACGCCGCAGTCGATGGCCAGGGAGGCGATCAGCGGTTCATAGGAGGAGCCGCCGTTGAACACCACGCGCACCACCTGATGCACCGGGAACTGGTCGATGACCGCGCCCTCGGGATAGACCAGGCGGCGGCCAGCCTCGGTTTTGGGGTTGGAGAAGATGTCCTCCACCGTGCCGGTCTCAGCCACCTTGCCGTGGTCCAGAATGGCCACATGGGAGCAGATCTCTTCAATGACCGACATCTCGTGGGTGATGATGATGGCGGTGATGCCCAGCCGCTTGTTGATGTCCTGAATCAGGCGCAGAATGGCGCGGGTAGTGGTGGGGTCCAGGGCGGAGGTGGCCTCATCGCACATGAGCACCTGGGGGTCGGAGGCCAGAGCACGGGCGATGGCGATGCGCTGCTTCTGGCCGCCGGAGAGCTGGGCGGGATAGGCATCCGCCTTGTCGGGCAGACCCACGATCTCCAGCAGCTCCAGGGCCCGCTTGCGGGCCTCGGCCTTGCCCTTGCCGGCAATCTCCATGGGAAAGCAGATGTTGCCCAGACAGGTGCGCTGCATCAGCAGGTTGAACTGCTGAAAGATCATGCTGATGGAGCGGCGGACCTGCCGCAGCTCCTTCTCGCTCATGGCGGTCAGATCCGCGCCGTTGAGCAGCACCTGGCCGGAGGTGGGGCGCTCCAGCAGGTTGATGCAGCGCACCAGCGTGGACTTGCCCGCGCCGCTCATGCCGATAATACCGTAGATGTCGCCGTCGTTCACCGTCAGGGAGACGTGGTCCAGCGCGGTAAAGGGCGCGCCGTTGACCTCGAAGGTCTTGGTCAGTTCTCTGAGTTCAATCACAGGCAGGAACTCCTTTTGTCGTTTTTACCTTAACGGTGACATTTTATGCGAAAGTGTGGGCAAAGTCAAGGGGCGGCAATTCAATGGGCGTGGCAGCAGGAGCAGTCCCCGGCAGTACAGCCCACGATGGGCTCCGGGTCGATGGCCCCACGCGGCCCGCTGCGCTGGGCCCGCGTGGGGACCCCGATGTTCAAATCCTCGGGCGAAGTGAATTCGCCCTGCGGCAAGGTTTTGGCAAGGCCAAAACGCTTGTACGCGGCAGGAGCCGCGTCAGGGCATCGACCCGAAGGAGACGGCAATTCAATGGGCGTGGCAGCAGGAGCAATCCCCGGCAGTACAGCCCACGATGGGCTCCGGGTCGATGCCCTGGCGGGTGTAGTAGTCGGCCAGGGCGGCCCGGATGGCCTCCTCTGCCAGCACGGAACAGTGCATCTTCTGGGGGGGCAGCCCGTCCAGCGCCTCGGCGACTGCCCGATTGGTCAGCTTCAGCGCCTCGCTGACCGGCTTGCCCTTGACCAGCTCCGTGGCCATGGAAGAGGTGGCGATGGCGGAGCCGCAGCCGAAGGTCTTGAACTTGACCTCCTGAATCACATCGTCCTCAATGCGCATGGTCATCTTCATAATATCGCCGCACACCGCGTTGCCCACCTGGCCCACGGCGTTGGCATTCTCCACCTCGCCTACGTTGCGGGGATTGGAGAAGTGGTCCATTACTTTTTCCGAATACAGCATAGAAAAGACTCCTTTCCGAATTCAGGCGGCCCAGATGGGGGACAGCTCCCGCAGCTGCGCCACCACAGTTTTGACGCTTTCGATCAGATAATCCACATCTTCCTCGGTGTTCTCCGCGCCCAGGGACAGCCGCAGGGAGCCGTGGGCGATCTCGTGGGGCAGGCCCATGGCGATCAGCACATGGGAGGGCTCCAGAGAGGTGGAGGAGCAGGCGGAGCCGGTGGAGGAACAGATTCCCAGGGCATCCAGCCGGAGCAGGAGGGACTCCCCCTCGATGCACTCGAAAATCACCGAGGCCGTGCCCGGCAGACGCTGGGTGGGATGGCCGGTGAGCCGGGAACGGGGAATGGTCAGCAGTCCGGCGATCAGTCTGTCCCGCAGGGCGGTGAGACGGGGCATCTCCGTATTCAGGGCCCCCACCGATGCCGTCAACGCCGCGGCCATACCGGCGATTCCGGGTACGTTTTCCGTACCCGAGCGGCGGTTGCGCTCCTGGCCACCGCCGGTCACAAAGGCGGAGATGGGGGTGGCGCGCTTGAGGTAGAGGGCGCCCACGCCCTTGGGCCCGCCGAACTTGTGGCCGGACAGGGAGAGCAGATCCACGCCCCACGCCTTCACATCCACGGGGATGTGGCCCACGGCCTGTACCGCGTCGGTGTGGAACAGGGAGCCGTTTTCGTGGGCCAGCGCGGCCAGCTCCCGAATGGGCTGAATGGTGCCCACCTCGTTGTTGGCGGCCATGATGGAGACCAGAATGGTGTCCGGACGCAGAGCAGCCTTCAGGTCGGCGGGAGACACTAGGCCGTCGGCGTCCACCGGGAGATAGGTGACCTCAAAGCCGTGCTTTTCCAGGTCGGCCGCCGTGTGAAGAATGGCGTGGTGCTCGACGGCGGAGGTGATGATGTGCCGGCCCTTGTTTTGCCGGGCCTCCGCCACGCCGCGCAGCGCCCAGTTGTCGCTCTCTGTTCCGCCGGAGGTGAAAAAGATCTCACTGGGCTCGGCATTCAGCGCCCGGGCGATCTGACCGCGGGCCTGCTCCAGGACCTCCTTGGCCTCCTGGCCAAAGCGGTAAAGGCTGGACGGGTTGCCGTAGCCATGCTGGAGCAACGGGAGCATGGCGTCCAGCGCCGCCTGGGAAACCGCCGTGGTGGCGGCATGATCGGCATATACAAAACGAGTCATAGTTTGGTTCCTCCCAACTAATTACTTAATTCATATAGGATTACTATGAATATAACGGAAAAAAGCGCCCCTGTCAAGAGGACAGGGGAAACTTTTTTCAAAATTTGAAGGGCCGCCCGCCGGAATCAGGGCGCGGACGGGTCCGGTCCGCACTTACTGGCGGCGCGCTCCACCAGGTCGCCCAGAGTGATATGGTCCACCACAGAGGACACGGCGGCCTCGATCTGGGCCCAGACCTCCATGGTCACACAGCGGCTGGCCCGTTCGCAGCAGCCGCCGGGACTGACACACTCCACCGGGGCCAGGTCCCCCTCCAGGGGGCGGAGAATCTCGCCCACCGTATAGTCCTTCGGCTCACGGGTGAGCAGATAACCCCCGCCGGCCCCACGCACGCTGCGCACCAGTCCGGCCCGGGACAGGGGCGTGACGATCTGCTCCAGGTACTTGTCCGAAATTTCCTGGCGCCTGGCCACATCCCGCAGGGAGACGGCCTTTCCGCCGCTGTTGAGCGCAATATCCAGCATCAGGCGCAGGGCATAGCGGCCCTTGGTGGAGATTTTCATGGGGTCGTGAGCTCCTTTCAAAGGATAAACAAGATCTTATACTTAAATTACCACAGTTTTGATAGGATTTCAAGGGAAAAATACCTCTTGACTTTCGCGCTTGAAAGTGTTAGAGTATCACCATCACAGCGAAAGGAGCGCCGGAGACCATGGGTAGAAGCTACGGTTATTGGTATGGCTATTACCGCTATTCTTACAATAGCGGAAGTTTGTCATGCCCATAATCGGACCGCAGCACGGATACCGCGTGAGACCTGGCGCGCCGCGTTTGCCCGAGTGGGCGGACGCGGCGTTTTTGATTCCAAGAGCAAGGAAAGGATGATCGGATTATGGTCGTAATCATGAAGCCGGATTTCACCGGCAAACAGCTGGAGGGCGCCATCGCCGCCATGGAGGCGGGCGGGGTCAAGGTCATGGTCTCCAAGGGAACGGAGACGACCATTCTGGGCGCGGAGGGGGACGCCAGCCGCCTGGACCAGGAGTACCTGTCCCAGCTGCCGGGGGTGGAGCGGGTCATGCGGGTGAGCGAGCCCTTCAAAAAGGCCAACCGGAAGTACCACCCGGACAACTCAGTGATCGACCTGGGCCGCGGCGTGTCCATTGGCGGGGAGAAGCTGGCGGTCATTGCGGGGCCCTGCTCCGTGGAGAGCGAGGAGCAGATGGTGGGCGTGGCTCAGGCGGTCCAGGCCGCCGGAGCCTGCGCCATGCGGGGCGGCGCCTACAAGCCCCGTACCTCCCCCTACTCCTTCCAGGGCAAGGGGGTAGAGGGCATCCGCCTGCTGCTGGACGCCCAGGACGCCACCGGAATGCCCATCGTCACGGAGCTGATGAGCCCCGACCAGCTGCCCATGTTCGAGGAGGCGGTGGACGTCATTCAGATCGGGGCCCGCAATATGCAGAATTTTGATTTGCTGAAAAAGGTGGGCCGCACCCGCAAGCCCATTCTGCTCAAGCGGGGGCTGTCCTCCACCATCGAGGAGTGGCTCATGTCGGCGGAGTACATTATGGCCGAGGGCAATCCCAACGTCATCCTGTGCGAGCGGGGAATCCGCACCTTCGAGACCTACACCCGCAACACGCTGGATCTGTCCGCGGTGCTGGCGGTGAAGCAGCTGTCCCACCTGCCGGTGGTGGTGGACCCCTCCCACGCCTGCGGCAAGGCGTGGATGGTGGAGCGCATGTCCCTGGCCGCTGTGGCGGCGGGGGCGGACGGCCTGATCATCGAGGTCCACAACGACCCGGCCCATGCCCTGTGCGATGGAGCCCAGTCCATCACGCCGGCCCAGTTTGAGGCCCTGATGCCCAAAGTGCGCGCCATCGCCGCCTGCGTGGGGAGGACCGTGTGATGGGCGGCCGGATCGCGGTGGTGGGCCTGGGGCTGATTGGCGGGTCCCTGGCTATGGCCCTCCGGGGCTTTGAGGATTACACCATTGTGGGCGTGGATGTGGACCAGGCCACCCTGGAGTTTGCCCGCGCCCATGGGGCGGCGGATGAGGTCACGGAGGACGCCGCGGGGGCCATCGCCCATGCGGATGTGGTGTTCCTGTGCATGCACCCCCAGGGAATCGTGGACTTTCTCCAGGCCAACCGGGACGGGTTCCGGCCCGGCGCGCTGGTCACCGATGTGTGCGGCGTCAAGACCGCCATCATGAAAGGGGCGGAGGTGCTGCCGGACGGCGTGGATTTCATTGGGTGCCACCCCATGGCGGGCAAGGAGACCTCCCGCATCTTTCATGCGGAGGCCGCTCTGTTCCGGGGGGCCCACTTTATCCTGACGCCCCGGCCGGACAGCACGCCGGAGCATGTGGCGCTGATGGAACGGATCGCGGCCTATCTGGGCTGCCGGGACGTGGTCAAAACCACGCCGGAGCACCATGACGCCATCATCGCCTATACCAGCCAGGTGATGCACGTCCTGGCGGTGGCGGTGTGCGACGACCCGGACCTGTTCGACTGCCGGGGCTTTGAGGGCGGCTCCTTCCGGGACTGCACCCGGGTGGCGGCGCTGGACGTGCCCCTGTGGACCCAGCTGTTCTCCATGAACGCGCCGGCCCTGACCCTGATTTTGGAGCGGCTGGAGGACAACCTGCGGGCCTACCGGGAGGTGATCGCCTCGGGCGACCGGCAGGCCCTGGCGGAAAAGCTGGCCTACTCCGCAGCGCGCAAGCGGAAGATGAATCTGGAATAAAGGATTTTTTTGCCGAAATTTAAGCAAAGCTTTATTTGACTTGCAGAAGGCGGCAGGCTACAATAGAAGTATCTTGGAACGCTCGACGGAGCGGATGGAGTGTCGCGCATGGAGAAAAAATTATTCCGCAGCCTGCTCTTGCTGATCACCTATTCGGTCCTGCTGGTGGTGGTGCTGATCAACCTGGACGTGATCGCCGGCGGGGTAAAAACGCTGCTGACCGTCTGCCGGCCTCTGCTGATCGGCTTTGCCATTGCGTTTGTCCTGCACCGGCCCTGCGGCTTTTTCGCCCGGCAGTATGAGAAAGGTCTGCCCCAGCGGGCGAAGGGCGCGGCCCGGCCGCTGGCGGTGGTTACCTCGTACGTCCTGCTGATCGGACTGATCGTGGCCCTGTTTGCTTTGGTCATTCCCCAGCTGGTGTCCAGCGTACAGACCTTTGCCAGCCACCTGAACGATTATGCCGCCAACCTCCAAAGCCTGTATGACTGGGTGGTGAGCAAGCTGGACCTGGAACTGCTGGAGAACGTCAATCTCTCGGGCATCGGCGCCTCTCTCCAGGGGCTGCTGGAACGGACCATGAACGCGGTCACCTCGGCCATTCCCCAGATCGTCACCATCACGGCCAATCTGGTCTCCGCGGTGGTCACCTTCTTTCTGGCTATCGTTTTTTCCATTTATATGCTCCACGGCAGCGATAAGCTGTGCGCCCAGTGCCGCCGGCTGACCCAGACCTATCTGCCTAAGCGGCTGGCGGAGTGGCTGCTGCGGGTAGTGCGTCTGACGGCGGATACGTTTACCAATTTCGTCTCCGGCCAGCTCATCGAGGCGTGTATCCTGGGCGGCCTGTGCTTCCTGGGCATGACCATCCTCCGGTTTGACTATGCGCCGCTGATCAGCGTCATCATCGGCGTGAGCGCGCTGATTCCCGTGGCGGGCGCCTACCTGGGCGCGGTGGTGGCCTGCCTGCTTCTGGTGATGATCAATCCGCTGGAGGCGGTCTGGTTTTTGATTTTCCTGGTGATTTTGCAGCAGCTGGAGGGCAATATTATCTACCCCCGTGTGGTGGGGACCTCCATCGGCCTGCCCGGCCTGTGGGTGTTGTCGGCGGTCACCATCGGCGGCGGCCTGTTCGGCTTCCCCGGGATGCTGCTGGGCGTGCCGGTGGCGGCGGTGCTCTATACGCTGCTGCGGGACGATCTGCGCCGCCGGGTGCGGACCGGCGGGGAACCGGAACCAAAAGAATAAGAAAACGAAGCAATGTGACAGCGGCGGGGCTCTTTCTGAGCCCCGCCGCTGTCACATTATGCGCGGGTATGTGTTTCGAGAAGGGCAAAAATCCGGGGACCGGAATGTCCGGTCCCCGGATTGGGAAAGGCTTATTCTTCTGCCAAAGCCTTCGCTTCCGCGATGGCTTTCTCCTGTGCCGCCATGGGGGCAGCCCCCAGCGATGCGCGCATCGCCGGGGACCCCGGGAGATCGAATTCCTCGGCGGAAGTGAATTCCGCCTGCGGCAAGGCCGCGGAGCGGCGCTTGAACGGCGGCGTCCGCCGCCGGGAGGAAGCCCCTTGGACAAAAATCCGGGGACCGGAATGTCCGGTCCCCGGATTGGGAAAGGCTTATTCTTCTGCCAGAGCCTTCGCTTCCGCGATGGCTTTCTCCTGTGCCGCCATGGGGGCTTCCTCGTAGCGCACAAAGTGGAAGGTGAAGGAGCCGCGGCCCTGGGTCATGGAGCGCAGATCGATGGCATAGGTCATCATCTCGGCCATGGGAACCTCGGCCTCCACTACCTGCTCGCCGTCGCCGGTGGGATTCATGCCCATCACGCGGCCCCGGCGCTTGTTCAGATCGCCGATGATGTCGCCCATGTAGCTGTCGGGAATGGTGACCTTCAGCTCGCCGATGGGCTCCAGCAAAACGGGCGAGGCCTCGGGCATGGCGGCCTTGTAGGCCAGGCTGGCGGCCGTCTTAAAGGCCATTTCCGAGGAGTCCACGGGGTGATAGGAGCCGTCCACCAGGGTGCACTTCAGCTCTACCACGGGGTAGCCGGCCAGCGGACCGTGGAGCACGGCATCCCGCAGGCCCTTTTCCACCGCCGGGAAGAAGTTCTTGGGCACCGCGCCGCCGAAGACGTTTTCGGCAAACTCCATCTCTTCCACGCCGGGGTTGGGCTCGAACTCGATCCACACGTCGCCGAACTGGCCGTGGCCGCCGGACTGCTTCTTGTGGCGGCCCTGGGTCTTGACCTTCTTGCGGATTTTCTCCCGGTAGGCCACACGAGGCGCAGACAGCTCGCAGTCCACGCCAAAGCGGGACTTCAGGCGGGAGACCAGCACGTCCATCTGCATATCGCCGGTGCCGGAAAGGACCATCTGGTGGGTCTCAGCGTTGTTGACCAGATTGAAGGTCTGATCCTCCTCGCCCAGCTTAGCCAGGCCGGCGGCGATCTTGTCCTCCTGACCCTTGGTCTTGGGGGCGATGGCTACGGAGTAGCAGGGCTCGGGGAAGGGCATGGCGTCCAGCTTGACCACATGGCGGGCATCGCACAGGGTGTCGCCGGTCTTGACCTTATCCATTTTGGCCACGGCGCCGATGTCGCCGCAGGTGAGTTCCTTGACTTCCTCCATCTTCTTGCCCTTGATGGAGTAGAGACGGCCCAGCTTCTCCGGCAGGCCGGTGCGGCCGTTGACCAGGGGCATGTCAGGGGTGAGGGTGCCGGAGAGGACCTTCACGAAGGAATATTTGCCATACTGGTCGGACTGGGTCTTCCACACCAGGGCGCAGGGCAGACCGCCGGGCGCCAGGGCGAAGTCCTCCAGATCGCCGTCCTCGGTGACGGCGGTCTCATGCCGGCCCTCCAGCGGAGAGGGCAGCAGGTTGACGATCATGTCCATGAGCATCAGGGTGCCCATATTGGTGGCCGCGGAGCCGCAGACCACGGGGAAGAGGGACAGCTCCCGCACGCCCTGGCGCAGGCCCTTGAGCATCTCCGCATAGGTGAACTCCTCGCCGGAGAAGTATTTGTCCATGAACTCCTCGGAGGTCTCGGCCACGGACTCCTTCAGGGCCTCGTACAGCTCCTCCACCACGGCCTTCTTGTCCTCGGGCACGTCAATCTCCACCCGCTTGCCGTCCACCATCTCAAAGGCGCGGCGGTTGAGCACGTCGATGATGCCGATGACCCGCTTGTCGGCGTCCCAGATGGGGGCGACCACAGGGGCGATGTTCTTGCCGAAACGCTCGCGCAGGGTGGCGAAAGCGGCGTTGTAGTCGGAGTTCTCCTCGTCGGTCTTGGAAATATAGAGCAGGCGGGGCAGCTTACGGTCCTCGCACATGCGCCAGGCCTTTTCCGCGCCCACGCTCATGCCGCTCTTGGCGGAGCAGACGATTACGGCGGCGTCGGCGACGCGCATAGCCTCGATGGCCTCGCCGATAAAATCAAAATAACCCGGCGTATCCAGCACGTTGATCTTGCACCCCTGATAGATCACGGGCGCGACCGCGGTGGAAATGGAGATCTGGCGTTTGACCTCCTCGGGGTCATAATCGCAAACGGTGTTGCCGTCGGCGGGCTTGCCCAGCCGGTCGGTGCCACCGGTAAGAAACAGCATGCTCTCGGCCAGAGAGGTCTTACCGTTGCCGCCATGGCCCAGCAGGCAGACGTTTCGAATGTTTTGCGGAGAATAGCTCATAATTGTTGTCCACTCCTTACTGTTTGGGGGTTCCGGACTCTTTGCAGAAACAAACAGCCCTTATTGGACATTATACATGAAAGGTTATAAGATGGCAATGAAATTTTGAGAAAAATCACTAAAATCTTTACAAGAAGAAACGCTCCGCCTCCCGGCAGTGCGGGAAGCGGAGCGTGAAAGGGGCAAAGCGGCTTACGAATCGATGGCGGCATAGAAGGCATCGCTGTCGCTGACGCCGTTGTCCGGGTCGATCTCAGCGAGAATCTGCGTGCCGTCCAGAGAGACCGCAAAGCGGTTCTGAGTCTGGGTGGAAGCGGGGGATTCCGCACCGGCATCCTGGCGGGACTCGTCCAGCCGGAAGGTGTAGTAGCGCCCGTTGCCGGACAGCCCCTCATAGACCAGAGTGGAGGTGATCGTCTGCTCCCCCTCGGTCCGGACGCTCAGCTGACAGCTTTGTTTCTGGGTGAAGTCGGGCAGCACCGCGTCGGGATAGGTCTCATAGCCGCCCAAATAGTCAAACACCAGCTCCAGGGCCTCCACTGGAGCGAGGAAATCCGCCTCGGCGGCAGTCTCATCCTCCGGCGCCTCCTGGACCGCGTTGACAGATGGCGCCGCGGGGGGCGGAGGAGCGACGAACTGCTGGGGCGCGGAAGAAGGCGCAGGCGTTTCTTCCTCCGACCCGGAAACCTTGTCGGATTCGGTATTTTGCGGCGCCTGGACCGAATCCGGAGACGCGGATTCGGCGTCCGGAGCGGCGGATTCCGAGGGCGAGGCGCCTCCGGAAGTCTCGGGCTCCGCGGCAGAGCCGGAATCGGCCGGAGCGGAAGAGACCTCCGGCTCCGAGGGTTCCGGGGCCGAAGAGGCAGAATCATATGCAGTACGCAGATCGGCGGTGGAATCCTGTGCTTCCGCAGCGGCGGGCGCGGCGGAGGTGTCGGCGGCCGGTCCGCCCAGATAGGCGTAAAGACCGCCGAGGCATACCACCACAGCCAACATGGCAGCCAGGGAGCCCCAGGCCCGCCGGCGGGTCTTGCGCCGGGCGGCGTCCAGAGACACCGGCGGCGCGGGGTCCAGCCTGGTCTTGATCTGTTCGGCCAGATCGGGCGGGGGGACCTCCTCCATATCCGACAGGGCGACGGACAGAATCCCAAACTCCTCGGCCAGGGCCTGGCACTCCGGACAGTCGGCCAGATGCGCGTCCAGCTCCGCAACCTCCTCGGCGGTGAGCTCGCCGTCCAGGGCCGCGCTGATGTATTCCAATGCCTGGTTACAATCCATCCTCCGTCACCTCGCTTTTTGGGCTTCTGTCTCTTGAGACGCTGCGGAGGAGGAAAAGTTCCCGTCGGAACGCAAAATATTTCGAAGGGCCAGCCGGGCCCGGGCGATGCGGGACTTGACGGTGCCCTCCTCCAGCCCCAGGACCGCGGCGATCTCCGCATAGGACAGGCCGGTGACCTCCCGCAGCACCAGCACCTGCCGGTGCTCGTCGGAGAGCTGGCGCAGCCCGCGGGAAATGGCCGCTTTCAGCTCCCGTCCCTCCAGAATCTCGTGGGGGGAGGGGGCGCGGTCGGGGACCAGATTGGCGTAGTCGACCTCGTTGTCATCCAGTGAGACAGCGCCGGCGATGGCCTGCCGCCGCCGCTCCCGGCGCAGGAAGTCGATGCACACATTGGTGGTCAGCCGGTAGAGCCAGGTGGAAAAGGCGCTCTCCCCCTGGAAGGAGGACAGGCCGCGCCATGCGTTCAGATAGGCCTCCTGGGTCAGGTCGGCGGCGTCCTCAGCGCTGCCGGACAACCGGAGAGCCAGGTTATAGACCTTGGCCTGCGTGCGCTCCACCAGGGCCGCGAAGGCCTCGTGGTCGCCGGCCTGGGCCCTGCGGACCAGCCCCTGTTCTTCCTCTGTCATGGCGCTTCCTCCTTTCGCCGCGGGATACGCGCTTCAGCGCAGCTCCCGCTTGATTCCCGCCGTAATGCGGTAAATATCCTCCATGGTGCTGATCTGGCAGATCTGCTCTTTCCAATAGCCCGAGTGGGGCACGCCTTTGAGATACCAGGCGTAGTGCTTGCGTGCCTCCAGGCAGGCGATCTTCTCTCCCTTGTGGGCCCGGGCCAGCTCAAATTGACGCACCGCCACGTCGCAGCGCTGAGCCAGAGGGGGCAGATCGGGGATCGGCTCCCCGGCCAGGGCGGCGGCGGACTGTCGGAAGATCCAGGGGTTGCCAAAGCAGGCCCGGCCGATCATAGCCATATCCGCCCCGGTGTAGGACAGGATGTGGACGGCCTCCCTGGCGTTGAACACGTCGCCGTTGGCAATGACCGGAATGGAGACCGTCTGCTTGATCTCCCGGATGTAGTCCCAGTTGGCCCGGCCGGAGTACATCTGGGTGCGGGTGCGGCCGTGGACGGCCACGGCCGCGGCCCCGGCCTGCTCCATCGTTCGGGCGAACTCCACGCAGTTGATGGAGCCCTTGTCCCAGCCCAGCCGGAACTTGACCGTGACCGGCCTGCCGCCCGCCCCCCGGACAGCGGCCTCCAGAATCCGGGCGGCCTTCTCCGGGTCCTTCATCAGGGCGGAGCCGTCGCCGGAATTGACCACCTTGGGTACCGGACAGCCCATGTTCAGGTCCAAAATGTCCGCGCCCGACTTTTCCAGGGCGATGGCGGCAGCCTCCTGGATGCAGGCCGGGTCGCTGCCGAAGAGCTGGGCGGCGCAGGGGTGCTCCCCCTCGCCCAAGGTGAGCAGGGGGATGGATTTCCGGTCCTGATAGCACAGGGCCTTGGCGCTGACCATTTCCGTAATGGTATAGCCGGCCCCCAGCTCCCGGCAGATGGTGCGGAACGCCAGGTCGGTGACTCCGGCCATCGGGGCCAGGGCCAGCCTGGAATCGATTTTTACGTTACCAATGTACATGAAAGGCTCCTAAAAGGGCGGTCCCGGACCGCCGTGTTACAGATTGGAGCATATTGTACCACAAACCTTTTGTTCGGGCAAGCCGTCCCACAGGTTTCGGCCTTATTTTTACAGATAATGGAATATAATGGACGAACATCAAGGAGGGGTGACCATGCTCACAAAAGAGAATCAAGGCAAGAAGAACGAAGGACATCTGGTGGTCCGCCTGCCGGTGGTGATGCGTC
>DXYV01000005.1 GCA_019415645.1 Clostridiales bacterium
GGAGCGCCGCCCCGCGAAGCGGGGCCCCGAGGGCGGCCGGAAGAAAGCGATACTTGGTCAGGGCTGTTCGTTCTCTACGTCAGTGATTAAATTGACACGCCGCTCATGCCGGCCGCCCTCGAATTCGGTGGTCAGGAAGGCGTCTACAATGTGTTCCGCCTCGAAGGGACCGGTGAAGCCTCCGGCCAGCGCCAGCATATTGGCATTGTTATGTTTGCGGGTGAGCTGCGCGGAGAGCAGGTCCCGGCACAGCGCGCAGCGGATGCCGCGTACCTTGTTGGCGGTGATGGAGATTCCGATTCCGGTGGTGCAGATGACGATGCCGCGCTCGCAGGCGCCGGAGGCCACCGCCTCGGCCGCCGCCTTGGCGAAGATGGGATAGTCACAGCTGTCGGTGGAGTAGGTGCCGCAGTCGGTGACCGTATGGCCCTGCCCGGTGAGATAGGCCTTGAGGTGCTCTTTCAACGCGTATCCGCCGTGGTCGCTTCCCAGGGAAATGTTCATAATCATACCTCCAATAGCAGTAAGAGACTGAGATTTATTTGTTTGCTGTTTTTCGGCTTACAGCGCGACGGGGCAGGGCTTCCGGCCGCGGTAGACGGTAACGTAACGGAAGCCCGCGGCCTGAATCAGGGCATAGGCCTCCGCGATGCCCGCACCGGCGTTTTCCGGGTGGTGCGCATCGGAACCCACGGTGAGGAACTCCCCGCCGCACGCCCGGTACCAGGTCAGAATGGGGGCCCAGTCGGAGACCGTGCGCCCCACATAGGTATTGACCTCCAGGGCGTGTCCGCTTTGGGCCACCGCGGTGAGAATGGCGCGGATGCGCTCCTCATAAGGCGCCAGGGTGACGGGATGACCGTCCCGGGCCATATAGCGCAGGGGGTAGATCAGATGGGCCAGACTGTCGTAGCAGTCGGGCAGCTCCACCAGGGCCTCCATGGAGGTAAAGTAGTCGTCCAGAGCCCGGGAACAGACCGCGTCACTGTCATAGCGGGTATAGTAGAAGTCGTTCCCGCCGGCGACGGGGCTCCAGTTGTGGAGAGAGCCCAGCACAAAATCCAGCTCCGGCCGGTCCAGGATCGCGCGGGCAGCCGCCGGGTCGAAGGGGGCGGAGCCCAGTTCAATTCCCAGACGGAGGGCGGGAGAAGCGCCCGCCCCGGCCAGCGTCTCCCGGAACTGGGCCAAGACGGGGGCCCAGTCGTAGTGGGGTCTGGGCGTACCGTCCTCGGTGAGCAGGTCGCAGTGGTCCGTGACGCACATCTCCTGGACTCCTGCGGCGGCCATAGCCGCCGCCATCTCTTTGAGCGGCACATGGCCGTCGGGGGAGAGAATGGAGTGGCAGTGAAAATCCGTAAGATACATGACAGAGCCTCCCTGTAAACGGTGGACGGAGATCAGATCGGCCAGCTGGGCAGCCAGCGCAGGAAGTTCCAGGTGTACCAGGTGGGCACGTACAGGCCGATGAGCACGGGATAGAAGGCCGCGTACAGGACCACCGCGGTGGCCGTGATGCCGTACACCGCAAAGCGGTACCGCCCCTTCCGCCGCTCCATCATGTGGTTCATGGCGTAGGAGATGGCCAGCACCAGGAACAGGATGGAGGGGAAGTAGTGATAGGCAAAGGTGGTGCGGGAGATAAATATCCAGGGCACCAGCTGGGACAGATAGCCGATGAAAATGAACAGGGCCTTGCCGCATTTGCGCCGGAAGGTCTGGATGGCGGTGATGATGATGCACAGCAGGCCGCACCAGGAGACGATGGGATTGTTGAAGGAGGAGAAGGCGGCCTTATAGCCGGGAATCTGGTCCATCTCCCGGAAATAGAGGATGGGCCGTCCGTCCACGATCCATTGATACCAGCGGGATTCGTAGGGATGCGGATCGTGCACGCCCTGATGGTAGGTGAGCATGAACACCTGGTTGTCCCAGACGATGCGCAGCAGATTGCTCAGGGAGGTGTCGCCGTCCGCAACAGCGTAGGGGATATAGGAGGCCACATAGATAACCAGCGGCATGACGATAAAGAATAGAATGGACAGGAAGAAGGTGCCCCAGAAGAAGGGAACAAACCGGGGCGAGGCACCCGTCTGGTCCCATTCCCGGTGCTTGAGGATCAGGCCGATGAGCCAGAGCACAGCCAGCCCCACGCCGCCGTAAATGACCGTCCACTTGCAGGCCACGCCGATGCCCCACATCAGGCCGCACAGGAACAGGGAGGGGATGGAGCGGCGCAGCTTGACGTTGGGGGGGATGGTGAGCCAGCGGTACATGAAGTAATACATGGCCAGGATAAAGAACACGCCGTAGGTGTCAATGGTGGCGATCCGCGTCTGGACCAGATGCATGAAGTCCACGGCAAAGAGCACGGTGCCGCAGGTAGCCACGGCGGTCCGGCCGAACAGGTTCTTCAGGAACACATAGAGCAGGGGAAGCATAAGCACGCCGAACAGGGTGCCCATGAACCGCCAGCCGAAGGGGGTCAGGCCGAAAATCTGGATACCCAGGGCGATGATAAGCTTGCCCAGGGGCGGGTGGGAGACCTCGTAGGGATAGATGCCGTCCAGATTTTCCTGGGCCGTACGCACATGGTAGATCTCATCAAAGTAGGAGGAGTTCAGATAGAAGGGATAGTCCACCACCAGGTCCTGCTCGTCGAACAGAGCCTCGCCGGTCCGGTCGGAGTAGACCACCTCGATAGGCTCGCCCTCCGCATTGAAGAACGCCAGTTCGCCCAGGTCCAGGAAATTGCGCTCCGGATGGCTGGTATCGCTGCGGGGGGAGGCGGAGAGCCGGAACATCTGGGCGGTGAAGGTGACCGGGTGGGTCTGCTCCTCCTCGTCCTCGTACTCCAGAACCTGCCACTTCAGCAGGGTGTTATAGGCCTGGTCGAGCTCCACCGATTCCCAGGTGCTCCCGTCCACGGAGTATTCCAGGGTGTAGTCGCCGGTAGCGATTCCGGTGTAGTAATAGACTAGGGAGACCTCCTCCGGCTGGGCGAAGGAGAAGGAGGCCGTGGTATCCGCTTCAAAGCGGGCAAAGGACTGGACCGCCGTGGTATCACCCAGCTGGAAGAAGGCAGTGCAGGCATAGGCGATGGTGACGATCAACAGAGGAATTGCGTCCCGCTTTTCCATGGGGTGGCGCTTGAGGGTGAAGGTCAGGCGGCGGGGCTGGGCCTCGCTCATGGCGATCCACTCCAGCGTACCCCGCCGGGGCGTGATGGCATACCAGTAATACACAAAAAAGCTCAGACAGAGAAAGAGCGCCACAACGGCAAACAGCACCGTGGGCGTGAGCTGGGAAAACGCGTCTAGGATTACGCTCATGGGACACCTCCAGGGAGATTGGTGGACAACACCCTTATTTTACACTCTCTTGTCCGATTTGACTAGGCCTTGTTTGAAAATTGGAAATGTGCCCAACGGCGAGGGATTTTTTTCGCCAGACAAGGCAATTTGACGCGGCAATACTTTGTGTATTGCAAGGAAAATCAACGCGGTATGGCGGAAAAAGACCCGCCGTTTGGGTGTGTTGGCATTTTTCAAACATGGCCTAAGCCTTGTTTGAAAAATATCTGCGTCCCGTCCGGGGCGCCCGGACAGAAAAAAACGGGACCGCAGGAGCGGTCCCGTCCGGGCGATGGTTTATTTTTTCTTTTTCTTCTTCTCCAGATTCTCAAAAAAATTCTTCACCGGACCTTCGTCCCCGGAAGCACGGCCGTTCATGGCGTCGTCAAAGCGTTCCAGCGCCTCCCGCTGCTCCTTGGTCAGCGAGGTGGGCACAGTCACATGGACCGTCACATACTGGTCGCCCCGGCCGCGGCCGTTGACCGAGGGCACGCCTTTGCCCCGCAGCCGGAAGGTGGTGCCGGTCTGGGTGCCGGCGGGCATGGAGTATTTCACCTTGCCGTCCACCGTGTCGATCTGCAGCTCGGCGCCCAGGGCTGCCTGGGTAAAGGTGATGGGCTGCTCCAGATAGAGGTCGTTGCCCTCCCGCTGGAAGCGGGGATCGGGACGGACCGAGACGGCGATGATCAGATCGCCGGCCGGGCCGCCGTTCAGGCCGCCGTTGCCCTGGCCGCGCAGAGAGATGGCCTGCCCGTCGTCGATGCCGGCGGGGATGGAGACCGTGATCTTCTTGGAACGGCGCACCTGGCCCTCGCCGTGGCAGGCTTTACAGGGCTGATGGATGATCTTGCCAGTGCCGCGGCAGCGGGGGCAGGTCTGCGTGGTGGAGAAGGAGAAGGCCCCGCCGCCCCGCTGGATCCGCACCTGGCCGGCGCCCTTACAGTCGGGACAGACCTCTGCCGTGGTGCCCGGCTCACAGCCGGTGCCATGGCACACATCGCACTGCTCGGTGCGGTTGAGGTTGATCTCCCTTTCGCAGCCGAAGATGGAATCCTTAAAATCAATGGTAATAGAGGCCCGCAGGCTGGCGCCCTTTTTCGGCGCGTTGGGGTTGGCCCGGCGGGTGGAGCCGCCGAAACCGCCGCCAAAGAAGGAGCCGAACAGATCGCCCAGGTCGATATCGCCGAAGTCGGTGCCGAATCCGCCGCCAAATCCGCCGCCTGCGCCGAAGTTGGGATCGACGCCCGCGTGGCCGAACTGGTCATACTTGGCCCGCTTCTCCTTATCCGACAGCACCTCATAGGCCTCGTTGACTTCCTTGAACTTGGCCTCAGCGGTCTTGTCGTCGGGATTCAGATCGGGGTGATATTGTTTCGCCAGCTTGCGGTAGGCTTTTTTGATCTCATCGTCCGAGGCGCCCTTGGACACGCCCAGGACCTCGTAATAATCTCGCTTCTGTTCAGGCATAGGTTTGTCTCACCTCACTTGGTTGGAATGGACAATGGAAAATTGACAACTGACCATTGCCGCCCGGGGCGGGGCGTGGGGACGGGAGCACCCAAGCACCCCCGCCCCCGAATTGTCAATTGTCAATTATAAGTGCCAATTACTTGTTGTTGTCGTCGTCCACCACGGTGTAGTCCGCGTCCACGACGTTGTCGGCCCCCTGGTCGGCGCTGCCGGCGCCGGCCGCTCCGCCGCCCATATCCGGGCCGGGCTGGGCGCCGCTCTGGGCATACAGCTTCTCGGACACCGTGTAGAACGCCTTGGTCAGGGCCTCGGTGGCGGACTTGATGGCCTCCACGTCCGTGCCCTTCAGGGCCTCCTTGACCTTGTTCAGCTCAGCCTCGACGTTGGCCTTGTCGCCGGCGTCGATCTTGTCCTTCATGTCCTCCAGGGTCTTCTCGGTCTGATAGACCATCTGGTCGGCCTGGTTGCGGACGTCCACTTCCTCCTTGCGCTTGGCGTCCTCCGCGGCGAACTGCTCGGCCTCACGGACAGCCTTATCGATGTCCTCCTTGGACATGTTGGTGGAAGAGGTAATGGTGATGTGCTGCTCCTTGCCGGTGCCCAGATCCTTGGCGGACACGTTGACGATGCCGTTGGCGTCGATGTCGAAGGTGACCTCGATCTGCGGCACGCCGCGGCGGGCGGGGGCGATGCCGTCCAGGTTGAAGCGGCCCAGGGTCTTGTTGTACTGGGCCATCTCGCGCTCGCCCTGGAGCACGTGGACCTCCACGCTGGTCTGGTTGTCGGCCGCGGTGGTGAACACCTGGCTCTTCTTGGCGGGGATGGTGGTGTTGCGCTCGATGAGCTTGGTCATCACGCCGCCCATGGTCTCGATGCCCAGGGACAGGGGGGTGACGTCCAGCAGCAGCAGGCCCTTTACGTCGCCCACCAGAACGCCGCCCTGGAGGGCCGCGCCGATGGCCACGCACTCATCGGGGTTGATGCCCTTGAAGCCTTCTTTGCCGGTGAGCTTCTTGACCATTTCCTGCACCGCGGGAATACGGCTGGAACCGCCCACCAGCAGGACCTTGGAGATGTCGCTGCCGGACAGGCCGGCGTCGCTCATGGCCTGGCGCACGGGGCCGGCCGTGGCTTCCACCAGATGAGCGGTCAGCTGGTCGAACTTGGCCCGGGTCAGGGTCAGATCCAGGTGCTTGGGCCCAGTGGCGTCGGCGGTGATATAGGGCAGGTTGATGTTGGTGGAGGTGACGCCGGACAGCTCGATCTTAGCCTTCTCGGCGGCCTCTTTCAGACGCTGCATGGCGACCTTGTCGCCGGTCAGGTCGATGCCGGAATCCTTCTTGAACTCAGCGGCCATCCAGTCCATGACGCACTTGTCAAAGTCGTCGCCGCCCAGACGGTTGTTGCCGGCGGTGGCCAGAACCTCAATGACGCCGTCGCCCACTTCCAGGACGGACACATCGAAGGTGCCGCCGCCCAGGTCGTAGACCATGATCTTCTGGTCGCTTTCCTTGTCCACGCCGTAGGCCAGGGCCGCGGCGGTGGGCTCGTTGATGATACGCTTGACGTCCAGACCAGCGATCTTGCCGGCGTCCTTCGTGGCCTGACGCTGGGCATCAGTAAAGTAGGCGGGTACGGTAATGACGGCCTCGGTGACGGTCTGGCCCAGATAGGCCTCGGCGTCGGTCTTCAGCTTCTGCAGGATCATCGCGGAGATCTCCTGCGGGGTATACTTCTTGTTGTCGATGGACACCTTGTAGTCGGAACCCATCTCACGCTTGATAGAAGCGATGGTGCGGTCGGGGTTGGTGATGGCCTGGCGCTTTGCCACCTGGCCGACCATACGCTCGCCGTCCTTGGAAAATGCCACCACAGAGGGGGTCGTGCGGTTGCCTTCGGCGTTGGGGATGACGACGGCCTCGCCGCCCTCCATAACTGCCACGCAGGAATTGGTGGTACCAAGATCAATACCAATGATTTTAGACATAAGTCATTCCTCCAATATAGATCGAAATTCGTTTTTACATAATCATAAGGCCGGGCGCGCAATGCGCGCCCTTGCGGCAAAAGAGCGGCGCAGGGACGCACTGTGTGCGCCTGCCAGCATCAGTTGGCCACCTTTACCATGGCGAATCGGATGACCTTATCGCCCAGGCGGAAGCCGCTCTGGAACACGTCCACAATGGTGTTCTCCGCCACGTTCTCATCCTCCACATGCATCACTGCATTGTGCAGGTTGGCATCAAAGGTCTCGCCCAGTGCGGGGATCTCCTCGATACCCAGCTTGGTCATCACATCCTTGAGACCCTTCAGGGTCATTTCCACGCCCTTGGCGTAAGCCTCGTCGGAACAGGGCTGCTTTACCGCCCGCTCCAGATTGTCGTAGACCGACAGAAATGCGGTGACCGTATCGGCCTTGGCATCGGCCCAGATGCTTTCCTTTTCCTTGGCCGTGCGCTTGCGGAAATTGTCATACTCGGCCGCCAGACGCAGGTATTTGTCCTCCGCGGCGGTCAGCTCCTGTTTGGCCGCGTCCAGCTCCGACTGGAGCAGACTGTCCTCTCCGGCGGGCGCGGCCGCATGCTCTGCGGCCGTTTCCGGAGAAGCTTCGGGGGCCGGGGTCTCCACGGCGGCGTCCGTCTCGGGCGCGCCGGCTTGTTTCGTTTCTTCTGCCATGTTCACTATGCCTCCTTATCCGGGTCGCTGTCTGTGGGGTCGCCGCTGGGCGGGAGTTCGGGCTTGCCGAACATCTTGGTCAGGCTGTCGGTGAAATAGGACAGCCGGGCGGTGACCTTGGCGTAATCCATACGGGTGGGACCCACCACGCCGATGATACCGCGCATATTATCGCCAATATCATAGCTGGCAAGCACCACGCTGGTGTCTTTCAGTTCATTGACCGCGTTTTCCGGGCCAATGAGGATCTTCATCTGGTCGGTCTGGAGTACCGGAAGCTGCGAGGAGTCCAGCTCCTCGGACAGGTACTCCATCAGCGGCTGGGCCTTGTCAATGCTGCGGTACTCGGGGTGGTCCAGCAGATTGGTCACACCGGCGGTGTGAATGGACTGCCCCTCCAGTTCCTGGAGGACCTCCATGGCGAAGGAGACCACCAGAGAGATCAGGCCATAGGCCTCGCCGGCGGCATGCTGCGCCACCCGCATGAGCTCGGGCGTGATCTCCGAGAGGGTCAGGTTGACGAACGAGGTGTTCAGCAGCGTGTTGAGCAGCTGGAGCTGAGGTTCGTTCAAATCAGAAGGCAGCCGGATGATCTTGTTGCGCACGACGTCGTTGTCGGTCATGACCACGGCGATAAAGGAATTGACATCCACCATGATCAGGTCGTAACGCTTGATGGTGATGCGGGCCTTGGCGGTGGCCAGAGTAAACGCGGGGTAATGGGTCATACGGGAGACCAGTTTGCCCGCCTCGTCGATGACCTTGTCCAGCTGCGCCATCTTGCCATGCAGGGCTTCGTTGATGCGCTCGGTCTCCTGAATGGAGAGCTTGTGTTGCTCCATCAACTCATTGACGTAGACCCGGTAGCCGGAAGGAGAGGGGATACGTCCGGCGGAGGTGTGGGGCTGCTCCAGCAGGCCCAGCTCTTCCAGGCCCGCCAGCTCGTTGCGCACGGTGGCGGAAGACACCTTCAGCCCGGTCAGCTCTAGGATAGCTTTGGAACCCACCGGTTCGGCTGTCTCGATGTAGGCCTCCACCACGGCACGCAAAATCTGTTTTTTGCGCTCGGACAGCTCCATATCCTCATCCCCTGTATCTTGCCTAAGATTTAGCACTCTTCATTCCTGAGTGCTAATGATACTATACCCCTCAGCCCGTAGAATGTCAATAGGTAGAGTTGTAAATTAAATATGAATTGTGGCGGCCAGAGCGCACAAAAGAATATTTGCAGAGAATGGGATGGAATGCTAATTTGCCGGCCGTGTAAAACAGAAAAAACGCGCGGAAAACGGCCGTATTAAACCGCTCTCCGCGCATTGCGTTTGATTCAGAAGGTCAGCGTAAGCCCGGTGGTCAGCGCATGGACCCGGTCCGGGTACGATTCGGCCAGCAGGGTAAAGGCCGGCCGGCCGGTGCAGTGGCCGGTGTAGAGCTCACCGACCTCCAGCTCCTCCAGCAGCCAATGGGCCAGATTTTTCACGATGCCGGGGGCCACCCCCAGGCTCTTGGGACCGTCGCGGCCCATCAGGTGGAATCCGCCCACCAGCGCCCGGACGGGCTGGCCGGGGAACTGGGCCTTGACATCCTGTACGATGTGTCCCGCTCCGGCGTGGCAGCAGGAATTGAGAATCACCAGACCCTGGGCGGTCTCGGCCACCAGGGACTGCTCGTGGGGGACAGTATCGGGCAGCAGGTGGAGGCCGGGAATCAGCTCCCGGGGACCGTCGCCCAGGTCGAACCGCCGGCTGTGGCGGTGGAGCAGACCGGGATTGACGCCGATATATGCCCCGCCGGAGGTCTCGGCGTCGGCGATATGGGGCCGGGCATAGACCTGTGCCGTACGGTTGGCCACAAAAAAGGCGGTCAGGCCGTCGGCGTGGTCGTAGTGCCCGTGGGAGAGGGCGGCATACGCCACTTGGGACAGGTCCACCCCCAGGTCGGCGGCGTTGCGCAGGAAGGCGCCCGACTCGCCGGCGTCCAGCAGCACCGGACAGCCCCGGTACTCCAGATAAACGGAGAGACCGTGCTCCCGAAGCAGACCGTCGGGCGAAGAATTTTCGATCAGGACTACCAGGTTCAGATCAGCCATGAAAAAGAACTCCTTTCCGGATGAGGGGAACCCTCAGGAGAGGGTGGGGAACAGCCCCTCTTTGGCGGCTTTCAGCTCCCGCACCAGAACGTCGATTTCCGCCTGGGTGGTGGCGGCGTCAAAGGAGATGCGCAGGGCTCCGTCCAGCCAGGCCTTGGGCAGGCCCAGGGCGGCGTAGACGTGGCTGGGCTTTCCCTTGTGACAGGCGGAGCCGGAGGAGAGACACACCCCCCGGTCGCCCAGCACCCGGACCAGCACCTCGCTTTTGTAGCTGGGCAGGGTGACGGCGCAGATGTGGGGCGCGTCGCCGGCGGAAATGACCTCCAGCTCCGGCAGGGCGGCCTTGAGCTGGGTCAGGGCGTATTCCTTCATCTGAGCCATATGAGTGCGGTCCGCCTCCAGAGTAGCCTTTCCCAGGGTGGCCGCCGCAGCCAGACCGGCGATCTGGGCCGTGGCCTCGGTGCCCGAACGCAGCTTGCCCTCCTGTCCGCCGCCCACCAGCAGGGCCTTGATCTTGTGGGCCTGCGTATCGGGATTGCGGGAGAGAAACTTCTGGTGGACATAGAGGGCGCCCACTCCCTTGGGCCCGTGAATTTTGTGGCCGCTGACGGCCAGAAAATCCACACCCAGGGCTTTGGGCGTAAAGGGGACCTTCAAAAATCCCTGGACCGCGTCGCAGTGGAGCAGAGCGGGACAGCCGCTCTCCCGGATGGCTTTGGCCGTCTCGGCCACCGGGAGCAGTGTGCCCAGCTCGTTGTTCACCAGCATCATGGAGACCAGGACCGTGTCCGGACGGAGGGCCGCGGTCACATCGTCCACGGAAATATGGCCCGTCCGGTCGGGCTGGAGGCAGGTGACCTCATAGCCCTGGTGTTCCAGGCGGCGGATGGGCTCCAGCACGGCGGAGTGCTCCAGGGCGGTGGTGATAATATGCTTTCCCCTGCGGCGGTTGAATTCCACGGCGGCCTGGATGGCCCAGTTGTCGCCCTCGGTGCCGCAGGAGGTGAAAAAGACCTCCGCCGGCGTACAGCCCAGGGCCGCGGCCACGGCGGCCCGGTCCTCCTTGAGGCGGGCGGCGGCGGCCTGTCCCAGCGGATAGCGGGAGGAGGGGTTTCCAAATTCCTCCGACAGGGCATGATACATCCGCTGGGCCACCTCAGGACGCACCGGCGTGGTGGCGGCATAGTCAAAATAGTAAAGGGACATGGGAACGCCTCTTTCTCATTGAATTTCGTTTTCCGGGCTTTATTGCAATGTCTCAACTGATGTGAAAACGACTGGGATCAGCTGTTTTCACATCAATTGCGCGGCAATGCCGCGCGAATAAACCGCAGGACGGTTTATTCAGCAGACATTATTGTAATGCCGGGGCGGACAGAAGTCAACCAAGCCGGCCGGTCCACTTGAAAATCAGTCTGGGATGTGGCAAAATAGAGAGGAAGAAGCAGGGAGGTATTCCGGTTGCGAAACAAAGTAGTGCGGGGGACGGTCTATGCGGCCGGCCTGTTGATCCTGGCCATGGGAATCATTCTGAATACCAAGACGGGACTGGGGGTGTCGCCCATCGTCTCGGTGCCCTATGTGGTCGCCCAGATTATGGGCTGGAATTTCGGCGATGCGACGTTAGTCTTCTATGCGCTGCTGGCCGTGGCGGAATACCTGCTGAAGGGAAGTCGGTTTCGGGCCTATGACCTGCTCCAGATTCCGCTGTCGGTGGTGTTCACCCGGGTCATGAACCTCTTTTCGGCCTGTCTGCCCGACGCGCAGGGGCCCCTGCCCCGGGCGCTCTGCCTGATCGCGGCCATTGTCTGCACCGGCGTGGGGGCGGCCATGACGCTGGACATGCGGCTGGTGCCCAATCCGGGGGATGGGATCGTGCAGGCCATCTCCGACCGGGCGGGGCGGCCGCTGGGCCTGTGCAAGAATCTATTCGACCTGTCCAGCATCGCGCTATCCCTGGCGCTGGGGCTGCTGTTTGAGGGCCGCGTGGTGGGGATCGGCCTGGGTACGCTGGCGGCCATGCTGGGTGTGGGCCGGGTAATGGCGCTGTTCCAGCGCCTGCTGGAGCGGAGGCTGACGGCTGCGGCGGGACTGGCAATCCGCCCGCCCGTGCCCGAAAAGACTACGCTTGACAACCCGTAAGGTGGCCGTTATACTGGAGGCGAAACACAGTTATCCCGATATGATTTCTATTCTTTTCGTGTAAAGGAGGACAAACCAATGGGTGCGATTCAACTGAGGGAGGGGCTCTGGTCTGTCGGGGTGCTCAATCCATCCCTGCGGGTGTTCGACATTGTAATGGAGGCCCGCTACGGAACCTCCTACAATGCCTATCTGCTGACCGGGCCCAAAAATGTTCTGATCGAAGCGGTCCATGCCGACTACTGGGATGAGTTCGCCGCCAATCTCCGGCAGGTGCTGGACGGGGCGCCTGTGGACTACCTGATCCTGAATCACACGGAGCCCGACCACTCGGGCAGCGTGGCCAAGCTGCTGGAGGCCTATCCCGGCCTGCAGATCTGCTGCACGGCCCCGGCCAAAAAGCATTTGACCGACATCACCAACCGGGCGGACCTGCCCATCCGGGTGGTCAAGGCGGGGGATACTCTGGAGGTGGGGGACCGGACGCTGGAGTTTATTCCGGCGCCCATGCTCCACTGGGCGGATTCCATGTTTACCTGGGACCGCGCGGGCAAGACGCTGTTCACCTGCGATTTCCTGGGCGCCCACTACTGTGAGCCCACCATGCGGGACACGGGAATCCACGAGAAACCGGCCTACGAGGGTGAATTTTATCACTATTACCGCTGCATCTTCGGCCCCTTCCCCGCTTATGTGCAGGCGGGACTGGACAAGCTGCCCGAGGCCGAGCTCATCTGCCCCAGCCACGGTCCCTGCCTGACCGAGCGAATCAGCTGGGCCAAGGACCTCTACCGGAAGTGGAGCACGCCGAAGGCAAAGGACAAGCCCACAGCCTGCGTCATCTACGCTTCGGCCTACGGCAATACCCGCCGGATGGCGGAGACGGCGGCTCGGGCCCTGGTGGAGGACGGCTTTGCCGTTGTGTCCTGCGACGTGAACCGGGACGATCTGTTTACCTGCGCCCAGGCGGCCAACGAGGCCGACGTGCTGCTGGTCGGCGCGCCCACCATTAATAAGGACGCGCCCAAGCCGGTGTGGGATGTGCTGTCCAGCCTGGACGCCGTCAACACCAAAGGCCGGGCAGCGGCCGCCTTCGGCGACTACGGCTGGAGCGGTGAAGCGGCCGGAATGCTTCAGGCCCGGCTGGCCCAGCTGAAATTCAGCGTACCGGAGGCCCCCTTCAAGGTCCAGTTCACCCCCACGGAGGAGGATCTGGAACAGCTGCGGTCCTGGGTCCGCGGCGCGGCCGCCCTGCGGGAGGGCGCGACTCAGCCGGCGGCCCCGGCCAAAGCCGCCCGGTATGTGTGCAAGCTGTGCGGCTATGTGTACGACCCGGAGAAGGGCGATCCTACCCAGGGAATCGCGCCCGGCACGCCCTTTGAGGCGCTGCCGGACACCTGGCGCTGCCCCCTGTGCAAGGTTGGAAAAGATATGTTCCAGAAGGAAGCTTAAACGAATCAACGGAAAAACCGGGCCCTCCGCTGTGGCGGAGGGCCCGGTTTTTCTTAAAATGCGGCTACCTTGACCACGCACTTGCGCGCGGGAGCGGGTCCATTGGGCCCGATGGAGGGGGCGTGCGCGTCCCCCGGGAACAGCGCCAGGAATCGGCCGCCGCCCAGAGGCAGGTGGACGCCGTCCCCCTGATGGAGCCAGATGTCTCCGTCCGGATTCTCCTGGACCAGGGGCCCCATCTCCTCCAGCGGAGCCACGGCCACTTCCTCCTCGCCGTCAATCAGATAGAAGATGTCGATATACTTCTTGTGGTTTTCCGGGGTGAGGTTTTCCGCCTTGGTGGTATAGGACATGAGGTTGGCGAAAACCTTGTCGCCGTCGATCTCCTGCCGGCCGTCGGGCAGGGAGGCGAAATCGGCGGAGCACAGGAAGTCCAGCGCCTGGTCCAGATTGGGGTCGAGCCCCTTGTACTGGGCCGCGTGGGTGAGCGTATCATAAATCATGAAAAGACCCCCTTATATCCGGGTGGGCACATCCCAGATGTCCCGGGCATAGTCGCGGATGGAGCGGTCGGCGGCAAAGACGCCCGAGCGGGCCACGTTCACCAGGGCCATCTGGTTCCACAGCTTGGGGTCCCGGTAGGTCAGGCCGGCCCGCTGATGGGCGGCGCGGTAGCTCTCGAAGTCGGCCAGCAGCATATACTCGTCCGCCGGTCCGCCGGCGCCGAAGAGCAGCCGGTTGGTCAGCTGGTCATAGGCCACGCCGTCGTCAAAGCCCTTGGAAATGCGGTCCAGCACCGCCCGCAGGGCGGGATCAGAGTTGTAGTAGGCGTAAGACTGATAGCCGCGCTGCTTCTTCTCCACCACCTCGTCGGCGGTGAGGCCGAACAGGAAGATGTTCTCGTCCCCCACCTGCTGGTGCATCTCCACGTTGGCGCCGTCCAGGGTGCCGATGGTCAGGGCGCCGTTCATCATGAACTTCATGTTGCCGGTGCCGCTGGCCTCCTTGCCGGCGGTGGAGATCTGCTCGGACAGCTCGGAGGCGGGCATCAGCTTCTCCGCCAGGGAGACCCGGTAATTTTCCAGGAACACCACCTGGAGGCGGTCCTTGCACAGGGGGTCGGCGTTGACGGTGGCGGCCACGGAGTTGATCAGCCGGATGATCTCCTTTGCCACGTAGTAGCCCGGCGCGGCCTTGGCCCCGAACAGGAAGGTACGGGGCGTGAAGTCGAAGTGGGGGTCCTCGTGAAGCTTCTGCCACAGGTAGACGATGTGCATGACGTTGAGCAGCTGACGCTTATACTCGTGCAGGCGCTTGACCTGCACGTCGAACATAGCGTCGGTGTTGAGCACGATGCCGCTCTCCCGCAGGACATACCCGGCGAAGCTGCGCTTGTTCTCCGCTTTGATCTGGGCCAGGCGCTGGAGCACCCCGGCGTCGTTCTTGTACTTCTCCAGATTGGCGATGGCCTCCGGGTGGAGCAGGTAGTCCCCGCCGCCGCAGTCCCGGATAAGGGCGTCCAGCTTGGGATTGCACTCCGCCAGCCAGCGCCGGTGGTCGATGCCGTTGGTAACGTTTTTGAACTTATCCGGCATCAGGGAGCAGGCGTTGCGGAACACATCCTTGCGGAGAATCTCCGAGTGGAGGGCAGACACGCCGTTGACGGCAAAGCAGGCGCAGTTGCACAGATTGGCCATGCGCACTTGGCCGCCCCAGATGATGGCGGTGTTCTCCACCTTGGACTGGTCGCCCCGGAAGGCCTCGTTCAGGTAGGCCTGCCAGCGGTTGGAGATCTCCACCAGAATGGTCCAGATGCGGGGGAGCAGGCTCTCGATCAGCTGCTGGGGCCATTTCTCCAGCGCCTCGGCCAGTACGGTGTGGTTGGTGTAGGCTACGGTGTGGGTGACGATGTGCCACGCTTCGTCCCAGCCGTAGCCCTCCTCGTCCAGCAGGATGCGCATGAGCTCGGGAATGACCAGGGTGGGATGGGTGTCGTTGATCTGGATGACGTGCTTCTGGTGGAAGTTGCGCAGGGTGCCGTACTGGGCCCGGTGCTGGCGGCAGATGGACTGTACCGTGGCGGAGACGAAGAAATACTGCTGCTTCAGGCGCAGAGATTTCCCCTCGTAGTGATTGTCGTCGGGATAGAGCACCTTGGCGATGACCTCCGCCATGGCCTGCTGCTCCACCGCCTTCAGATATTCGCCGGAGGAGTAGAGGGACATGTCCACCGGCGTGGGCGATTTGGCGTCCCACAGACGCAGCAGGTTGGTGTGCTTGGTCTCGTAGCCAGCGATGAGCATGTCGTGGGGCACAGCCATGACCGAGGTGTAGCCCGTGTGGTCCACCACGATGCGGCCGTTTTCCCAGTGGGTCTCCACCTTGCCGCCGAAGCGGACCTCCTCGGTCTCCTCCAGCTTGGGCACCAGCCAGGCGCCGCCGGGCTCCAGCCAGTTGTCGGCCAGCTCCACCTGCTGGCCGTCCACGATCTTCTGCTTGAAGATGCCCAGCTCATAGCAGATGGAGTAGCCGGTGGCGGGAATCTCCAGGGTGGTCATGGAGTCCAGGTAGCAGGCGGCCAGGCGGCCCAGGCCGCCGTTGCCCAGGCCGGCGTCGGGCTCCAGCTCGAAAATGTCCGAGGCGGAGAAGCCCATCTCGTCCAGGGCCTGGGTGAGGGTATCCAGCACGCCCAGGTTATAGGCGTTTTTCATCAGGGAACGGCCCATCAGAAATTCCAGGGACAGATAGTGGACCTGGCGGGCCTGGGATTGCTCCACGGCCTCGGCGGTGGCCACCTGACGGGTGTTCATGATGTCCCGCAGGACCAGCGCGCAGCACTTGAAGATCTGCGTCTGGGTGGCGTTTTCCACCTCACGGCCGAAGTTGCGGCGCAGCTTGCCCTGGATGAGGTCGATCAGCTGCTGCTTGGTAACAGGTTGCATGGGAATTGGCTCCTTTCCAGAGTGGGAGCGGGAGAAGCTCATTTCTTCTCGCCGGAATCCGAATCAGTTTCTTTGGGCTTGGCCGGCTTTTTGGCAGCGGCCTTCTTGGGGGCCGCCTTTTTCGCCGGGGCCTTTTTGGCGGCGGCCGGTTTTTTGGCCGCGGCCTTGGGGGCGGGCTTGGCTGCCGCCTTGGGCGGTTCGGCTTCCGCCTGGGCAGAGCCTGTCTCTTCCGGGGCCTTGGTCGGCGCAGGCTCCTGCACCACGGGATGGAGGGCGGGCTCCTTCACAGCGGGGGAGGCCGCCGGTTCCTTGACTGCCGGAGAAGGCGCGGGCTCCTTTACCACCGGGGAGCCGGCCGGCTCTTTGACCGCCATTCCGGTCTCTTCTTCACCCTCCGCCGGCGCGGCGGGTTCGGGTTCGTGCTCCATGGGCCGGGACAGGCCCGTGACGGTGTAATAGATGTCCAGATAGGACTGGGCGGAACGGGTCCAGGAGAAGTCAGCCTCCATGGCGCGCTTGCGCATGGCGGCGAAGGCGTCGGGGTGGTCGAAATAGACCTCCATGCTGCGGTAGATGGCTCCCAGCATGTCCTCCTTGGTGGTGTTGGAGAAGGTAAAGCCCAGTCCCTCGCCCGTAATGGGGTTATAGGGGGGCACGGTGTCCTTCAGCCCGCCGGTCTCCCGGACGATGGGCAGGGTGCCGTAACGCATGGCGATCATCTGGGACAGGCCGCAGGGCTCGGAGATGGAGGGCATCAGGAACAGGTCCGCGCCGCCGTAGATGGCGGAGGACAGGGGCGCGGAATACTGGATGCGGGCGGCAAAGCGGCCGGGATACTGGGCCTCCGCCTGGCGGAAGGCCTCCTCGAAGTTCCAGTTTCCGGTCCCCAGGACCACCATTTGCAGGTTGCAGGCCATGATCTGATGGATAGCGGATACCACCAGCTCGAAGCCCTTGTGGGGTACCAGGCGGGACACGCAGGCTACGATGGGTACGTTGGGGTCGGGATTGAGGCCCAGTGCCTGCTGGAGTGCCGTCTTGCAGGCCGCTTTGCCCGACAGGTCCTCCGAAGAGAAGGGCGCAGCCAGGGAGGTGTCCGAGGAGGGGTCGTACAGCTCAATGTCCAGACCGTTGAGAATGCCCCGAATCTTGCTGCTGCAATCGGAGATGACGCCCTCCAGCCCGTGGGCGTAGAAGGGGTAGCGGAGCTCCTCGGCGTAGGTGGGGGAGACCGTGGTGACATAGTCGGAGGCGTAGATGGCTCCCTTCATCAGGTTGATGTCGTCGTAGTATTCCAGCATCTTGGCGTGGACGTAGCTGCGGTCCAGGCCGAATACATCCTCGATCAGGTCCTTCCCGTAGCGGCCCTGGTACTCGATGTTGTGAATGGTGAACACCGAGCGGGTGTTGGCCAGGGTGCCCAGGCGATAGCGCTCTTCCAGCAGATAGATGGGGGCCAGGGCGGTCTGCCAGTCGTTGCAGTGGAGCACGTCGGGGGCGAAGCCCATGTGCTCGGAGGTCTCGATGATGGCCCGGGAGAAGAAAGCGAAGCGCTCCGCGTCGTCAAAATGGCCGTAGATGTCATAGCGCTTGAAGTAGTATTCATTGTCCACGAACCAGTAGGTCACGCCGTCCCGCTCCAGGGAGAAGATTCCGCAGTAGCTGCGGCGCCAGGCCAGCGTAACGTTAAAGTAGCAGCAGAAGGTCATCTGCTCCCGCCACTGGGGGCCGATTCCCTCGTAGAGAGGGAGAATGACCTTGACCTCGTGGCCGGCCTTGGCCAGGGCCTTGGGCAGGGAGCCGGCCACATCGGCCAGGCCTCCGGTTTTGATAAAGGGCGCCACCTCGGAAGCGGCGAACAGAATTTTCATAGAGAGTCTCCTTTCCATTGGACAGACAAGGGCAGGGCGTGCCGGGACACGGCTCCGCCCTGCCGCAGAAAGTAAACGGGGCGTGGGAAGCGGCGGCGGCCGGTCAGACGACGGCGTTCTTTTCCACCGCGATGGGGTAATTGACGTGGCCCATGAGCATCCGCCCCGGCTCGATGGTGACGTTCTTGTCCGTAATGGCGTACTTGAGGATCACGTCCTCTTTGACCACCGTGGACTGCATGAGGATGCAGTTGGACACCCGGGCGCCCTTCTTGACGTGGACGCCGCGGAAGAGGATGGAGTTCTCCACCTCGCCCTCGATAAAACAGCCGTCGGCGACCAGGGAGTTGGTGGATTTGGCGTTCTCGCCGTAATAGGTGGAGGGATTGGACTGGTCCTTGGTCCGGATGGGACGGCGGGGATCGAACAGATCGGCCCGGATGGCCGGGTTCAGCAGCTCCATGCTGCGCTCGTAATAGCCCGCCACCGACTGGAACCGGGCCACAAAGCCGTCGAACACATAGGGGACGATCTTCAGCGTGGGGCACATGGCCTGGAGCACGCCCTCACCGAAGCCCAGAATGTTGTGAGCCGTGCAGTGGTCCACCAGGCTCATGAGCAGCGACTTGGACAGGATGAACACGTCCAGGCTCTCGCAGCCCAGGGCGGTCTGGGGACGGACCGACACGTCAGAGACCAGACCATTGGCCCCCACGGAGAAGTAGATGCAGCCTCTGGGGTCGCCCTTGGGCTTGTAGGTACATACGGCGGTGATGTCGGCGCCGCTCTTCAGATGGGCTTCAAATACATCGTCCAGAGGCAGGTTGATGGCCATATCGCCGCCCGCCAGCACCACATAATCCTGGCGAATCTTCTGTAGATAGGAGTAGACCCCGGCCAGCGCGTCCATGCGGCCGCCGTAGGTGACCTGATTTTTCCGGTCCGCGTAGCCGAAGGGGGGCAGGATGCGAAGGCCGCCGTGCTTGCGGGACAGGTCCCAGTCCTTGCCGGAGCCGATGTGGTCCAGCATGGACTGATAGCTGGCGTGGACGATCAGACCCACGTCAGTCACGCCGGCGTTGACCATATTGGAGAGCATGAAGTCAATGGCGCGGTAACGGCCGCCGTAGGGGATGGAGGAGGTGTTGCGGTGCTGGGTCAGCTCCCGCAGGCGCGGGTCGGATTCGTAGGCGAAAATAATGCCGTGCAGATCATTCATCTTACATCCCCTCCTTAACAGCCTTGACGTTGCGGGTGACCATGGCGTGGGCAGGGACCGTGGCCCGATCGCCCACCTTGATTTCGCTGGCGACCACCGTGATGCCCCAGTCGTCCACGCCGTCCTCCGGCCGCGCGCCGACCGTAGCGCCGGCGCCGATCACAGCGTTCTCCGCCACGATGGCATAGTCCACTGTGGCGCCGGCCTTGACCACCGTGCCCGGCATCAGGATGGAGTAGCGCACCGTGGCGCCCTCCTCCACCGTGACCGAGCGGAAAAGCACAGAGTTTTCCACCGTGCCCTGAATCACGCAGCCGCCGGTGGCCAGGGAGTGGGAGACCACCGCATGTTCGCCGGTAAAGTGGGGCGGACGGGTTGGGGAGCGGGCGTAGATGGGCCACTCGGCGTCATACAGCTGCACGCCGCCCTCGTCGGAGATCAGGTCCATATTGGCGTCCCACAAAGACTCGATGGTGCCCACGTCCCGCCAGTAGCCGGAGAAGCGGTAGGCGGCCATGATCTCGCCGGCGCCCAGCATAGCGGGGATGACGTTCTTGCCGAAGTCGTTGGAGCTCTTGGGGTCGGCCTCGTCGGCGATGAGGTATTCCCGCAGCTTGGCCCAGGTGAAGATGTAGATGCCCATGGAAGCCAGGGTGCTCTTGGGCTTTTTGGGCTTTTCTTCAAATTCGTAGATGATGTCGTTCTCATCCACATTCATGATTCCAAAGCGGGAGGCCTCGTCCAGACTGACCTCCAGCACGGCGATGGTGCAGGCTGCGCCCGTCTCCTTGTGGCGCTTGAGCATATCACTGTAATCCATCTTGTAGACATGGTCGCCGGAGAGAATGACCACATAATCGGGGTCATACAACTCGATAAAGCCCATGTTCTGATAGATGGCGTTGGCGGTTCCCTTGTACCAGGTGCCCGCGTCGCCCTCTTTCACATAGGGGGGCAGGATGTGCAGGCCCCCATCGGAGCGGTCCAGGTCCCACGGCTGGCCGTTGCCCAGGTAGGCATTGAGCTCCAGCGGCTGATACTGGGTCAGTACGCCCACGGTATCAATGCCCGAGTTGACGCAGTTGGACAGAGGAAAGTCGATGATTCGATACTTTCCGCCGAAGGGAACGGCCGGCTTGGCCACATGGCTGGTCAGCGCCTTGAGGCGGCTGCCCTGGCCGCCCGCCAGAAGCATGGCGACACATTCTTTTTTCATGGTACTCTCACCTCTTGGTAGATCTTACAAAGGCCCGAAGGGTTCAGGCCTTGGTTCCCGATTTGGCTGAGGAGCCCGGCTTGGCGGCCCGCTTGCCGGCCGCGGCCTTTGGCTTGGATTTGGCCGCAGTCTTACGCTTGGCCTTGGTAGCCGGCGCGGATTTGGCTGCGGAATCGGCCCGCTTCCCGCGGCGGGGCGGGAATTTGCGGGTACATTTGTAGATGGCGGCGCTCATGGGGGGCAGGGAGAGGGTGATGGACTGCTCCCGGCCCTGGCTTGCGTGGTACTGGCTCTTTACCGGCTCCCGGTCGCCCCGACCCTGTCCGCCGAAGGCGGGGTCGTCGGTGCTGAACAGACAGGTGTAGGCCCCCGGAACGGGGACGCCCACCGTATAGCCTGTCCGGTCCACAGGGGAGAAATTGCACACCGTGATCAGCGTATTGCCCTTGCGGTCCTTCCGCAGGAAGGCGATGGTGTTGGCCTGGTGGTCGTCGGCTTCGATCCACTCGAAGCCCTCCCAATCGAAATCCATGTCCCAGAGCTCCGGGTGCTCCAGATAGAAGGCGTTGACGGCGCGGAAGAAGGCCTGGAGCTGGCGGTGGCGCTGGCCGTCCTCGTTGTCCATCTCCAGCAGATGCCAGTCCAGCGACTGCTCGTAGTGCCACTCGTTCCACTGGCCGAATTCGCTGCCCATCATCAGCAGCTTTTTGCCCGGATGGGTGAGCATATAGGTGTAGAACGCGCGCACGCCGGCGTATTTCTCCTCGTCCGTGCCCGGCATCTTATTGAGCAGCGAGCCCTTCATGTGCACTACCTCGTCGTGAGACAGGGGAAGCACGAAGTTCTCGGAAAAAGCGTACATGAGTGAGAAGGTGATGTCCTTGTGGTTGAACTGGCGGAAATAGGGGTCCAGCTTGATGTAATGGAGGATGTCATTCATCCAGCCCATGTTCCACTTGAGGTTAAAGCCCAGACCGCCCTCCAGGCCGCCCTTGCCCACCGGGTGGGAGACCCGGGGCCAGGCGGTGGATTCTTCAGCGATCATCAGCACGTCGGGATGCGCGGTGAAGATTTGGGTGTTGAGCTGCTGGAGGAAGTCCACCGCCTCCAGATTCTCATGTCCGCCGAACACGTTAGGCACCCACTGCCCGTCCTGCCGGCCGTAGTCCAGATAGAGCATGGAGGCCACCGCGTCCACCCGCAGGCCATCGATGTGATACTCCTCCAGCCAGAACATGGCCGAGGAGATCAGGAAGGAGCGCACCTCGCTGCGGCCGTAGTCGAATACCCGGGTGCCCCAGTCAGCGTGCTCGCCCTTACGGGGGTCGGCATACTCGTAGGTGGGCGTGCCGTCGAACTCGTACAGGCCGAAGGCGTCCTTGGGGAAGTGGGCGGGCACCCAGTCCAAAATGACACCGATTCCCGCCTGATGGAGCTGGTCGATGAGGTACATCAGGTCGTGGGGCGTGCCAAAGCGGGAGGTGGCGGCGAAATAGCCGGTGCACTGATACCCCCAGGACATATCCAGGGGGTGTTCGGTGACAGGCATGAGCTCCACATGGGTGAAGCCCATCTCTTTTACGTAGGGGACCAGATAGCGGGCGATGTCCCGGTAGGAGAGAAACTCCCCTTCTCCCGTCCGCCGCCAGGAGCCCAGATGGACCTCATAAATATTCAGCGGACTGTGATAGACCGGGTGCTTCCGCCGCCAGTTCAGCCAGTTCTGGTCGCCCCATTCGTAGCCGGACAGGTCGTAAACCTTGGAGGCATTGCCCGGCCGGGTCTCGGCATGAAAGGCGTAGGGGTCGGCCTTGGCCAGGGTGCGGCCGTCAGCGGTGCGGACGGCATATTTATAGGTGGCATAACGTTCCAGGCCGGATATCCGGCCTTCCCAAATTCCGTTTCCCAGGTCCGTCATAGGATCGGCGGATTCATCCCAGCCGTTGAAGTCGCCGATCAGGGAAACTTCAACGGCGTGAGGGGCCCAGACGTGAAACACGTGGCCGCCGTCCTCGGCATGACAGCCCAGAAGATTCCAGGCACGGACTTCCCGACCCTCATGAAAGGGAAGAAACGGGTCGGAACGGGACGGATTTTTACGACTGTTCATGGGCGGGTCCTCCTAAATGTGTCAAATACAGGGGTATTTTCGGTAAGCATGTCGTAAAAACGACGGAAACAAAGCAAAATAATGAAAATTATATTGTATAAATTATACAACAATGAAGCGGGACAGTCAAGACAAGGAATGGAAAAAAACATACAAAAAACGGCAGGGACAGCGGCGCTGTCCCTACCGTTTTGCAAATTCCGAATCCAACCGTTCCAGCGCCTCGCACAGCCGGTCCCGCAGATCGTCCCAGCCCTGCTGTCCCAGAGCGCTGAGGGCCTCACCCAGAATCACGCACAGCCGCGCGTCCAGGGCGGAAGAATAGTACATACTCTCCTGGTTATAGTACAGAGCGGCCTCTGCCAGCTCCCGGGCGGCGGCATAGTCCTTGCGTTCCAGGGCATCGGCGGCCGCCAGCAGGCCCGCGCGGGCGTGAAGCAAATAGCCCTCGTCAGTGGAGCCGGCTGTTTTGTCGGCCTCCAGCGCGGCCAGACAGTCCAGCCAGCGGCTCTCCCGGTAAGCGGCGCGGGCCTCGTCCAGTCCGTCGGGCACGGAGCCGTCTGACAGCCCGGAATCCCCCAGCAGATAGCTGACGGGCAGGTCCAGAGCATGGGCCAGATAGTCCAGGGTGCGCACGGAGGGCGTGGCGGCGTCGTTTTCAATTTTGGAGAGCATATTGCGGGTAATGGCGTCGCCCACCAGTTCCTTCTGTGTCATGCCCCGGGCCAGGCGGGCGGATTTGATTTTTTGTCCAAGCGTCATGAAATCACCTTCTGTTAAGCGGCAGAACAGCAGAGGTAACTGCTATTTACCTACCCGCAGTATAACATACTCCCGGAAGATTGGCAAGCAAAAAGCCGGTCCCGGGACCGGCTTTTCGCAGGGGGACGGGGGTTCAGCCCGCCAGGAACAGACTGCGGAGCATCCGCTGGAAGATACCGCCCACGCTCAGCCGTTCCACGGCCTGGGCAGCCACGATGGGGATCGTGGCCACGACTTCGCCGTCGGCGGTCACCGTCATGGTGCCCAGGGTCTGGCCCTCCTCCACCGGGGCCTCCACGCTCTCGCACAGGGAGATGGACTGGGTAACATTGGCGGCCTGGGCCTTTTCCAGCAGGACGGTGGGCGTCTGGGCCAGCACGGGCTGCACGGTGCCGCTCTCACCCAGAAGGACCTCTACCGGGGGCAGGGCCTGGTCCGGATAGACCGTCAGCAGCGTGTAGTTGGCGAAGCCAAAGTTGAGCAGCGCTTTGGCACTTTCAAAGCGGTCGTCGGAGGTGGGAGCGTGCATGACCACGGCGATGAGTTCCATGCCGTCCCGCTCCGCCGTGGCGGACAGACAGTACAGGGCGGAATCGGTGGAACCGGTTTTCAGGCCCGTGGCGCCGTCATAAAATCGGATAAGCTTATTGGTGTTGGACAGCTGAAAGGCCCCGTCCCGCAGGGTGTCCATCCAGATGGTGGAGTAATCGCGGATGTCCGGGTGGTTGAGGACCAGCTCCCGGCTCATCAGGGCGATGTCATAGGCCGTGGTGACGTGGCCCTCCGCGGGCAGACCGGTGCAGTTGACGAAGTGGGTGTCCGTCATGCCCAGCTCCTGGGCCCGCTGGTTCATTCGCTCCACAAAGGCAGATTCGCTGCCCGCAATGAGCTCGGCCAGGGCCACCGCGCCGTCGTTGGCGGAGACCACGGTGACTGCCTTGAGCAGGTCCTGGACCGACATCTGCTCGTTTTCCTTCAGCCAGATCTGAGAGCCGCCCATGGATACGGCCTGGGCGGAGATGGTGACCATCTGATCCAGCGTGATGGCGCCGGCATCCAGGGCCTCGAAGGTAAGCAGCAGCGTCATGACCTTGGTGACGGAGGCCGGCTCGTACTGGGTGTGGGAATCCAGCTCATAGAGCACGGTGCCCGTGGATTTTTCCATGAGAATGGCGGAGGGGGCGGAGACTTCGGGCGACCCGGTGACCGCCAGTGCGGGAGTGATAAGCAGGCAGGCGGTCAGGACCGCCGCAAGGTAGTGTTTCATGGTCAGGTTCCTTCCTCGGTGGTGTTTCAAAATCGTGGGCGTACTTCTTAAATTTCTGTTAAAAAGGATATGGAGCGCGCTCAGGTTCTATACATCCGCCGAAAAATATGTTATGATTATGCGCGCTGTTACCGTGGCGGAAAAACGGCGAAACGGCCCGGGATTTGGTCGGTTTTGCCTCCGGCGGCGCCTGCGGCGCGCAGATGGGACGGCGGAGATTCCAGGAAAGGATTGCGTTTGCGCCCGAGGGGCGGAGAAGGAATGGCTTATGATCACGCGGATGAAACGATTCAACTGGACGGCGGACACGCGCAGGGCTGTCATTCGGCTTCTGTGGTTCCCGGCCGCGCTGTTTTGGCTGGAGTGTGTGGTCCGGCTGGCCTGTTACGGGAGCCTGGTGGAGAACAACCTGCTCTATCCGGCTCTGTTTGCCCTGTTCTGGGGCCTGCTGGACGGATTCCTTTGCTGCATCTGGAACCAGAGGGGGAACCGCCGGGCCTCCATGTGGCTTCTGGGCCTGGAGATGGCCTGGTGCATGGTGCAGACAGTCTATTATGACGTGGCCGCCACCGTGTTCACCCTCTATTCGGTCACCGGCGCGGTGGGCGTGCTCCAGTTCTGGCCCAGCGTAGTGAAGGGAATCTGGCAGACGCTGCCCTGGCTGATTCTGGAGGCCATTCCCTTTGTGCTCCAGTTCAAATTCGGCCGGCGTTTCGTGCCTGAGCGGCGCTGTTCCCTGAAGAAGCTGCTGGGGCTGGGCGGCGCGGCGGTGGCCGCCAAGGTGTTGTGCGTGGTGGTGATTCTGCTGAGCCGGGGCGGGGTCATGAGCCCCGCATACCTCTATTTTGAGAGCTTTATCCCCACCCTGACGGCGCAGCGATTCGGTATTTTCGCCACCCTGGAGCTGGATGTCGAGCAGCTGCTGTTCGGAATGGGGGGCGAGGAGCTCCCGATGGAGGAGGATGAATCCCCCAGCCCGCCGCCGGAACCCAGCCCTACCGAAAGCGGGACCCAGCCCACCGATCAGCCCGCCGGAGAAGCGGGAGAGACGGTCCAGCAGGCGGGGTGGAATGTGATGGAGATCGACTTCCAGACGCTGATCGAGGGCGAGAACGACCCGGTCCTTCGGGATATGCACACCTATTTCAGCCAGCGGCCGGCCACGGAGAAAAACGAGTACACCGGCCTGTTCCAGGGGAAAAACCTGATCTGGATCGTGGCCGAGGGCTTTACCACCTACGCCATGACGGAAGAGACTACGCCCACCCTGTGGAAGCTGGCCCACAGCGGCTTTGTCTTTGAAAACTATTACAATCCCCTGTGGGGGGTGTCCACCTCCGACGGAGAATATACCATTTTGACCTCCCTGATTCCCAAATCCGGCGTGTGGAGCATGTCTGAATCCGCGCAGAACTACCTGCCCTTCACCATGGGCAATCAGCTGCGCAGCCTGGGTTATGTCACCCGCGCCTTCCATGACCACGACTATACCTACTACAACCGGGACCAGTCCCACCCCAATCTGGGCTACTACTTCAAGGGCGTAGGCAACGGGCTGGAGCTGTACTCCGACGCATGGCCGGAATCCGACGTGGAGATGATGGAGTCCACCCTCACTGACGACCGCCTGCAAAGCCCCTTCCACACCTACTATCTGACGGTCAGCGGACATATGAATTACTCGTTCCAGGAAAATTCCATGTCCGCCAAGCATGAGCATGAGGTGGGACACGAAGATATGTCCGAGGAGGCCCGGGCCTATCTGGCCTGCCAGATGGAGCTGGACCAGGCGGTGGAGTACCTGCTGGAGCGGCTGGAGGAGACCGGACAGCTGGAGAATACGGTGATCTGCCTGTCCGGCGACCACTACCCCTACGGTCTGGCGCAGGAGACCATCGACGAGCTGGCCGGACATGAGGTGGAGCAGGACTTCGAACAGTATCGGAGCACCTGGATTCTCTGGTCCGCGGACCTGGAGGAGCCGGTGACCGTCACCAAGCCCTGTTACAGCCTGGACATCCTGCCGACTCTGTCCAACCTGTTCGGCCTGGAGTACGATTCCCGCCTGCTGATGGGGCACGACGTATTTTCCGACCAGCCGGGACTGGTGGTGTTTGCCAACCACAGCTATCTGACCGAGCTGGGGCGGTATGACGCCTCGGCGGATGTCTTTACGCCCAATGAGGGGGCGGAGATCGGCGACGACTACGCCGCCGACACGTTGACCATGGTCAACGATATGTTTACCTACTCGGCCCTGGTCCTGGAGCAGGACTACTACCATACTCTGGGCCTGGAGAAATACCCCAACGATGCCAAGTAGAGAAGAGAGCGGACGGCCGCCGCTTTCCCAAGCGGCGGCCTGGATTTGGAGGAGCGAAGAGAATGACGACTTCCCTGGATACGCGCCGGCGGCTGCCAGTCCTGTGGCATCTGGCCTGGCCGGCCATCATCGAGCAGATCATGAGCATGCTGGTCTCCTTTGTGGACACGGGCATGGTGGGTGTGCTGGGGGCCAACGCCACGGCGGCGGTCTCCATCAATGCCTCGTCCATCTGGCTGGTCAACGGAATCCTGTCCGGAATCGGGGTGGGCTACTCGGTCCAGGTGGCCAACGCCATCGGCGCCCAGGACCACGCCAAGGCCCGGGCGGTCATCCGGCAGGGCATCCTGGCCACGGCGGTGGTAGGGGTCACGGTGCTGGTGGTCATGGAAATTCTGGCCGGATTCATCCCCGTCTGGCTGGGGGCCAAGCCGGAGGTGCTGCCCGGCGCGGTGACCTACCTGCGCTTTTACACGCTGGGACTGCCCTTTGCCACGGTGCTGGCGATCCTCTCCGCCATTCTGCGGTGCAGCGGCGATACCCGGACCCCGCTGGTCCTGAATTCCATGGCCAATGTCCTGAACGCTATTCTCAACTTCTTCCTCATCTACGAGACCCGCACTCAGTGGGGAATCACCATTCCCGGTGCGGGAATGGGTGTGGGCGGGGCGGCGCTGGCCTCGGCCATGGCCCTTTGCTGCGCGGCGCTGCTCATGCTGCGCACGGTGCTGTGCAACAAGAGCCGCCCGCTCTCCTGCAGTCCGGAGGAGACCTACCGGCCGGACGGGGCCATCATCCGGCAGGCCCTGCGGCTGGGCCTGCCCTACATCGGCGAGCGGCTGACCGTGAACATCGGACAGATCTTCATGACCTGGCTGGTGGCGGGCGTGGGAACGGTGGCGCTGGCCGCCAACCAGATCGCTACCACAGCGGAGGGCCTGTGCTACCAGCCGGCGTATGGAATTTCCTTTGCCGCCACGGCGCTGGTGGGGCAGGCCGTGGGCGCGAAGAACCGGGAGGATGCGGCGGCCTACGGCACACTGGCCGGAAGGCTCTCGTTCTTCGTGTGCCTGGGCACGGCGTCGGCCCTCTTCTTGGGCGCGGGGGTACTGGCCCGGCTGTTTACCCCTGACCAGGCGGTCATTGCGGAGACCGTGCGGGTACTGCGGATCGTGGCGGTAAGCGAACCCTTCTTCGCCCTGTCCATTGTCTATTCCGGCGCTCTGCGGGGCGCCCATGACGTGCGCTTCCCCATGCTGGTCTGCCTGGGCTCCATGTGGGGCGTGCGGGCGGTGCTGGCGCCCATCTTCATCTTTGCGCTGGATCTTGGCCTGGCCGGCGTGTGGACGGCCATGGCGCTGGACCTGACGGTGCGGGGCGTGATCTGCACCCTGCGCTGGCGGCGGGGCCGCTGGCAGGTGCTCAGCGGGCTGCGGGAGGCCCCTGTTACCGAACTGAAATGACTTGTAACCGCCTTGAGGTAGAACCTTCCCGGCGGATATGGGATAATGAGGGCATGGAGCTCAGGCTCCATGCCTTTTCCCATAAAAGGAGGAGCTGAAAAATGAAGTGCCGCAGGATTTTGGCTGCGGGGGGGCTTTTCCTCCTGCTGCTGGGGGGATCGGCTTGCACCCCGGAAATGCCGGAGCCAGACCCCTCCGAAACGAGCGCGTCGGTTGAGACGCAGGCTGTCCTATCGGATACCGGTGAGGGCGGATTCAGCGTCTACACAGACTGGTCTAAGCTGGAGGTATACCAGCCGCCGGAGGAACAGTATACCCGCTGGTATCACGAGGCGGTGCATGAACTGCTGCCCCTGGAGGATGGGTATGGTACCCTGGTGCCCTTCGTGGGAAGCTTCCCGCCGGACCGGAGCTGGGGCGGGGTATACCAGTATGGGCTGATGACCATGGACGGAGCCATCGTGGTAGACACGACATACAGCGATGTGTGGCGCATGACGTATTATGAGGGCGGCGTCCAGCGCCTGCCAGTGCTGGGTCTGATGGAGACTGTATATGAGGGACCAACGGACGGGGGATATCATATCGGAATCCAGCGGTTCGGCGCGGCGGCTCTGGACGGCAGCTGGGCCATCCCGGTCGAATACACTGACGTGAGCGTGCTGTCCGCAGAATATTTTGCCCTGTGGCAGGGGGAGACGGCCTATGTTTACAATTTGGACGGGCAGCTGCTGCGCTCCATGGTGTGCAGCGAGGCCGACCTGCTGAGGAACACCGTTTACGTCACCTGGAACGAGGGCATGTCGGGCGCATGCCGGGAGGACGGGGCCAGCTATCTGATTGACCTGTTTGCAGGCAGGACCATTCCGCTGGCGGAAGGGCTGTCGGTATATTGGCCGATGGGAGAGCTGTTTCTGGTTCGGGACCGGCAGACTGAGCTGTACGGTGCGGTAGACCGGGCGGGCCGCCTGGTGATACCGACAGAATACCGCAATATTTCCGAATACCGGGGCGGCGCCGTCCAGGCAGAAGGGCCGGACGGGACCCTGCGCTATTTCGATGCACAGGGACAGGAAGTGCCGGAACCGGAGCAGCCGGAGCCGTCAGAACGCCCGCAGCCGCCCGACAGGGGATTGGAGTCCTTTCAGGATTGCTATACTGGCGAGACCTACTATCTGGATATAGGCGGGGATGGCTACGATGTGCTGGATTCTTCCGGCCGGGTGCTGACCCATCTGGAGGTAATGAATGACGCCGGGACCCAGAATAAGGCCGTGATCAATGGCCTGGTGCTGGTTTTGGACGATCTAACCGCAGGCTATCAGGACCTGGACGGCAACTGGGTTTTTCGCATCTATCTGGCCGAAGCCGGAGATGATTGAAGCGGCCTGATTCGCCTGCCCTGTGCGCCGAAGGCGCGCACAAAATTGTGAAAGGAGAATGTAGCATGAAACGACTGCTGGCAGCGGGGCTCTCCCTGGCCCTGCTGAGCGCCGGGCTGACCGGCTGCACCCCGTCCGGGACCCAGAGCCCGGCACCTACCCAGAGCCCCTCCGGGCCTACGATCTCGGTCTCGCCCGCGGCCACGCCCGCGGCGGACCAATTCGTCTTTACCCGGGGAAATTTCCCGCGGTTGGACGGCTCCACCTCGACCGTGCCCCTGGCCCAGGCGGTGGCCGCGGTCCTGCTGGGGGAGAGCCGGGAGGAGGCGGCCGACCTGGTGGAGTTCAGCAAAACCACCCAGTCCTACCGCAACCTGATGTGGGGCGGAGCCGACCTGCTGCTGGCCGCCGAGCCCGCGGAGAGCATTTGGACGGAGAAAGAGGAGAACGGATTCGAATGGGTCATGGAGCCCTTTGCCATAGACGGCCTGGTGTTCGTGGTCAATGCGGACAATCCGGTGGACTCCCTGACCGTGGAGCAGGTGCAGAAAATCTACACCGGAGAATACACCAACTGGTCCCAGGTGGGAGGCGACGACGTGGCGATCGTCCCCTTCCAGCGCAACGCTGAGGCGGGCAGCCAGACCATGTTTCTCAAGCTGGTCATGGGGGACCTGGAGCCCATGGAGCCGCCGGCGGACTATATCCAGATGACCATGATGGGCCTGGTGGAGGCTGTGCGGGGCTACGAGGACTCCCCCGGGGCCATCGGGTACACGGTGTACTATTACGCCAACGACATGAAGATGGCCGACGGCCTGAAAATCCTGAAGATCGAGGGCGCGGAGCCCGGCGGCGCGAGCTTCCGGGACGGCTCCTACCCCTTTACCAATCCCTATTACGTCACCATTCCCGCCGGCCTGACGGAGGACGACCCGGCCCAGGTGCTCTTTGACTGGATTCTCAGCGAGGAGGGGCAGGCCCTGGTGGAGTACGAGGGTTATGTGCCGGTGAGCGAGGTGAGCGCCTCATGAAGCGTCTGATTCCGGCTGTGCTGGCCTGTCTGCTGCTGGCCGCCTGTGCCGCCGGGCCAGAGGCGGAGGTCACTCCTTCGTCTGAGCCCAAGCCCTCCTTTGCGCCGGGGCCGGTGTTCACCGACTGGTCCAAACTGGACGACTATCAGGCGCCGGAAAATCACTATACCCGCTATTATGCAGAGTACACCGACCGCCTGCTGCCTGTGGAGGGCGGGTACGGCTCCGCCCTGCTCCCCTTTGCCGGGGCAATTTTGGCCACCGAGTGGGGCATGGACGAGTACCGTTACGGGCTGGTGACCACGGCGGGAGAGGTGGTGTGCGACCCGGTCTATGATTCCATTTACCGGCCCAGTTATTACGACTATGACCAAGAACGGGCGGTGGAGCTGGAGGACGTTTTGATTCTCACCAAAACGCGGCTTACGGAGGATTACGATCCCAACACCTATCAGGCGGGCGAGCGCTGTTATACCGTGGCGGCCGCCGACGGAAGCTGGGTGCTGGAGGAAGAGTACCGCAACAGCTGGACTCTGTCTGACGGGCGGCTGCTGCTGATGGACCAGACGGGGAAGCTGTGGTTCTGCGATTCCGAGGGTAGGCTGGAGCGCTCGCCCCTGGACTTGGAGCAGTCCTCCTTGTACGGGGAGCTCTTCGCGCTTTTGGGCGAGGACTGGATGCAGGAGTGCGTCTTTGAGGACGGAATGTTTTCCCTGTCCAGCTATGCCCCGGAGACCGGCGGGAACGACGGCTGCTGGCTGGCCGACGCCCGGACCGGACAGACCAAGTTTCTGCCTGACGTGAGCTGCTGCTACGGATGGAGCAGCGGTTATGGGACAGCCGGCAATTTGGATCAGACGCTGTATGGCTATCTGGACCGCAGCGGTACGTGGGTCATTCCGCCGCAGTTCCGCTGGGCCAACCCATTCCAGGGAAACTACGCGCTGGTGGCTCTCAGCGACGGGACCACTGCGCTCATTGACCGTACCGGCGCGGTGGTGCTGGAGCCCCAGGGCGACCAATGGGCGCGCATGGAGGCCAGCGACGGCAGCGTGACTTATTGGGACTACTATATGTGCAGCGCGCAATGGCTGGTGTACGGGGTCTACGACGAAACGCTTCAGCCGGTGGACCACCCGGCGGTGGGGCAGTATCTGGATACTCTTTACGCCGTGGCCGCGCTCCGGGAGGAGAGCACATGGACCCTTTACGACGGCGGAGACACCTGGCAGTTTGAAGCCGAGGGGGCAGAGATGCTGGACGATTATGCGGACGGCAGGGTGACCTTCCGGAGCCAGAACGGCAGCGGCATCTACGACTGCGCCGCCGGGACGTGGATCGTTCCCTTTGGCACTTACACCTACTTCAATCGAACCACCGACGGCGCGGCCACGGTCTACTGTGGCAGCCGTATGAACAGCTCAGGCGTTTTTTACGATGTGCTGGGGGAGGACGGCCGCTGTTTGGCCCGGACCAGGGAGGGCGTGCTGGTGTGGAACGGCCTGATTCGGGTAATCGACAACGACAGCTGCGCCTGGCTGGACGGGGACGGCAATGTAGTGTTCCGCTGGGTGTTCACGCTGGGTACCGACTGACTCGCGGCCTTCCGGGAACCGATCCGGCCCAATCGAATAGGATGACATAGACGAACGAGATGCGCAGCCGCGCATCTCGTTGGCCTGTAATCCGATTGGGAAAGGACGGCAGACTTATGCTTCAGGCAATGCTGTGGGCCGCGGGCGGCACCGGCTTTACCTTTTTGATGACGGCCCTGGGGGCCGCCACCGTATTTCTGGTCCGCAGGACCATGGACGACCGGCTGCAGAAGGTGTGCTTCGGCTTCGCCGCCGGGGTGATGATCGCGGCCTCCATCTGGAGTATGCTCATTCCCGCCATCGAGGATGCCCAGGCCATGGGGATGATCGGCTGGGTCCCCGCGGTGGTGGGCTTCGCGCTGGGTGTGGCCCTGATGATCGGGCTGGACTGGCTGGTGGTCCGCATCCGGGGGCGGGAGGGCCGCAGCCGGACCGCCATGCTCTTTCTGGCGGTCACCTTCCACAACATCCCGGAGGGTATGGCCGTGGGGTTGGCCTGCGCCCTGGCCGCCCGGGACCCGGCGGACGCGCCCATTCTGGCCTCCGCCCTGGCGCTGGCGCTGGGCATCGGAATCCAGAACTTCCCGGAGGGCGCGGCCCTCTCCCTGCCCATGTGGCAGGACGGGAAGGGCGCGGCCCGGGCCTTCGGGTGGAGTGCGGCCTCCGGCGCGGTGGAGCCGGTGTTCGGTGTGCTGGCCGCCATGGCGGTGGGCAGCGTCGCGGTACTTATGCCCTGGCTGTTGGCGTTCGCCGCCGGGGCCATGATGTATGTGGTGGTGGAGGAGATGATTCCGGAGGCCGCCTCCCGGGCCGGGACCCTGGGGGCCATGTTCGGCTTTCTGGTGATGATGGCGCTGGACGTGGCGCTGGGCTGAAACCAAAAAACCGCCTCCGCAGGACAGCGAGAAGCCCTGCGGAGGCGGTTTTGCTTACGGAGAATCAGCCCAGCCGGGCCACATCCTCGATGCCGACGGAGCAGAGGAGGGCCTGGGGGCTGGATTTCAGCCCGTGTTTTTCGTTGATGGCGTTCATGATGGCGGCCCGGTCCCGGTGGGAGGCCACGATGGCCAACAGTTCCTTCTCCGACTGGACGGTGATGCCCATGATGTCGTGGACCTCGTCGTCCCCGGCCCAGCGGGCGCGGAGCACGGTGCCGCCGCGGGCACCGTGGGCCTTGGCCGTGGCCATGACCGCGTCGGTATAGCCCTGGTTGACCAGGACCAGAATCAAGCTGTGATGGGATGCTTCCATGGTCGTCTCTCCAATCTCACTGTCCAGAGTTTCCAGGTGGTTCAAAGCGGCGGCGATCAGGCCGTTGACCGCATTCAGCGGGAGGGAAAAGAGGATACCCTTGGCGTGGGTGTTCCCGCCCAGACTGCTTTTCAGCTTGCGGAACAGATGCTTGGCCGAGCGGTGGGTGGCCAGCGCAAACAGAATATCCCGCTCCGGCGTGCCGATGCCCAGAATATCCAGCAGCTCGGAGGAAGCGGTGCCCTGGCCTACGCTCTGCCACAGGCAGCGGATCTGGTAGGCTTCTGAGAGGAAAATCTGCCGCATCAGGCCGCCCTGTCCACGCTCCACGATCGCTACAATCAGCTTCATAGGCTCATTCATGGGCAGACGCCTCCTGTTCCGGTTCGTCGTAATAGAGGATGTAGTCGGACTGGGCCAGCTGGCCGGCCAGGCGGCGTCGCTCCGCCTTGCGGATCAGGGCGCTGGTCAGGCCCAGGGACTGGATGGTGATGAGCGGCGTCATGGCTACCATGGCCACGATGCCGAAGGCGTCGGTCATGATATTGCCGCCCAGCGCATCGCAGGCGCCCATGGCCAGGGGAAGCAAGAAGGTGGTGGTCATAGGTCCGGAGGCCACGCCGCCGGAGTCGAAGGCGATGCCGGTGAAGATCTGCGGGACAAAGAAGGTCATGGCCAGGGAGATGGCATAGCCGGGAATCAGGAACCAGAAGATGGAGATGCCCGTCAGAATGCGCACCATTGCCAGGGCCACGGAGATTCCCACGCCGATGGACAGGGCGTGGCCGATGGCCTTCTGGGTGATGGAGCCGTTGGAGACCTCCTCCACCTGCTTGGTGAGCACCTGGACCGCAGGCTCGGCCCGGACGATGAAGTAGCCCACTATCGCTCCGATGGGAATCAGGACCCAGGGCTGGGGGCTGAGAGCCAGAGAGGAGCCGATGACCTGGCCGGCAGGCATAAAACCCACGTTGACGCCGGTAAGGAAGAGCACCAGTCCCACATAAGTATAAATCAGGCCAATGGAGATTCGCACCAGCTGGTTGCCGTGGAACCGGCGGGTGAACAGCTGAAACAGCAGGAAGAGCCCGACGATGGGCAGCACGGCGATCAGTACTTCCTCCGCATAGGAGGGCAGGGCCCGGGCAAATTCCGCCGCGGCCTGGCGGGTGGTCTCCAGCTCCACCAGGGAGACGGGCGTGTACCCGCTGCTGTCCGGCTGGTAGAACACGCCCAGCAGCAGCACCGACAAAATGGGGCCGACAGAGCAGAGAGCCACCAGACCGAAGGAGTCCACGCCGGAATTCTTGTCGCTTCGCACAGCGGCCATGCCGATGCCCAGCGCCATGATAAAGGGCACGGTGATAGGACCAGTGGTCACGCCGCCGGAGTCAAAGGCGGCGGGTCCAAAGCTGTCCGGGGCGAAATAGGCCAATACAAAAACGATGCTGTAAAAGAAAATCAGCGCATAGGACAGAGGAATTTTCAGCAGCATGCGCAGCTCGGCGATGACCAGGAAAAAGCCCACGCCGAGGGCTACCGCCAGAATCAGGACCAGGTTGGGGATGGAGGGAATCTGCTCGGCCAGCACCTGCAGATCAGGCTCCGCAATGGTAATGAGCATGCCCAGCACAAAGCAGGCTGCAATGGGCAGCCAGGGACGGCGGGCTTTGCTCATCTCCACGCCGATGCCCTCACCCATGGGCGTCATGGACATGTCCACGCCCAGGGTGAACAGGCCCATGCCGCCCACCAGCAGCAGCGCACCGAAGAGAAAGAGCACCAGAGTCCCCGGCGTCAGCGGGGCCACAGAGATGCTTAGCACCAGAACGATACCTGTGATGGGCAGGACAGAAGAGAGGGATTCGAGGATCTTTTCCTTTAACTGTGTGTTGAGCATGGCAGGCCACCTTTCTAAAAACGTTCAAATCCTAGTAAACTTCTATTACTAGTATAACATATCGAAACGAACGGAACAACACGAGAAATGCTAAAAATAGAAAAAGCTTAGAAAAAGGTGCTCGCCAGATTACCAGAATTTTTTCTTTTTCATCAGCCATACACAGAGGGAGAGGATCACAACACTTAGTAAAATGACAGCGGGATAGCCAAAGGGCGATGAGAACTCTGGCATATCAAAATTCATTCCATACCAGCCTGCGACCAGGGTTAAGGGCAAAAAGAGGGTAGTGACCACCGTAAGAATTTTCATGATCTTATTTTGCCGGAGATCAATCTGGGACTGATAGACCTCACGTACCTGCATGGAGTATTCGCGCAGCATCTGGGTCTCTTCCCGCAAACGGCCCATTCGGTCGCCAAAGAGGTGGAAGAGCCGCACTTCATCGCGGTTCAACACGCCGGTTTCGTTTTCCTCCATCTCCGCCCCCAATTCTTCCAGCTGCGTGTAATAGTGGGTCAGATCCATGACCTCTTTGCGCAAGGGCAGCATTTTGTGGTTAAAATCCTCCAGCGTTCCGCTGAGGACAGCCGTTTCCAGCTTGGCAATGCGATTTTCCAGCTCCTCCAGGTGGATGACGTCCCCCGTAGTGAGTGCTTCCAAAAAATCGTAGAAAAAGCGGCCGGCGCTGGGAGATTTCCAACGTTTTGAAGTGCGGATTTTTTCCAGACAGGCAGCGGCAATTCCAGTGTCGTCCACCAGAATCAGGGCGTTCGGCCGCAGCGTATAGCAGAAGCTGCTGCGTGTCTTCCGTTTGTCCCGGACCGGAATGCAAAAGGTCCCGGTGATCTCTTCTGGATGGACTTCCGCTTTACAGAAGCGGGCGCCTTGACCGTTGAGGGCCGTTAACGGAGGTTCTCCCTGCGGCAGCGCTTTACAAGCGGCCTCCTCCGGTGTAAGCAGCGCAATCCAGTTGGTTTTATTGGAAAGCTCTTCTGGAGGACAAGGGACAAGTTGTGTTCCAACGACAGAATAATACATGGTATGGCTCCCTTCCTGGGACCGGAGGCGAATTTCTGCGCCGATAGGACCTCCGGGAAAAAGATTCCGATTTTTCTTGATCTTACATATGGCCGAGAGATAGAGGCTGAAAATCAGCCTGCTGATTCGCTGTGTGCTTGAGCGGACAGGCCATAGCTGTTGCCGATCTCACGAAGCAGGATTTTTTTCAACTGGTTGATTCCTTTCCCATTGGACAGGGAACCAAAGGAAGCGCTGCTCCAATCCAGAGGAACGCAGATGTTCTCGATTGGGTCCAGTGTGATCTCCTTAGGCGCATAGGTCATGCCCTCGGTCCGGAAGAAGCAGCGGTGGATGGCAGTCACAAACGAATCGAGATCAAGCGGCTGTCCGGGTGCGAGAATATCAGTGCGCAGAAGGGTGCAGAGCTTTGGATAGAGGGCAAATAGAATGTCCATGCCCATCGTTTTGGTCAATACATAGTTGGCATTGTCCCAGGCGTCGGGATAACACTGCTTCCAGGCGCGAAAATAGGTATCCAAAGCGGATAACTTTTTGTTAATATTACGATAAGTAAATCCAATCTGCTGAATATCCTCCAGCCAGTTTTCCAGCAGTTTTTGCAGCTTGCTGGAATTGATAAAGGTGCGGGGAAGCCTTTTATCCCGAGGGCCATCGTACATTTTGATTCGTTCATGGAGAATAGTGTCGCCGTCGTTCAGAGTCGTCATGAGAAGGAATGCGTCGTTTTCTGTATTGGTCATGAGTCCGGAGAGATTTCGAATGGCATTGGTGTGAATGGCGGAAGGTTTCTCCTGATAGCAGTTGATTCCGGCAAAAGAACCGGCCATTTTTTTCAAATTCAGATCGGCATAAATGGTGGTGGGGAACTGGAAGGAGAGACAGCCGGCTTCATAAGCACCTTCGGTGCGATGGTGGCCGTCGATCATAAAGCCGAGCATGTCTTGCTCCGGTTTGAGCAGGTATCCGTCAGCGTCCGTATCCAGAGCGCGAATATGGTCCCGGAAGGCGCGCAGCTCGATTTGGAGCTTGGCCGCATCGCCCTGGACAGCGGGCGGGGAGATCGCGACCAGAGGGGAGGAGGTTTTCAAAGTGATCACCACGGCGCCGGGGAAATCCGCCCCTTTGTCGGAACGCTCCTCCAAAGAAGCCTGAAAAATATCTTTGATTTGATTGACTTTTCGAGGCACGAAAGCCCGCTGAATCCCTTCCGGATTTTCCAGACTGCGCGGCAGCCGGCAGATCGCGGCATGGAGGAGGGAAACGGGAAGAGCGGCTGTGAAGAGCGTGAGGCCGTTTGCCTGATTTACGGGACACATCGCGGTGCGGAATTGATCTCCATAGTGTTGCATCATAACATCCAGCAGGTGCACCAGCTCTGCCTTTGTCTTTGATTTATGTGTGCTTGCCATGAGAAACATCCTTTGATAATAAAGATTTGATTTTTTATTTTTGAGAAATAGATAAAAATAGACTATCTCAAAATCATAATATCAAACAAGGGAGAGGTTGTCAAGAAAATTCCGACAAAAACCCCGGGGCGGCAGGCCCCGGGGTAAAATCGAACGGTTAATTAAACTTATAGATTTTCCGCACCAGGCGGTAGAGTTGGACCGACAGCTTCCGGCCCTGATAGCCGGGAATGTTGGTGGCCGCGTTGGTGACGCGGTATTTGGTGCGGCGGTACAGCGCGCTGTCCTTGGCCCGGAGATATTCCCACAGCTCGGTGCGCAGACCCAGGGACTCGGGCGTGTTGGCGATGACCGTGAACACGGAGGAAATGGTCATCATCATGGACAGGTAGTTGAACATATAGCGGCCCAGCTTCCGCTGCGTCTGTTTGATCTGAAGCAGGTCGTGGGCGTCGATCATCAATTTGGTCACCCGCACCTGCTGGTCATAACGGCTGGCCATGACGGACTCGTTCACGCTCTGGTCGGCCCGGCCGATGAAGTAGCGGTACAGGTCCACATTCAGATAGTACATGGTCTTGACATAGGGCAGAGGAACGTAGACAAAGATATTGTCCACATAGAAGGTGTGCTTGGGCAGCTCCAGGTGGCAGTCCCGCAGCAGCTGTGTGCGGTAGATCACCGAATGCATCAGCAGGTACTGAGAGGCCCGGAAATGACCGATGTCGTCCCAGGTGAAGATCTGGTTGACCGGGAATACATTTTTATATCCCATGACCTTCTGGCTGTTATCCTCCACATGTTCATAGACATAATTGGCAATGACCATATCCACTGGGGCAGGCATTTTTGCGAACTCCCGCAGCTTTTCCATTACAGCGGTCAGCGCGTTCTCGTCCAGCCAGTCGTCGGAATCCACGACCTTATAATAGAGACCCGACGCATTGCGGATGCCCTGATTGACGCCCTCGCCGTGGCCGCCGTTCTCCTGGTGGATCACGCGGATAATGTCGGGATACTCCGCGGCCCAGCGGTCGCAGATGGCGGGGGTGTCGTCCTTGGTGGAGCCGTCGTCCACCAGAATGATTTCAATGTCCTCGCCGGCCTTGAGCAGGCTCTGGACGCAGTGGTCCATGTAGTCGGCGGAATTGTAGCAGGGGACGGCAAAGGTAATGAGCTTCACAACAGATTGCCTCCTTACACCAGCGTGTCGCACAGGGCCAGGGCACGGGCGACAATGGCGTCCATATTATAATATTTGTATTCGGCCAGCCGGCCCAGCAGGGAGAGATTGCCGTGCCGGGCAGCCAGCGCGGCGTACTTTTGGTACAGCGCGTTGTTTTCCTCGTTGATGATGGCGTAGTAGGGAATCTCCTCCGGCGCGCCGGTATAGGCGCGGGAGTATTCCTTCATAATGGTGGTCACGCCGGGCAGAACCTGACCGGTGAGATGCTTGAACTCGGTGATGCGGGTGTAGTCCTCGTCCACCGTGTAGTTCACGGTGCCGTGGGTCTGCCAGAAATCCACCGGATAGGTCTCAAACCGGAAGTCCAGCGTCCGGTAGGGCAGACGGCCGAAGCAGCAGTCGAACAGCTCGTCCGCCGCGCCGGTGTAGATCACCGGGCCGTGGAAGGGCACGCCGTCCAGCCGGATGGTTTCCCCGGACAGGTCCAGCCGGTCCCGGGCGTCGCAGTTCAGCTCCACCGTGATGCCGGGGTGATCCAGCATAGCCTGGAACAGGGGGGTGTAGCCCTCCAGGGGCATTCCTTGGTAAGCGTCCTGGAAATAGCGGCAGTCCCGGGAGAGAAACACCGGTACCCGGGCGGTGGTGTTGGGGTCGATCTCTTCGGGGGACTGGCCCCACTGCTTCTGGGTATAGTGGACAAAGACGTGTTCATAGACGTAGTCGGCCAGGGCAGAGAGCTCCGGGTCATCGTTGCGGCGGAGGTCCAGAATGGTGACCTTCTGCTCCGCGCCGTAGGCCGCGATGAGCTTTTGTTCCAGGGCGGCGGCCCGCTCCGGACCGAAGGCGGTCTCCAGGGAGATCAGATTGAAGGGAACGGGATAGGTCATCCGGCCGCCATTCCCGTCAGGAATGTTGGCAATGACCTTGTGCTGGTAATCGGAAAAGCCGGAGAACCGGCACAGGTACGAAAAGACCCGCTGATCGTTGGTGTGGAAGATGTGGGGACCATACTGGTGGATGAGCACGCCGTGTGCGTCGGTACAGTCGTAGGCATTGCCGCCCACATGGTCCCGGCGTTCCAGCACCAGCACCCGCTTTCCGCCGCGCTCTGCCAGCTCCCGGGCGGCCACGGAGCCGGCGAAGCCGGCTCCGATGATCAAGGCGTCATAGGTCATAAGGAATCCTCAACTTTCTCTTTTTTCATATAAGCGTTCTCAGTGTAACATACTTCCAGCCAGAAGGAAATAAAAAAGTCATTAAGAAATGTGTAAAAATGAGGAAAGTGCAGGGACAGGGGGGTCAGCCCCCTGCGGGTCTTATGGAAACAGGGAACCAAGGCGCGGCGCGCGCTGGTTCCCTGAAGGCTTATTTGCAAAAGCAATCTACGTAGTGGTCAATGGCGGTCCGGATGACATTGATGGCGGAGTCGCGGCCATTGACATCGCCGGCCACGGCCTCCTTGCCCTCCAGATTCTTATACACCGAGAAGAAATGGGTCATCTCGTCAAAGATGTGGGGCGGCAGATCGGTGATGTCGTGATAGCCGTTATAGGTGGGATCGGAGAAGGGAATGGCGATGATCTTCTCGTCGTTTTTGCCGCCGTCCAGCATGGAGATATAGCCAATGGGATAGCAGCGCACCAGCGTCAGGGGGTCCAGCTCCTCGGAACAGAGCACCAGCACGTCCAACGGGTCGCCGTCGTCGCCATAGGTACGGGGGATGAAGCCGTAGTTGGCGGGATAGTGGGTGGAGGTATGGAGCACCCGGTCCAGAATGATTAGACCGGTCTGCTTGTCCAGCTCATACTTTTTCTTGCTGCCCTTGGGAATCTCCACCACGGCGATGAAATCCTCGGGAGAAATGCGCTTTGGGTCCATATCGTGCCAGATGTTGATCATGAAAACCGCTCCTTTATCTGTGAGTGGGTATATCTGGTGGTCCAATGAAATCATTATAGCCGCTTTTTTCCGGGATTACAATGGGAAAAGAGCACAAACCGCCTCCGGCGGACCGGAGGCGGGAAGGTGCGGTCAGTCCTCGGAATAACGGGCGAGGAACTGCTTGGTGCGCTCCTGACGGGGGTGGTCAATGACCGCGCGGGCGGGGCCCTGCTCCACGATCACGCCGCCGTCCATGAAAATCACCTGGTCGGCCACATCCCGGGCAAAGGCCATCTCATGGGTGACGATGATCATGGTGGTGTTCTGCTCAGCCAGATCGCGGATGACCCGCAGCACCTCGCCGGTCAGTTCCGGGTCCAGGGCGGAGGTGGGCTCGTCAAAGCAGAGAATGTCCGGGTGGAGGGCCAGCGCCCGGGCGATGGCCACCCGCTGCTGCTGTCCGCCGGAGAGCTGGCTGGGATAATGGCCCGCCCGGTTGGACAGGCCCATCCGCTCCAGCAGGGCCAGACCGTCCTGCTCGATCTGTTCCAGAATTTCCTTTTTGTGCGTCTTGAAGTCGGGCTGTTCCTTGGCCAGCAGCTCCTTGGCCAGCGTGACGTTTTTCAGCGCCGTGTACTGGGGGAACAGGTTGAAGGACTGGAACACCATGCCGAAGTGCAGGCGCTTTTTGCGTACCTCGCTCTCCCGCTGGGTGGCGGGGTCGGCGGCATCGAAAATGATGGAGCCGTTGACGGCAATGGTCCCCTGATCGGGGGTCTCCAGGAAATTCAGACAGCGCAGCAGCGTAGTCTTGCCGCTGCCGGAGGAGCCGATGATGGCCAGAGCCTGGCCCTGCTCCAGCTCGAAACTGATGTCCTCCAGTACCCGGGTGGAACCGAAGTGCTTTTCAATGTGATGTACTTCCAAAACAGGCATTTCGGGCCCCTCCTTTTAGTGGAAAAATTCCAGTTTCTTCTCGACCCAGCCGAACAGCAGCGTCAGCAGGCCGTTGAACACCAGGTAGTAAACGCCGGTAAAGAACAAGGGCCACAGCAGGCCGGAGTATCCGTGGGAACCCTTCAGGAAGGCGTAGCCTGCCCAGATGATCTCCTGCATGGAGATGATGCGGGCGATGGAGGTGTCCTTCACCAGGGTAATGATCTCATTGGACATGGGCGGGACAATGCGCTTGATCATCTGGAGCAGGGTGACATGGAAGAAAATCTGGGATTTCGTCATGCCCAGCACCTGCCCGGCCTCCTGCTGGCCCACGGGTACGCCCTGAATGCCGCCCCGGTAGATCTCGGAAAAATAGCAGGCGTAGTTGATGATGAACGCCACGGCAGAGGCCAGGAAGCGGCCCGCCTCGCCGCTGGGCCAGGGGCTTCCGCTTGGGAGCAGGTAGCCGGGGATGTAGAAAATGATGATCAGCTGGAGCATCAGGGGTGTACCGCGAATCACCCAGACAACGAAACGGGTCAGCCAGCGCAGGGGGGGAAAGCGGCTCATGGAGCCGAAGGACACCACCAGCCCAAGAGGAATGGCGCCGACCAGCGTCACCGCGAACAGCTTCAGGGTTTGGAGAAAGCCCTCGTTCAGGGCACCAAGAACCGTGAGAAACATAGCTGGAACCTGCCTTTACTGTATAAATCAGAGCCGGTAAACCGGCCAAAAGCAGAGGACGGGACTCCGTCCTCTGCTTTTGCGGAAACACAGACGTGTGTTATTCCTGGGGAATAAGGGCGGCCTGGACGCCGTAGGTGTCAGCCAGCGTCTGCATGGTGCCGTCGGCGTAGCTGTCCACGAAGAACTGGTTGAGGGCGTCTACCAGATCGGAACCCTTGCGGAAGCCGACGCCGTACTCCTCGGTGTTGAGCTGGATGGTGTAAGTCAGATCCGCATAGCTGGTGCCCTCACCCACCATGGCGCCCGCCATGAGGGAGTCGATGATAGCCGCGTCAGCGGTGCCGGAGCTGACCTCCAGCACGGCGGTAGCCTGATCCACCACCTCGGTGTAGGTGAAGCCGTTTTCCTCGGCCTGGGTCTTGCCGGCGGAGCCGGACTCCACGGCGAAGGTCAGGTCCGCCATACTGGCGGCGTCGGGGTAGTTCTCAGCCACATCAGCGGGGAGCACCACCACCTGGGCGTTGTTGCAGTAGGCGTTGGAGCAGCTCATAGAGGAGAGGACCTCATCGGTGAGGGTCATGCCGTTCCACACCACATCGATGGTCTTGCCGTCCAGCTCCATGACCTTGTTGTCCCAGTCGATGAGCTGGAACTGGACCTCCACGCCCAGGCTCTCGGCAAAGGCCTTGGCCATATCCGCGTCAAAGCCGATCCAGTTGCCGTTGGCATCCTGATAGTCCATGGGCTCAAACTCGGTGATGCCCACCACCAGAGTGCCCTTGTTCTGGACATAGGCCAGATCGCTGTCCGTGGTCTCGCCGGCGGGCGTGGTCTCCGGAGCGGCGGAGTCCACCGGCGCGGAGCTCTGGGTGTCGGGGGCGGCAGAGCCCTGTCCATTTCCGCTGTCGCCGCCGGAGCAGGCGGCCAGAGACAGACCCAGAGCAAGCGCCAGAGTCAAAGCAAGCAGTTTCTGTTTCATACATGTGTTCCTCATTTCCAAAAGAAAATAGCGTCGGAGAATACTCCGTTACTTTAGCATGCTACCACAATAGAGCGATGATGTAAAGAGAAATTTTATATTTTCGGTTGTTTTGCCGGGGAATTCCCCTCTTGTAGCGGGAGACGGAACATGCTATAATAAAGTCAAATTAACCGACTAATTAAATAGTATGGAGGAAATGACAATATGGCAGAATACAGAGTATTGGCGATCAATCCCGGCTCCACGTCCACCAAGATCGCGGTGTTCGAGGGCGAAACCGAAGTGTTCAAGAAGAACGTCACCCATGATGCCGACGAGCTGGCGAAGTACGCCACCGTGGCCGATCAGCTGGACTACCGGGTGGAGACCATCCTGGCCGTCTGCAAGGAGCAGGGCGTGGACCTGTCCACCTGCGACGCTTTCGTGGGCCGCGGCGGCGGTCTGAATTCCTGCGCCGGCGGCACCTATGCCGTCAACGCCAAGATGCTGGAGCACGCCCGCCGGGGCGGCGGCAACCATCCCGCGGCTCTGGGCAGCCAGATCGCTCAGAAGTTTGCCGAGCAGTATGGCAAGAAAGCCTTTATCGTCAATCCCCCCGATGTGGACGAGTTCCAGGATGTGGCCCGGGTCACCGGCCTGCACGATGTGTTCCGCACGGTCTCCATCCACGCGCTGAACCAGAAGGAGACCGCCATCCGGGTGGCGAAGGATCTGGGCAAGACCTATGAGACCTCCAACTTTATCGTCTGCCACATTGGCGGCGGCGTCTCCGTCACCGCCCACCGGCAGGGTAAGATGGTGGATTCCAACGGCATTATCAACGGCGAGGGCCCCATGGCGCCCACCCGTTCCGGCGCGCTGCCTGCCGTGCCCCTGATCGACCTGTGCTTCTCCGGCAAGTACACCCGGGACGAGATGTATAAGCGCATCACCAAGTCCGGCGGCTTTGTGGATCACCTGGGCACCTCCGAGGCCATTGAGGTGGGCGAGCGGGCCAAGGCGGGCGACAAGTACGCCGAGCTGGTGTATCACGCCTTCTGGTATCAGATCGTGAAGGAGATCGGCGCTATGGCCGCCGTGCTGGCCGGCAAGGTGGACGCCATCATCCTCACCGGCGGCATCTCCCACGACAAGGACCTGTGCGCCTACATCCAGGAGATGTGTAGCTTTATCGCCCCTGTGGAGGTCCGTGCCGGCGAGTTTGAGATGGAAGCGCTGGCCGCCGGCGCCTGCCGCGTGCTCAACGGCGAAGAAGAGGCGAAGGTCTACACCGGTGAGAAGGTATTTACCGACTTCGAGTATCTGAAGCAGTAAGACCGGGCCCCGGCGCGGCCTGACGCGTGGGGCAGCCGTAAACTGGAAAATTTCATAACAGGATTCGCAGAAGGGCGTCTCATGTGAGACGCCCTTCTGACATATAAAAACAAATTTCCATTAGAGAGGAGTATGCTACATGAAATCGTACAAGATCTTTGCGCTGAATCCGGGTTCTACTTCCACAAAGCTGGCCATGTTTGAGGATGACAAGCCTCTGTTTATCACCAAGGCGGTCCACACGGCGGATGAGCTGGCCAAGTACCCCAAGATCAAGGACCAGTTCGCGTACCGCCGGGATACGATTCTGAAAGCGGTGGAAGAGCAGGGCGCCACACTGGAGGGCGTGGACTGCTTCGTGGCCCGCTGCGGCGGCGTACAGCCCTGTGTGGGCGGCGTATACGAGGTGACGGACAAGGTCATTGAGGACTGCTTCTCCGGCTACACCGTCCATCCCGCCATTCTGGGCGGACCGCTGGCCGATGCCTTCCGTAAGGAATTCGGCGGCGTAGCCTTCTTTCTCAATCCCCCCGATACCGATGAATTTGAGGATGTAGCCCGTGTCACTGGCCTGCATGACGTGTATCGCACCAGCAACGTCCATATGCTCAACCAGAAGGAGACTGCCATCCGGGCAGCGGCCGAGCTGGGCAAAAAGTACGAGGAGTGCAACTTTGTGGTGGCCCATATCGGCGGCGGCGTCTCTGTGTCCGCCCATAAGAAGGGACGCGTGGTGGACTCCAACTCCATCATCATGGGCGAGGGACCCATGACCCCCACCCGGGCGGGCGCGCTGCCGGCCATTCCCTTTATGGATCTGTGTTATTCCGGCAAGTGGACCCGGGATGAGATGTATGACCGGCTGATCAAATCCGGCGGCTTTGTGGACCTGCTGGGCACCTCTGAGGCCACCGATGTGACGGCGATGATCGCGAAGGGCGACAAGTATGCCGAGCTGGTCTATGACGCGTTTATTTATCAGATCGGCAAAACCATCGGTGCGATGGCTTCGGTGCTCCATTTTGACGTGGACGCCATCCTGCTGGGCGGCGGTATCGTCCACGACAAGCGGGTCGTGACGGGCCTGGCGGAGATGTGCGGCAAGATTGCGCCCATCCGCGCCTATCCCGGCGAGTTCGAGATGGAAGCCCTGGCGGCGGGCGCGCTGCGGGCACTGCGCGGCGAGGAGCCAGTCAAGAGCTACACGGGCGTGCCGGTGTTCCAGGGCTTTGCGGAGAAGTATCCCCGCGCCTGAGCCAGGGCTTCCATGGGGCCCCGGCCTAAGCCGGGGCGGCCTCTGGCCGTACAAGCGTTTTGCAGAGCAAAACCTTGGCGGAGGGCGAATTGATTTCGCCCGAGCAGAGAGAAAAGGAGGGGTCCCCGCGCGGCTGGCCGCGTGGGGAGGGCCCTGGCGGCGGGCGCGCTGCGGGCGCTGCGCGGCGAGGAGCCAGTCAAGACCTACACGGGCGTGCCGGTGTTCCAGGGCTTTACGGAGAAGTATCCCCGCGCCTGAGCCAAAACAAAAATTTGAAGCAGAAAAACGGACGCAGCCGCGTCCGTTTTTCGTTGCACAGGTTCCGGGAAAACAGGAAAAACGCCCTGAAGTTACCAGAAAAAACACCGCATAGAACGAACGCGGCGGCTCAAACTATGCTTGGATTTTCAATCCGAGATTTTTTCAACAACAAAAGGAGAAAAGGATTATGTCTAGCAAGAGTTCGAATAATCTGGTCGTCCCCAATGCCCGCGAGGCCATGGATAAGTTTAAGATGGAGGCTGCCAGCGAGGTCGGCGTGAACCTGAAGCAGGGCTACAACGGCGATCTGACTTCCCGTCAGGCCGGCTCCGTTGGCGGCCAGATGGTCAAGAAGATGAGTCCCGTACGAACTGCGAGTTTCAAACGGGCTGACCGAACAGCACTGGGGCATGAAGTTGAAGTAAGATACATAGCAACAATCACCGCTTGAGGGAAACGCAAAACTCTCGTCTGACGATAATCTGTCGGACGAGAGTTTTGCGCAATTTCGGCGCTCGCAGGTATAGATATGATTCATGTAAGATAGTTTGTGAAAGGTGAAAAGATAGGGAAAACCTTGATTACTCAAGTTGGCTTGGTAGATAGTCAAGGGTGCTATCATTCAGTCGACGTTTGTGTTCTCTCCAATATGGCATATATTGGTCTAAGATCGCCGTGAATTCAGGACCATGGTTATGAACTTTCAAGTGCGCAAGTTCATGTAAGATTACATATTCTAAACATTCAATCGGTTTTTTTGCTAATTGAAGGTTTAGCCAAATTTTCTTACTGGTAGGGTTACAGGTTCCCCATTTGGTCGTCATATATTTGCTTTGCCAACTGCTACAGTAAAGCCCCGTAGTTTTCTCCCACTTGGGAAGATATTTCGCCACTTCCTGCTTCAAGAGGTTGCGGTACCATTCATTTACGAAGCTTTCTCTCTGCGTTGGACTGCTTTCTTTTCTAACCGTCAGAATAGCCTTGTCACCCGAAAGTGTGAGAACATTGCCTTTGTAGCTGTATTCCACTTGAAGAAAGTACTGCTTACCCCAAACATATAATGTTTCCCCGGACACATACTGCCGCTCGCTTTGACGCGGCTGCTGTTGAAACTTCTCCTGTTGTTTTTTGATCCAGCCGAGTTTTGTCCGAACGAACATCGTAATTGCTTCATCCGTCAGTTGCGTAGGTGCTGATACACGAACCCTGCCGTCCGGTGGAAGCACAGAGAGATGCATATTTTTAATATTTTTTCTGACAACTTCCACAGGAATATTGGAAATAACTATTTGCATCAGTACTCCTCTTGTTCCACAACAATTTGATAAATTCGCTCTACTTCGCTATCGTCATTCAAAAGTTGATAGAGCGCTCGCTTGATTTTATTTGCCTTAACCGGATTATTTCGGAAACCATCGAGCCGCGCCTTGACAATGGCTTTGTGCAGCTTCAAGGCAGTCGCCTCATCTTCTCCGCAATTATCATAGAGCGCCCGCAGTGCGCCATTGGAACGAATACTCTCAGGGTACTTTGTGTTCTCCTCGGGCTTTGCAACATTTTTCGCCAGTTCCATGTATGTGTCCAGCAGCTGCCCGTAGGCAATCACTCCGCGGCGGCGGTCAAGTATCAACTGCTCCAGGATTTCAGACATTTTTGCGTAATAAGCAGGATTGATGACCATTCGCTCAACAACCTTTTTGCGGATGTTGTTCTCAATGGTTTCTGCCGCACTCTCCTGCTCGCCTTTTTGCTCGCTCTTCAGCTTATCTTCCTGCGAGATGATGAAATCAAGCAGGGTAAAGTCATCCATGCTGCCGATCTTTTGCGACTCGCTGGCTGAGATGTAGTTGTCAATCAGATACCGCATACCTGGTTCGTAGGCTTTCAGATCAATAAAATCGCCGCTGGCTCTACCAATCGTGTCACGCAGGTTTACATAGAACGCAACCCTGTCGTCCAATGCACCTTGCTCGGAAACGGTATACCCCAAATCCGTCATGCGAGGCTTCAATTCCGCAAAAGCGCGAATCAAACGTCCGACGAGCTTGTACAGTTTCTCGCGAATGCGGGCAAAGGCTTCGTCCTGATTTTCGTCGCGACCACTTTCACCACAGAAATAGTGAATATAGTCGAGCTCTTTTCTGGGCAATTCGACGCCCTCGCAAAGCTCGTCCAATTCCTCCAGGGTATCAACGAAATACTTTTTCGCTTCTGTAGCTCTATCTTTCAAAAGCCCATCGACATCCTCGGCATCATAGCTTTCAAAGGCACCGGCGGTATACTTGTTCATGGCATCCGCCAAGTCTCCGAACAGTTCCTTGTAATCTACAATATAGCCAAAGTCTTTGCTCTCGCCATCCAGACGATTGACTCGGCAGATTGCCTGGAACAGGCCATGGTCATGCATCGCCTTGTCGATGTAGAGGTAGGTACAGCTGGGGGCATCGAAACCGGTAAGCAGCTTGTCAACTACGATCAGCAGTTTCATGTTTGCAGGTTCGTCCACAAACTTGCGTTTTGCTTCCGCTTCAAAAGCTTCTACTTTTTTGGCAATCTGTGTCTTGTCCTCCGACGGGTCAACGCCAATCATTTTCAGATAAGTGCTGTATTTTTCAAATGTTTCGGTTTCTTCCTCGTCGCTGACAGTATCCGTCCTTAAATCTCCGGCTTGCGGCGTATAAGAAGAAATAACCGCGCATCTCCGGAAACCCTTGCTTTGGAAAATTTCATAGTATCGGCATGCCGAATACACAGAACCGGCCACAAGGATAGCATTTCCGTTTCCATCCATCAGTCGTGCCTTGGTGGCAAAATCAAAGATGATATCATTGGCGATTTGCTCCAACCGGGAGCGAGAGGAGAAAATCTTTTGCAGATTCCCCCAATAAGCTTTGAGTTTTGCTTTTGCTCTGGGGGCCAGACCGACGGTTTTCGCCTCAAACCATGCATCGATTCTGTCCTGAGAGGTCATGCCCTGGGGCACATCTCTGGCCTCGTACCGCAGATCCAGCACAACGCCATCTCGAACACCTTCGTTGAACTTGTAGGTATGGATATATCCGCCGAAGGTTTCCAGACTGGTCTTTTTGTCCTTCTTCAAAAGCGGTGTGCCCGTGAAACCGATAAAGATGGCATCGGGAAGGATTGCCTTCATAGCCTCGTGAAGTTTGCCGGACTGAGTGCGGTGACACTCATCTACAAAAACTACGATATCACCCTTGGCAGAAAAATCCTTGGGCAAAGCGTTTTTCAAATCTTCGATGTATTTTTCGTAATCTGTTTCCGAGCTGTCGCTGCCACGCTTTCCAAATTTATGTACCAGAGAGCACAGAAGCCGGTCATCGAAAGCGTTCAGGTGTTCAAGCAGATCTTTTCCGCTCTTAGTGCGGACGATATTCTCATCCACACCCTTGTAATTCTTTTCAATTTGCTCATCCAATTCCTCGCGGTCGGTAACGACCAATACACGCGCATTGGGATTGTTCTCCAAAATCCACTTAGAGAACCACACCATGGTCAGACTCTTGCCGCTGCCCTGGGTATGCCAGACGATACCGCCGCGCTTCTTGTCCGTCAAACGGTGCTGCGCCCGTTTAATGGCATAGTACTGATTATAGCGGCAGACCTTTTTGATGCCCTTATCGAAGATTACAAAGTTGTGGATCAGATCAAGGAAACGCTTTTTGTAAAACAGAGCAAAAAGCTGTTTTTCCAACTTGCCGGGAATCCCCTCGCAGTATTCCTCAACCTCGATGTCCACAATATCGCGTTCCGTCTGATGCTCGGTAAAGCCGTCGTCTTTCCATTCCAGATAGTGCTTCTCCGGGGTAAGGAGCGTACCATAGCGCAAGCCCTCGCTGTCGTTCCCGGCCATACAGAACTGAATGGTCGTAAAGAAATCTTCGATGAAGTTCGATTTTTGATTGGTCAGATTCTGACGGATGCCGTTGGACACGGACACGCTGCTCTTTTTCAATTCGATTACCGCAAGTGCAATACCATTCACATAGATAACAACATCCGGACGCTTGGTGTTGTTGCTGACAACAGTGACTTCTTCCGCAATATAGAAGTCATTTTTACTGACATCTTCAAAGTCAATAAAATATACCGTCTTAGGGGACTGCTCCACGGACTCCTTGACCTTGGCTCCGTATTTCAGCAGGCTATAGACCTCTTTGTTGGCATGGTACAGACCCTGCTGCAGATTGGTAGAGGTCTTCACCAACGCATCCACGGCATTGGCTGCAAGCTTTTCGGAGTAGCCCTGTTTCAACAGCCAGGCATGCAGCCGCTCCTGCATGATGTTACGGTTTTCACTGTCATGCAGGTTCCCCAGATATGTATAGTGCAGCTTGTCCCGAAAAAATTTGACCACACGGTTTTGCGTTTTGCGCTCGCTGTCACCAATGTTGGGCATTCTGTCACCTTCTTAATCTAAGTGATTGTCTTTTATATACCGTTGAACGAGTTCCATCTTGCGGAGTTCGTTCAATTCTTTGTTAAACGGATTGACCATCCATTTCTTTAACAACCATCCAACTATCGCAGCAAGGGCAAGATCAATAGCGTAGATGTAATCTCCTACATATGTACCGAAGTATGTTGCCTTTGTCCAATCGAAGAACGCAACGGCAAAGTTCCATTTTTCGTCTTTATAAATGAATTGAAGAAGGATAAACAGAACAAAGGCTAATACGAGGAGTGCCAGTAGCACAGGTATTACATATGTCTTGGCAATATACTTGGGCTGTGTTTTTCGCTCTGCATGGGAAAGTATTCTGCCTTGCTTTTGTTTTATCTCCTCGTCCTGCCGTTGAATTGTGCGGTTACTTTCTGTTAACGCAGTATCTTTCTCATCGATTTTGTCTTGTAGCGCTTTCCCTTCGATGCCATATCGTGAAACATCTGCTTGGAGAGCAACAATAGTGGCGTCCTTCTTGCGTAGCTCTTCGTCCAAGTAATTCTGGCTTATTCTCTGGACTTTTTCATAAAGATCCATGTCAGAGGTACTATTCTTGATCACATTCTGGAAGTCATCACTAAAAACAGCTTCGACAAGATGCTCCTGTGCGCTGATATCTTCAGTAATGGAACTAATACCAGACAATATAATGTGAGCATTTTCAGGAGAAACCCGTTTGGATGATGGCCTGATGTTGATAAAGCTCACAAAGCTGTCATAGTCGTTATCTGAGCGGCCACAAGTTTTAAGCAATATCAAGAATAACTGGCTGGGATATACAACAACCGGATATTCGCCGTCAAGTCGGTTCATATCCCAAAGGCGAAGTGCTCTATCAGAGGATGCAAGAAAAATATCCTTATCTGCTGATTTTTCTCGAAGCAACTCTATGTACCGAACAACTGTTGCGTCATGACTATCGCGATTGGAGTAATGGTAGTCATCAGCTAAATAATCCGCCTTGATTCCTTGCTTTACACTTTTAATAGATGCCGAATATCTGTTTCGCACATCCTTGAATTCACCAGAGTGGTATATTGTTCCGGGAATTTTCACATCATCCTCTATGCCAAAATCCTTAATCAGTTTAAGATAAAGCGATTTGATATGTGCAACAAAATACTTCAGAGACATTTGAGAGTGCTCTTGTCTCCAGTTCTCATAAAACGCAAATATGCTGTAGTCTGCAATTTCCTCGTATGCACCAGAATAAATATCGCCCCGGGGATAATATTCCATTTGAGACACATAATAACCAATTGTGTCAAAAAACTCAGTTCTTGTTGAATGGGAAATAAGCAGTTTGAGCTTTGCTTGTTTACACTTGCGAAGAAATGTCGTAACGACATTCTGTCTGGATACACCATTGATCCCCAATGCTCTAAAAATTACATTGGTGTCCAAATAGATTTCACGCCGGCGAATAAAACCTTTCAAGAGACTATTGGGCGAATCTCCGTTAATGAGCAAACAATATTCCAAGCAACAATATACAAGGTTTCCCAACGCTGCGTTTTTAGCAATGTTGTCCCATGCTAAAAAATCATGAACAAGTTGTTTTTCTGCATCGGAAAGGCAGGATACATCCACTGATAACTCACTGCTTGAAAATTGTGTCCCATCTTTCCCCGCCAACAGTACCCGATAAGAGTTGATGTTAGTAGTTGTTAGCTCGTAAAGGTAAACATGTATGGCGCTTTTGCACTTTTCCGGGTTGGCAATTTCCTTTTCCGTGATGAACGCATCAATAAAGCTGTCGATGTTATTTTTCTGTGCTTCTTCACATTCTGAATAAGCTGATTGGGTAAGGCAAACCGCTTTTTCATCGTCTTTTGTAATAGCTTGAAATACCCCTTTGGTTTTTCGAAGTATATTATCAACTTCATCCTCAGAAATGTGGTATTTATAGATTTCTAATAACTTGGAAATGATCTCACTCTTGGTCAAATAATCATTCCCAGTTGCGACAAACATACACTTGATGATTTGGAGTTGAATTTCAGCATCAGACACTACATCGTTGCTTTCCGAATATATGGCTGCAGCAAGACGGAAAATGTCTTTTTGCATTGCAACGTCATTTTTTAAGGGAGCTGATAATACGCTCATTTTTCTCTCTCCTTTACACCAACCTAACCTTTCCCGCCAGGAGTTGTTGCATCATACCCTGCTTGACTTGGCGGTATTTTGCGAGCTTTTGCTCCAATTCCGCAATTTCATCGTCCATATCAGACAGAATACAAGAAATTGCTCGTTGCTCCTCATATTTTGGCACAATCAGTTTTGTCTGTGCGATGCTTGCCTTACTGATAGAAGAAACCTTTGTACCAACAATAAAGGGCAAAAGCTGATCGTGGTAACATGCCGCATTCAGGTAATAGCCCAGAAATTTTACAGCGAAGCGCACTTTCGGTCTGCACAGCAGGGTGTGCTGTCCGGCCAAAACAGGGCATTCCACATTGATAACTTCAAGCGCCTTTCCAACGGTTTCATCTTCCGCGGTATCAGCAATAACAACATCGCCGGATTGCAGATAGCATTTTTCAGCAAAGCGGCTTAGATCAATTTCTTTTTTGATGTACGGAATTTCATTGCTATCGGCACTGATATAGGTTCCAAATTTAGTGAGTATATCGCCATAGTGGATGTTTTTGACCTTGCCGCTAACCGATAGCTGTGCCCTGGTAAAAGCATTGTTGGAGATGAAATCAAATAGGTCACCAAACACAAATGTTTCCCATTCACCAGAGAATCCTGGCAGGCGGTGTTTGCCGGTCAGAAGTTCCTGCATCACCCCCTGCTTAATGGCTTTTTTCTTGGCTATCAGCTTTTCGGTAAGGGCAAGTAGGTGGTCAATATCTGTTAAGACTTTTGCAATTCTTTTTTGCTCGTCTACTGTTTCCGGCAGATAAAACTCTAATGCACACAGTATTTTCTCATTCAATCCTGCCATGGTTGTACCGTATGAACTTTGTATGAGAAACTGCTTGGTTGATGGACTTTGGAACAAATACAGCATCAAATCAGGGCTGACTATATTTTGATCAAATCTAATCCGAATGCCATCAGATCCCAGAAAGTAACGTTCTAAACCAATAGGAATAAGAGCAGAACGTTCAACGCTTCCCTTGCGTGCAAAAACAATGTCCTTCTCGGATAAGGCATATTTTCTCAACCGAGAATAAGTGCCATCTGTAATGCAAGGAGTTTCGGCTGTTATCCGAATGAATCCTTCTCGAATCTCACGAACTGAAATGATTGGAATCCCATAATCCACAAATTCACTTGCGCTAAGCACTGTTCCAAAGGGGCCTGTTTGAATTGTAGTCTTTGTCCGTGAAATCAACTCGCCTATAGTCCACTTCTTCCATTTTTGAGCATTTACCATACAAATCCCATCCTTTTCAGATGAGCCTTGACCTTGGACTCATAATCAGCAACAGCGGCAGATAGTTCCGGCAGGGTATCCTCATACCGCTCCACCAGTTCCACAATACGGTTGGTCATCTGGTGGGAAGTGGTGACATACAGCGCCTTGATTCCTTCAAAGATGGTGGCATACCATTTGCGGTTTACCAATAGATCCAGAATCTCTTCATCGGTCAGCAAAGCATACTTTGCCCGAACCTTTTCCTCCAATTCGGCGTTCATTTCCTTGACGGCCTTATTCTGCTTGGAAAGGGAATCCGTCAAGTCCACAAATTGCCTCAGTAGCGTATATTCCTCTCCCTTGGGATCAGTCTTTTTCAGCACCTTCAAACGGGCGGCGACAGCTTTAGCGTCTACCTTATCCTTATCGTTGAGGTGTTCTTTCAGATATCCGTCATCGCCGGTCTGCTCCTCCACGAACTCGGCCAGTCTGCTCTGGGTCTCTTCGGCAATGACCTGCGCCTCATTGATTTTCTTGCGTTCGGGGGCAAAGAACACGGACTCAATCAGTGCCCGAGGCAGCAAAACACCCTCCCAACCAATGACCTTTTCCTGCCCCTTTTTCTTGCCGGAGGTGTATTCCCCCATGATGTTTTCCCATGTCCGGGCGACGCCATAGCCGTCCACCGACACAAGATAAACATCGTCGCCCATGACTTCGTGCCAGTAGGAAAGCAGCACTTCGTAGACATCGTACTTATCCACCAGCTCCAGACCATCGAAACAGCCAATCAACTGCTCTGACAGCTCCACGATATAAGGCTTGACTTCCGTATCTTCATCAATGCTCCGGAGGCCGGAATCCACCATCTGCATCCACGCGTCAAATGCATTGTCGATGCGCTCGGCGTAGGCAGAAAACTCAGGGTCGTTATAGACCTCATTGCGGATATTCTCTTTGGGAATGTTCAGCTGATAATAGCCATCCCGCATCTGAGAAAACAGCTTGCTTTTCAGGCCGGGGAACAGCGCCCAATACTTCTTCATGGAATCCACATCCGTCGCAGGAATACCGCCATGTAGATGTCCGTCAATGTCCTGCAAATCTTCCGGAGTGGAACTGTCAATGTAACGGGGGATATTCAGGTTATATTCGTTTTTCTTCTTGATTTCGTCATTGGGGACGAAACGGGCATACTTGGAATCATCTGTGATTTGCTGATTGAATGTGGTGACGATTTTATAGATGTCCCGCTCACGCAGGCGGTTCTTGTTGCCATCCTTAACAAAGTCATGGCTGGCATCAATCATAAAGATACCTTTGCGCTCGGCAGCATCAGCCTTATCGATAATAATAATACAGGCAGGGATGCCGGTGCCATAGAACAGGTTGGCGGGTAAGCCGATAATGCCCTTGATATAGCCCTTATCGATAATGGCCTTACGGATAGTTGCTTCCGCATTGCCACGGAACAGAACACCGTGGGGAAGAATGACCGCAGCCTTGCCAGTGCTTTTCAAGGACTTTAAAATATGGAGTAGCCACGCAAAGTCGCCGTTCTTTTCAGGCGGTCTGTCACCATAGCCATCAAAGCGGCCATAGTCCTTAAGACCATCCGTCCAGTTTTTCAGAGAGAACGGTGGATTGGCCACCGCGAAGTCGAATCGCTTCAGCACCTCATCATCGGAGCCTTCTTCAAAATAGTGGGGTGAAGAGAATGTGTTTCCCGCTTTGATCTCACCTGCAGCTTTATTGTGCAGAACAAGGTTCATCTTGGCAAGGCCAGCGGTCGTCACTTCCTTTTCTTGTCCCCAAATGGCAATCTCAAAGGGCGCTTCATCCGCTGCGCGAATCAGAAGTGAACCGGATCCGCAGGCAGGGTCATACACGGAGTAACCCTCGTCGCGCTCTTCGATGCTGTCGATACCGATCACTTTGGCAAGAATACGGGAGACTTCGGCCGGTGTATAGAACTGGCCCTTGCTCTTGCCACTTTCCGTGGCAAAATGACGCATCAGATACTCATAGGCATCGCCAAGAATATCATCGCCGCCAGCCTTATTCTTTTTAAAATTGAATTCGTCACGCTGGAAAATGGCAATCAAGCCAGTGAGCTTATCCACCATTTCTTTGCCGCTGCCCAACTTGGCCTCATCATTGAAATGGGCATTGTCGATTACGCCTCGGAGATTGTTCTCTCCGGCTTCTGCCAACTTGGCAATGACCTTATCCATTTCTTCACCGATATTTTTATTGCCCTTCAATGCAACCAAATCGTCGAAACTGCCGCCTTCGGGAACCGTAATATCGGCATATTTTACGCCCTTAAACTTGTCCGTAACATATTTCACGAACAGCAGGGTCAGGATATAGTCTTTATACTGAGAGGCGTCCATGCCGCCCCTCAGTTTATCGCAGCTCGCCCAAAGGGAACTGTACAGCTCATTTTTCTTTATTGCCATCTTGGCAAATCCTCCTTGATTCAGGGAATTTCCCCCCAAATGAAAGCTATAAACTTTAAACTTAACTTTGCCAAGTTAGCATTAAGGTTTAAGTGCAGTAATCGGCACAACGAACACCCCATCTGACCGCAGATAAGCGGCATTTGCCATACCGCACAGCACGCAGAGAACCGCAGGAGGCTTTCCCTTAGGATCTTCCGAAATCTGCTTTTTGATCTCCAGCAAGTTAGCTGCAGCAGCGTCAATCTGGTTGGCACCCAGTTTGATTTCAAAAGCGCACCACTGGCCGTCAGGCAGTTCGATGACAGCATCGATTTCCTGATTTTTATAATCCTGATAGTGGTACAGATTTGCCCCGAAAGATTCCGCATAGATTCGAAGGTCACGTTCGCAGAGCGCTTCAAACAGGAAACCGAGCGTCTCCAAATCGCCCATCAGTCCAGCAGGGGTAGCTTTCAGCAAAGCACAGGCCAGAGAAGGGTCGGAGAAGTGCCGCTTTTCAGCCTGTTTAATACGGACGGAGGAACGGATGCCAGATGAGAATGGCGGCTGATTGTCCGTAATAAACAACCGCTTAAAAATATCCAGATAGGCAGACACCGTATTGGAGTCAATATCCTCGTCATCTACTGCCTTAATGTCTTTCATTAAAGTCTTATTGGTGACAGTGGTGCTTTCGTTACGGGCCAGAGAGCGCAACAGCAAGCGCATCTTGGATGTATCGCGCTTCACACCGTCGATGCGGTACACGTCATCGTCGATAACAGCATTGAGATATTCCAAAGGAAGCAGAGCAGCCTGCTCAATAGGCAATCCCAAACTGCCAGGCCATCCGCCGCGAATAATCAGCTCGATCAGTTTTTTCAGATCCATCTCGCCGGTTAATGCAGGGGCCAACTCGCCGTGGCACAGTTTTTCCAAGGAAACCTTTCCGCAGGAATCTCCAGACTCGTATAGGGACATGGGACGCATCCGCAACTTGGCAATACGGCCTGCACCGCTGTGCAGGATGCCTTTATGGTTCGGAGTAGCAGAACCGGTCAGAATGAATTGTCCTTTTTCCGCAACCTGATCCACCTTGTACCGCACGGCATCCCAAATAGGAGGAACTTCCTGCCATTCGTCGATTAAGCGCGGAGTTTCACCGTCCAGAACCAGAGCAGGAGACAATTCGGCCAGTTGGCGGTTCTGGAAGTTATTGGCGGGATCGCCAATATAGATTTCGCTTTTGCTGTGATAAGAGGATGTCCAGGTCTTTCCACACCACTTGGGACCCTCAATGCAAACGGCGCCAAAGGCCGACAGATATTCCTTAACCTTTGTATCAATAACGCGGGGTTTATAGTTCTGCTTATCCATAAACACTCACCTCGACTATAAACTGAGTCTATTATAGTCCATTCAGCTGAATTTTACAACTACATTCAGTTGGATTTTTGCTTTTCGTTCAGTTGAATTTCCGCCTTCCAACCAATCAACTTTCTATCTCAAGTTTGGTGTATAATCTGCCTTCACCAGGTAACGCCCGATGCCATATCCGGAGTCGCTACGTTCAAACACTTCTTTCGGCAGAGTTGGCAGATACTTTCGCCCGAAAGCTGTACCAAAGCATGCCTCGAAGTTGGTTGTCGGCAGCACGACCCAGTCGGTATCGTCCTGCCTGTGCGCCATGTAATAGAGAACCAGCGCTTTTATGACTTCCAGTGGAATCTCCTTTGGCGTGACCGCACGCAGCTTTTCCAGATACTCCGGCGGCAGCTCATGTTCCGCGTTTTGCAGTGGCCCCAGCTCCAGCGCATCGGCAAGCACATCGTCGAAACGTAGGACCCATGCGCCCTTGGTATTCTCAGAAAACAGCGGCACCTGGAACTGAATCACCTTGCTGCGCCAAGCAGTGTCGAACTTGGCCTCTATGACCTCTGCCTTTGGTATGACCGTCTTGCGAACCTTATCAGGATCGTTCAGCACAAAGCGGGCAAGACGGTGAACATGGCGGTGGAACCAGCCGCTGCCGTCAGCGTCCACCAGTTCAGGAAACATTACATGCAGCTCTTCAAAATGGCTCTTATTCGGCCGCGCCTTTTTGGGCGCGGCTTTTTTGCTGTCCGGAACACTGCACCAGGCACACAGAGCCTTGCTTACATAATCCAGGCGCTCCCTTGGGTCACTGTCGAGAATATTGCCGTCTACATCATGGTACATATACCCGCGGGCGATGATGGTCAGAACTCGGGCCAGACCCTTGAACTCCAAAATGGTGGTAAAGGTGAAGCGGCCCATATAGGCGGTGTCGTTTTTACTCTTGGCGGTATAGCTTACAGCCCCGGTGTAGTCCAGAAATTCCTGCCACTCATTCAGCATAGGACACCTCTAACACATTCTTTTCGATTTGGTCGATCAGCAGCTCCCACAGCAGATCTCGCTTGCTCAACGCAACCACATACTGTACGGCGATACCGGGGCGCACGATTTTGTTCAGTAGTTCGCGGCACTTTTTCGAGACAGGTTCTTTGTAGTCGGCGGAAAAAGAATGCTCCATGTAGGCTTTCATCATAGCGGCAAAATTGGCAGTGTCCGTTTCGCGCAGGAGCTGTTTGCGCTCCAGCGCATTGTTTTCATCGTCAATGTCGCAGACCAGATCGCCCAGGATGCGATAACCGCTCTGCCGGAAGTCAGTCAGCAAATCATAATAGTCGGTCGCTTCCGGCAGGTACTCCGCCAAAAACAATTCCCGTTTGTCTGCTGCCATGAAGGGCCATTGTTGGTCAGAAATGGAATGCCGCAGCGCTGTGATGCGTTCCGGTGGAAACTGACGGAAGAAAGCGTACAGCTCATCGGAGTCATATAAATCTTCTTGTCCTCTGGCATATAGGATGCGCTCGATGTCGCTTTTCTTTTGTCTGTGCCTTACCGGGACGCGGCAGGCGCGGATGCGGGAAAGGCAGCGCTCATAATCTTTCAGCAACTCAGATACAGAGGAAAGAATTTGGGGATCGAGCCGGATCTGCCAACCATCCTCTTGCGCAAAGGTAAACAGTTCTCTGTCCTCTGCGAGGGTAGGTTTGATTCGCGGCGTGTTCTGCTTCAGCTTCCGCGCCAGATAGGGCAGCTTCTCAATGTGGGACTCGACCGTACTCCAGTCCGTCCGTGCAAAGAATGCGTCCAGCTTTTCTTTGTGGGTCGGCTCATACCACGCCCGCCGTGTCTCCTCTGCCTGTTCCGCCAGATATTTATACTGGAGGAATGCACTGCGCTTGACGCGTTTCGTACCGATGTATTCGTCAAGGTCGGGCCTCACACCGCTTTTGGCAGCGTCGATCTCCAGACCGCTGAGAATGGCCAGCGTCTCAATTTCTCTGCGGCAGCGCTTCCGCTCTTCTGGGTCGGCGCTGTCACTGTAAGCAATCACGCTACGGTCCATGGCAGCGTTGCAGATTTGACCGATGCGGGCGGCAAAGGTATTCTCCACCGTGTGGAACTGCTCACGCCAATCGTTGGGGGCAGACGATGGGGCGGACAGGGACGGGATCTTTAGCAGCGGCAGATTGGCGTTGTTGGAAAGCTGCTGATGCACCTCGTATTCATAATTGCGCTTGACACAGCGGTTCAGGATGGGATCGGCAACAGTCTTGATTTGATCACCGTCGTAGTCAGCACCACCCAGACGCTCCGCCGCCAAAGAATCGGCAGACACAAAGACCACATCAGTCAAATGGCCGAGATAATGTTCACGCAGCTCGTCCCCATCTGGATAGACGGAAAGCTGAAGTTCCTCGTTGCGGGCGATGTGTGGATTGCGAAGCAACGTGCAGCTCTCGTCGTGCCCATAAGCGGCGCCGGGTGCATAAAAGCTGTCCTCCGCAAAGAAATCTACAGTGACGGCATCACAAAACACACGCTCTGCGGGCATCTGAAACACGCGGGGAGACATCAACTGGCGCAGCAGTTCCAGCAAATCGCCGGAGAGGAATCGATTATCTCCCGGCACCAATAGGTGACCGATGGCGTAATTCTTCAACAGCGTTTTCGCCTGTGTTTCCAGAGCATCGGTGTAAATGGGTTCGTTGATGAATCGTGGATTTTTGTTCAGTACTGCGGCAAGAATGTACGCGCGGCTTTTGCGCGGTTGACTCAGGCCGTCCAAAAAATACTTTTTGCGGAAATAACTGTTGGCACAGAAATTGTAGTAAGCAGTCTCGGTCGCCTTGGTCAGCCATTGCCGCTTATCTGTTTCCGGGCTGCAGTTCCAACCGTCGGGAAGATCGGCGGGGCGAAATTCCTCTGGCTGAATGGATACCGTGGACAGAAATTGATAGTTCAACGCAACAAGGGATTCAGCATGTTCCTTATTCGTGTTGGTGATATACAGGGCGTGCCGGTATTTACGAAACGCTTTCCAATAGTCCTTCCAGCTCATATCGTTTTCCTGGAGCCAGCGGTCTGCTTTGAACTGGCTACGGGTCAGAATGATATCTACATTCTGGACTGAGTGATTGATGCCCCAAATGTCCTGAATGACCTGCGTTCCGGAACGCTTCAAGAAATCTTTGAAGTCAACCTGGTGGAGCATTCCTTTGATGTAGGGCAGACGAATCTGGAAAGAGGTGTGACAGTGTCGCCCACAGTACGCTTTATCTACTGTCTCTGCGTACTCCTTTGAGATCAACCCAACGCCGTCAAAGCAAGTGATGTTGATATCTTCGATCGTTTCCTCACGATAATATTTTCCGCACTTATCCCCCTCCACCACGGTAATGACAGGCACTCGTTGCATGAGCTTCTTGGGATTATCCACGACGATCACGCGGTGGGGCTTGTCGATTCGGATTCCATCCACCCGTGTGCCGGAGGAAAACATCAAACCGTTGTAGGCGTAGAGTTTACTGAGTTTGCAACGATCCAAGGTCATGTCCAGCATGATACGCTGGCGCATGATTGCATACAGGTCAGCACGAATAAACGACAGCCTGGACTGGCGGCTCATGCTGGCTGAGCGTTCAAAGCTGACGTAGCGGTGGAGACCGCTGCCGAAGTCCAGCGTCACACCTTCAGGGCGGAACATGTCTTTCGCTTTCTCCCGGCGAATCTGCTGCGTGCGGTTGCTGCCCCGGCGGTCAAAGATGCCGGAGAAGTCCATGTAGAAGATCACGTCCGCAAGGTCGGTGACCATTCCCTCTCCTTCGCGTTCCCGGTAGCGGTCGCCGCGGAGCTGACACATCAGCTGAAAGAACATGGCACAGTCATCCTGCTCGTGTTTTGCGCCGGGGATCATACAGTGGTCCGTTGCAGTACGGTTCAACTGAAATGTGTATACACCATTTTCCTCTCTGGCATAGCTCATAAGCGTTCTGGCTGAGAGTTCATAGATCCGGTATTTAGTTTGCGGCATCGTATCACCTCCGTTTTCATTCTGACAGAAGCGCAACCCCCATAATCTACACAGCTACATCATATCACAAAATCGTTCAGATGCAATAAGGATACTGGCCCCACTTTTTTCAGCGAGGTCAGTATTCTATTTCTTTTAAGGAGGTATACCATATGTACAAAAGCAACATCCAACCCCTCAACACCATCGACGGTGAAACCCTGATGAGCATCCCCATGGAGCCACTGAACTTTGTGGTGGACTCGCTCATCTCACAGGGTCTGCACATTCTGGCCGGCGCACCGAAGGTGGGGAAATCCTGGCTTGCGCTTTGGCTGGCAACCACCATTGCCAAGGGAGAACCCGTTTGGAATCTCCAGACAAAGCAGGGCACCACGCTCTACCTCTGCCTTGAAGATTCCACACGCCGCATCCAGAACCGGCTCTTCAGTATCACGGACGAGGTCCCGTCCAGCGTTCGCTTCTGCACCGAAAGCAACATCCTGGAGAAAGGTCTGGAGCAGCAGCTCACCCAGTTCCTCAAAGAATATCCGGACACGGTTCTGATCATCATTGACACGTTGCAGAAAGTGCGCAGCGTGAAAAATGATAACGCCTATGCCAACGACTACCGTGACCTTTCTCTGCTCAAGCGCATTGCAGATCAGCACGGCATTGCCATCCTGCTCGTTCACCATCTGCGCAAGGAGGGTGATGAAGATGTGTTCAACCGCATCTCCGGTACCACCGCCATCAGCGGTGCGGTGGATTCCAGTTTCACACTGGTGGAGGACAAGCGCGGCAGTGGTCGTGCGAAACTCTCCTGCATTGGTCGTGATATTGAATACAGAGAGATAGAGTTGGAACGGAACAAGGATAATGTGTGGCAGCTCATCTGTGACAGCAAGGTCACTCCCGGCGGAAGCATCCCTGCCGCCATCTCTGCATTCATGTCGAACCGTACCGAGTACATCGGCACTCCCACGGAGTTCGCTGAAGAGATCGACCCTGACGGAACGCTGGGGATTACACCGAAGAAAGTAGCGCGGTTGCTCTCTGAAAGCCTTGCAACCCTAAGGCAAATCGGTGTTACCGCCTGTCTGCGCCGCAGCAACGGAAAGCGCATCGTCGAGCTGCACCGTGCCGAAAGTGTCGACACGCCGGGGGTTGACCCTATCGACCCTTGTGAGGCCACAGAAGGCGATTTGTCGGCTGTTTCCGCCTCTGCCGGGTTAAACACTCTACCGCGAAATCTGCCCCGATTTTCCGCCACGTTCGGCGAAACGGTGGAGGTTACGGCAGAGAGGAAAAATTCCCTCCCATAACCGGGCTCCCGCCGAAACCCAGCGAGAGCGGTTTCGGTGGGAAGAGGGCGAACGACAGAACGAACGAGCTTTGCCGCTTGCGGCGGAGCGAGGGATGTGTCGTCCGTGAGGACGACAGCGAGCATCGCCTTTGGCTGTCCACCACCGCCCGGTCGGGCGGCGGCGTACTGCCTTCGGCATCTCCTTTCCGGGCAGAAGCCCGGACCCACTTTATCACGGAGGTATTCATTTGAAGAAAAAAGTCAACCGCACAAAACCAGTTTCATTGACCTTCCGTGTCACGGAAGGTGACGCAGAGCTCATCCGGCGGAACGCAAAGTCCGCGGGGATGGATCTGACAAAGTACCTGACGACATGCGCCGTCGGGAAAGAGATCGTACACATCAACGGTTTCGATGACTGCGCCCGTGCGTTGCGGCGGCAGGGAACGAATCTCAATCAGCTCATCACACTGGCAAACATGGGCAGGATCAGTTCCGTTAATGTTGGTGAAACCTATGAGCTCTATCTGGAGATTCAGAAACTGCTGAAAGAGGTTCTGGAGAGGAAGGTGTGAACCATGGCAACGGTCACACCCATCAACCGTCCGAAAGGACAATGCCGCGCCGGACTGTCTGCTGCATTGGACTACGTCATGCAGGAGAAGAAGACCGAGTTCGAAGGCCGGCAATTGGTTACAGGTGTCAACTGCCAGCCCGAGATCTGCTACACACAGTTCATCAGCACCAAACTTCAGTACGGCAAGTGTGACGGCAAAATGTATTTTCATTTCGTGCAGTCCTTCCACCCGGATGAAAATATCACACCGGAGAAAGCACACGCCGTTGCTCTGGAGTTGGCGCAGCAGTGGAAGGACTACGAAGTCATCGTTGCAACACATACCGATGCGGAGCACATCCATTCCCACTTCATTATCAACTCGGTCAGTTTTGAAAACGGCAGGAAACTGCATTTCGAAAAAGACGATCTGACGCAGCTCCGAAAATTCTCAGATGAGATCTGTATGCGTCACGGCCTGTCCATTTGCCAGCCGAAGAAGCAACAGACCTCGGGAATCAGGCAGGCGGAGTATCACGCGGCGATGCGCGGCGAGAGCTGGAAGGTGGCTCTCGCCATTCAGATCGACGAGTGCATGAAATATGCCGTCAACAAGGAGCAGTTCATTGAACTGATGCAGAGCGAGGGCTATCAGGTCAAGTGGACGGATAGTCGCGCGAATATCACCTACACCACACCCGACGGCAAAAGCTGTCGGGATTTTCGTTTACACGATGAAAAATATTTAAAGGAGAACATGGAATATGAATTCTACATTCGAGCGCAGCAATACACGACCCAGCATGGCGGATATGAAAGCTATGCAGCAAACGGCTCTGAGCCACAATATAGACAAGGCTGGAAATATCCAGAAAGCAGTCACGCTGACAGAGGAGAACTGGACAGGCCTGACCAACGCAGTGGAGCTGACCGGACAGTCCGTTCTGCAGCTCCAGGAGAGTGTGGAGCATCTGCTCACGGACGAGCAGATGGACGCAAAGCTCAAAGCACAGGTGCAAGCTTTGATGGCGCAGCACAGAACAGCAATCTCCGAGATGCAGTTGGAGGTGCAAAAATTGACCGAGAGCAGCACCGAACGCTGGAAGCAGATGGAGAACAGCGCGGAGCGCACTCTGAACAGGATGCAGCGGGATCAGGAAGTGGCGCTGAAGGAGTTCGGGAAACAGGTTGGGAGAGCCAGCGAGGAGTACTCTACCGAACTCTCCAGGGCGAGCGATTCCGTGAAAAGGTTCGCGAGTCGAATCCAGCTGCAGATGTATCTGCCCACCATCATTCTGGTGCTGTGGGAATTGGTGCGGCATCTGTTCTTGCTGGATTGAGTGCCATGGATGCCGACAGCGATGATCCGGAGGAACGGTGCCGTAAGATGGAGGCCAAGACTGCGGCGCAAAATCTCGGCGCGGCAATTGGCCTGGTGGCTGGAGCGGTCATTGCAGCAAACAGACACAAGTCCGCAACAGAACCGGACGATCACACAAACGAACAAACACAAACCTGGCAGCAGACCATGTAACAGTCTGCTGCCTTTCTCATTTTCAGAAAGAGGTGTTACTCAAGACCTGTATTTTTCTTTCCTGTCGGGGCAATAATTTTTACAGCAAAGGAGGTGGGCGGCAGTGACTGCGCAACACATCCAATCACTGGAACAGAAAAAGAGACATGCGGCGGAACAGATCTGGCTTCACTATTACAACCAGACGCTGTTCGAAAAGGGCTTGATCACGGAAACAGAACGAAATCGTATGAAAAATCTGATCAACGGGTTAGCGCCGTCCACCACTAAATAGTTTTCTCGGGGAGCATCACACACGATGCTCCCCCTTTTTCGAAATTCATATTGCTTTATTCATACAGAAATGATATATTGATTATGATAATGATAAAACGAAAAACAAGGAGGCGGAGTCATGGACATCCACACCATCCGAATGATGCTCAAGACACGTTCTATTTACGATATCCCGTTGCGGGTGACCTACTATGCCCGAGTATCGTCCGAGAGTGATGAGCAGCTCAACTCGCTTGGAAACCAGATTGCCTACTACGAGGATCTTATTAGAAAAAATTTGACCTGGACATTCGTCCCTGGGTACATTGATGAAGGCCTCTCTGGCATTTCTACAAAGAAGCGTGAGAACTTCAATCGCATGATTGACGATGCGGCTATGGACAAATTCGATTTGGTGATCACCAAAGAAATCTCAAGATTTGCACGAAACACACTGGATTCCATTCGATTCACACGACAACTTCTCGGATACGGCGTCGGTGTGTTCTTCCAGAATGATAACATCAATACATTCGACGAGGACTCAGAATTACGTCTGTCCATCATGTCCTCCATCGCGCAGGACGAGTTGCGCAAGCTCTCGAGCCGCGTGAAGTTCGGTCATCAGCAGGCGATCAAATCCAACGTGGTGCTTGGCAACAGCCGCATCTTCGGATATACAAAAGCTGATGGAAAACTGGTCATCGACGAAACCGAAGCACCAATGGTCCGCGAACTCTTCGAGCGCTATGCTACCGGCGAATACTCCATGAAACAGCTTGAAACGATCTTCTGGGATAAGGGCTACCGCAATCATAATGGCAACAAAATCGCCCATACCACCATGTCCAACATGATCGCAAATCCCAAGTACAAAGGCTACTATGTGGGGAACAAGGTCAAGGTCGTGGATATGTTCACCAAAAAGCAGAAGTTCCTCCCACCGGAGGAATGGGTCATGTTCAAGGATGAAACAGGAGAAATTGTCCCCGCAATCGTAACGGAAGAAATTTGGGATCAGGCCAATGCCGTGCTGAAAAAGCGCAGCGAGGATGTAAAAGCACGCCAGGGAATCAGCAACCATGCAAACCTTCTGACCGGAAAACTATACTGTACCCATTGCGGTGCGGCCTACTATCGGCGTGACACGGTCGACCGCTCCGGCAACAAAAACAGTAAATGGGTATGTTCCGGCAAAATCAAAAACGGAAGCGACTCCTGTCCGTCCTTTGCAGTGTACGAAAGCGAGATAAAGCCTCTCCTGCTGGAAGTGTTGAGGGATACCGAGGCAGATGCAAAAGCTCAGATTGCGCGATACATGGAACTGTATACCAGTCTGGCAGGCAGCGGTGGGATCACTGAGCAAATTCAAGAACAGGAGCAAATCATTGAACTGACGGAAAAGAAGAAGCAGAAGCTGCTCCAGCTCGCCGCCACCGGAGAAATGAGCGACCGGGATTTCCTGTCTATGAACAAGCAGTGTACTGCTGAAATAGACACAGCAAGAGAACTGCTGGCCGAACTATATGCCCAGCGCGAGTCTGCCGATGATTTGAAAAAGCACCTTGATACCATTCGCCAGGTGCTGAAGGAAGCTGAGCGGGATGCAGTAAAGAGTGTCGTCAACAAAGATTTCGTGGACAAGTTCATCGACAGGATCTTTGCCACCATGGTCGATGAAACGACGATGCAGCTCCAAATAAAGATATTCACCGGTGAAGTCACGGAAAAGTATCTGGCAAATCTCAGAGTTCGCGCAGGTAACATCATTGGTGCAAGCGAGAAGCCAAGCGAAAACGCAGTCGCCGCAATAGCTGTCGCCGACGATAGTCGTACGGGTCAAACGTTCAAGAAGATGATCGAGGCCTACGAGAACGGCCTGAAGTAACAAACCGGACGCCTGACGACAGGCAGAAAAAACGGGAGGACGGCAATCGCTGTCCTCCCGCTTTCTGCTGCCCGGAACAGCGGCTCCCATCTGGAGGCAGCTGCGAAGCTGGGCAACTGCGCGGGACCGGGAGCCGATGCCGGTGTGGCGCGGCGGAGATGTGAAAATACACAAATCTCAAACATGAAATTCTCAAATAGGCATAAAACCTGACGACGATGAAATTATGAGTGTATCAGATAAAGCTTATGATCTGAGCAGAGTTTTCGCCAGGTTTTGAAAGTGCATCAGGGTAAATTCATAGAACTGGTAAGCGTTGCGAGACAGGTAGTGTCCCCGCAGAGTGGCCAGACCCAGGGTATAGGACATGTCCACGTCAATGATGCGGACCGGTTTGAGTCCAACGTTCATTTTGCCGCGGGGGTCGTCGTGAATCAACAGGCGGGGGACCAGTCCCAGACCGATGCCCTTGGCGGCCATTTCCATGACAACAGCGGATTCCTGCCCGCTGTAGCAGATTTCAGGCTTGCGCTCAAAGTGGCGGAAGAGCTTGGTAAAGTCGCCGTTTTCCGTCACATCATTGTTGTTGAGCACGAATTTTTCATTGAGCAGCTCCTGGGAGTAGACCTGCCCGTGCTGCGCCAGCGGGTGGCTCTCACAGGCCAGCAGGACTACCTCGTCCTCAACCACTGGAATCCAGTGGAGGGCGGAGGAGGCCAGCTTGCCCTTGGTGATGGCAAAATCCAAATCGCCCTTGGTGAGCTTTTCCTTAAGCGCCTCGTCGTCCAAATACTCCTGAATGAAGTTCAGCGGCGGGAACTGGTCCAGATAGGCGGACAGCAGGGAGAGGGAATAGCCCGGGGTATTGACGCCGAAGCGCACCTCCCGCAGCTTTGTGCTGTCCAGACTCTCGGCCTTGCTGCGAATTTCGCCCACCTCCAGGAAGATTCGCTCCACATTGGTCAGCAGGTCTTTTCCCATGGAGTTGAGCAGAATTTTCCCGTTGACGCGGTCGAACAGGCGGACGCCCAGGTCCTCCTCCAGACGGCTCACCGTCATGCTCAGGGCGGGCTGGGAGACGTGCAGCTCACGGGCCGCAGCCGTGATATTTCCCGTCTGCGCCACAGCACGGAAACACTCCAGTTGACGTAAATCCATCGCGCTCACCTATAATCTAAAAATTATGATACCATGCAAAATTAACTATTAGACATTATAGCAAAGAAAGGATACACTTGCAACTGCAAATCAGGACCTGGAAAAAGGGGGAATCGAGGCGCAAATGGTTCAGGTCCCAATGCCCAAAAAGAACCGAAAAGAGAAAGGTGGTTTACTGTATGCCCGGTACGACGACGGAAGAAGCCGTAGCACTGGCCTATCAAGTTCCAACCTGGCTGGCGGCGATCCTAATTGTCGTGGTGGTCCTTATCCTGATGTACGCGGTGTTTAAGGGCGCCAATGCCATTCTGGCCTGTCTGCTGGCCTGTATGGCGATCTGTATCTGCACCGGCCTGCCCCTGGTGGATACCATGGAAAACTCCGTCCCGGAGAGTTTCGCATTTCAGGTAACCTTCATGTTCATGAAGTTCCTGTGCTGCATCATACTGGGACAACTGTATCAAAACTCGGGCGCGGCCCTCAGCGTGGCGCACCTGGCGGAAAAAGTCGTGGTGGGAAAATCCACCGGAACGGCCCGCAAGACCCGCGTGGTGCTGTGTATGCTGGGCATCGGTCTGCTGTTCGGCATCGGCGGTTTTGATACCTTCCTGGCCGTATTCACGCTGATTCCCGTGGGCCTGAACATGTGGCGCGACAGCGACCTGCCCCGGCACCTGCTTCCCGGCACCCTGATGGGCGGTCTGTCCGCGGCGGCCTGTCTGCCCGGCACTCCGCTGTTTGCCAACATGATGGGCAAGATGTTCCTGGGCACCGAACCCACCGCCGCCCGTATCCCCGGCTATGTGGGCGTGGCGGTCATGCTGGCCATTGACGTAGTGTACATCATGCATGCGGTCAAGAAGGCGGATAAGAACGGCATGCACTGGGACGGCGAAGAGGCCGGCATTGAGATGTCCCCTCCGACGGAGAAGGATAAGGTCCACCCGGTGCTGGCACTTATCCCCATGCTCTGGATCTTCATTACGGTCACGGTCCTGGGTCTGGATATGGTCGTGTGCATGTTCTTCGCCATCATCATGTGCAGCATCCTGTTTGCCAACGGCCTGAAGCCCGAGGGCGAGCGTCTGAAGCTGGGGACCTACAACAAGGTTCTGGGCAACGGCTGTACCCAGACCGCTGTAATGATGGGCTTTATGGGCGCCCAGTATGCGTTTGCCCAGGTGGTCATCGCCGCGCCTGGCTTTGACCTGCTGACCGGCTGGTTCCAGAAGATCCCCGGCCCCGGCTACATCGGATACTCCATCTGTGCTGCTATCTCCGGCTTCTTTGCCGGCAACGCCGTGGCCGGTATGCAGATGTCCGCCGCCATTTACACCCCGCTGATGGACCAGCTGAACATGACGGCTCCGGCCATGCATCGAATCGCAGCCTTCGCCGTCTCGATTCTGGATACCATCCCCATCAACGGCGCGGTCATCGCGACAACGACGACCTGCAAGCTGAAGATGAAGCAGTCCTATCCCACCATTGCCATGACGACGGTAATCAATGTGGCAATCGCCATGTTTGTGGTCGTATTTATGTGCATCGCCTTCCCCTGGATGTGCCAGAACTGATCCCCCAGTCAGCCCTGCATCCCCGGAAGGCCTCCTCCAGACCGGCACGGGGCGCTGGGATCTCGGTCCCGCTCCGTGCCGGTCCCTTATTATCGAACAGAAAGGAAGTATTGTATGGAAACCAAACAGCGCCGCGCTTTGATTTTGTACGCGACGATGACCAGGAATACCGAAAAGATCGCCGAGGTCTTTGAGCAGACCTTCCGGCATTATAACTGGGACGTCACCCGCTTCAAAATGACCCTGAAGCCCGCCGACTGGGAGGGCATGCAGGAGAAGCTCTATTTCGATGACTACGACATTGTCTGCCTGGGCTCCCCCATTGTGGCCGGATACCCCATCACCGTGGTGAACAAGGTGTTCTCCCTGGGCGCGGGCGGTGCGCTGGAAAAGGAGATCCAGGACAACCTGGACAAGGGGGAGAAACGCTTTGACGAGAAGATGGAGGCCACCTCTATGAAGAACCAGAGCGCCATCGCCAAATCCGGCAAGCCGGGCGGCCCCGGCGGCCCGCCGCCCAAGCCCCTCATCGGCGCCCGCTGGCGCCGGGAAATGCCCCCCTACCGCGGCATCGCCGCTCAGGGCGGCTACCGCCCCAAGGGAATCGTATTCACCACCTACGGCGGCGGATTCTACGGTTCCGATGAGGCGACCACCACGCTGGAAGCCCTCAAGATGTTCCTGAAGCTGAACAACTGCGACACCGTGGGCACCTTCGCCTGCTGCGGCAAGGAGTGCGGCCCCGCGGGCCTGGAGAAGGGCGAAAAGCCCGCCGTGATGCCGGGCGCGCCGGAGATGCCCGACCCCGTCTATTATACCGACGCGGACGGCAACAAGCATCAGGGCTCCTACTTTTTCCACTTCGGCGGCTGGGGCCATCCCTCGGAGCGCGACCTGATGAAGGCGGCTGCCCTGGTCAGCGACATCGTGGAGGATTACTACATGACCTACAACGGGGAGATCTGGGAGTCCACCTCGCAATACATTTCCATTTCGTAAGGAGCGCCGCCTATGGAACGCAAACTCTATCATTATCAGCCCGGCGAGTACTATGAATTCGAGCGGGAAGCTGTGGAGCACCGGAAGGGACAGGCGGCGGGGAAGGTTCCCTATCACGACCCGCGTCCCCCCATGCCGCCGCGGCCGCTGACCGAGGAGATGATCCTGGCCTACAACCGGAGCTGGGACAAATATAATCCCCTGTACAATGATCCGGCCTACGCCCGGGCCCACGGCCATCCCTCGGTGCCGGCTTATCCCCTGCTGATGGTGGGGGCGGGCGCGGACTGCGATCCCTTCCCCAAGACCTTTGCCGACGGGTTCTACTATACCAACGACGGCACCGATGTGTACTATGCCCGCAATCTGTATGCCGGCGACGTGCTGGAGGTGCGGAAGCGGGAGGGGACGAAGGACGACTTCCTGGACATCACCGTGCCCGGTTCCACTACCCGCAAGTTCCGCATGGGCGGCTGGCGGGACCGCTATGACCAGAAGGGCGGGCTGGTGTTCCGGTGCTACGGCTCGGTCACCGAGGCGTACAAAAAGTACGAGGTGGACCCGACGGAATTTGACCTGTCCGAGGATCTGGCCGAGTGGGTAAAGTACCAGGCCCCGGCCCACTACACCACGGACGAGGACTACGCGCGAATCCGTGGGCTGTGGGCCCGGGAGGTTATCACCGGCGACGACACGCCCTTCTGGGAGGACGTGGAGGTGGGCCAGGAGATCGCGCCCACCTGTACGGACGGCCCGGTGACTTATATGCACATGAATTACTGGCACCAGCTGGGAGATATGTCCCTGTTCACCCGGGAGGAGCTCAGCGACCCGGAATTTATGAAGAACTACTACCGGGACCCCTATGGGGCCTACCTGGACGAGACGGCGGTCCACTTCGGGAACCGGAACATTCCGGGGGCCCGGACCTACTGGTTCAACGACACGGCAGCCAAGCTGGTCTGCCGCACGCTGACCAACTTTGTGGGAAACAAGGGGCGGGTCTCCCGCTTCTCCTGGAAGATGTTCCCCTTCTACCGGGAGCTCCAGGGCGAGCATCTGGGCGCCGAAATGTTCGAGCGGGTCTCCTTCATGCGTGGGCGCTATGCCGACCGGCACGGCTCCGAGGGGGATACCTGCATCGGCCGGGCCGTGATCATCGGCAAGCATATCAACGAGCGCGGCGAACACTGCTGCGAGATGGCCTGCTGGGGCGAGACGCTGGACGGCAACATCATCATCGCCTGTCCTTCGGAGATCGTGCTGCCCTCCCGTGGCTGATCAAGCGGCGAATGAGACAAAGAAAGAGCGGAACGCGCAGCGTTCCGCTCTTTTGGCGGGTGGGGGAACTGTCCGGACAGCCTTCGGGATCAGGGCGCGTCGGATTCCGGCGCCGCCGGAACGCCGGCTTGCAGCTTGCGGAATTTCCCGGGGGTGATTCCATATTCCTGACGAAAGACCCGGTGGAAGGTCTCCAGACTGCCAAAGCCGCACTGGGTACAGATCTCGCTTACTGAGCGGTCGCTTTCGGTCAGCAGCCGCGCGGCCTCCTCCAGGCGGCGGGAGCGGATATGGCGGGTGGGAGAGGTCTGCATCTGCTGCCGGAACACCAGCTTGACCAGATGCAGGGGAAAGCCGGTGGACTCGGCCAGCATGGCGGTATTGAGATTGACGTCCCCGATGTGGTGCTCCACGCAGTCCAGAAGGCGCTCCAGGCAGGCGTGGCGGAACTCGGAGGACTGGGTGTTGTGGGAGGTGTCGATGCGGTCCAGCACCGAATGGAACCAGGCCACATGGTCCTGCCAGGTGTGGGACTCGTTGATGAGGGAGAAGTTTTCCATACGCAGGCGTTCATCCTGGAGGGGAACGCCCCGGAAGCGCAGCTCCGCGCAGAAGGCCTCGAAAAAATCGCCGAACCGTGTGCGCAGCTCGTCGGCGGAGAACAGCGCAAACTGGGTGATCTGCGTCAGAGCCTGGTCGGCCGCCTCGTGATAGCCCTCGCCCTCCAGAACGGCATTGGCCAGCTTTTGGGCCAGCTGCCGGACAGGGAAGGGCTCGATGTGCTCATTCGGCGGCGGGGGCGTGACCAGCACCACCGGCGCGGCCGGAATCAGCTGCAGGTAGCGGTGGAGCGTGACCAGATTGAGCAGCTTGTGATAGACCACGGAAATGGAGGCTATGTCAGAGACCCGGTCGCTGAGATAGGACGTAACGCGCAGGTCATAGCGCTCCCGGCACAGCTGGGCGATTTCTGCGCAGCTGTCCTGAATCAGAAGGGGAAGATCGTGGGCGTGGGAGGGCAGCAGACCCAGAGGAAAATGGATGATGGCCACTAACCGTCCGTCCAGCTCCGCGCTGTAATAAGAGAAATGGCCGCCCAGCACCTCGGCAAGAACCTCGTTGATGAGCGCGTAGAGGTAGACACGGCCATACAGGTCCTCCCCGTGTTCCTTTCGGGGCGCCGGCGCGCTCGACTCCGAGAACAGAAGCACGAAGCAGTCGCCCTGTCCCAGGAACATATTGTTGACGCTGAAGAAGAGCAGGGTGCCCTGGTCGATTTCCGCCGAACAGTGGCACAGCAGCGCCATATTCTTGAGGCGGACCAGTTGATTTCGGTACTCCGAAAGGGTCATAGGCTGATGTGCCAGCTGTTCCGCACGTTCAGAAGCGGCTTGATTCAAAACAGACACCTCCAGAATGACAGAATTACTCCTCGTTTATAACATTTTAATTCAAATATGTCAATTCAGGAATAAGAAAATAGGCAATTTAGTCTGGTGCTACTTGACGCAAAAATGACAAGGTTGCCTCTTGTGAAGAAAACCACAATCAGGTAAGCTTATGAATAGAAATAATCCACAAAAAAGAGACGAAAAGCGGAAGAAAATTGAACAGAACGACAGAAGAAAGGAACGTGCAGGATGAGCGAGTATTATCGGTTCCAACCAGGCGAATACCTGGATTTTGAACGGGAAGAGGTCCAGCTGCGATGGGACGTTTACCACGGGAAACGGCCCATGCCGGGCCCGCCGGGCATGCCCCCCATGGACCCCAACGATGAAAATTCCCTTCCGCCGTTTATGCGGCCCCGGCGCTATACGGAAGAGGAGATCCTCGCCTACAACAAGAAGTGGAACCCCTACGATCCGCTCTATAACGATCCGGCCTACGCCCGGGCCCACGGCCACCCCAGCGTCCCCGCCTATCCGGCCTTTGAGGCCATGCCCCCCATCATGGTGGTGCCCCAGTTCCCCAAGAATATGCCCAGCCGCTTCTATTACACCAATGACGGCACGGACATCCGCTACAACCGCAACATCTACGCCGGCGACCTGCTGCGGGAGACCAACGTGAAGAAATTCTTCGAGGAGCGCACCCATGCCGACGATGAGCTGCGCCGCTGGTGCATGGGCGGCGAGGCGGACAAGGTGGACGAGAGCGGCAAGGTGGTCATGCACCTGTCCGGCTCGGTCCGGGAGTATTACCGCCAGCTGAAGGACGACAGCAAGCGGCCGTCCTTCACCGAGAACCAGGAGAGCTGGACCAAGTACGCGCCGCCCGGCCACTATACCACCGACGCCGATTACGAGCGGATGAAGGAGATCTGGGATCAGGAGAAGATTATGGGCGACGATACGCCCTGCTGGGAGGATGTTCCGGTGGGCTTTGAGCTGCCCAAGACCTGCTCGGACGGACCGGTGACCTACATGCACATGATGTACTGGTACGACATTGGCGATCTGTCCATTTACTCCCGGGAGGAGCTGATGGACCCGGCCATGCGGGCGGTGACCTTCCGCGACCGCTACGGCGCGTTCCTGGATGAGACGGCGCTCCACTTCGGCAACCGGAACATCAACACCGACGGCGCGCGGGGCGTGTGGTACAACGACACCGGTGCCCGCCTGATCGCCCGCACTCTGACCAATTTCGTGGGCAACAAGGGCCGCGTGTCCCGGTTCAGCTGGCGGTTCTTCCCCTTCTTCGAGGAACTGCGGGACTGGGAGATGTGCAAAAAGGAGTTCATGAAGGTGCCCGGCATGGAAGGCCGCGACTGCGACCGCCACGGCAGCCAGGGCGATACCTGCATCGGCCGGGCCGTGGTCACCGATAAGTATGTCAACGACCAGGGTGAACACTGCTGCGAGGTGATGCTGTGGGGCGAGGACCTGGAGGGCAACATCGTCCAGGGCTGCCCGTCTGAGATCGTATTGCCGTCGAAGAACGATCAAACATAAATAAGGTTTTAGGAGGAACGATGATGAAAGCGAAACGTCTGTTGTCCACGGTGCTTGCTTCCGGGATGCTCCTGGGCCTGGCGGCCTGCGGAACGCCCACTGCGCAGCAGAGCAGCACGCCCAGCCAATCCGCGGCGCCCAGTGAGAGCGTCTCCACTCCGGTCCAGTCCGGCGAGCCCCAGTACGGCGGGACCCTGACCCTGTCCTACAACGATTTCAACACGGTATTCGACCCCGCTATGGGCGAACAGTACACCTACTCCCTCTGGCTGGAGTACCTGTTCGCGCCGAACTGGGGCCTGGATGACCCCGAGACCTATCCCTTTAAGACCAACACCTTCACCCTGGACTATGCTCAGGGACAGATCGCGGACAGCTGGGAGTGGGATGCGGACACCATGACCTTCACGGTCACCATCCGCGACGACATCTACTTCCAGGAGAAGGAGGAGGCCTACGACATCTTCCACGCCCGCAACCTGACGGCGGAGGATGTGAAATACTCCTATGACCGGGTGACGGGCCGTGGTTCCGGGTATGACGAGAACAACTATGTGGTCATCGACGGCGACTGGCGGGACCGCCTGAACATGCTGGAGTCCGTGGAGGTGCTGGACACCTACGTGGTGGCGTTCCACATGAATACCGCCTCTGAGACCAAGCTGTCCGAGTTCATCATCGCCCAGGTGAACATCACCGGGCCCGAGTGGGATACCCTGACAGAGGACCAGAAGCGTGACTGGCACTATGCCTGCGGCACCGGCCCCTACATCCTGACCGAGTATGTGGCCGACAACCACTACACCTTTGTCCGCAACGAGAACTACTACGACTACGACGAGCGCTATCCGGAGAACAAGCTGCCCTATCTGGACGGCGTGGTGCTGCAGAAGTATAACGACACCACCACCGTGCTCTCCGACTTCATTGCCGGGAACCTGGACTACATCAACATGAATATGAGTCTGTCCGACTCGGAGAAGGCCCAGCTGACCAGCGCGGCCAACTGCCAGGTCCATTCCTTCGACGCGGCCGCCGACGCCATCGGCCTGAAGCTGAACCAGGAGCCCTTCAACGACATTCGGGTGCGCATCGCCATGCAGAAGGCCATCAACCTGCCGGAAGTGGCCACCGCCTACTACGGGCTGGATGAGCTGACGCTGCCCGGCCTGTGGGACCCTGCTCTGACCGATTGGAGCACCGTAGGCACTTGGAGCGACGACGTTCAGGCAGAGTATTCCTACGACCCCGAGGGCGCCAAGCAGCTGCTGGCTGACGCCGGCTATCCCGACGGCTTCTCCTTCACCGTGGCCATCGACTCCATGGCCAATCAGGAGGTCTTTGAGCTGGCCAGAAGCTATCTGGCCGAGGTGGGCATCAACATGGAGATCACCGTCCTCTCCGATATGTCCGAGGGCCGCCAGGTCCAGGGCGACCGGGACGATCCCCGCCAGTATAACCTGCAGATGGGCACGGGCACGGACGCCGGCTTCGTCTTCCAGACCTATGCCACCACCGGTTTTGCGTACTGCAACTTCGCCGACGACACCCACTTTGACGAGCTGCTGGTGGCGGTGCGCGACGCGATGACGCCGGACGAGCAGGCCGCCGCGGCCCGGGAGTGCGAGGAATATTACGTTCAGAACCACTTCCTCATCGCCCTGAGCGGTATGACGCAATCCAACGAGTACTATTCCACCCGCGTGGGAGGCATGGAAAATGGCGAGCTGCTCAGCGCGTACCATTTCTTCAAGACCATGACCGCCCGAATCTGGAACAACGAGGCCAACGGCTGAGCCTCACAAGACTGATCCGGACCTGCGCCCCGCCGCCTCCGGGCGTACGGGGCGCAGGCACGTTCCGGGATGTATAGGAAAGGAGCGTGGGTCCTGTGGCTGACCACATTTTGGAGGTCCGGCACCTGAGTACCTACTTTACGACCGGCGGCGCGCCCATGCGGGCAGTGGATGATTTGTCCTATACCGTGGAGCGGGGCGAATGCGCCGCCATCATCGGTGAGAGCGGCTCCGGCAAGACGGTGAGCGCCCTGTCCGTTCTGCGGCTGATCCCGTATCCGCCCGGACGCATCGTGCAGGGCGAGATCCTGTTTGACGGCGAGGATCTGCTGAAATACACCGACGAGCAGATGCAGAAGCTGCGGGGCAAACGAATCAGCATGATCTTCCAGGAGCCCTCCGCCGCCCTCAACCCGGTCATGACCATCGGGGAACAGATCGAGGAGACCATCCGCCTGCACAGCGATCTGGACCGAAAGCAGGCCCACGAGCGGGCGATCCGCCTGCTGGATATGGTGGGAATCCCCACGCCGGAGAAACGGGTCAACCAGTATCCCTTCGAGTTTTCCGGCGGCATGCAGCAGCGGGCCATGATCGCCATGGCCATGTGCTGCGACCCGGAGCTGCTGATCGCCGACGAACCTACCACCGCTCTGGACGTGACGGTCCAGGCTCAGGTACTGGAGCAGTTGGATAAGCTGCGCCGGGAGACGGGCACGACGCTGATCATCATTACCCACAATCTGGGCATCGTGGCCCGTTATGCCGACAGCGTCAAGATCATGTATGGCGGCAAGCTGGTGGAGCAGGGCCCCACCCGTGAGGTGTTCAAAAACCCCAGGCACCCCTATACCATGGGCCTGATTCGCGCTGTGCCCCGGCTGGACCGGCCGCGGACCGAGAGCCTCTACACCATTGAGGGCGAGCCCCCTGATATGAGCCAGGTGCCCGCCCAGTCCTGCGCCTTTGCCGCGCGGTGCAAGTACGCCACGGAGGAGTGCCGGACCCACCGGCCAGAGCATGTGGCGGTGGGAGAAGGTCACACCTGCGCCTGCTTCCATATGGAGGAAGCGCAAGAGGAAAGGAGGCAGCTGGGGTGAGTGAGAAAAAGATGACGGCCACCACGCCGGAGATGCCCCGCAGCCGTTCGGTCAGTCGGATGCTGGACTGGGACATCAAGGCCCAGCCGCCGGTACCTCCGGAGATGAAGGATACCATCCTGACGGTGGAGGACCTGAAGATGCACTTCCCCGTGACCAAGGGCCTGCTCAAGCGAGTAGTGGGTCACGTCAAGGCGGTGGACGGCGTCAGCTTTCGAATTACCCGGGGCAAGACCCTGGGAATCGTAGGGGAGTCTGGCTCGGGCAAATCCACGGTGGGCAACTGCGTCATGCGGCGGCTGAATATCACATCCGGCAAGATCATCTTCAACGGCCAGGACATCAGCCGGGCGGGCAGCGCCGAGCTGCGCCGCCTGCACAAGCAGCTGCAGATGATCACCCAGGACCCCTTCTCCGCGCTGGACCCCAGAATGTCGGTGCGTTCCATCATCCTGGAGGGACACCATATCCAGGGTATGGACAAGGGGATGAGCCGGGATGAGCTGGATGAGCTGGCCGGGCGGATGCTCATGCTGGTGGGCCTGAACCCCAAGTTTGCCGACCGTTTCCCCCATGAATTTTCCGGTGGCCAGCGGCAGCGAATCAACATCGCCCGGGCGCTGGCCCTCAGCCCCTCGTTCCTGGTGTGCGACGAGATCGTGTCGGCGCTGGACGTATCCATCCAGGCTCAGATCGTGGGCCTGATGATGCGCCTGCAGGAGGAACTGGGTCTGACCTATATCTTCATCGGCCACGACCTGTCGGTGGTCCGGCATATCAGCGACCATGTGGCCGTGATGTACCTGGGCAAGATCATGGAGCTGACGTCCAGCGACGAGCTGTACGCCCATCCCCTGCACCCCTACACCCAGGCCCTGATCTCGGCCGCGCCCATCCCCGACCCGGAGGCTGATCTGGCCCGGGAGCGTATCCTGCTGGAGGGCGAGGTCCCCAGTCCCATCCACCCGCCGCTGGGCTGCAATTTCTGCACCCGCTGCCGCTACGCGGACGAGCGCTGCCGGGCGGAGGAGCCGCCTTTTGTGGATGTGGGCGGCGGGCACTTCGTGGCCTGCCACCGTGTGAACGAGGAGGCTTGATCGAGTATGGGAAAATATATCGTAAAACGTCTGCTGCTGCTCATCCCGACTACGCTGCTGGTCTGTGTGATCGTGTTCGGCCTGCTGCGTATGCTGCCTGGCGACGCGGTGGACGCGCTGCAGTACCAGCTCCAGAGCCAGGGCTCCTATGACGTGACCCGGGAAGAGGTAGAGGCCATGCTGGGCATGGATAAGCCGGCGGTGGTCCAGTTCTTCTACTGGCTGGGCGACGCGGTCCGGGGCGACCTGGGCGACTGCCTGTTCCAGAGTGAGACGGTAGCGGCCGCCATTGGCCGGCAGCTGCCCGCCAGCCTGGAGCTGGGCATCCTGACCCTGATCTTGACCAACCTGATCTCCATTCCTCTGGGCCTGTTCTGCGCCGCCCGCCAGAACAGCGGAGGCGACGTGCTCATCCGGGTGCTCTCACTGGTGCTGATGTCGGTGCCGGTGTTCTGGCTGGCTACGCTGGTGCTGATCTATCCCGCCATCTATTTCGGGTACGCGCCGCCCACACAGTATGTCAGCTTTTTCAAGGACCCCCTGCAAAATCTTCAGATGTTTATGATCCCGGCGCTGCTGGGCGCCATGACCCAGGCAGGGATGCAGCTGCGCACCATCCGCACCGTCACCCTGGACGTGATGCGCACCGATTATGTGCGCACCGCCTGGGCCAAGGGAACGCCGGAGCGGCGGGTCATGTTCCGCCACGCCTTCCGCAACGGCCTGATTCCCGTGGTCACGGTCATCGGCAACTCGGTGGCCGGCCTGATCGGCGGCTCGGTCATTCTGGAGAACATCTTCGGTATTCCGGGCATCGGTCAGCAGGTCATCAGCGCCATCGGCAGCCGGGACTATCCGCTGGTCCAGGGCTGTGTTCTGGTGTTCGCGCTGTTCACCATGCTGGTCAATCTGTTGGTGGATATTTCCTACAAGTGGATCGATCCCAGAGTATCGCTGGACAACGAGGGGGTGGGCTGAGATGAAACAATCCAAGCACGGCGCCTGGTACAGCATCCTGCAATTCTGCAAATCCAAGCCCATCGGTGCCATCGGACTGATTTTCCTGTTCCTGCTTCTGCTGATAGCCCTGTTTGCCGACGTGCTGGCGCCGGTGAAGATGGTGGGCGGGACGCTGCCCACCGACATCCTACATAAGCTGGAGCCGCCCTACCTCTTCATGGATGCGGCCGGCCGGGCCGCAGCCCGGGAGAGCGGCGCGGTCTACTGGCTGGGCACCGACAATCTGGGCCGGGATGTGCTGTCCTATCTGATTTACGGCGCGCGTACTTCCGTGATCCTCTGCCTGGCCGTCACCTTCCTGTCCACCCTGCTCTCGGTGATTATCGGCACCCTGAGCGCGGTCATCGGCGGCTGGTTCGACCTGATCGTCCAGCGCTTTGTGGACGCCTGGCAGTGTATCCCCGGCATGCTGATCACCATTCTGATGATGAGCCTGTTCGGCAACGGTATGGCGCAGATGATTCTGGTCATGTCCATTCCGGGCGGCATCGGCGGCTCCCGTATGATTCGTTCCGCCGCCATGTCGGTCAAGGACAGTGGCTACGTCAAGGCGGCGGAGATGATGGGCTCCCGGCTGCTGTGGAAGACCATCCGCCACGTTTTGCCCAACACGCTGCCCCTCATCATTACCACTTCGGCCGGCGGCCTGGGCGGTACGATCATGATGGAGGCGTCCATGAATTTCCTGGGCTACGGCGTCAGCGTGGGCACGCCCTCCTGGGGCTATATGATCACCAACCAGGGGCGGGCCAATATGTACACGGCGCCCTGGCTGTGCCTGTACCCCGGTATTCTCATCTCTCTGATGGTGCTGGCGGCCAACCTGTTCGGCGACAGTCTGCGGGATGTTTTGGACCCGCGGCTCAAAGGCGGCGTGGGCAGCTACAATTCCAAGAAGATCGAAAAGCTGGCCGCCAAGGCGGACCGGAAGCTGGCCAAAAAGATGGCCCGGGAGCAGCGCAAGGAAAACAAGCAGGCCGCGCAGGTCTGACGCGGCAGATTAGGAGGAAACCACTATGAATTTTGAAGGGAAATTCGTCTATCTGACGGAGACCCCCAGCGGAAAGCGCCCCACCACCGTAGCGGTCCGCCAGGGAATCCGGGGCTATGAGGGCGAGGTCATCGCAGACCACGGCGGCTGCGAGCTGATGGAAAACGTCCATACCAAGGGGAATACCCTGTTCTTTGAGGCCGTGATCGGTCCATGCCGGCAGGAGATCTCCCTGACCTGCGGCGCGGACGGCGTGACCGGTCACGCCGCCATCCACCGGGATGACGGAACGGTGATCGAGACCGAGCTGGAGGAGTGCTCTTTTACGCCCAAGACCAAGCGCCGGGCCCTGATCCTCTACGCCACCATGACCAAAAACACCGAGCGGGTGGCCAAGGCCATGGCGGAGACCTTTGAATATTACAACTGGGAGGTCACCCTGTTCCGCATGACCCTGAAGCCTGCCGACTGGGAGGGAATGCAGGACAAACTGTACTTTGACGACTACGATGTGGTCTGCCTGGGCTCCCCCATTGTGGCCGGCTATCCGCTGACCGTGGTGAACAAGGTGTTCTCCCTGGGCGCCGGCGGTCAGCTGGAGGCCAACGTGCAGAAGCAGGTGGACGCGGGCAAGGGCTTCCAGATGAACGCGGACACCATGAAGGGCCCGCCCGGCGGAGAGGGTCCTGGCGGACCGGGTGGTCCCGGCGGTCCTGGAGGGCCCGGTGGACCCGGAGGTCCCGGAGGGCCCGGTGGACCCGGAGGTCCCGGAGGGCCACCGCCCAAGCCCGCCATCGGCGCCCAGTGGCGCCGCCGCCTGTGCCCCTATCCGGGCGGCCCGTCCGGGGACAATTACATGCCTCTGGGCATCGTCTTTACCACCTACGGCGGCGGCTTCCACGGTTCCAATGAGAGCCTGGCCACGCTGGCGGCGCTGAAGCTGTTCCTGGAGCTGAACAATGTGACGGTGCTGGGTCAGTTCGCCTGCTGCGGCAAGGAGTTTGGCCCCGCCGGACTGGAAAAGGGCGAGAAGCCCCGCCTCATGGGCCCCGGCGAGATGCCCGATCCCAAGATCTACGAGCTGGCGGATGGGACGAAGGTCACCGCCTCGTACTTCTTCCATGGCGAGCCCTGGAATCACCCCTGCCAGCGGGACATTGACCGGGCCAAGGCCATGGTCTGCGATCTGGTGGAGGACTACTTCATGACCTATGACGGAAAGCGGGCTCAGGTCTGCTCACAATACATCTCGATCTCCTGAAACGGCCGGAGAACCGGTCGTTCAGACGCAAGGACAGACGGGCGCAGTCTCTGCGCCCGTCTGTCGCAGGTCCAAGAGCATTCAATCGATCTAGAAAGGAGAACTGTTATGAACGGCGAGTTTGTCGTATTCTATCCCGGGGTCTATACCGAGCGGGAAAAGCCCTGGCTGAAAAAATTACTGGAGGAGGATCAGGCCATCCGGGACCGGGGGCCGGTGAATGTCCAGGCTATCCGGGAGGGCACGCTGCCGGCGGATACGCCGGGCGTCTATACCCAGGTCATCAGTGAGGAGATCATCCGCTACAACGCCAAGAAGTATGACCCGATGAATCCGGTGTACAACGACGAGAGCTATGCCATTTCGCTGGGGTACAAGTCCCTGCCCGCCCTGCCGACCATCGCGGCCCATGACGATACCTATATCAAGGCCTATCCCGCCCAGGCCCGGGACTATCTGCTGGTGTCCGGCCTGAACCATGAGATCTCCTTCTACGCCCCGGTCTATGCCGGGGACACCATGTATCTGGTGGTGGACGAGCGGCACCTCATCGACTGCACCCCCAAGGAGGGCTCTGTGTTCCGCTCCATGGCCATCGAGACCACGGGCTCCATCTACAACCAGCGGGGCGAGCTGGTGAATAAGGTGGCGTTCCGGGTGATGGAGAACCTGAAATCCTATGTGGACCCGGAAGATGCGGAGAAGTATCAGCCCAAAGAGGGGCGCCCGGACTGGATCAGCCCGGGCTGGGATGTCCGGGAGGAGCATTTCTACACCGACGAGGACTGGGACAAGATCCTCGACATCTGGAAGCACGAGGTCCGGAATGGCCCCAATACCCCCTGCTGGGAGAATGTGCCCATCGGCTTCCGTCCCGCCGACACCCTGGACGGACCGGTGGACGATTCCATCGAGCCCACACCGCGCCTGGGAATGGGCAACGGCGGCACCCGCACCCTGCGGGAGGAGATCATGGACCCGGAGTTCCGCAAGACCATGTACCGTTCCAAGGTCAACGGTATTTACCGGATGCCCAACCGGGCGGACGCCTGGCCGGAGGAGCCCAAATTTGCCCTGAAGTACGGGGCCGAGGTGGGCGGCGGATTCCGCTCCGTGGACCTGCCCCAGGACCAGGAGAGCCCCCGGTTCATGTTCATCAACTTCATGGGGCGGGATTTCGTCCTGCGCCACCTGAACAACTTTATGGGGGACAAAGGCAAGCTGGTCAACATCAAGTGGGGCATCATGTCCCCGGATTCTCTCCACGAGCGGGGCTTTGACGTGCCGGCCTCCCCCAATGCGGTGGATTTCCTGTCCGTGGTGCCGGAGAAGGCGGGCAAGCCCATCCTGATTCACGGCCTGGAGCGGGACGTGATGTGGGTCAAGTCCTATGTGTTCGACAAATTCTGTGAGGACGGAAAGCATTATGTCAAGCTGGCCTGGTGGATCGACACCATCGAAGGGGAGACCTTCGAGTCCGGCCAGGCCACCATCCAGCTCCCGTCCCGAGCGGGCGATTTCCTGGCGTAAGGGAGGAATACAGGATGAAACGTGAGGAATTTCCGCATCTGCTGGCCCCGCTTTCGGTGGGAAGCCATACCTACCGCAACCGGGTGGTAAGCGCGCCCCGGGGCGGGATCTGGAACGAGGACCCCGACTGCCACGACGCGGACCCGGAGCAGCTGGCGGAGGTAGACCTGAGGGCCGGCGGCGGCCAGGCGGCCTTCCTTGTGGGGGAGACCCCGGTGAGCGCCGCGGGCGGCCGCGGGGCCAATGAGTTCTACGGCTTTGAGGATGATTCGGAGGAGCACACCCGCCGGTACCGCCAGTTCGCCCAGCGGATTCACAGTCATGGGGCCCTGGCCCTGGTGGAGCTGTGCCATGTAGGTCAGGCCAAGAGCGAGGTCGAGGGGGACGAGCAGCCCATCGGCCCCATGGACCTGGTCAACGAGGACGGCGTTTCCGTCCGCGCCATGACCGAGGCGGATGTGGAGCAGCTGTGCGCCGACTTTGTGAAGGCGGCGAAGTTCTGCCAGAACGCGGGCTTTGACGGCGTGTGTCTCCACTGCGGCCACGGCTGGCTGTTCCACCAGTTCCTGTCCCCCCGGACCAACCGCCGGACCGACCGGTTCGGCGGCAGTCTGGAGAACCGCTCCCGGCTGTCTGTGCTGGTGCTGAAGGCCCTGCGGGAGGCCTGCGGGCCCGACTTCCTTCTGGAATGCCGGGTGTCAGGCAGCGAACACGTGCCCGATGGGTACAGCCTGGAGGACATCTGCGGCTACTGTAAGTACCTGTCGGAGTACGCCGACCTGATCCATGTCTCCGCCGGCCTGTATCAGGACCCCTCCGGCACCTGGCAGGAGTCCACCCTCTACGAGCCCCACGCCTGTAACGCGGACATCGCCGCCGCCATCAAGGCGGCGGTGGACATCCCGGTGGCGGTGGTGGGCGGAATCAATTCCCCGGAGCAGGCGGAGGAGCTGATTGCCCAGGGCAAGTGCGACCTGGTGGTGCTCTGCCGTCAGCTCACCGCCGACCCCTTCTTCACCCAAAAGACCCAGGAGGGCCGTCCGGAGGAAATTCGCCGCTGCCTGCGGTGCATGCGCTGCTTCCCCGGCCCCTTTGAAGAGGCGATGGCCGAGCTGGGGGGTGTATTCCCCGAAGGGTGCTCCATCAACCCCTGTGTGGACCACCCGGAGCGCTGGAACGTGGAGCCGGCGGAGCAGAAGAAAACAGTGCTCATCGTGGGCGGCGGCGTGGCCGGCCTTCAGGCTGCGGTCACGGCCCGGGACCGGGGACACTCGGTGGTGCTGCTGGAGCAGAGAAGCAAGCTGGGAGGAATCCTGAATTTCTCCGTCCACGACCCGGATAAAAACGACCTGGCGGGTTTTGCCCGCACCATGGAGGCGCAGGCCAGAGCCCGCGGCGTTGATCTGCGCGTCAATACCACCCTTACCCAGGCACTGCTGAAGGAGTTACACCCAGACGCAGTGATTCTGGCCATCGGCTCTCACCCTCTGCTCCCGCCCATTCCGGGGCTGAACGGCCCCAACGTGGTCCAGGCCATGGACACCTATGCGCCGGACACCCCGCTGGGGCAGCGGATCGTGGTCCTGGGCGGCGGACTGGTGGGCTGCGAGACCGCCGTGCACCTGTGGAAGCAGGGCAAAACAGTGGAACTGGTGGAGATGCGGGGAGAGCTGGCCCCTGACGCCTACCGCCTGCACAAGCACCGCCTGCGGGAGCTGGTGGCAGAGCATGTACGGGCCCACGTGAATACCCGCTGCCTGGCCGTCATCCCCGAGGGGGTCCAGGTGGAGGATTCCGACGGGAATCAGCGCCTGATTCCGGGCGATACCGTGGTGGCCGCCCTCGGGATGCAGGCCAATGATACCGCCGGCCTGGAGGAGCTGGTCCGCCAGGCCGGGCTTCCCTGCTACAAGATCGGCGACTGCGTCAAGGCGCGGAAGATCTACGACGCGGTGGAGGAGGGCTACACCACGGCGGCGGCCCTGTAAATTACCGGAGCCATTCTTACGTGAAAAGCCAGGGGGCCGCACCCCGGCCTCAGAAGAAAAAACGAGCGGACAGCTTAGCTGTCCGCTCGTTTTTTGTCAGGGAAAGAGGGGAGAGGCTCAGGCCATGGCCGCCTTGCGGTTCCACAGGCGGCACAGCGGAATGAGCAATCCGCCCACGCTGTTGCCCAGCGTCATGACCAGCAGGTACAACAGCGTATGGGGGCTCCACCAGTTGGCCACGGCAAAGTAGAACATATTGGCCACACAGTGTTCAAAGCCGCACAGGATGAATACGGTCACGCCGAAAAAGAGCCCCAGATATTTCCCCAGTTCATGGGGATTGCGCTGGAAGCCATCCACAGCCAGAAAAATCAGCAGGTTGCAGAACATGGCCAGGAGAAAGATGGACAGCAGGCTGTCTGAGGTCTTGGCCTGACACAGTGCGGCGGCTTTTTCCGCCAGCGCCGGGCCCAGGCGGGTGGTGCGCAGCAGATACCCCACCAGATTGGCCCCGGCCAGATTGCCGAACCAGACCAGCACAAGCCAGCCGCAGTAGGCCGGGGGCTTCTCCAGCGCGTAACACACCTTGCCGGTAAACAGGTGAAAGCCGAAGGTGCACACCGTAAACAGGCCCACGCAGAAGAACAGCGCGCCCAAAACCTTGTTGTCCAGAGAGAGGAACACCGTTCCCCCCAGCGCAATGCTGACGCCGGCCAGCACTGCGAACAGTAAATCACTGACGTAACGCTTCAAGGCTCTGTCCCGCTCAGGCGGCCAGCTTCTTCTGGAAGCGGACGATGATCCAGGTCAGGACAATGGAGATCACGGCCGTCACGGCGCCCATGATAAAGGTCAGCGTATAGGCGCCGGTGGCGGCGTACATGGAATTGGAGATGGCGTTGAAGAAGACGGAGGAGAAGCCCAGGGCCAACATGATCACGCCGTAGTTGGAGCCGGAATACTTGGGCCCGAAGAAGTCGGTGGAGAAAGCGGGGTTGATCGCGGAGGGTCCGCCGTAAGCAAAGGCGGTGACCAGAACGACGACCATGTAGAAATAGCCGGGGGCGAAGATCAGGCACAGGGCGCACACCGCCATCAGCACACCCAGAATATACAGCGCGTTGCCGCGGCCGATCTTATCGGAGATGGTGGCCATGGACAGGCGGCCGATGGCGTTGGTCAGGCCGGTGAGGGAGACGGTAAGTACAGCCATGCTCGCCGACAGGCCGCGCTCCAGCCCCAGGCCGTTGATCAGCGGAGTGAGCATATTCCAGGTGCCGTTGATAAAGAAGATGGACAGGAAAAGCAGCCAGAAGGGCGCGGTCTTGATGGCCTGGCCCAGCGTCAGGTTGCGGGCGGCGGTGGCCGCGGCGGGCAGGTTCAGCCCCTTAAGGTAGCTCTCGTCCGGCAGGGAGATGAACATGCAGGCGACCAGGCCCACGATCAGGAACACGATGGCCAGAGTGCGCAGGGTGGCGGGCAGGGTCATGACACCCAGCAGGGCCGAGGAGACCGGGCTGAAGATAACGGTGGAGAAGCCAAAGGCGGAGACCGCCAGGCCGGAGGCCAGACCCCGGCGATGGGGCAGCCACTTCTGCAGGCAGGAGATGGCCGCGCCGTAGGCAAAACCGCTGCCCAGACCGGCGATCAGGCAATAGGTCAGGTAGAACAGCCAGATCGAGGCGCTGGCGGGCAGGAAGGAAGCCAGCAGGATGCCGCCGCCAAACAGGCAGCAGCCCATGATGGAGACCTTTTTGGGCCCGATCTTATCGTTGAGGATGCCGCCGACCAGGTTGCCGAAGCAGAAGCAGAACAGCATGATGGAGGCGACCATGTTCACGGAGCTGTCCGCCCAGCCATAAAAATCAATGGCCGACGATTTGAACACGCTCCACAGGTACAGGATGCCCACGCAGAGCTGGACCAGAAGACAGCCCACAATGGAAGCAATCAATTTTCCATTTCCGGAATTCTTCATGAAGTGTTTCTCCCTTTCTGATTGATTTGTAGCCGAATGCAAAAAAAGAGGTTCTCGCCAGGAAAACGCGAGAACACGGGTGATAGTTCAACAAATAGTATAGCATATTAGGCGGCTAATGTATAGACCAAGGAAAAGGGGAACTGCAATTTTAGAACATTTGGCGAAGAGAACGGAGAAGAACCTGCGGGATTTTGTCCGAAATTCACCGAAACGGCAGGGCATGTGGGCGAATCAGACTGGGGCTCCGCCTGCCTGGCAGAGCCCCAATGGGAAAAAGTCTAAAATAGAATGGAATATGATAAAGTATTTCAACAGAATGTAATCAAATATTGACTCAAATCGGTGGGACTGCGGCAGATTAAGTCGAGTGCCGCTGCAGGGCGGCCAGCGCCGCACCCGTCAGATTGGAGTGCTCTGCCCGGACGAAGGTGCAGCGGCGGCCCAGCTGCTGATGGAGGAAGCGCTCGGTCCAGACCTCAATTTTATGGCGCAGCACCGGATTTTTCCAGAAGGTGGAGCCCTCCGCCACTACAAGGGTCGGCGCGGTGCGGCCCATATTCTCTTCCTCCATGGGACCGGCCAGGGTGACGGCCACCAGCCGGGCGGCCCGCTCCAGCAGGCAGTCTGCGAAAACAGCCAGGACCTCCCGGTCCTCCGGGCAGGAACACAGGGCGGCCAGGGCGCCGTCCGTCTGCCCGTCGGCGGCGAACGTGGATAGATCGGCGGCGGTGAGGGGGCCGGCCTGCTCCAGCCGGGCCTGGAACGTGGCGGAGAACAGGGAGGCCGCACCCCACAGGGTGCGCCGGAGCACCTCTCCCTGGTACGCACCGCCCACCATTTTTTCGTTGCCGTACTCACCGGGCGACATGGATTCCACGTCCAGCTCCCGGTCAAAGGTGCCCTGGGGAAAGCCGGAGTAGACGCCGGACTCCACATTGACGATCATAGTGGGGGCCGTCCAGCCGTTCAGCGGCCGGTGGAGATGAGCAGTATCCGCCACATAGCACAGATTGGTCCCGGTCCCCAGGATGAAGCCCATCTGCCCGTCGGCCGGGTCCTGCCGGCCGATGCAGCCGCCCAGCAGAGCGGCCACTGTGTCATTGACCAGCGCGAAGGAGGAAGGAGCCTTTCCGCCGAGTCCGGCGAAGGCATCCAGCAGCTCCTGGCAGACCAGCATCCCGCTGCCGTCCGGCACCACCACTTCTTTGCTGAATTGAATTACCCGGCCGTCCCCGTTGGGCAGAATCTCCGCCTGGTAGGAGAAACAGAAACCCAGCGCCTCGGCCTGCTCGGCCAGCGGCGCGGCAAACCGGGCGATCTCGGCGAGAAACTGGGCCCGGCGGACCGGAGCTCCGAGACCGGGAATGGGACGGGTGCGCAGTCCCTCGATACGGGGGCCTTCCGGGGTGAAGGTGACCAACGCCGCCCGCAGGTTGGTGCCGCCGGCGTCCAGAGCCAGGACCCGCCGGCCCAGCGGGGGCTTGCGTTCCACAGTGACATAGGCGGGCTGCATCTGGCAGTCCCGGGCGGTGGCATGGCCGGCCAGCCCGGATTTCAGATTGGCGCGGAGGCGGTCCAGCTCCCGGGCCAGGTCCAGATCATCGGGGTGCATCCCGTGGTCGTGGAGAAAGGCGTGGGCGCGTTCCGAGGGCCTCATAGCTTGGCCTCCAGCCACTGGAGCACGTCCTGATAGACCTCGTCCTTGTTGCGCTCATTGAGCATCTCGTGCCGCCCACCGGGGTAGAGCTTGACGGTCACGTCGGTACAGCCCGCGTCCCGGAAAAAGCCGGCCACTTTCTGGACCCCGGCGCCGTTTTGCCCCACCGGGTCGTGGTCGCCGGAGAACAGATAGACGGGCGTGGAGGGGTCCATGCGGCGGAGCTGCGCGGGATCGGCGATTGGATGCAGGCCGTCCATCATGTCCCGGAACAGGCCCACGGTGGGCTGGAAGGAACAGAAGGGATCCTTCAGATAGGCGTCCACCACGGCCTCGTCCCGGCAGATCCAGTCGGCGGAGGTGCGGTTGGGCTTGAACTGCTTGTTGTAGGCGCCCAGGGACAGGTTGTAGACCAGACTGCTGTGGCCGGTAGGACCGAGAAATTTGCAGGCCAGCTTGCAGATCAGGCTGCCCAGGGCCAGCAGGAAGGGCGATTCCTGTCCGGTGCCGGAGAGAATGGCCGCGGAGACCGTACCTGGCCAGCGAATCAAATAGGTGCGGGTGAGGAAGGAGCCCATGGAGTGCCCCAGCATCACATAGGGCAGGTCAGGATATTGGTCGCCCAGCAGAAGCCGCAGCTGACGGACGTCCTCCGTTACCAGATCCCAGCCGTGCTCCGCGCCGAAGTAGCCGTACAGATGGTCGTCCACGGTCTTGCCGTGGCCCAGATGGTCCTCGCCGGCCACCAGAAAGCCCTGCCCGGCCAGCCAGGAGGCGAAGGGGGCGTAACGGTCGATGTATTCCGCCACGCCGTGGACGATCTGCACCACGGCCCGGGGCGTACCCTCAGGCCGCCACACATGGGCATAGCAGCTGTGGACGCCGTCGCTGGAAGGAAAATAAAATTCTTGCTCCGTTACCATAAAAAGTTCACACCTTTTTCCTGGAGTATGATATAATAGCCGCATAGCGGCTATGATACCGGGATTTTAAGGTCTTTTTCTCGCCCCTGCCGGGGCAGCCGAAAAAGCTGACATAAGTACCATTCCGGTTGTGCCGTCATGGTATTATACCAGCCAATGCCGCGCGCCGCGCGGCGTCGGTTGAGACAAGCCCAGTTTACCCGTTCCGGCCGCTTCTGTCAACGGCCGGAGACAGCCCATCGGCCCATTGTAACGGAGGAATCACAATGAAACAACATCTGCGCCGCCTGTTGGCGGCCGTCGGCACGCTGGCCATGCTGACCACAGCCGCTTCGGCTCTCTCGGTGGAGCAGGCGGTAGACCTGCTGGAGGAATATTATGTGGACGACCTGCCCCAGGCGGCCTATGAGGCCGAGACCCTGGACGAGCTCTTCGCGGCGGTGGGCGACCCCTATACCTTTTATATGACGGAGGAGGAATATCAGGCCTTCCTGGGAAGTGTGGAGGGCTCGGAAGAGCAGGTGGGAATCGGCGTGGCGGTGTCCTACACCGACGCGGGAATCGAGATCAACACGGTGCTGCCCGGCGGTGCTGCCGAGGCCGGCGGGCTGGTGGCCGGCGATGTAATCATTGCCATTGACGGAGAGAGCTGTGTCCCGGCCAAGGAGAGCGACGTGACCCGCATTGCGGGCGAGGAGGGGACTCAGGTGGCCATTACGGTCCGCCGGGCCGACGGAAGCACCCGGACCTTCCAGCTCACCCGCAGCGCTTTTACCCTGCCCACCACCGAGACGGTACTGCTGGAGGGCGGAATCGGCTACATCGACTGTGACAGCTTTGCCAGCACCACGGGTACCATGGTCTCCAGCGGCGTCAGCCAATATGACGAGGCGGCCGACCTCTGGCTGGTGGACCTGCGGGGGAACCTGGGCGGCGTGACCAACGCCGCCGTGGAGGCGGCCGGAGTGTTTACCGGCGCGGGCTTCCTGCTCTATCTGCGGGACGGCTCGGATAACTACTATCCCTATGTCTATTTGGAGAACTATCAGACCGGAGACCCGGTCATCGTCCTGACCGACCTCTATTCGGCCAGCGCCTCCGAGGTGTTCGCCTCCGCCATCAAGGACTATGGCGCGGGCATCGTGGTAGGCAACCGGACCTACGGCAAGGGCGTGGCCCAGATCGTCCTGGACGAGACCACCAATCCGGAGCTCTTTGACGGGGACGCGGTGAAGATCACCGCCTACCGCTTTTACTCGGGCGCAGGCAACACCACCGACGGCGTGGGGGTGCTGCCCACCCTGCTGATTCACGACGAGCTGGTCAACGATGTGGCTTTGCTCCTGTGTACGCAGGAGCCCGAGGACCCGGAGGGCTGGATTCGCCTGACGCTGGGCGGCTGGTACTTCTATGTGGACGTGGACGAGGCCAAGGCGTCGGACGAGGGGACGGCCGCGCTGTCCGAGCTCTTTGCCGCCCTTCCGCCCAGCGCGCCGGTGGGCGTGTTCCTGGAGGGAAACTGGATCGACCTGAATGCCGTACTGGCCGCGCCCTATCTGGAGATCAGTTATGAATCCCGATGGTTCACCGATGTGGCGGGCTCGCCCTATGCGGAGGAACTGAATACTCTGGCTACGTATGGAATCCTCCAGGGCGCGGGGGACGGCACCTTCCTGCCGGAGGCCACCCTGACGAGGGCCGAGCTGTGCGCCCTGCTGGCCCAGGCGCTGGACCGGATCTCCACGTCAGCGAGCCCCTTCTCCGACGTGTCGGATGAGCGCTGGTACGCACCCTATATCACTGCGATGTATGAAATGGGTCTGGTAGAGGGCCGGGGCGACGGAACCTTCGGGCCCAACGATACGCTGACCCAGGAGGAGTTCGCCGCCATCCTGGGCCGGCTGGCGGAATTTCTGAGCACCAACTGCCACGAGGCGCTGAAGGCGGTGACGGAGGAGGACCTGACCGACCCGGCGCTGGACGGCTGGGCGGACTGGGCCAAGGAATACGCCTGGCTGCTGGGGCTGGCGTATCAGGATCAGGAGGGCCGCACCCACTCCATGCTCTACACCGACCTGGACCAGGTGGACCCCCAGGCCACAGTGCTGCGGGAAGAGGCGGGCGCCTCCCTCTACGGCGTGCTTACGACGCTGGGGGTGCTGAGCTTCTGATGGACCAGGCGAGCTTTGTGGCGGTGGCGCAGCTGATTCCCGACATTGAGGAGGACCTGCGCTACGCCACGGCGGAAAATTTTACCGGCGCGGTCATCTATTCCTTCCGGCGGGCCTGGCTGCGGCGGGGAACGGCGGAAAAGCTGGCCCGGGCGCAGGCGCGGCTGAAGGAGCTGGGCTACCGGCTGAAGCTCTGGGATGCGTTCCGGCCGCTGGAGGCCCAGTACCGGATGTGGGAGGTCTGTCCGGACGACGACTATGTGGCCGATCCCACCCGGGGCGGCTGCTCCAACCACAACCGGGGCTCCGCTGTGGATGTGACGCTGGTCACACTGGCGGGGCAGCCCGTGACCATGCCCACGGAGTTTGATGACTTTACCGGCGCGGCCCGTCGGGACGCGCCTTGTCCCGACCCGGCGGCCCAGGCCAACAGCGCTCTGCTGGAGCGGGTCATGACGGAGTGCGGCTTTCAGCCCTATGTGGGGGAGTGGTGGCACTATGCCGACCGGGACCCCTACCCGCTGGAGCGGGATTTTTGCCCGCTGGACTAAACGGAATGCCAAAAACAGGCCAGGTCCGCACACTGTGCGGACCTGGCCTGTTGCTGCCCTAAAGTTGCTCGGAGCGTTCGGCCCAGCTTCGGGCTTCCTCCAGCAGAGCACAAATCAGGGGACTTTTGCCCTCCGTGTAGCGAGCCCGGTCGGCGGGAAACTGGGCGGCCAGCGTCCGCTTGCACTCATCATAGAGGAGGGCTTTGTCCGGAAAAGCCCTGAGATAGTCCCGGAAGCGAAGATAGCGGTTCCAGGCTGGGCCCTTCCAGCGCACCACATGGATGTGGTGGGTACGGGTGTCGCGGGCAAAATCCCCAATCACGAACAGCAGTTGATCTGGTTGGTCCCGGCCCCGATAGATTACGCCGTGCTCGGCCAACGATTTACGATAGGGAAGGACGTCCTCCAGTGTATCCACGCCCACGGCAAGATCCAGAATTGGCTTTGCGTGGAGGGCGGGAATGGCGGTGCTTCCTACGTGCTGGACCTCCCGCGCCACGGGTCCCAGAATGGCCCGGAGCTGAGCGATCGTATCCGCGGCATCCTGTTCCCAGGCTGTTTGATGGGGCTCCAGACGCACCATACTCCGTTGCAGTCCGAGCATCCCGTACCTCCTTTCAGCCTCCGGCGGAACTCAGGAGCGTTCCGCTATTGAACGATTCTATAAGCAGAATAACCCAGAACACAGTTCCCGTCAAGAGAAAGACGACGGCCCAAGGGTCAAAGAATGCCTCTTGACCAATACAAATGTTCGAATTATAATATTGGTACATTAGTTCGAATGAGGGGTGCCTATGGAGCTGCTGGACAAGCTGACGATTTTGGCCGACGCGGCAAAATACGACGCGGCCTGCACCTCCAGCGGGCTGGACCGAACCAGCCGCCCGGGGGGACTGGGCAGCACCATGGCCGCCGGCTGCTGCCACTCCTTTTCCGCGGACGGCCGGTGCGTGACCCTGCTGAAGGTGCTGCTGACCAACCGCTGCATGTACGACTGCCAGTACTGCGTCAACCGCCGCTCCAACGACGTGCCGCGCACGGCCTTTACGCCGCGGGAGCTGGCGGAGATGACCATCGGCTTCTACCGGCGCAACTACATCGAGGGGCTGTTCCTCTCTTCCGCAGTGTGGGGGTCTCCCGATCGCACCACGGAGCTGATGATCGAGACCCTGCGGCTGCTGCGGGAGGAATACGGCTTCTGGGGGTATATCCACGCCAAGGCCATCCCGGGGGCCGACCCGCTGCTGACCTGGCGGCTGGGACTGCTGGCGGACCGGATGTCGGTCAACATCGAGCTGCCCAGCGAGGCCAGTCTGCGGCAGCTGGCCCCGGACAAGGAAAAGCGGGCCATCCTGCGGCCCATGGCCCAGATTCGGGACGGAATCACGGCCTCCCGGCAGGAACTGGCGAAATACAGGCACGCGCCCCGCTTCGCCCCGGCGGGTCAGTCCACCCAGATGATCATTGGCGCCACGCCGGAGAGCGACCGGCAGATTCTCACCCTGACCCAGGCCCTCTATGACAAATACGGGCTCAAGCGGGTGTTCTATTCGGCCTACGTCCCGGTGTCGGACAGCAAGCTTCTTCCGGCTCCGGCGGAATTCAAGCCGCCCCTGCTGCGGGAGCACCGGCTGTATCAGGCGGACTGGCTGCTGCGCTATTACCACTTCCGGGCGGAGGAGCTGCTGGACGAGGCCCATCCGGATTTCAACCCCCTGGTGGATCCCAAGTGCTCCTGGGCGCTGGGGCACATGGAGTGGTTCCCGGTGGAGGTCAACCGGGCGGACTATGAGACCCTTCTGCGGGTGCCGGGCATCGGGGTTACCAGCGCCCGGCGGATTCTGACTGCCCGGCGGTGCCGCGCTCTGACCTTTGAGGGACTGAAAAAGCTGGGCGTGGTGCTCAAGCGGGCGCAGTATTTCATCACCTGCTCGGGGAAAATGCTGGAGGGCCTGCGGGTCGCGCCGGACGGGGTGCTGCGGCATCTGGTGGCGCAGGAGCGGCCCAGACTGCTCCAGCAGGCGCCGGAACAGCTGTCCCTGTTTGAACAGACGCAGTAGGGGGGAAGCATATGGCGCACTGGACGCAGGTCGCCTACGAATATGACGGGAGCTTTGCGGGCTTTCTCACCTGCGTATTTGAGGCCTATACCCACCGGGAGGCGCCGGCCTGTTTTCAGGGGCCGGAGGAGGGGCAGGCCGCTCTGTGGCCGGCCCGCGCCGTGGAGACCGATCCGGCCCACGCCAAGCGGGTCTACCGCTCTCTGGCGCGCAAGCTGGGACGGGGCGGGCAGGAGCTGGTGGCCCGGGGGTTTCTGACCTGTCTGCCCCAGCGGGAGCTGGCCCTGTGGCAGCTGATTCAGCTGGGATACGCGCGGGGCCCCGCGATGCTGCGGGACCTGACCGATTCCCGGGTAAACGTGGTCACAAAGGCGGTACAGCACCTGAACGGGGAGGCCCACCTGCTGAAGGGCTTCCTACGCTTTTCAGAGCTGGACGGGGTGCTGGTGGGCGAGATTGAGCCCAAAAACCGGGTGCTGCCCCTGCTGCGCCGCCATTTCTGCGCCCGCTACTCCGGAGAGTGCTTCGTGATCCACGACCGGATCCACCGGGAGGCCCTGTTCTACCGCCCGGGACAGTGGTCCATCGTCCCGGTGGAGGACTTCCGTCCCGGCGCGCCGGGGGAGCGGGAGCGGGCATACCGGACGCTGTGGCGGCGGTTTTACGACACCATTGCCATCGCAGAGCGGTATAATCCCAAATGCCGCATGACGCAGATGCCAAAGCGGTACTGGAATACCATGACGGAGTTCCTGCCGGAAGAGCCGCCGGAACTGCCGGAAACAAACTCGCCCTCCGCCGGATGAAAACTGGCGGAGGGCGATTTCTGATTCGATTGTCTTGCAACCAAGCAGGTCCAAGCCAGCGGCTCAGCCCAGCAGGAGTTTGTCGTCCGCCTCGTCGGAGCCGCTGGCTTGGCTGAACAGGGCCAGCAGCTGTTCCACCGTGAGGTTTTTCTTCTCCTCGCCGGACACGTCCACGGCGATCTTGCCGTCGTACATCATGATCAGCCGGTTGCCGTGGGCGATGGCGTCCCGCATGTTGTGGGTGATCATCAGGGTGGTCAGCTTGTCCCGCTGAACGATTTTTTCCGTGGTCTCCAGCACCTTGGCCGCTGTTTTGGGGTCCAGGGCGGCGGTATGCTCGTCCAGAAGCAGGAGCTTGGGCTTTTTCAGAGTAGCCATCAGCAGGGTCAGGGCCTGCCGCTGGCCGCCGGAGAGCAGGCCAACCTTGCTGGTCAGCCGGTCCTCCAGGCCCAGGTCCAGAATCTTCAGCAGCTCCCGGTACTGTTCCCGTTCCGCCTTGGTGATTCCGGCGCGCAGGGAGCGGCTCTGCCCCCGGCGGGCGGCCAGCGCCAGATTTTCCTCGATCTGCATGGTGGAGGCGGTACCCATCATGGGGTCCTGGAACACCCGGCCGATAAACTGAGCACGTTTGTGCTCGGGCAGGCGGGTCACGTCCTGTCCGTCAATGGAAATGGTGCCGCGGTCTACGGTATAGACGCCGGCCACCAGATTGAGCAGGGTGGACTTGCCGGCGCCGTTGCCGCCGATGACCGTGACAAAGTCGCCGTCCTCCAGAGTGAGGGACACGCCGTTGATGGCGCGCTTTTCGTTGATGGTGCCGGCGTTGAAGGTCTTGTAGATATTGCGCACCTCAAGCATGGGTCGTCTCTCCTTTCTTTTCCCGCTTGGAGAAGTATTTCCCCTTCCAGTAGGGAATCGTCAGGAACAGTGCCACTACCAGGGCGGTGAGCAGCTTCAGGTCGGTGGACTCCAGACCCAGCCGGAGGACCAGGGTAATGACGATATAGTAGATGATGGCGCCGATCACCGCGGAGAGCAGCTTGAGGGCAAAGTTTTGAAATACCTTGCTCAGCAGCACCTCGCCGATGATGACGGCGGCCAGGCCGATGACGATGGCGCCCCGGCCCATATCCACGGTGGAGCTGCCCTGATACTGGGCCAGCAGACCGCCGGACAGGGCCACCAGACCGTTGGACACCACCAGCCCCAGCACCTTGGCCGTGTTGACGTTGATGCCCTGAGCCCGGGCCATGTTGGGATTGGCTCCCGTGGCGCGCAGGGCGGCGCCCAGTTCGGTGCCGAAGAACCAGTAGAGCAGGGCAATGACCACGACGGTGAGGATGGCCAGCAGAATCAGCGGGTTGTTCAGGCTGAGATCGCGGATATAGCGGGAGGAGATCAGCAGATCATGCCGGTCCACGCTGACGGCCAGGGTGGCCTTGGTGGAGGCATTCGCATCCCCGATGGCCATGATGCGCAGGTTGATGGAGTACAGGGCCAGCTGAGTCAGGATTCCGGCCAGGATGGCAGGAATCCCGCAGAAGGTGTGAAAGAGCCCTGTCACCAGGCCGGCCAGCATTCCGGCCAGCAGAGCGGCCAGCAGGGCCAGCCAGGGGTTCCAGCCCTGGCTGATGCACAAAGCGGCCACGGCGCCCCCGGTGGCCAGAGAGCCATCTACGGTCAGGTCGGCCACATCGAGGATGCGGTAGGTGATATACACTCCGATGGCCATAATGCCCCAGGCCAGTCCCTGTCCGAACGCGCCGGGCAGGGAGTTGAAAAAGGTCAGCAAAAAGTCCATAGTGATTGTTCCTCCGAACAGCGGCCTGTCCAGTTCAGGCCGGAAATACAGGGAAAACAGCGGGAACCGAGGCTCCCGCTGCTTTTCCGCCCGGAACGCCGAAATCAGGCGATGGGCTCGTAATCTTCGGGCATGGTCAGCCCCAGCGCCTCACAGTTGGCGGCGTTGTACATTTTGGTCACCGTGGGGGCGTATTCGACCGGCATGGTGGAGATATCGGCGCCTTCGGTGAGAATCCGCACGGCCATCTCACCGGTGGCATAGCCGATGTCGTAGTAGCTGATGGACAGGGTGGCCACGCCGCAGCCGGAGCAGATGCCCGACTCGCCGGCAATTACGGGCACCCCGGCGGGAATCACCACGTTGGCGATGGTCTCGGTATTGGCCGCAGCCGTGTTATCCGTGGGAATATAGATCACATCGGAATTGTCGCAGGCGGTCTGGGTAACGGAGGAGAGGTCGTTAACATCCGTGAACGCATACTGGGTGCAGGTGTAGCCCATCTCCTCCAGATAGCCCTGGATAGTCTCCACCTGATAGACCGAGTTGGGCTCGCCGGAGCAGTAAAGCAGGCCGACGTTCTGGGCGTCAGGGAACAGCTCCTGGAGCATGGCCGCCTGCTGATCCAGCGGAGCCAGGTCGGAGGTGCCGGAGATGTTGCCGCCCACAGTGCCGGTCCAGTCACTGATGGACAGCGCGGTGGCGTAGTCGGTCACCGAGGTGCCCAGAATGGGAATGTCGGCGGTGGCGGAAGCGGCGGCCTGGAGGGGATAGGTGGCGTTGGCCAGAATCAGGTCTACGCCTTCGGCCACGAAGCCGTCCACAATGGTGCCGCAGTTGGCATACTCGCCGCCCGCGTCCTGTTCCTCAAAGGTTACAGCGTCGCCCAGCGCCTCGGTCAGGGCGTCCTTGAAGCCCTGGGTGGCGGCGTCCAGCGCATCGTGGGTCTGCTGCTGGCAGATGCCGATCAAATAGGTTTCCCCGGTCTGCACTGCAGCGCTCCCGCTTGCAGAGGGGCTGGAGCTTTGGGAATTGGTGCTGTCGCCGGCGGAATCGGTCCCGCAGGCGGCCAGGGACACGGCCATCGCGCAGGACAGCGAGACAGCCAGCAGTTTTGACAGTTTTTTCATTGGTAAATGCCTCCCGTTTGGTTACTTTAGTGCTTTGTTGCGTTAAATCGACAGGATACGAAAAGAAGCCGATCCTCTGCGGCTCTTGCTGAATATTATAGACAGACGCCCGAAAAATGTCAACAGGAAAATTACGGCCGGTTTACATGGACTTTTGCTCCGGAATATGCTATACTGCAACTATCTATGGGCAGGCACGGGCTGGAAATAGGGCCCCGTGCGCCCCAGCGATGGAGGAATCAGATGTTGAGAACGGATGTTTTGGGCATCGGGTTTGACAATGTGACGCAGGACGAGGCGGTGGACCGGGCGATGGCGCTGATTGCCGCCGGAGGGAGCCACTATGTGGTGACGCCCAACGCGGAGTTCGTACAGATGGCCAGGGGCGATTCCCGGTTCCGGGATCTGCTCAACCAGGCGGACCTGGTGCTGCCCGACGGAATCGGCGTGGTCTATGCGTCCAAAATCCTAGGCCGCCCCTTGAAGGGGCGGGTGCCGGGGGTGGATTTCGCCGCGGCCCTGTGCGGCCGGATGGCCCGGGAAGGTGGCCGGCTGTTCCTGCTGGGCGCCAAGCCCGGCGTGGCGGAGCTGGCAGCCGCCGAGCTGAAGCAGCGGTATCCCGGATTGCAGATCTGCGGCACCCATGACGGGTATTTTCAGGAGGACGGCCCGGTGGTGGAGGAAATTCGCACCGCGGCCGCCGACGTGGTGTTTGTCTGCCTGGGGGCGCCCAAGCAGGAGCAATGGATGGCGGCCCATGGGGCCGCGTGCGGCGCAAAGCTGCTGGTGGGGCTGGGCGGCTCGCTGGACGTATTCGCCGGTCAGGTGAAGCGGGCGCCTGAGACCTGGCAGAAGCTGGGCCTGGAGTGGCTGTACCGGCTGATCAAGCAGCCCTCCCGCATTGGGCGGATGGCCAAGCTGCCGCTGTTTCTGGTGTCGGCGGCGGGCGTGCGGCTCAAAGGAAAATGAGGTGAGGAATTGTCCGGTAAGCTGATCGTGTTCGAGGGCACCGACGGTTCGGGAAAATCCACGCAGTTCCGTCTGTTGTGCCGCGCGTTGGAGGAGCGGGGAACGCCCTTTCGGAAGATCGTGTTCCCCCAGTATGAGGAGCCCTCCTCGGCGCTGCTGAGGATGTACCTCAACGGGGAATTCGGCCGCCATCCCTCGGATGTGAACCCCTATGCGGCCTCCACCTTCTATGCGGTGGACCGTTACGCCTCCTACAAAAAGGTGTGGGGGGAGTATTATCAGGGCGGCGGGCTGGTGCTCTCCGACCGCTACACCACCTCCAACGCAGTCCATCAGGCCTGTAAGCTCCCGCCAGAGCAGCGGGAGGATTTTCTGCGCTGGCTGGCGGACTTTGAATATGGAAAGCTGGGCCTGCCCGAGCCGGACTTGGTGCTGTGGATGGACATGCCGGTGGAGCAGGCGGTAAAAAACCTGCGCAGCCGGGAGGCGGAGACCCACACCAAGGGGGACATCCACGAGGTGGATACCCAATATCTCGCCGCCTGCTACGAGGCGGCCCGGCAGGCGGCGGAGCTCTATGGCTGGCTCCGAATCCCCTGTATGGACGGCGCGCGTCTGCGCGATTTGGAAGAAATTCAGCGAGAGGTTCAAACCAATATAACAGAAAGGATGGCTTGATATGGTTTATATTCTGCTGGCAGATGGCTTTGAGGAGGCCGAGGCGCTGGTTGTGGTGGATCTGCTCCGCCGGGCCGAGATTCCTGTCTCCATGGTGGGACTGGACGGCCTGACGGTCACCAGCGCCCATGGCGTGACGGTCAGCGCGGACCTGCGCCTGGAGCAGGTGCGGGAGGAGGATCTGGAAATGCTCATTCTGCCCGGCGGCCTGGGCGGAGTGGAGAAGATCCAGAAGAGCCTGGCCGCTCAGGGCATGATCCAGCGGGCGGCGGAGGAGGGGGCCTATGTGGCCGCCATCTGCGCGGCGCCCACGATTTTGGCGCACCTGACCCTGCTGGACCGCCGCAAGGCGGTGTGCTACCCCGGTATGGAGGACCAGATGTACTCTGCCGTGGTGCAGAAGGGGGAGCACGTGGTGGTGGACGGCCGGTTCATCACCGGCGAGGCCGCAGGCTCGGTCTTTGAGTTCGGTCTCAAGCTGGTAGAGGTCCTGCGCGGAAAGGAAGCGGCCGATCAGGTCAAGCACAGTGTCCACTACCATTACGGAAGCTAAGGCGGCCCTGCGCCGGGCCTGGAAAAACTGGCCGGAGCCGGACTGGGCGCCGCTGACGGCGCGCTTTCTGGCCTTGCCCCAGGTGGAAGAGGCCCGGGTGCTGATGCTGTTTTACGGTGTGGGGCGGGAACCGGACACGGTCCCGTTGATCGAAACGCTGCTCCAGCGGGGTAAGACAGTGGTGCTGCCCCGCTGCCTGCCGGGCCGAAGGATGGAGGCTCGGCAGGTCCCGGCAGCCGGAGTGTCCGCGCTGTGTCCGGGCGCCTACGGGATTCCGGAACCGGATGAGCGCTGCCCCCTGGTGGAGAAGGGGGAGGTGGACCTGGTCCTGACACCCAACCTGTGCTGCGACCGGCTGGGCTACCGGCTGGGGCACGGCGGGGGGTATTACGACCGCTGGCTGGCGGACTATGCCGGAATCACGGTGGCCCTGTGTCCCCAGAGCTGGCTGCAGGAAACGCTGCCCCGGGACGGGTTTGACCGCCCGGTGGATGTGGTTATAACAGAGTAGAAGCGCTGAGCCGTCGTGAGCAGCGGCATCGTCGCCGCAAGCTGCGGATCACTCGTTCCCGCGCGAGCGCAAGACCTCGTTCCCTCCGCTGCGGCTCCTCTCCCCACCGGACCCGCTACGCTGGGCTCCGGCGGGGACCCCTAATTTGCGCAGACGGCGAGCAGCGCAGGGCCGCAGGCCCGAGCAGCAAGCCGCGGAGCAATTCTCTTCTGACCGCGTCGCGAACAGGCGAAGCGTGACAGGCAGAAGCGCGGAGCCGAAGCCCCGCGCCTCTTCCGGCTGAGCTGCTTAAGTATCAGCAGCAGCCATTGTTGCAGTTGTTGCAGTTGTTGCAGCCGCAGTTATTCCCACAGCCGCAGGAGCTGCCGCCGCCGCAGCAACAGCAGATCAGGAGAATCAGAATGATGATCCAGCAGCAGTTGCCGCCAAAACCTCCGTTACCAAAGCACATGCCCATTTCACCTCGCTTTCCGGACACAGGTACCGGCGCAAGCGCCGCGGGGATACGCGCCGCGGTGTTTGCGCCGATACCCGATGCCCTCATCTGCGGTATTCTATGTCAGCGCAGTTCGAGGGGTGACAACACAAGCGGACCATAGATAGGAGTGAACACAAAGTGGCAGAAGAATATCAACGCAGCGGTGCCACGCCGCGCCCCCGGAGCAGTCGAAGCGGAACCAGACGGACCAACTCCGCCTCCGGCAGCCAGTCCGGCGCACAGCGGCAGAGCAGCCGCGCGCCCGCCCCGCGCCGCCGGCGCAGCCGTGCGGCCCGGGTTTCCGGCGCACTGCTCTATGTCCTGTTCGTGATCGGCATTTCCGCCATTTTAGCCACGGTGGCCTGGATCTGGGCCAACGACGTGCTGGCGCTGAACAAAGAGCCCCTGACCGCCGTGGTCACACTGGACGACGCGGCCTTTACCACCGAGGAGGTGGAGGTACAGACGGAAAACGAGGACGGCACGGTAACGGTCAGCACGGAGACGGTAAAGGTAGCCGACCTGGACTATGTGGCCGACGTACTGAAGGAGAACGGCTTGATTGAATATAAGACGCTCTTTAAGCTGTTCGCCACCTTTACCCACAGCGTGGACGGAATCAGCCCCGGCACCTATGAGCTGGATACCGATATGGACTACCGGGCGCTGCTGACCAATCTGGGCCGCAATTCCGCTACCCGGCAGGTGGTGGAGGTGACCATCCCGGAGGGCTATACCATCGACCAGACCTTCGCGCTGCTGGAGGAAAACGGCGTCAGCACGGTGGAGGAGCTCCAGGATACAGCGGCCAACTATGACTATAAGTTTATCTGGCTCCAGAATGTCATTCCCCTGGGCGATTATCACCGGCTGGAGGGCTATCTCTTCCCGGACACCTACGAGTTCTACGCGGGCGAGGACCCCGTCTATGCCATCAACAAGATGCTGGCCAACTTTGAGCGGCGTATGGAGGACTACTTCCAGCAGATCGCCGACCAGGGCCAGACCCTGCGGGAGATTGTCAATGTCGCCGCTATGATCGAGCGCGAGACCGACGGTCAGGACCAGACTACCATCGCCTCGGTCATCTATAACCGACTGAACAACAACGACGGCGGGACTTACGGCTACCTCCAGATTGACGCCACTATCCAGTATGCGCTGCCCGAGCATAAGGAGACCCTGACCGACGCAGACAAGGCCATCGACTCCCCCTACAACACATATCTGTATCCCGGCCTGCCCGCGGGCCCCATCTGCAACCCCGGTATGGCCTCTCTGTACGCGGCCATGAATCCGGAGAGCACCAGCTACTATTACTATGCGCTGGGGGACGACGGCGTCCACCACTTCTTCCGCACCTATTCCGAGCAGCAGAACTTTATCGCCAGTCAGGAGCGTTACCAGTGATGCGGAAAGCGGAGCTGCTGGCGCCGGCGGGCGATATGGAACGGCTGCGCATGTCCGTGGCCTATGGCGCGGACGCGGTCTACCTGGCTGGCGGGGACTTTGGAATGCGGGCCTTTGCGGGGAATTTTTCCCCGGAGGAGCTTTCGGAGGCTGTGGCGCTGTGCAAGCGCCACGGCGTCCGCGTCCATGTCACCTGCAACACCATGCCCCGCAACGGGGAGGTGGACCGCCTGCCGGACTTCCTGGTCCAGCTGGAGGCGCTGGGAGTGGACGCGGTGATCGCCGCCGATGTGGGCGTGCTGGCGCTGTGCAAGCGGTACGCGCCCCATGTGCAGGTCCATGTCTCCACCCAGGCGGGCGTGACCAACTATCAGAGCGCCCAGGCGTGGTACGACCTGGGGGCAAGTCGGGTCATTCTGGCCCGGGAGCTCACCCTGGAGGAGATCCGGGAGATTCGGGCCCGCACGCCCCGGGAGTTGGAGATCGAGGCGTTCGTCCACGGGGCGATGTGCGTGTCCTACTCCGGGCGATGCCTGCTGTCCAACTACATGACCGGCCGGGACGCCAGCCGCGGCGCCTGTGCCCAGCCCTGCCGCTACAAATACGCTCTTATGGAGGAGAAGCGGCCGGGAGAATATTTCCCGGTGTATGAGGAAAACGGAGAGACCTTTATCCTCAATTCCCGGGACATGTGCATGATCGACCATGTGCCTGAGCTGCTGGAGGCGGGGCTGGACTCGCTGAAAATCGAGGGACGGGCCAAATCCGCCTATTACGCGGCGCTGACCACGGCGGCCTACCGCCACGCCATCGACGCGGCGGAGGAGGGGCGGCCCCTGGAGCAGACCTGGCGGGACGAGGTGGAGAAGGTGAGCCATCGTCACTACTCCACCGGATTCTATTACGGCTATCCCGGTCAGTTCACCGAGGATTCCCGCTACATCCGGGACTGGCAGGTGGTGGCGGTGGTGACGAGCTGCACGCCGGAGGGACTGGCGACGCTCTCCCTGCGCAATAAATTCGCGGCCGGCGATTCCCTGGAGCTGGTGGGCCCCGATGTGCCCGCCCTGTCCTTCCAGGCGCCGGTCATGACCGACGGGGACGGCCTGCCGCTGTATGAGCCTAAGAAGCCCCAAATGGTCTTTCAGATGCAGCTGCCCCGGGCGGTACCGCCCCTGTCGCTGCTGCGGGCCTGCCGACCCAACTCGTAACGGTGGCCTATTCGGCCGAAGCCGTATCCATCCGAACGAAACACGCCCCCGGAACCACCGTTCCGGGGGCGTGTTTGTTTGATTTAGGCCGATTGATAGACCACACGGCCGTCTTTCCAGGTGGCCAGGACCTGAATGGAGCGCAGCTCCTCGATCGGGGCCGCCAGAGGGTCGGCGCTGAGCAGGATCAGATCAGCCCGCTTGCCGGCCTTCAGGGACCCCTTGGAATCCTCCTCAAAATACTGATAAGCAGCGTTGCAGGTCACGGCCCGCAGGGCGTCTTCCACGGAGATTCGCTGATCCGGGCCCAGGGAGACGCCGCTCTTTGTGCGGCGGGTGGCCGCGACCCACAGGGTCTCCAGCATATCGGGCGGCAGGACAGGCGTATCCTGGTGGAAGGTAAAGGGAATATGCTGCTTCAGCGCGGCGCGGGCCGGACTGATTCGGGCGGCGCGCTCCAGCCCGAAATTTTGGATGTGGACGTCGCCCCAGTGATAGACGTGGGCCACAAAAAACGAGGGAATAACCCCCAGCCGGGCCACGTCGGCCATCTGGTCCAGGTCCAGCAGCTGGGCGTGGATCATGACGGGACGGAGGGCACGAAAGCCGGGATGGGCCCGCTCAGCCGCATCCAGCGCGGCCAGATACTGGGCGGCGGCCGCATCGCCGTTGCAGTGGGCCAAGGGCTGGAGGCGGTGAGCCCAGGCAAATTCCAGCGCCTCCCGCAGGGCCTGGTCGGTCATGGTACCGTAGCCGGCATAGCCGGAGTCCTCCCCCTGATAGGGCGTGCGCATCCAGGCGGTGCGGCCCTGGGGGGAACCGTCCAGAAACAGCTTGATGCCGCCCAGCTTGAAGGAGCCGTCATAACGCTTGACGGCGGAGGGAAACGCCGCGGCCAGCGTATCCCACTCATTCCGGCCGGGGTAGCCCACCACATCCAGCTCCAGGCGGCCCTGGTCCACCAGAGCACGGTAGAAAGGCGCCAGCTGCTCCACCATCATGCCGTCCTGTACCGTGGCGATTCCGTGGGCGGCGTAATCCTGCTGAGCCTGCTGGTAGGCGTCCAGCAGGTCGTTCTGGCCAGGCATGGGGACGTTCTGAAGATAAAGGGTGAAGGCGGCCTCCTCCAGATAGCCGGTGGGCGCCCCGTCCTGTCGTTCGATTCGCCCGCCTTCGGGGTCGGGGGTGTCCGGGCCTATCCCCAGTTGCTGAAGGGCGGCGGAGTTGAACACCCCCATGTGGCTGGATTTGTGCTGGATGACCACCGGATGGTCCGGAATGGCCCGGTCCAGCACTGCACGGGTGGGGTGACATCCTTCGGCCAACTGGTTGTGGTCGTAGCCCTGGCCGATGAGCCACTGCCCCTGACCCAGCGGGTGGTCCTGGGCAAAGCGAATCAGCCGGTCGGTCAAGGCTGCAAAGCTGTCGGCCTCGCTCAGGTCGCATTGAAGCCTGCCATTGGCGGCGCCTGACAGATGGCTGTGGGGGTCCAGAAAGGCGGGGAGCAGAGCCCGGCCCTTCAAATCGAATTCTCGGGCGCCGTGGGACTGGGACTGCAGAGAATCCAGCGTGCCCACGGCCGCGATGCGTCCGTCCTCCACCAGAAGGGCTTCGGTATAGCGGGGGTGCTCCAGGGTCAGAATGGGGCCGCCGAAGAACAACGTTTTCAAGGGACCATCTCCTTTCAAAGTGCACCGTGTTTCCTATCCATAGCATACCACAAAACCGAAACAGGATATACCCGATTTCCGGCATAATCGGCAGAGGAAAGCAGATCAGACCGCGTGGGTCAGTGCTCGGAGCAGCAGCAAAACGGCCCGGCCTTTGCGCTGCAAAGGCCGGGCCTTGGAGGGGCGAAAAAAGAAGAACGGTCAGTCGTAGAGGTGACAGGCCACCTTATGATTGGGTTCCAGCTCGCGGGTGGCGGGGAGCTGCTCCCGGCAGATCTGCATACACTGGGAACAGCGCTCGTGGAAGGGACAGCCCTTGGGCGGATTGGCGGGGTCAGGCACGTCGCCCTCCAGACGGATACGCTCCTTGACCTCCGAGGGGTCGCGCTTGGGCGTGGCAGAGAGAAGGGCCTGCGTATAGGGGTGCAGGGGGTGATTGTAGACATCCTCTGTATCGCCCTGCTCCACCATGCGGCCCAGATACATGACGCCCACCCGGTTGCTGATGTGGCGCACCACATTCAAATCGTGGGAAATAAAGAGGTAGGACAGCTTCAATTTTTCCTGAAGGCCCATCAGCAGGTTGAGAATCTGGGACTGAATGGACACATCCAGGGCGGAAACGGGCTCGTCGGCCACCACGAAGCGGGGCTTACAGATCAGGGCGCGGGCAATGGAGATGCGCTGCCGCTGTCCGCCGGAAAACTGGTGGGGATAGCGGTCCAGCTGCTCGGTGGCCAGGCCCACGGCGCCGGCCATCCATAAGATTTGTTCCTCCACCTCCTGGGGGGAGAGCTTGAAGTGGGTGAGCAGAGGCTCCTCCAGAAGCTTGCGCACCGTCATGCGGGGATTCAGGGAGGCATAGGGGTCCTGAAAGACCAGCTGCATGTCCCGCCGCTGGAGGCGCATTTCCTCCTTGTTCAGGGTGCACAGGTCCTTGCCCTGGAAGAGAATGCGGCCCTCCTTGGGCTCGATCAGACGGAGAATGGTGCGGCCCGTGGTGGACTTGCCGCAACCGGATTCACCCACCAGACCGAAGGTCTCCTGCTCCCGGACGGTGAAGGAGACATCCTCCACCGCGTGGACGTAACCCACCACCTTATGGGTGACGCCGCCCCGGATGGGGAAATAGGTTTTGAGGTTCTGGACCTCCAATAGAATGTTGTGCTCGCTCATTGGGACGCCTCCTTTGCCGCCTGGTCGGCATGGAGCCAGCAGCGGCACTTGTGCCCGGGCTCGATCTCCGTCAGTGCGGGGGGCTGCTCCTGGCAGATGGGCATACAGTGCTCGCAGCGGTCGGCAAACCGGCAGCCGGTGCTGAAATTTCCGGCGGTGGGCACTGCGCCCCGGATGGCGTAGAGCTCCCGCTGCGCGCCGCCCAGTGAAGTGACCGAGTGCAGCAGGCCGGTGGTATAGGGATGGGCGGTGTGATGGAAAATGGTGTTCACGTCCGCCTCCTCCACCAGCTGTCCGGCGTAGAGGACCGCCACCTGCTCGCAGGTCTCGGCGATCACGCCCAAATCGTGGGTAATCATGATTACCGAGGTATCGTAGCTCTCCCGTAGATCGTTCATCAGGGTGAGAATCTGGGCCTGGATGGTCACATCCAGGGCGGTGGTGGGCTCGTCTGCGATCAGCAGCCGGGGATTGTTGATCAGGGCGATGGCGATCATGACGCGCTGGAGCATGCCGCCGGAGAGATGGTGGGGGTAATCCTTCAAAATCTGTTCCGGGCGGGGAATCTTGACCTTTTTCAGCATCTCCAGCGCCTGGTCGTGCATCTCGGAGCGGCTGAGATTGGTGTGGAACTGGAGGGACTCCACAATCTGATCCTCAATGCAGTACATGGGGTCCAGGGCGGTCATGGGCTCCTGAAAGATCATGGAGATGTCTTTGCCCCGGAGCGCGTGCAGCTCCTTGGGGGAGAGATGGAGCAGTTCGGACTCGCTGCCGTCGCTGCGCTGGAAGCGGATGCTGCTCCCCTCGCCCACAGAGAGGGGGAAGGACAGCAGGCCCATGATGGACGAGCAGGTGATGCTCTTGCCGCAGCCGGATTCGCCCACGACGCCGAAGGTCTGCTTCTTGTCAATATCCAGGTCGATGCCCTCCACCAGCTTCACTGGGGTGCGCTTTTTCCCGCGGTACAGGTCGATGGAGAGGTTGCGCATTTCCAAAAGATGTTGCATATCGGCACCCCCTCGATCAGGTCTTCAGCTTGGGGTCCAGCACATCGCGCAGGCTGTCGCCCAAAATGTTGAACAGCAGAATGGTAATGGAAATAAAGACGATGGGGAACAGGGCCATCCAGGGGGACTGCTCCATATAGGTGCGGGCCTCGGACAGCATGGAGCCCCAGGAGGGGTCGGGCGGCTGGATGCCCAGGCCCAGAAAGCTCATGGACGCCTCGGTGAGGATGGCGCTGGAGAGGGCCAGGGTCGCCTGGACGGTAAAGGGAGCCACCACGTTGGGGGAGATGTGGCGCACCAAAATCGCGCCGGTCTTGACGCCTACGCTGCGGGCGTTGGCCACGTACTCCAGCCCCTTGGCAGAGATGACCGAGGCCCGGACGGTCCGGGCAAATACGGGAATGTTCACGATGCCGATGGCGATCATGGTATTTACCAGGCCGCGGCCCAGAACCGCGGAGATAAAGATAGCCAACAGGATGGACGGGAACGCGAAGAGAATGTCCATGATACACATGATGACCCGGTCCACCACACCTTCAAAATAGCCGGCGATCAGGCCCAGAATATAGCCCATCACAGCGCCGATGCCCACGGCGATGATGCCCACCTCCAGGGAGACCCGGGCGCCGTACAGGATTCGGCTGAAAATATCACGGCCGTAGTTGTCTGTGCCGAACAGGTGCTCCAGGCTGGGGGCGGATTGGGGCATAGCGATCATGGCGTCGGGTTCATAGGGAGCGATCAGGGGAGCGAAAATGGCCATCAGAATCACGATAAAAATACCGATCATGCCGAGGCGTCCCATAGGGTCCTTCCAGAGGTCCCGAATTGTCTGTGTCAGTCGTTTCATCGCAAACCTCCTGCCTCAGTCATAAGAAATACGCGGATCGATGTAGGCGTAGAGCAGATCCGTGATCAGGTTCACCAGTACATAGATGAAGGCGATAAACAGCACGCAGCCCTGTACCACGGGGTAGTCCCGCTGGTTGATGCCGGTCAGGGTCATTTGGCCCAGACCGGGCAGGGAGAAGATCTGCTCCACGATCACCGCGCCGCCCAGCAGGGAGCCGATCTGCATGCCCACCAGAGTGACGATAGGGATGAGGGCGTTGCGCAGGACGTGCTTGAAGATGGTCACCCGTTCGCTGGCGCCCTTGGCCCGCACAGTTTTCACAAAGTCCTGGCGCAGCACCTCCAGCACGGAGGAGCGGGTCATGCGCATGACGGAACCGGCAATGTTCACGCCCAAAATAGAGGCGGGGAGAATCATGATCTGAAGGTTGCGCAGGGGGTCTTCAAAAAGCCCTACATAGCCCAGGGGTGAGAAGTAATTGAAGACCAGGGACAAAAAGAGAATCAGCAGGATCGACAGGGCAAAGCTGGGAATGGACACCCCCAGCAGGGCAAAGACCCGCACAAAGCGGTCGGCCATGGTGTTGCGCTTGACGGCGGCCAGAATTCCCAGGGGAATGGCGATGATCCAGGAGATCACAGCGGCCAGAATGGTGAGCTCCGCAGTGACCTTGAACCGCTCCAGAATCTGGGGCAGAATGGGGGCCGCGGTGCGGATGGATTCGCCGAAGTCACCGTGGAGCACGCCGCCGATCCAGTCCAGATATTGGACCACATAGGGGCGGTCCAGCCCATACAGGGCTGCCAGTTGCTCCCGCAGCTCCGGCGTGGCGTCCACGCCCAGGATACCGGAGATCACGTCGCCGGGAATCAGCTTCATTACCAGAAAGATGAGGACGCTGATGCCGAACAGCACGGGAATGAGCTGCAAGATACGGCGGATCACGTAAGTTTTCATGGTGTCACACTCCCTATGGTGCAGATGCTTGTGGATCGAGAACCGACCATAGGCCGCAGGCGGGCCTGGCGAACTATGGTCGCTCCTCCATCGGAAGGAGGGAGGGCGGCGGGAGCACTGCGCTCCCGCCGTCTCTCCTGCCTTTGGTTACTGGGTCAGATAGGTGTCACGGAAGTTGCTGGCGTCGGCGGCAGAGGGGGTAAAGCCGTGGACGTTGTTGCTCATCACGAAATACTTCATGGGGCTGGCGATGCACAGCTTGGTGCAGTCGTCAATGCAGATCTCCTGGGCCTCGTTGTAGTAAGCCTCGCGCTCGGCCTCGTCGGTGGTGGCGATGCCCAGGGCGCACAGCTCGTCCACACGCTCGTTGGAGAAGCCAAAGACGTTGGCGCTGGCGGAGGAGCCGAAGAAGAAGGAGATGGCGCGGTTGGGATCGGTGCCCGCGCCGTCGTTGACGACCATCAGGTCAAAGCCGGCCTCGGGCGTGCTCATCTTGCCCCAGATATCCACATACTCGCCGGACTCCAGGTTGGTGATCTCCACGTCAATGTAGATCTCGGACAGCTGCTGCTGAATGACCACGGCGGCCTGACGCAGGGAGTCCATCAGACCGGCGGCCAGCTTCAGGGTCAGGCGGTTGCTGTCGCTGTAACCGGCGGCCTCCATCAGCTCTTTGGCCTTATCCACATCGTGCTGGTACAGGTCCATATCGGATACGTCCAGAGACCAGTGGCCCATGGCAGAGGGCACCATGGAGCTGACAGTGGCCTGGCCGTTATAGACCACGTTGATGATGGCCTGACGGTCCAGAGCGTAGCTCATGGCCTGGCGGACGTTCTTATCCTGCAGGGCGGGGGTGGACAGGTTGCAGCCCATGGCGATGTAGTCGTTGGTCTGATAGCCCACCACAGTCAGGTTTTCTTCCTCCTCCGCAGCGGTGACGTTGGTGGAGGAGAGGGTGGCGATGTCGATCTCGCCGGTGCGCAGAGCGGCCAGACGGGCGGCCTCATCGCCGATGAGGTAGTAGGTGATGCCGTCCAGCTGGACGCGGTCGGTATCCCAGTAGTCCTCAAAGCGGGTCAGCTCCACATAGTTGTCGGGCAGCCACTCGCCCAGGGCGAAGGGACCGGTGCCGCCGTCGGTGCGCATCAGGTCGCCGTTCTCGTCGATCACGTCCTTGTCCACGATGGCGCCGTAATTGCTGGTCAGGTTGTTCAGGAAGGCGGCGTTGGGCTCAGTCAGGGTGAACTGAACGGTGTAGGTGTCCAGCGCCTCCACGCTGGCGATGCCGCCGTAGTAGCTGGAGGAGCTGCCCAGCGCGCCGATGTCGCCGGCGTCGGTCTTGCCCAGGATGCGGTCGAAGGTATAGACCACGTCGTCTGCCGTCATCTCACGGCCGGAGTGGAACTTGACGCCCTGCCGGAGGTAGAAGATGTAGGTCACGTTGTCAGGGGTCTCCCAGCGCTCGGCCAGCTCGCCGTAGAAGGTCATGTCGGCGTTGGTGGACACCAGCGTCTCATAGAGCTGGTTGATGACCCGGAGAGAGGCCTCTTCGGAGACGGTGTGGGGGTCGAAGCCGGTGGGCTCGGAATCTGTGCCGTAGCGCAGGATGCCGCCGGACACCGGGGTGGCGGATTCATCCGTGGACTGAGAGGGAGCCGCGGAGTCCGAGGGAGCCGGGGACTGGGTCCCGGAATCATTTCCGCAGCCCGCCAGCAGCCCCAGCATCAGGGCGCCGGACAGAGCCAGAGAGAGCCACTTGCTTGCTTTCTTCACAATAAAAACCTCTTTTCCTTTTGTGTTTCGTATCTCACAGGGCGTACCCTGTAAATACCTCCTCCTGAATGGAATGCCGTGCTACGCGGGAAGGTCAGGGACCGGACGGCCCAGCAGGCCGTAGTGGACAGCCCGGCGGAATTCATTGGAATTTCCGGGGGGCTCCCCTTCCGTGCGGTAGTATTTGTTGGTGAGGATGACCGCACCCAGCTGGTGCTCCCGGCTGATCCACAGGCTGGTTCCGGTGAATCCGCTGTGGCCGCATCCGTCGGGGAACACGTCAGACTTGTCAAAACCCAAGCCGCGCTCGGAAACGGTGGTGTCCATGGCCCGGCGGAAGAAGGGAAGCTCCGTGGTCAGATAGAACTGGCACAGCTTGGTGAGCGCGGACGAGGGGGCAAACACCCCGGCGTGGCCGCTGGCGCCGTGCCAGTAGTAGTAGGCGTTGCCGTCGTTGCAGGAGCCCCGGACCTCCGTTCCGTTGGGCCGCCAGCCGTCGAAACTCAGCCCCCGCTCCGCGCACATGCGCTGTTCGATCTGGTTGCCGTAGCAGGAGGGCGCAGCCAGAACGGGGTCAATGGGGCCGTAGGCGATGTCGCGAATCCCCAGCTTTTCCCGGAAATAGCGCTCCAGCCCTTCCCGCAGGGTAAGGCCCGTGACCTGCTGGAAGATCACGCCCAGCAGCATGAAGTTCAGGTCGCTGTATGCCATTCCGGTCTCCGGCGGCGTGGTGGATAACACGTGCTCCAGCACGGTGTAGAAGCCCCGGCCGTCCGCATAGAAGGGATACCAGGGGACGATTCCGGAGGTGTGGGTCATCAGCTGGAGTATTGTGGTGTCCCGCAGCCGCTGCCGGGTAACGGGGCCGGGCTGCCCGGCAGGCAGCCGGTCCAGGACCCGGTCCTCCGGGGTGAGGCGGCCCTCCTCCATGGCAAAGAGCAGCATGGTGGTGCAGATGATCTTGCTCACGGAAGCCAGGTCGAACCAGGTGTCGGGCTCCACCTCGCCAAAGGCCTTGTGGTAGAGAGTGCGCCGGCCGTCAAAGACCTGACAGACGGCGGAGGGGTAGTAGCCCCGCTGCCGGTACTGGGTCAGAATTTGGTCGATTTGTGTGAAATCCAAGGGAATCCCCTCCTTGCGCCGGGGGCATACGGCCCTCCGAAATCGGATGCGGATAACAAAATAAGGCCATATATTCCACGGGGTCTGACTGGAACACACGGCCTTCTTTGGCGAAACTGTTGTATGGAACGAAAATCTCTTCCTTAGGATAGTAGCATAACCAAAAAGAAATTTCAATCAAAACAACAAAAAGTGTAAAATTTTATTTCGCCTGGAGGGCACGAATCAGCTCTCTGGTCTTGCGCAGATTGTCCTCGGTCTGGTCCGGACTGTGCTTGGCTACCCCCAGATACAGCAGGTCCAGCAGCAGGTGTCCGGAGGTGCGGGAGGTCATTGCGCCAACCCGGAGCTCCGGCTCCTCGCTGGGAATATAGAGGGGGTAATCCGCCAGCCGGGCCAGCGTATTGTGATTGGCCTGGGTAATGGCGATGATCTTGCAGCCGTGCTCCTTGGCCGCCTTGGCAGCCAGTACCGTTTCCTGGGTCTCGCCGCTGTAACTGATGGCGATGACGATGTCCTCCGGCCCCAAAAGGGCGGCCGTGGCCAGGTTGGTGTGGGTATCCTCATGGTAAAATGCGGGAATCCCAATGCGGGAGGATTTGTAGAGGAAGTCCATGGCCAGCAGGCCGGACGCGCCCACGCCGAACAGATGGATGCGCCGCCCGGCGCAGATCTCCTCCACCGCTGCGGAGAGCACCGAGAGATTGACCATGCGGTAGGTGCGCGACACGTTGCGCAGGTGGATGCGCTCCGCCTTCTGGAGCAGGGTATTCAGGTCGTCATTCTCATGGATGACGGTCTGAAAGTCGTCGGAAGCCACCGCCCCGGACTCTTGGGCCAGATCCAGCTTGAGGTCGGTAAAGCCTTTGAAGCCGAGCTTGTGGGAGAAGCGGATGACCGCCGCGGGCGAAGAGCCGCAGGCGGAGGCAAACTCCTTCGTGTTCATGCGGATGACCTCGCTCTTGTTCGCCAGAAGATAGTTGGCCAGCCGAATCTCCGTCCCCGTCAGACTGGACATCCCTTCCTGAATCAAAAGTGTACAACCCAGTCTGGATTCCCCCTTTCCTTCTTGTCTATAAAGTATATAGAAACAGGAGAGAAAAGTCCAGCCCCTTTGAAACAATATTTTATCCGACACGAAAATTTATTGACAGAAGGCAGTCAGATTCGGTAGACTAAAGAGAAAGGACAGGAGGTGCGGCTATGGATGATTATCTGGCTGGCCTGAGTACAGAAAAAGTCAATGAGGAGACACGGGGAATCGACACCTGCTCCACAGAAGAAATGGTGGCCATGATCAACCGCCAGGACGCCAAGGTGGCGGAGGCTGTGGCCAAGGAGACCAGACACATCGCGCAGGCGGTGGATCTGATCTATGAGAAGCTGCGCGGCGGCGGCCGGCTCATCTATCTGGGGGCGGGTACGTCGGGCCGTCTGGGGGTCCTGGACGCGTCGGAGTGCCTGCCCACCTTTGGGGTGGACCCGGATATGGTGCAGGGGTACATCGCCGGCGGCGACGTGGCGCTGCGCCATCCGGTGGAGGGCTGCGAGGACAGCGAGGAGGACGGCATCCGCTTGATGGACGAGAAGCAGGTCGGTCTCGGGGACGCCGTGGTGGGCATCACGGCCAGCGGCAGCACCCCCTATGTGCTGGCGGCGCTCCGCCGGGCCAGGGAGCTGGGCGCCGCGGTGATCGGACTGTGTACCAACGCCCACTCCAAGCTGGAGGCCCTGTGCGACGTGTGCATCGCGCCGGAGGTGGGGCCGGAGGTCATTTCCGGGTCCACCCGCATGAAATCGGGTACCGCCCAGAAGATGGTGCTGAATATGCTCACCACCTGCTCCATGGTCAAGCTGGGCAAGGTCTACGGCAACCTGATGGTGGACCTGAAGGCCAGCAACAACAAGCTGGAGGACCGGGCCCGCCGGCTGATCATGTACGCCACGGGGGTGGGGCCGGACGAGGCGGCCGACTACCTGAAGCGGGCGGACGGCCATGTGAAGCTGGCCATTTTGATGCAGAAGAGCGGGCTGGACCGGGCCGCGGCGCAGGCGCTTCTGACGCGCAGCGAGGGTCGGCTGGCCCAGGCCATCCAGACCGCGAAGGAGGCGGAGGGCTGATGTTGTGGAATGCTGCGGATAAGCCGGTCCGCCGGGTGGTGGGAATGATGTCGGGCACCTCGGTAGACGGGGTGGACGCCGCGCTGGTGGAGATCAGCGGCACCCGGGAACAGCCGGAGATCACCCTGCTCGCCTTTGAAAACAAGCCCTATCCGGAGGAGGTCCGGGAGGAGATTTTCCGGCTGTTCCGCCCGGAGACCGCTCCGGTGGACCGGGTGGGGCGGATGAACTTCCTGCTGGGCGAGCTCTATGGAGCGGCGGCCCTGTCCGTGATCGACCGGGCCGGGCTGCGGCCGGAGGACGTGGATCTGATCGGCTCCCACGGGCAGACCATCTGGCACGCGCCGGAGCCGGAGGAGCTGGCCGGCTATTCCATCCGCTACACGGTCCAGATCGGCGAGGGCGCGGTCATCGCCGCCCGCACCGGAATCCCCACCATTTCGGATTTCCGGGTGGCCGACATGGCCGTGGGCGGCCAGGGCGCGCCTTTGGTGCCCTTCTCAGAATACTTGCTTTACCGCCGGGAGCGGGAGACCATCCTGCTGCAGAACATCGGCGGAATCGGAAATATGACGGTGCTCCCGGCGGCCGCGCGGCCGGAGGAGGTCTATGCCTTCGACACGGGCCCGGGCAACATGATCGTGGACGCGGTGGTGTCGGCATTGACCGGCGGCGCGCAGACCTACGACGCGGACGGGGCCCTGGCGGCCGGCGGGACGGTGTGCCCGGAGCTGCTGCAGCGGCTCCAGGCGGATTCCTATTACCGGCAGCCCCTGCCCAAGACCACCGGACGGGAGCGATTCGGCACCCAGTACACGGAAACGATTCTCCAATGGGCGGAGGAGCACAAACTCTCCGGGCCGGATCTGGCGGCCACGGTCACCGATCTGACGGCCTGGAGCATCGCGGACGCCTACGAGCGCTATGTTCTGCCCCGCTATGCGGCGCAGGAGCTCATCGCCGGCGGCGGAGGCAGCTACAACCGGACGCTGCTGCGCTTCCTGACCGACCGGATGGCGGCCCACGGGGTGGCGGTACGCACCCAGGAGGACCTGGGCTGGAGCAGCGACGCCAAGGAGGCGGTGGCCTTTGCTCTGATGGCGGACCGCTGTGCCATGGGTATGGTCAATACCCTGCCGGGGGTCACGGGCGCGGCACGGGCCGCGGTGATGGGTAAGCTGTCGCTGCCGCCGGAAGGGATCAGGAGGACCGGAGTATGAATCTGAAGCTGCGCAAGGCGGAGCCGGGCGATCTGGCGGCCTGCCTCCCGGTGTTTGAGGACAGCGCGATTTACGAGCGCTATTTCAAGGGCGACGGCCGGCTGGAGCGCTCTCTGGCCACGGCGGTGGAACGGGGCGAGCTGCATCTGGCGGTGACTGATTCCGGTGAGATCGCCGGAGCCATGCGGGTCATGCCCAGGGGATTCTGCGGCCTCTACCCCTATTTGAGCCTGATCGGCGTCAAAGCGTGCTATCGGGGGCAAAAGGTGGGGGCCTGGCTTATGGCCCGGCTGGAGGACCTGGCACGGGAGTCCGGCGCGGCCCGGGTCACGCTGATGGTCAGCGATTTCAACCTGGGCGCCCAGCGCTTTTACCAACAGCTGGGCTATTGGCAGCTGGGGACGATTCCGGACGCCGCTAAGCCCGGAATCGCGGAACTGGTCTTGATCAAGAACCTCGGTGAAGCGCCCCGGACAGAAGGCTAAATCTAAATGGCCGGGCCGGTCTCAGGACCGGCCCGGCCGTCTGCTTGCGGCAGCTCCGGCGGGCTGCGGGACATCAGGGGAAAGGGGATCTGCCATGCTGATCAGCGCCAGCCGGCGGACAGATATTCCGACCTATTACGCGCCGTGGTTCCGGCGGCGGATCGAGGCGGGCTACGTCCTGGTGCGTAATCCCAGAGACCCGCGCCAGGTCAGCCGAATCGACCTGCGTCCGGAAGTGGTGGATGGGATTGTGTTCTGGACCAAAAACCCCATTCCGCTTCTGCCGGAGCTGGATGCGCTGCGGGCGTATTGCTATGTGTTTCAATTCACACTGACCGCCTATGGCAGAGATGTGGAACCCAACCTGCCGCCCAAGGGAAAGGTCCTGGTGCCCGCGTTCCAGCGCCTGGCGGACCAGATCGGCCCGGACCGGGTCCTTTGGCGGTACGACCCCATCTTCCTGAGCCGCACCTATACGCCGGAGTACCATCTGCGCTATTTTGCGGTGCTGGCCCGGCGGCTGAGCGGCTATACCAGGCAGTGTACCATCAGCTTTCTGGACCAGTATCCCAATACGGTGCGGAATATGGCCGGATTGGGCCTGCGCCCCTTTCCCACGGAGGAGAAGCTGTGCCTGGCCAAGGCCCTGGCGGAGATTGCCGCGGGCTGCGGGATTCGCATGACTGCCTGCGCGGAGCCGCTGGACCTGACGGGCTGTGGAATCGATCCAGCGCACTGTGTGGACGCGGCGCTGTTCGAACGCCTGCTGGGCTGCGAGCTGGAACTTGCGCGGGACCGGGGCCAGCGCCCCGCCTGCGGCTGCGCGGCCAGTGTGGACATCGGAGCCTATCACACCTGCGGCAATGGCTGCCGCTATTGTTACGCAAATGACAGCCGGCCAGGCATAGCCGCCCCGGTTAGGGGCCATGCGCCCGATTCGCCGCTGCTGGTGGGCGGTCTGGAGCCGGGGGACGTGGTGACCGAGCGCCGGGCGGAATCGAGCCGGAGCGGTCAGCTGCGGCTGGGAGACTAGGCCGGGCGCGCAGCGTGTCCGGCGATCTGGAAGGAGTCCTGTATGAACGAAAAAGAAGTGGCGGAGCTCCGCCGCCGGTTCCGGCCGGAAAAGAGCAGCATCACCCATATCCGGGGCTGTTACGTCAACGAGCGGGGCGGAATCGTCGCCCAGTTTGATCAGTCCCTGGCCCTAACCACCCAGGATGAGACGGAAAAATTCCTGACTCTGCTCAAGCGGACCCTGTCAGGCTCCCTGGGCAAAAATTTGCTGGACATCTCCTTTACCACCCAACAGGTGGTGGACAGTGAGGAGCACCGCCTGCTGATGGCGCTGCGGGATTCCGCCCTGAAGGATGAGGAGGCCCTTCAGGCCTTCTTTGAGCGGGTGATCCAGTCCCTCCAACTGGAGGAGCACTATCTCATTCTGCTGGCCCACGACGCCTATGACGTGCCCTACCGCTCCAAAGACGATACACGGCAGGACGACGCCTCTGACGAGGTCTACTCTTACATCCTGTGCAGCATCTGCCCGGTAAAGCAGACCAAGCCGGCGCTGAGCTACTATGTCTACGAGAATGAGTTCCACAACCGGGCGGCGGACTGGCTGGTCTCCCCGCCGGAGGTGGGCTTCCTCTTCCCGGCCTTTGACGACCGGAGCACCAATCTTTACAACGCGCTGTACTATACCCGGGATACGGCGGAAAACCACCCGGAGCTGATCGACGCGCTGTTCAAGTGTCAGGCGCCCATGCCGGCGGCCGAGCAGAAGGAGACCTTTCAGGACATCCTCAGCGACACCCTCTCCGACGATGGCTGCTACCAGGTGGTCCAGGCGGTCCACGAGCAGCTGTGCGACATGATCGAGACCCACAAGGCCAACCATGAGAGCGAGCCCCTGACCTTGTCCAAAGGGGCGGTCAAGGGTGTGCTGCGCTCCTGCGGCGTAGCGCAGACCCGTATGGAGACCTTTGAGCAGCGGTATGACGACGCCTTTGGCGCAGAGACCGCTCTGAACCCCAAAAATCTGGTGGATGCCAAGCAGCTGGAGCTGCGCACCCCCGATGTGACCATCCAGGTCAACCCACAGCGCAGCGAGCTGGTGGAGACCCGGGTCATTGACGGGACCAAATATATTCTGATTCGCGCCGACGAGGGCGTGGAAGTCAACGGCGTGGCGATTCAGATCCGCTGAGCCGCGGAGTTCGTCAACTGGGGAGAGGGCAGACGCCCTCTCCCCAGATTCTTTCCCATTCTTTACAAAAGAGACATGAAATAATGAAAGACAGATGATATAATCATAATAACGAAAATAAGATTGGAGAAGGAAGTGGTTTCATGGGACGTATTTATCTGGTCACAGGGGCGGCCGGACACCTCGGGAACACCCTGCTTCGTCTGCTGCACCGGCGGGGCGAGCAGGTCCGGGCCCTGGCACTGCCCGGGGAGCCCATCGGGCATCTGGAATCCCTGGGGGCCCGGTGGTATCGGGGCGATGTGCGGGACCCGGCCACACTGGAGGAATTTTTGGACCTGCCCGCAGGGGAGACCGGAATCGTGCTCCACTGCGCGGGTATTGTTTCCACCACGGCCAGGGAGGACAGCCGCCTCTATGGCGTGAATGTGGAGGGCACGCGCAACGTGGGGGAACTGTGCCTGCAAAAGGGGCTGACCATGGTGCATGTCAGCAGTGTACATGCCCTGCCCACCGGCGTGCCCGGTATGCCCATTCAGGAGCGGTATGATTTTGACCCGGCGCAGGTCTCCGGAGCGTATGCCAAGAGCAAGGCGGCGGCCACTGCCGCGCTGCTGGAGCTGGCAGACCAGGGGCTGGATGTACGGGTGGTTCACCCGTCGGGAATCTTGGGCCCCTATGACTTTGGAAAGGGGCACCTTACCCAGCTGGTGCTGAGTTACCTCAACGGCGGCCTCACCGCCTGCGTGGAGGGCGGCTATGATTTCGTGGACGTGCGCGACGTGGCGGCCGGTGTCGTGGCCGCCGCCGAACAGGGGCGGGCAGGGGAATGCTATATTTTGTCCGGACATTTCGTGCGGATTCAGGATGCCCTGAACGAGGTGAGCCGGGCCAGCGGGCACAAACCGATTCACCGGATTTTACCTATGTGGTTCGCAAAAGGGACCGCTCCCCTGGCGGAATGTTATTACAAATTGTTGAAACAGCCGCCGCTTTACTCTTCGTATTCGCTTGAGGTGCTGACCTCCAACGGATTGTTTGACTGCACGAAGGCACGGCGGGAGTTAGGCTATGCGCCCCGCCCCTTTGCGCGGACGGTGGAGGATACTGTACGCTGGCTGGCCAGCCAGGGACGGATTCGGCGGCCGCTGACCGAGCGGAAGGAGTCGGCGCTGAGCCGAAGGGTTCTCGTCAAGCGGGAAGAAAATTGAGGGAAGACGACGGCGTTTTCCTCTTGCCAAACCGAAAAAAGTCGTGTATAATACCATTTGTTCCATCTGCCGGTGTGATGGAATTGGTAGACGTAGTGGACTCAAAATCCACCGGTGGCGACACCGTGCCGGTTCGAGTCCGGCCACCGGCACCACGTCGGAGCAAGCTATGTATCGCTTGCTCCGACTTTTTTAAAGTCAGAGCGCGCTCACGCCGCTACTCCTCCTTTCCAAATCGCAACCGCTTACGCTGGGTTGCGATTTGGGTCCGCTGCTTTGCGGCGGATTTGTCCCGTTACGGAGAAATATCGATTTTAACCGTCCCTTCCAGCTCGTCGCAAGCGATAAATCGCTTGCGACGAGCTTTTTATTGGGTAGGGAAACCACCGGCTCTGCCGGTGGAGGTGCCCCGTAAAAAAGCTTTAGCTTCAAGCATCGAGCGAAGCGAGCTGCTAACAGCAAATTATCAGTGAAGAAAGACTTTCGTTAGAACAGCGGTTGCCCGTTTACGGGCTGCGGGGCAAATGATGCGAGTGAAATAAAATTCAGTGCGTCTTGAGACGCATGCCGGTAATAGGCCCTTATAGGGCCAACTCAAGCCACCGGCTTAGCCGGTGGTTATGACTGTAAAAGAAAACCACCGGCAATGCCGGTGGATCCAAAAAGCTTAAGCTATGCGAAAAGAGTATCCTCCTTTGGTAGAATAGTGGAGGTCTGCCAACCGCCAGAAAGAACCAAAGGAGGAATCAAGTCCAGATGAAACTTGATGTATCGAGTTTAGCACACACGAAGTGGGAATGCAAATATCATATCGTATTTGCTCCCAAATACCGTAGACAGGTGATATATGGAAAGATCAAACAGGATATAGGGCAAATGCTGAGGAAATTGTGTGAGTACAAGGGGATAGAAATAATAGAGGCAGAGGCATGCAAAGATCATATTCACATGTTGGTAAGTATCCCACCCAAGTACAGTGTTTCACAGATTATGGGGTACTTAAAAGGGAAAAGCAGTCTGATGATCTATGAAAAGTATGCGAACATGAAATATAAATATGGGAACCGACATTTCTGGTGTAGGGGGTATTATGTGAGTACAGTTGGACGAAATCGGCGTGCAATAGAACAATACATCAGGAATCAATTACAAGAGGATTATACAGACGACCAAATGAGTATCAA
>DXYV01000050.1 GCA_019415645.1 Clostridiales bacterium
CTGATCCAGACCTTGTCCGTCAGGAACAGCTCTTCCCGGGGGATGCCGCACTGGGTGACCGCCTCGCCTACGCCCTCCTCGTTGAAATAGCCTTGGGCCGTGTCGATGCTCCGGTAGCCAACCGACAGGGCCTCCAGTACGCAGCGTTTTGTGTCCTCCGCCGGGATCTGATAAGTGCCGTACCCCAGCAAGGGAATCTGGACTCCATTGTGCAAAGCTGTATATTCCATCGTCGATGCCTCCTGTTCTGGTTTTGTTGGTTCCATTTTAGCGCCCTTTTCCTTGACAGGGAATGACCAGAAATGCTACAGTCTATATACTAAAAGTAAACAGACAGAGGGAGGTGCGTCTCATGCTCAGCCAGCAGCTGCAGGTGTTTTTGCAGGTGGCGGACTGCGGCAGTTTCACCAAAGCCGCCAAGCGGCTCCTGGTCACGCCGGCATCGGTGATGAAGCACATCAACACCCTGGAGAACCGCCTGGGTGTGACGCTGTTCAGACGGGATAAGAAAGGGGTCGTTCTGACCGCGGCGGGGCGGTCGCTGTACCAGGACGGTAAAAAGATGGCGGCGTTGGCAGATTATGCGGCGGCCAGGGCCAAACGTGCGGAGCAGGATGAGGGAATCGTCATTCGGGTGGGCTCGTCCCTTCTGAACCCCAGCAAGGTATTGACCGACCTGTGGGCGCCGCTCCGCGCCACCTACCCCCAGTACAAGTTCCATATCGTGCCCTATACCGATACCAAAGAGGAGCGGTTTGCCGTCATTGCGGCGCTGGGGGAAACCTTTGACCTGCTGGTGGGCACCTTTGACTCCAAGACCATCCGCTCCCGGGCCAACTATCTGATCCTGGGGGACTATCAGCTCTGCGTGGCTGTGCCCGAGGGCCACCCCCTTGCGGCAAAGAAGACACTCTCCATCCAGGATCTCCACGGGGAGCGTCTGGTCAAGGTCAAACGCGGGGAGACGGAGCGTTTAGACCACTTTCAGGATGTCCTTCAGCTGACCCATCCCCAAATCATGGTGGAGGAGGCTGATTACTACTACGACCTGGACACCTTCAACGCCTGCGAGCAGAACGGCACCCTGCTGCTGACCCTGGACGCCTGGGCGGAGATTCATCCCTCCCTGATCACGCTGCCGGTGGAGTGGAACTACACGGTTCCCTATGGCATTTTGTACGCAAAGGAGCCCTCCTCGGAGGTATCCCGGTTTCTTCAGATTCTGAAGGATTCTCTGCCGGGATAGGGGTTGGAAGCACAGCAGGCTGCAAACAAAGGCGGGCAGGAAGCCCTTCGGCTTCCTGCCCGTACATTTTATGCTGTATGGATCGGCAGTGCGATATTTTTCTGCCTTCGTGTGATCCAAAAATTTTTTAGATCATCCAGTTGACAACAATTCCAGTCGCGAAAGAGAAGGCAATAACAAATGCCAGATAAAGCCCAAAGTGCTTCAGACCCAGCACGATCTTCAGCGCCCCCAGATTGGTGATCTTGGTGGACGGACCGGTGATCATAAAGGCCGCGGCGCTGCCCATGCTCATGCCATCCATGAGCCAGGCCTGGAGCAGCGGGATGGTCCCGCCGCCGCAGGCATAGAGGGGCACGCCGATGGTGGCCGCCATCAGCACGCCGAAGGCCTCGTTGCCTCCGAAGGCCGCCGTCATCAGGTCCTCCGGCACATACCGCTGGAACAGGGCGGACAGCGCCACGCCCAGCAGGAAATAGGGACCTGTGGCTTTGATGTTTCGTCCGATGTTTTTGAGCAGGCGGAGCGCTGGATTGGGGTCGGTGTCGCGGCTCACAGGCTCTTCAAAGCCGTCAAAGCGGAAGAAGGGTTTTCCTCTCTGGAACGCCCAGATCAGCAGCCCGGCGGCGATCCCGCACAAAAAGCAGGAAACGATCCGGACCACCAGCGCCGTCGTTCCCAGGGCAGTGCTGTAAAGGATCAGCTGGGGGTTGAGCAGGATGGAGCACATCACGAAAGAGGCCAGCCACTCGTCCCGCATCCCGCTCCGGGAGAAGGATGCCGCCAGAGGGATGGTCCCGTACATACAAAAGGGGGAAGCGATTCCCAGCAGGCTGGCTGGGACGATGCCCCACAACCCCATCCGGCTCTGGCTCATGGAGCGGAGCACCCCGTGGATCCTGTCCTTCAGAAAAACCGACACGCAGGAGCCCAGCAGGATGCCCAGCACCCAGTAGCCGAAGATCTGGCGCAGCTGCACATCGAAGTAGTACCAGAGGTAGACGAACTCCCGGTGCAGGACATCCAGCAGCTCATTCATCGATGTTTACCAGCTGATAGGTGCGGTTGCCCAGGCCGATATCCTCGCCATGCTCCAGAACATGAATGGCGTTGCGGGACTCCATCCGGTTGATCAGGGACTCCGTATCGTCCTGGGAGGCATACACCAGGTCCACACAGGCCTGATCCAGCGCCACAGGGTCCGTAGAGGCCAGGATGCCCATGTCGTGCATGTCCGGCTCCGCCGGGTTCCCGTCGCAGTCGCAGTCGATGGACAGATGGTTCATCACGCTGACATACAGAATATTCCCATCCAACGCATCCACCACCGACTTGCCCGCCTCGGCCATGGATTCCAGGAAGGGGTCCTGCTCGCCGCCCCAGGGACTGGTGTGGCTCTCGCCGGCCGTGTGGATCAGGCATTTGCCCTCCTGGGAGGCCATACCGATGGAGATGTTCTTGATGGCGCCGCCGAAGCCAGCCATGGTGTGGCCCTTGAAGTGGGAGAGGACCAGATAGCCGTCATACTCCGGGAAGTGGGCGCCCACCAGATTTTCCGTCAGCTGGGCGCCGCCCTCCACGGGCAGGGAGACGGAGCCGTCCTCGTCCACCACCACGAAGTTTGCAATGTCGGTAAAGCCATGGTCCTCCGCCACCTGATAGTGCATGGCGGTGCTGGCGCGCTGGCCGCCGTAGGCGGTGTTGTTCTCCACGATAGTTCCATTGACTTGATGGACCAGATCCGCAATCAGGGCTGGGTCCAGATAGTTGCTGGCGGGCGGTTCCCCGGTGGAAAGCTTCACGGCAATGTTGTCGCCGGTCAGCTCCACCCCCAGGGCGTCATCGATGGCAACCATCGCCTCCGGACTGATGTCGGAAGTGTAATAGACCGCCGTATCCGAGGCCGCATTCTGATGCTCCAGTGCGGACAGGGGGATGACCTCGCCGCCGTTGGTCTGAATACTCTCGCCGGGGACGGCCTGTGTGTTTTCCGCAGGATGTGCTCCGGTCGTTTCATTGCTTTGCGGTCCCTGAGTGGGCAAGGATGGCGTTGACGGCACGTTTCCGCCGGAGGCTGTATTGCTCCCGCACCCGGAGAGAAGCATCGCCATCAGAGCGAATCCAGTCAACAGGGCCAAACGTTGGTTTGTTCGCATGGGGGTCCCTCCAATCAAACCGTGATAGGAAACCGCAGACAGCTCACTGATCCATCTGCCGCTCCCAGAAGGCGACGGCATGGTCGATCCAGCCCTCGGCCACGGTCCCCTCCCCCAGGCCGAAGCCATGGGACAGGCCCTGAAATACCTCGATTTCGGCGTCCGTGCCGTTGGCTTGGATACGCCGCACCCGCTCCTCCATGGTGCGGTAGGAGGCAATACCGTCGCTGGTGCCCACACAGCAGTAGGTGGGCGGCTCGTCCCCGGTCACCTCGGACAGCCCGGTGTACTGCATGATCACCGCCGCCGGGCGGGGATAGGCACGCTCCCCAAATTCTTCCGTGCCGTAGGTGCCCAGCCAGGCCGCCATCCGGGCCCCGGCAGAGCCGCCCCACAGGGAGTAGTCCGTCATGTCGATATTCAGCTCCTCCGCATTCTCGTGGAGGAAGGCGATGGCCCGGGCCAGGTCCTCACAGGCGGTCTGGGCGCCGGGGCGGTAGATCAGGGCGAAGGCGTTATAACCGTTCTTGGACAGCTCCAGGGCGTGGGGGAAGCTGTCCTGCATGGCCCCTACGTAGACGAAGCCGCCCCCGGCGTTGCAGATGGCGGTTCTGCCGCCGGGCTCCCCCGGGAAGAAGAACAGACCAGTGTCCGCCTTGTCCGGGTCCGCCGCCTTCTCCTCGTCGGTGTAGATGTCGTAAAAGACCGTATCGCCGGAGGCGGCCCGCTCTCCCAGGGAGTTGACGATCTCCACCGTCTTGTCCGGGTTGATGTCGTGGTACCAGACCAGGATCTCCCCCACATCCTCCAGCGTCATGTTGTCTGGAATGGTCCGGTCCACCGGGAAGAGCAGATGCCCATAAGCTCCAAAGACAGGATCATTCATCACATCTCGTGCCAGGGTATCGCGGGTCACAGGGTCAAACCGCAGACGGTCCGTATCTTCCGGCGTTTCCTCTGTTTCCGGGACAGGCGAAGCCGACAGGAGCGATTGACCGCTTTCCGGCCCAGGCTGGCTGCTGCCTGTCGTTTCAAAACGGCAGGCACTCAGAAAGGGCCCAAGCGACGTACAGACCAGGATCAGAACAAATACCCTGCTCATTTTCACCATGCGGGTAAGCCTCCTCTCTCCAAAAATTTTCGTAAAACGCGCCCCGCTGAAGTCCCCGGCAGGATCGCGTCTCTCCGTTACAGACACTCCATGAGAATTTCATAGATCTCGTCATGGGTGAGCTGCCGGGGTCCGTTAGGCAGCAGGTTGGTGCTGTCCGCCACCTGACACAGCAACTCCGGTGTGATCTCCGCCTTGGAACGAAGTTCGGTCAGTTTGGTTGGCAGACCGCATGCCTTGATAAAGGCGGCCAAAGCGTCCACCGCGGCCTCGGCGCCCTCTGTGTTGAACACCACCCGGCCCAGCCGATCAAACTTCTCCGGGGCATCCTTCACAATGTGCCGGTAGTAGGCGGGGTGGAGTACCGCAAGTCCCTGGCCATGGTTGCAGTCGGTATAGGCACCCAGCTGGTGTTCCATTTGGTGGCACTCGAAGTCGGTGACGCGCCCTACCTTCAGAATGCCGTTTTCCGCCATAGCAGAGGTCCACATCAGATTGCTCCGAGCGGTGTAGTCGTCGATATCCTGGAGCAATGTACGCATATTGACTACCGTACTGTGCATGATGGCCAGGGCAACCTCGTCAGATACATTGTCCCGGTCGGAACGGCCGAAGTAGGTCTCCATAGCGTGGCTCAGGGTATCAAAGGCACCGGAGAGCACCTGCATCCGGGGCAGGGTCATGGTGTATTCCGGGTCGAGAATGGCAAACCGGGGCGCGGCGGCAAACATGCCGCCCTTGATCTTGGCATCCTCATTGGTGATGACGGCGCCGCCGTTCATCTCCGCGCCGGTACCGGAGGCGGTAACTACCGCCCCCAGAGGAATGGGGGGGCTGGAGGGCGCTTGGTGCCGGACCATCTCCAAATCCCACAGGTCCTCGTCGGCAACCGCCTGGGCACAGACGATCTTACAGCAGTCCACCACACTGCCGCCGCCTACTGCCAGCACCAGGTCGATCCTCTTCTCCCGAGCCAGCTTGGCTCCTTCCTGCACCTTGGCCCAGGTGGGGTTGGACATGATCCCGGTAAACTCCGTGATATGCTTGCCTGCTTTTTTCAGGATTCCAGTCATCTTCTCATAGACGCCGTTTTTCTTGATGGAGCCGCCGCCATAAGCCAGGAGAACATTTGGGCCATAGTCCGTCAGAATACCGGGCAGATGCGCGTCGGCAGCACCTTTGCCAAAGCAGACCTTTGTAGGATACTCATAAACAAAATTTTCCATATCTTTTACTCCTTCTCATCGTTTCGTTATGGATAAAATTCGTGTTGCCTCACGGCTCCTGTTCCGGGCGGCCCAGACGGCGGAAGGTGGAGCGGTACATCCCCAGGGAGACCGGGAGCATAATGACTTCCACCACCAGCTGGGTCCAGATCATACCGTACAGACCTACGGTAAGGTCCATGATAATCAGCAGAGGAATGTTCAAAAGCCCCTGCCGGCAGGAGGTAAGGACCGCGGACTGCACTCCCTTGCCCATGGCCTGTAACGCATAACTGATAAGAAAATTCACTGCCGTCAGCGGCACCGCCAGACAGGCGATGCGCAGGAAAGAGGCACCCAGAGCGCTGGTCTCCGCCTCTGGGATGAACAGGTGCAGGATCTGTGGCGCAAATACCGCAAAACACGCTACACAGCAGGCAGAGAAAAGGAGGGCCACTTTCCAGGAAAAGTAGGACACGGAACGCATCCGTTGATAGTTCCGGGCTGCGTAGTTATAGCCCACCAGGGGCATGAACCCCTGGCACAGCCCCATAGACACATTCAGGGGGAACTGGTCGATTCGTTTGACAATGCCGTAAGCGGCCACCGGGATATCCCCATAGCCGGAAGCCAGATGCACCATTACCATATTGGAGGCATTGCCCAGGGCGGTGGCCAGAGCGGAGGCAAGTCCCACGGAAAAGATGGGGCCCACATAGCGGAAGGTAAAATAGCGGGGCTGGAAGGACACTTCCGTACGCCCCTTCAGGTGTAAATACTGCACGGCAAAAAACACCACCGATGCCGTGTTGGAAAAGGCGGTCGCGATAGCCGCCCCGGCTACATCCAGATGGAAGCCAAAGATCAGAACCGGGTCCAGAATCACATTCAGGATACCGCCGAACATCATGCCGGCGCTGGCCTGCTTGGCGTGGCCTTCGCTGCGCAGAAGGTGTCCCATGGCCAGGCTCACCATGGTGGGCACGCCGCCCACGACCACTACCCAGAACAGGTAGTCCTCCGCATAGCGGTAGTTGTCCGGGCTGGCCCCCAGAAAGGTCAGCAGAGGCTCCCGCGCCAGAAAGCTGGCTGCAGAAAAACAGGCGGTGACAACCGCTCCCGCCCAGATGCTGAAGGAGGACACGTAGCGAATCTCATTCTCCCGCTTCACCCCCAGCATCCGAGAGATCAGGCTGCTCCCGCCCAGGCCGAACAGGTTCCCCAGGGCGGTAAGCAGATTGAACCAGGGCGACACCAGAGAGACCGCAGCCACCATGTAGGGATTCCCAGTCTGGCCGATGAAAAAGGTATCCGCCAGATTGTAAATCATGGTTACCACCTGGCTGATGACAGTGGGGATGGCCAGAGCGGCCACCGCCCGGGGGACCGGGACGGTTTCAAATAATTCTTTCTCGCTGAATTCCGCCATTGGGCAGGTCAGCCTTCTTTCCTCTGGAGTTCAGGTTTAAGCCCGCTTACCCGCCTGGTAAGCCTCCTCCGAGGCCCGGGTCTCCAGAACCTCGCCCTTCTGATATACCCCGGAACCGTAGATGACGCCTTTCACTTGGGCACCAGGCAGACAATCGGTAAAGCCGCGCATCGAGTCTATCGTGCGCTCCATGGCGCCCTTGCCCGCAGCGGCGGTGGCAATGAGATAGATCTCTTTGTCCCGAATCTCGGTATACCGGGGCAGGGTTCGGTCGATGAGGGTTTTCAGCTGGCCGTCCATAGAGTAGAAATACACCGGCGTGGCCAGTACAAGCGTATCGGCCTCCACCATTTTCTCCAGAATAGCGGCCATGCCGTCCTTCTGGACGCAGCTTCCTGTCCCCCGGCAGCCATAGCAGGCCAGGCAGGGATTGATTTTTTGCTCCTGCACCCGGATCTTCTCCACTGAATGCCCGGCTTCCTCCGCACCCTTCGCAAACTGATCACACAGCAGGTCGGAATTTCCGCCCTTTCGGGGGCTGGCAGATAAAATCAAAACTTTTTTCGACATTTCTCTCGCCTTCCTTTCTGGTCATAACCGGACAAGCCGTATGGGGGCAGCACCAACCATTTGCGTTTTTGAAGCATTGCGCATCCTGCTTTCCGGTTTGGAACTGAGTCTGTTCTTATTGCTTTGCCATCTGTATTATAGTGCTGCCATTTCAGCCGCGGAAGTTCCGATTCGTTCTTTGGTATATACCAAATGGTTTTGACTGAATCGGCCGCAGTCAGCGCGTCCTTTTCGGCATTGTGGATCGCTGCTTTTGCCTCTGTTATAAAAAATCGAGACTTCGGCAGAAGTCTCGAAACGTTATCCAGCATATACCTTTCTGTAACAGCTTGGTCTGCCCCTCCGCTGCGGTCCCGGCCCCCAGGCCAGAGCCATGACCCAGGCCAGGTCAGCCGTGAAATTTTGTGTCGAGCCTGCAGGCGGACAGGGCCTGGCATGGTGTCAGACCCTGCCCGCTGGTTCAAAGGGCACGCTTATTCGTGTAGCTTCAGCTGGTGGAGCATCTGGATAAACTTGGGATCGCTGTGGTTCACGATCTCGCTGTGGCCGATGTCCAGCTTGGCGATCTCCGCCATATCCTCGTCGCTGAGCTGGAAGTTCCAGATGGCGAGGTTCTGCTCCATGCGGTCCTTGTGGATGGACTTGGGGATGACGGTGACACCCCGCTGCACGTTCCACCGCAGGGCCACTTGAGCGGCGCTCTTACCATACTTCTGGCCGATTTTGGTCAGGACGGGGTGGGTAAAGATGCCGTGATTGCCCTCGGCAAAGGGGCCCCAGGCCTCGGGATGGACGCCGTACTCCTTCATGAGGGCCAGGGCGTTCTCCTGCTGGAAGAACGGATGCAGCTCCACCTGGTTGACGGCGGGGGTGACCTCCACGGTCTCGCAGATGTCGGCCAAAATCTGAGGGTAGCAGTTGCACACGCCGATGGCCCGCAACTTGCCGGCCTGATACGCCTCTTCCATCGCGCGATACGCGCCGATATAGTCGCCCATGGGCTGGTGGATCAGGTACAGGTCGATATAGTCCAGCCCCAGCTTCTGGAGCGAGGTCTCAATGGCCGCTTTGGCTCCCTCGTAGCTGGCGTCCTGGACCCACAGCTTGGTGGTGATGAACAGCTCCTCCCGTGGCACGCCGCACTTGGCGATAGCCTTGCCCACGGCCTCTTCGTTCATGTAGGCCGCCGCGGTGTCGATGAGACGGTAGCCGGCGGCGATGGCATCCAGCACCGCCTGCTCGCAGACCGCGGGATCGGGCACCTGAAACACGCCGAAGCCCTCCAGAGGCATCTCAATACCGTTGTTCAGCTTGACTGTTTCGATCTTACTCATGATTTCGTTCCTCCTATGATTGATTTTATTATGTTGATGGTGATTGTGATGGACTTGTCTGACTCCCGCCTGTCAGGAGTGAATTTTCACGCTGTTGAGCTGCCGGGCCGTGCAGAAGCAGCGGTGGTCGATGATCTCGCTGTGGCCGATGTCCATGCTGGCGATGCTCTCCATCTCTTTCTCGGTCAGCTCAAAATCAAAGATATCCAGGTTTTCCGCCATCCGCTCCTTGTGAACCGTCTTTGGGATGGTCGGAATGCCCCGCTGGAGATGCCAGCGGAGGATGACCTGGGCCGCGGTCTTGCCGTGCCTGCCGGCGATCTTGGCCAGAGTCTTATGATGAAAAATGTCTTTCTGCGCCTCGGAAAAGGGCCCCCACGCCTGGGGCATCACACCATAGTCCTCCATAACCCGCAGGGCGGTGCTCTGCTGGAAGAACGGGTGGATCTCAATTTGATTCACCATGGGCTTGAGTTCCTGGTTCATACACAGGTCCACCAGCCGATCCGGAGTAAAATTGCTCACCCCGACAGCCCGAACCGCGCCCTCCTGATACAGCCGTTCCATGGCCCGCCAGGTGCTGTAATAATCCCCAAAAGGCTGATGAATCAGATACAGGTCAATGTAGTCCAGCCCCAGCTCCTGGAGCGAGGCTTCAAAAGCTCTCAGGGTACTGTCATATCCGGCGTCCTGGACCCACAGCTTGGTGGTGACGAACCACTCCTTCCGGGGCAGGCCGGAGCTGCGAAGCGCCTTGCCGATGGCTGTTTCATTTTCATAAGACGCTGCAGTGTCAAACAGTCGATAACCGGTTTCCAGCGCATCCAAAACGCATTGCTCGCACTGTGCGGCGTCCCGGATCTGGAATGTGCCATAGCCGATCAACGGCAGTTTGATTCCGTTGTAGAGTGTCCTGCTCTGCATAGCGCCACTTCCTTCATTTGGCTGTTCGCTTTCGACATGCACATTGTAAGCCGATTTTTACCCAAAGTACAGTGCCGATTCTGCAAGCTGCTATAACTAAATCGCATACTATCTCTTGCAATTCCGCCATTCACCTGGTATCATAAAAAGGAGGTGTTTTTCATGTTTGAACTCTATCAGTTGGAGCAGCTGCTGGCTGTGGCAGAGCACGGGACCTTATCCAGTGCCGCTGAACGGCTGCATATTTCTCAACCAGCCCTCAGCCGCTCCATGCAGCGGTTGGAGGCCGAGCTGCAGGTCACGCTGTTCACACGGCAGAAGAATAAGATCGAGCTCAACGAAAACGGCCGGATCGCGGTGGACTACGCCCGGAAAATCGTGGAACAGTCTCAGGACATGGTCAGCCGCATTCAGGCCTTTGATCGGAGCCAGCGCACGATTCTGGTAGGTGCCTGCGCCCCGGCTCCCCTTTGGGAGATTCCGCCTCTTCTGTCTGACCTGTATCCCGACAGGACAATTTCCTCAGAGATTCGGGAAAACGACGTACTCCTCCAGGGTCTGCGGGACGGTCTTTATCAGCTGATCATCCTGCCGCATCCCCTGGAGGAGCCCGGAATCACCTGTGTGAAATACGGGGAGGAGCATTTGTTTTTTTCTCTGCCGCCGGCCCATCCCCTGTCCGGCAGTAAGGCGTTATATATGAAAGACCTCAACGGTGAGACCATGCTTTTGCGGAACCACCTCGGGTTCTGGCGCGATGTTACCGATCAAAAAATGCCGGATACCCGTTTTCTGGAGCAGGAGGATGTTGCGTTCGATGAACTGGTAAGGTCCTCCGCTCTGCCGAGCTTTGCAACGGATGTGGTTCTTCGCCGGGAAGGAAATCCTGTGAACCGGGTTCATATTCCGATTTTGGATGAAGAAGCGAACGTAACCTACTATTGCTTGTATAGACCATCTGAGCACAGCGAACTGAACAGCTTTATCCGAATCATAGAATCGTAATTTTGACCATGCCAGAAGGGCTTAGGTACTATTCTCAGGCCGCGGCAGCTTACCACGATCCATGTGGCCTGTGATCAGCTTATCTTCCTTAGCGAGAGCACACGTGAAAATCACTGGATTCTAAGCAAACTGAAGCGTACCTTCCTACTTCAAGGGCAATATCTCGGGATCAGAAGAGCCGTATGCCATCTTCCAGATGGCATACGGCTCTTCAATACGTCCATAATTTGCGTTGTTGATGTACGTCAGGATTGCAGCTTGCCAAGACTGGAGAATAGTGGGCGTGGCCGGCCATCCCTCGGAAAATAAAAATCTGTCCGATGCGCGCTGCGGATGCCGCTGACGTCGCTCTCTCTGGCGGCGTTCTTCCCGATCTAGCTCTCATAGCCCCGGCGCTTCCGATTCGGAAACACGATGTCCTTCCGGGTATCCTTCAAAGATCCGTTTTTTTCGGTCTGGCGCCGCGCCAAACATTATCACCCGTTAGGCTTCCCGGCTGGGCCGTACCACCAAATCTGAAACATTTATCTGGTCTGGCTGAGAAATAACATACAGCACAGCGTTGGCGATCACATCCGGAGTAAGGCCCGCCTCGGCATAAAATTTTTCCACCAGGGCCTTGGTCTCCGAGGGCGCAATGGTGTGAAGCAATTCGGTCTTGACCGCGCCCGGGTAGATCGTGGTGGTACGAATGTTGCTCCCCTCTGCCACTGCCTCCATGCAGAAGCTGGAATCCCTTCTGGGCGTTCCACTCTTCGACCGTTCCAACAGCAGGATCGCGCTGAACGAGACCGGGGAGGTGGCCGTGCAGTATGCGCAGAAGGTTCTCAATGCGGACCGGGAACTGGCGGAGCGGACCATCGCCTTTGACCGGAGCCGGCGCACCCTGGTTCTGGGTGCCTGCGTCTCGCTGCCCCTCAACCTGATTCTCCCGGTGCTTCAGGAGCGGTTCCGCGGCATGGCGCTTACGTCGGAGATTGCCCGCGACGACCGGCTCCTGTCCGGCCTACAAAATCGCACTTACCAACTGGTCCTTCTCCATGAAGTCCCATCCGCGCCGGACCTGTTCGTCCAGCCGTTCCTGGATGAGCGCCTGTGTATCACGATTCCGGCGAATCATCCGCTGGCGGGCCGGACGGAGGTCTCCTTCCGTGAGCTGGACGGCATGAGTATCCTAGCCCACCGGAACGCTGCTTTTTGGGTGGAAATCTGCCGGCAAAACCTGCCTCACAGCACGTTGCTGGCTCAAGACAATCTGGAGATTCTGCATGAACTGGTGGATTCCTCGACGCTGCCCGCCTTCAGTTCTGACCGGGCCGTGGAGCGCGGCTGCGTCTCGGACGGACGGGTCACCATCCCGATTCGCGATCCGGCCGCTTATGCCACTTACTACCTCGCCTGCCTCCACACTGAAAAAACAAGGTTTCGTCCCGTGTTCGACGACATCAATTCCGCCGTCTATCTGACGCACTGAGAGGCTGTCCCCTCCCTGCCGCGCCGCATATCCGCAGAATAAACAGCCGCAAGAGAACTTCGCGCATACAAAAGGGCCGGACATGAAATGTCCGGCCCTCAATCATCGTTCGCTGCTTACTTGCCCAGCTGCTTGGCGATCTCCTCCGCGAAGTTCCTCCCCCGTCGGCTCCGCCGTCCGGGGACCCCGTTTTTTCTTTTGCTCGGGCAAACTGAATTTGCCCTTCGCCAAGGTTTTGCCTGCGGCAAAACACTTGTTCCGCGCCACTCGGCGCGCCCCGCCTCCGGCGGGTGCAGGAGAACTTCGCACATGTGAAAGGGCCGGACATTCCATGTCCGGCCCTTCATCATAGTCTGCTGTTTACTTGCCCAGCTGCTTGGCAATCTCCTCCGCGAAGTTCCTCCCCCGTCGGCTCTGCCGCCCGGGGACCCCGTTTTTTCTTTTGCTCGGGCAAACTGAATTTGCCCTTCGCCAAGGTTTTGCCTGCGGCAAAACACTTGTTCCGCGCCACTCGGCGCGCCCCGCCTCCGGCGGGTGCAGGAGAACTTCGCACATGTGAAAGGGCCGGACATTCCATGTCCGGCCCTTCATCATAGTCTGCTGTTTACTTGCCCAGCTGCTTGGCAATCTCCTCGGCGAAGTTCTCCTGCTTCTTCTCGATGCCCTCGCCCTTCTCGAAACGGACGGCGGCCTTCAGGCTGATGGTCCCGCCCAGAGACTTGGCAACAGAAGCCATATACTGCTCCACGCTCATGGAGTTGTCCTTCACAAACTCCTGCTGCAGCAGGCAGTTCTCCTTGTAGAACTTGCCCAGCTTACCGGCCACGATGCCCTCCTTGACCTTCTCGGGCTTGGAAGCCATCTTGGGATCGTTCTCCATCTGGACCAGCAGAATCTTCTTCTCCTCGTCCAGGGTCGCCTGATCCACCTCACCCTTATCCAGGAAGCGGGGATTCAGCGCGGCGATCTGCATGGCCATATCCTTGCCCACCTCGTTGACCTGCTCCGCGGTCAGGTTCGTGTCCAGGTTGACCAGCACGCCGATCTTGCCGCCGGCATGGTTGTAGGGCACGGAAATCCCGTCGGTATAGAAGGCAAAGCGGCGGATCTTGATATTCTCGCCGATTACCAGCACCATCTCCTGCTGCTCCTCCAGCACGGTGCGGCCGTTGCCGAAGTCCTTGGTCATCAGCTCGTCCAGATCAGCGGGCTTCTCCTTGGCCACCACGGCGGCCACACCCTTGACGAAGTTGACAAACTTCTCATTCTTGCCCACGAAGTCGGTCTCAGCGTTGACCTCGACCACGACGCCCACACCGTCGATCACAGCGGCATAAGCCATACCCTCGGCGGCAATGCGGCCGGCCTTCTTCTGAGAAGCGGCCAGGCCCTTCTCGCGCAGGATCTCAACGGCCTTGTCCATGTCGCCGTTGGCCTCAGTCAGGGCCTTCTTACAATCCATCATGCCTACGCCGGTCATCTCGCGCAGAGCCTGTACGTCCTTTGCAGTAACTGCCATAATGTGCAACCTCCAACAATTTTGTTTGAAAAAGGCGTCCGCCACGCGCACGGGCGGGCGCCTTTTCCGATACATCTCAACTCAAAAATGGGTCTTTGCCGGGATTACTCCGCCACGACGGGCTCTTCCTCGGTCTTCTCCGCCTCGGGGGCGTCCTGGCCCTGCTTGCCCTCCTGGACCGCGTTGGCCATCACGCCGGAAATCAGCTTGATGGCACGGATAGCATCGTCGTTGCCGGGGATGACATAGTCGATCTCATCGGGATCGCAGTTGGTGTCCACGATGGCCACGATGGGGATGTTCAGCTTGCGGGCTTCGTTGATGGCGTTGCGCTCCTTGCGGGGGTCCACCACGAACAGAGCGCCGGGCAGCTTCTTCATCTCGACCACGCCGCCCAGGTACTTCTCCAGCTTGGCGATCTCGCCCAGGTGCTTCATGACTTCCTTCTTGGGCAGCATGTCGAAGGTGCCGTCCTCCTGCATCTTCTTCAGCTGGTTCAGACGGTCCACGCGGCCGCGCATGGTCTTAAAGTTGGTCAGCATGCCGCCCAGCCAGCGGGCGTTCACATAGAACATGCCGCAGCGGGTCGCCTCGTCGCGGATGGCGTCCTGGGCCTGCTTCTTGGTGCCCACGAACAGCAGGCTCTGGCCGTTCTCGGAGAGGGTGCGGACGAAGTTATAGGCCTCCTCCAGCTTCTTCACCGTCTTCTGCAGATCAATGATATAGATACCATTGCGCTCGGTGTAGATATAGGTGGCCATTTTGGGGTTCCAGCGGCGGGTCTGGTGACCGAAGTGCACGCCGGCCTCCAGAAGCTGCTTCATCGATACAACTGCCATGTGATTTTTTCCTCCTAATTTTCGTTTTTACCACTGGGGTTCTCATCTCTGCCGCTCACTTTCAGTCGAAAGCACGAAGCGGAAAATCCTTCCCCATGCGTAATGCCTTGATATGATACCACACCCGCCCTCAAATTGCAAGCATTTTCTGGTTCTGGCAACGTAAATTTTTCGCTTTCGCCCATGGCTTCAGAAAAAGCCCTTCCGCTCCCGGCCGCTCCCACCGGAGCGCCGCCTGCGGGCGGCCAGGCATCCGTCGGATTCCACCAGGATGATGTCCTCTCCAAAGCGCTTTACCGCACTCCACGGAAAGACCAGATCCTCCTCCCGCCCCAGCAGGCCGAACAGCCGCAGCCGTCCATAGATCACTAGAGCCTGTATCTGTCCGCTGGACGTGTCCAGCTCCACATCGCTGACATAACCGTAGCGCGTCCCATCGCTCACGTCAATGATCTCCTTATAGCGCAGATCCGCTACGCGGCAGTCCAACTGCAAACACCCCCTTTTCCTGGGCCGGATTTTGTGATAGAATTCCTTCAACCTTATGTTGTTTCCAGCCCGTCCTATGCTATGAAAGGGAGAATCCGCCTTGCGTACCCACCGCCTGCCGAAATGGGGCAAACGCCTCCTCGTTCTTGCCGGTCTTTTGGCCGCGCTCCTGTGCGCCATGCTGCTGGCCCAAACCCTGGTGGCCCACCGGCCCGGCACTTTCTTTACTCCGGACTACGCCCAGGAGGATCTGTCCACGCTGCTGGCGCAGGATTCTCTGTCCGATTCGGACTATCAAACCCTCTTCCTTCAGACCGGCCTGGGCCGGTCTGCGGTGGACAGGCTCCTGTCCGCCGGGGAAGCCGGCCGGGCCGCGATCCGGCAGATTCAGGCAACCTTTTTCGCCGACTATACCATCACCTGCGACCCGCTGTTGGGGTGGTTCACCCGGGAGGACCATTTGCAGGACGCCAGCGGCCAGACCGTCTATGCCCCTGAACTGGTGGATCTTCAGCCCGGCGACATTCTGATCACCCTGTCCACTCACTCCCTGGGCTGGCGGCATGGCCACGCGGGGCTGGTGGTGGAGACGGAGGATGGTTTGGCGGCGCTGGAGTGCGTGGTTTTGGGCACCAACTCCAGAGTAGTATCCCTGGATCACTGGCGGAATTATTCCAATGTAGCGGTGCTCCGGGTCAAGGGACTGGACGCGGAGGGCCGCAAAGAAGCGGCGGACTATGCCATGGAACATCTGCTTGACATCCCCTACCACCTGAGCGCCGGCTTTCTGGGTCCCAAGGCTCCGGACCCGGACAGCTTCTACTTCGGCCTACAATGCTCCTACCTGGTGTGGTACGCCTGGAACGCCATGGGCTATGATCTGGACAGCGACGGAGGACGGCTGGCCTCCTCCTATGACCTTCTTCACAGCGACCTTTTGGAGGTGGTCCAGCTCTATGGAATGGACCCCCGGCTCTTTCTCGACTGATACATCGCTTCCCTGTTTTTTGCGCGGCGGACCGGTCTCCCGGTCTGCCTTTTTTATGCTCTGTATCATCAAATTATCGAACCTTACAAATATAACCTTTTTGTTTTGTCCGTTTCGCTAATTCAAGTTATATTTTCTTCACTTTTTTCGTGAAAATGCTCGATTTCCACTTGATTTTCCTCTGGCGTAACGCTATAATTTAGACAACGCAACAGTTAGGCGGCTAAGTGTTCCGTCTGCTGCTGCAAAATCTCTTTTGGGAAGGAGCAAACATATGAAGAAGAACCGTCTCAAACGCACTTTGGCCACCGGTCTTGCCCTGTCCATGGCATTGACCATCGGCGTATCCGCCTCGGCCAAAACCCTGACCCTGCCCAACAGCGGCTACACGCTGGAGGTAGGGGACGCTGCCCCGGAGAAGAGCGCAAACGCCAACTCCATCGGCGGCAACACGCAGCTGTTCCACTTCGACGACTTTAGTGATCTGGCCGCTTATCCGGAGGCTGAGGAGGCCGTCAACTGGTGGCTGTCCAGCGGCGTGACCAACGGCGGCAAGACCTTCACCACCTTTGGCGCCGACGACCCCTTCTACCGCTATGACCTGGCCTTCTTCCTCTACCGGTATTACGGTATTGTGAACGACGACGGCATGTGGTTCTATGACGATGTACCCATCAACCAGGCTGGCTCCGTGGTCGGCATGAAGTTCAACGACGCGGTGACCAACGTGCGCTGGTCCGGCATCATGAACGGCGTGGGCGCTCTGTCCGCCGAGGAGTCCGCCACGGGCGAGGCCGGCGAGAACTGCTTCGATCCCTACGGCTACGTCACCACCGAGCAGCTGCTCATCACCCTGTACCGCCTGATCAACTATCAGGACGGCACCACCGCTAACCCCGAGTTCCCCACCAGCACCACCATGCAGGTGAACTCCAACTTTGACATCACGGTTTCTCTGGTCTCCGACGAAGAGGCGGACGAGATCCTGGGCGACGATGTGATCGTCAGCACGTGGGCCAAGCCCTATGTGGCCGCGATGGTCCAGGCCGGTCTGTATACCCCCGCCGCCGGCGAGGATCTGACCGTCGATATGAAGAAGGTGGATCTGATCCAGGTCCTGTATGACGTATGCGCCGGTACCGGCGGCGTACAGCAGATGACTGACGGCTTCATGACCATCGGCGACAATACGGTTGTCTACGATGAGGACGCCCAGGTCACTGGCGAGACCTTCTCCAACGGCGACGCCGATAGTGAAGCCACCGATGAGACCATCCTGGTCGTCCGCAACGGTGCTGATGTCACTCTGACCGACTCCACCATCCAGATGGGCAACATGGCGGCCTCCAACCCCTATCCTCTGGCTTACCGCTGGGGCCATGCCGTCGCCACGCTGGTCTACGGTGAGGACTCCATCCTGACCCTGAAGGACTGCGTCATTGACTTCCAGGGCACCTTCGGCCATCAGACCAACACCGGCCTGACGGCTTACGCCGGCGGCACCATTCTGGTGGACAGCTGCGACTTCAACTCCCCTGCCTCCGGCCTGCTGTGCTACAACGGCACCATCATCTATAAGGACTCCGCTCTGACGGGCTCCGACCGCATCAACTCCTCCGACTTCTTCAGCGGCATCGTGGTCTATGACAACACCACGGTCAACGAGGGTACCGATACCATCGGCGGCGCGTTCGCCGACGAGGCCGCTACCACCTATGTGGTGGGCTCCGATTACTTCGGCGCCGGCTCCGGCAACCAGACGGGTATCTCCACCTTCTATGGCTACGACAGCACCCTGAAGATGTCTCCCACCAACTGCACCAACAACACCTCCATGCTCTCCGACGTGACCTCCCTCATTCTGGAGGACTGCTCCGTGGAGTATCCCTCCGGCATCGCCAGTGTGGTCCGTGAGGGCAAGTTCGTGGCGCAGTACATCAACTGCGGCGAGATCCAGCTGGGTGAGCTGGCCGAGGATGAGTACGACATCTCCATCTCCGGCACCGAGTTCGGCTCCTATGCCGCTGCCCGCATCTATCTGGACGGCTCCACCTTCAGCCGCCCGCTGAAGGTCTATGTGGCCGACGGCTGCACGCTGGAGATCTTCTACACCGGCGACACCGCCCCCGTCGTGGAGCAGGACACCTCTGTGGTCCGCACCATCCAGTGCTACGCCAACACCGCCGTGCTGCCCTCCGTGGACGCTGCCAACACCGGCTCCGTCACTATCACCCAGATCGAGGGCTAAACGCATCGGTTTATTCCAAATAGGTCACAACAGAAGCGCCGGGTACGCATGTACCCGGCGCTTTTCCCTACCATTTTCCTCCCTTCCGACAGCATTCAAAAAACCGGATAATTCCGGAACATTTTCCGACCTTCTTCGTCTAATTGGATAGCTGAAATCAATTTCAGCGGATTCAAGGGGAACCCCGCGTTCCTTCCGGCTGTTTTGAACTTACTGATTCGCAAGGAGGTCCCGCGTTATGTCCAAGCCTTCCCATTCCTACGGCCGCCGGCAGCTGCAAGATACGCCACGCCGCAAGAAGTCCCGTTTTCGGTTCAAGATTCCCTTGCTATGTCTTATTTTTCTTTGTTGCGGATGCATTTTGGGCTGGTCGGCTCAGTACATCTCCATTCCAGACGATGAGACGGCCGGTCCCTCCGCAGGTATTTCGGAAGAAATCCCGGAAAACACTGGTGAAATCCCGGAAACCGCCCCTATTGCCCCGGTAGCTTCGGAAACCCCGTCTCAGCCAGAGCCGGAAACGAGCGGCGGCATAACCCAGCCCCCAAC
>DXYV01000051.1 GCA_019415645.1 Clostridiales bacterium
TGCGTTCCTTGATGCGCGGGTCCCCGGCGCACAGCGCCTTGATCTCGGCAAAGGACAGCGCGGTTTCGTCCACATCGTCGCAGCTTCGCACCGGCGATTTGGAGGTCATAATCTGGCTGATGAATTTCTGTTTGTTTTCCACCGTCTGCCAGAGGTAGGCGTCAAACGTCCCCTCAGTGACATAGCGGTACACATGGACAGTCTCGTTCTGGTTGCCTTGGCGCTCAATGCGGCCCTTTCGCTGGGCCAGGTCGCCGGGCCGCCACGGGCAGTCCAGGTCATGCAGCGCCACCAGGCGATCCTGCACGTTGGTGCCTGCACCCATCTTGGCCGTGCTGCCCAGCAGGACGCGCACCTGGCCGGTGCGGACCTTGGAGAACAGCTCCTTTTTGCGCACCTCGGTGTTGGCCTCATGGATAAAGGCAATCTGCTCGGCGGGCACACCTTTAGCGATGAGCTTCTGCCGGATGTCCTCGTAGACCGTAAAGGCCGGTTCCGGCTCGTCCAGCGGCACCGCGTCCTCCAAAGCGTGGAGGGTCGGGTTGTCCAGCGCCTTCGCTACCTTTTTGGCAGGCCGGGCCTGGGGCGTGGAGATGTCGCAGAACACCAGCTGGGTCAGCTTGTCGGCCTCGCCGTCCCGCCAAATCTGCATGATATTGTCCACGCATTGATTGACCTTGGTGCCCGGCTCATCCGGCAGCAGCTGGTTGATGATCCGTTGGTCCAGCCCCAGCTTGCGCCCGTCGCTGGTGATCTTGAGCATATTGTCCTGGGACGGGTCCACCGTGCCGCTGTGTACCAGGGAAGCGCGTTCCGAGAGCGCCTTCACCATTTCCTGCTGCTGTTCGGTGGGCTGGGCCACGATGTTGTGATATTCTACCTCCGGGGTGGGAAGATGGAGCTGGTCGGCGGTCTTGATGTCTGCCACCTCTTTGAACAGGTTCATCAGCTCCGGCAGGTTGAAGAACTTGGAGAAGCGGGTCCGCGCCCGGTAGCCGGTCCCTTCCGGGGCAAGCTCCAAAGCGGTCACTGTCTCCCCGAAGCGGCTGGCCCAGCAGTCAAAGTGCGCCATGCCCAGCTCTTGCAGCCGGTCATATTGGAGATACCGCTGCATGGTGTAAAGCTCGGTCATGCTGTTGGAAACCGGCGTGCCGGTGGCAAAAACTACACCGCGCCCGCCTGTGATTTCATCCATGTACCGGCACTTGGCAAACATATCGCTGGATTTCTGCGCGTCCGTAGTGGAAAGGCCCGCCACATTCCGCATTTTTGTATAGAGGAACAGGTTTTTATAATTGTGCGCCTCGTCCACAAAGAGCCGGTCCACGCCCAGCTGTTCAAACGTCACCACATCGTCCTTGCGGTCCTCGGCTTGCAGCTTTTCCAGCCGCGCCTCCAAAGACTTTTTCGTGCGTTCCAGCTGCTTGACGGTGAACCGTTCCCCGCCGCTGGCCTCCACCTCGGCGATACCCTCGGTGATTTCCCAAATCTGCTCATGCAGCAGCCGCTCCTGGCGTTCCTTGCTGATGGGGATTTTCTCGAACTGGGAGTGACCCATGATGATGGCGTCGTAGTCGCCGGTGGCAATACGGGCACAGAACTTCTTGCGGTTGTGCTTCTCGAAGTCCTTTTTGGTTGTCACCAGGATGTTCGCGGACGGGTACAGACGCAGGAACTCCGAAGCCCACTGTTCGGTCAGGTGGTTGGGCACCACGAATAAGCTCTTTTGGCACAGCCCCAGCCGTTTGGCCTCCATCGCGGCCCCTACCATTTCAAACGTCTTGCCCGCGCCCACCTCATGGGCCAACAGCGTGTTGCCGCCGTACAGCACATGGGCGATGGCGTTTTTCTGGTGTTCCCGCAGGGTGATGGCCGGGTTCATGCCGCCAAAAACAATGTGGCTGCCATCATATTCGCGGGGGCGGGTGGCGTTCATTTCCTCATTGTACTGGCGCACCAGCGCCTGCCGACGTTCCGGGTCGCGCCAAATCCAGTCGCGGAAAGCATCCCGGATGGCCTGCTGCTTTTGGGCGGCCAGGGTGGTTTCCTTGGCGTTCAGCACCCGGCGTTCCTTGCCGTCCGCGTCCTCCACGGTGTCGTAGATACGCACATCCCGCAGATTGAGGGAATCTTCGAGGATTTTATAGGCGTTGGCGCGGCTGGTCCCGTAGGTCGAATAGGCGGCCACGTTGTTTTGCCCCACGACATTTTTGCCGGAGATCTGCCATTCCGCCGTAAAGGGGGTGTAGTGGACTTCAATGCTGCGCTGGAGGTAAAAAGGCGTGTCGAAGGTCTCGTACATGAATTGCTGGATGTACTCCTTGTCGATCCACGTCGCACCCAACCGCACCTCGATCTCGGAAGCGTCCAGGTCTTTGGGCTGGGCAGCGGTCAGGGCCTCCACGTTGACCGCAAAGGCCGGGTCCTGCTCCGCCGCCCGCTGGGCCTGGCGCAGCTTCCGGCGCACGTTGCCGGAGAGGTATTCATCGGCGGTCACATAATGGGGCGTTCCGTCCGGCTCAGTCTGGCCCGGTACACGGAAGATGACACCGCGCAGCTCGTCAGCCAATTCTTCGCCGGTTTTGCCGGTGAGCTGTTCCATGTAGGCCATATCCACGCAGGCTTTTTCAGAAATGGAGACCGCCAGGGCCTCGGAGGCGGTGTCTACGGTGGTGACGGCCTCATGTGGCTTGATCGTGCGTTTGGTGAACATATCTGCCTTGCGCTCCAACCGGCCATCCTCGTCCAGCACCTCCAGGGCACAGAGCAGGTAATAGCTGCTGTCATCGGCAAAGGCCAGCCGGTTCGCCCGGTCATTGATAAGTCCGTACTTGGCGGAAAAATCGTCATAGCGGCGGTTCAGTTCGGCTATCTGCGCCCGGATGTCGGCATCCGGCGCGGCGGCGTCCATCTCCAGGTCGATGAGCCGCTGCACACAATCCCGCAGCCCCACCAGCCCTTTGACGCGGGCCTCGGCGGTGGCGTTCAGGTCGGGGCGCACCATGCGGCTGTTTTCCCGGAAGTACACCGCGCCGTCCACCACCGTGTAGGAGTAGTTCTTCACATTGGGGTCAGCCGGGAGGGATTCGTCGATGTCCTCGCCCTCGCCCAGCTCCGGCAGCGCGGCCTCCTGGTAGGTGCCGCGAATGTACTTCACGGCATCGTGCAGCTGATCGGCCAGCTCCAGCCCCTCGATGGGGGCCACGGTGTAATCCTGTTTGCCGTATTGGGTGCTTTCGGCGGTGGGCCGCCCCAGCACCATCTCCGGGTGATCCAGAAAATACTGGTTGACCGTGAAGCCTTCCTCGGTCCGGCCGGTTTGGGTCCAGTCCGGGGCGATGTCCAGCGGGCGGTCCCGCTTTTGCAGAAACAGGATGTCGGACACCACATCGGTCCCGGCATTGGCGCGGAAAGCGTTGTTGGGCAGGCGGATCGCCCCCAGCAGCTCGGCCCGCTGGGCCAGATACCGGCGCACGGTGGAATCCTTGGCGTCCATTGTGTAGCGGCTGGTGACAAAGGCCACCACGCCGCCGGGGCGCACCTGGTCCAGCGCCTTGGCAAAAAAGTAGTTGTGGATGTTGAAGCCCAGCTTGTTGTAGGCTTTGTCGTTCACCTGGTACTGGCCGAAAGGGACGTTACCGATGGCAAGGTCATAGAAGTCCCGCCGGTCGGTGGTCTCAAAGCCCGCCACGGTGATGTTAGCCTTGGGGTAGAGCTGCTGGGCAATCCGCCCGCTGATGGAATCCAGCTCCACGCCGTACAGCCTGCTCCCGGCCATGCTCTCCGGCAGCATCCCGAAGAAATTACCCACGCCGCAGGACGGTTCCAGAATGTTGCCGGTGCGGAAGCCCATCTGCTCCACGGCCTCATAGATGGCGCGGATGACGGTGGGGCTGGTATAGTGGGCGTTGAGGGTGGAGGCCCGCGCCGCAGCGTATTTCTCTGGGGTCAGCAGTTCTTTCAGTTCCGAATACTCGGCATCCCACGCGGGTTTGTCCGGGTCAAAGGCATCCGCCACGCCGCCCCAGCCCACATAGCGGGACAATACCTCCTGCTGTTCCGGCGTGGCCTGCCCGGTGGTCTCTTCCAGATATTTCAGCAGCTTGATCGCCGCCACATTGGCCTGGTACTTGGCCTTGGGGCCGCCCTCGCCCAGATGGTCGTCGGTGATGCGGAAGTTCTCGGCGTTGCGGCGCAGGTTGTCCCGGTACTCCTGATAGGCCGCCTGTTCGGCTGCCCTCTGGTTGGGGAAAGTCTGCCACTCACCGTTCACCGGGATGGCGACCGGGTGATCCGGCTTTTCCTCCGGCTGCGTGTCCGGCGTCGGTTCAGGCGGCGTGGGTTCCGGCCGGTCAACGTGCAGCCGTTCCACCACCACGTCATAGGGAAGTCCGTTTTTGTCACCGGGGTAGACGGCCACCGTCTCGGAGTGGAACGCCGGTGCCTCAGCAGCTTCTTCAATGGGCTTGGCGGTTTCGGCAGGTTCTTCCACGGCGGCAGGGGCTTCCATATACGGTTCATCCTGCTCCTGCACAAAGCCGTCCAGCTGGCGGGCATATAGCCCGCGCAGCAGCGGTGCAACCTCATCCCAGCGGAAGAACAGCATGGCCAGTCGCTTCTCGTCCGCGTCCAGCACTTCCAGCTCGATGCCTTCGGGTATGGTTCGGTAGTCGGCGGTATCGCCGGTCTCCAGCTCCATCGTCTCGATGATGTCAGGATAGGCCCGGCTCAGCCACAGGGCGACCTCCCGGTTGCTCTTGCCGGTGCGCAGCAGTTCGGAAAGCTCCGCCTTGTTCGGCGCGCCGATCAGGCCGTGGGCCAGCACGTCCCGCAGGTCCTGGTCCGCCGTGTCAGGGTTGACGGGCAGGAACTCGGTGTAGAAGTCGTTGCGGTTGTCTGCCCGCAAAAGCTGCTCGAACCGCTCCCGGCTCTCGACCCGGTAGATGGGATAGCTCATGCCGGTGGGCAGCAGCTGCACCGTATCCTCCCGCAGTTCGGTAATTTGATGGGCGCGGTCATCCAGATAGACGGTATTGCCCACATTGTAAACCGGGGCGGACGGATCGTAGGCGGTGCGCTCCGGGATGGTGCCCCGGATGGCGGCATATTCCTCGTCCGACACCGTGATGTCGATCTCATGGGTGGGTTCGCCGCTGCCAATGGTGAGGGTGTCGCCCTCGCGGGTGACGGGCTGGCCGGATAAGTCCGGCACAGGCGGCTTTGCCGCTGCCTCGGCCTGTTCCTCGGTTGCGACGGCCTCCACATCCCGCATGACCTGCCGGATGAATGGATCACTGTCCAGCTTTTCCGGGTCCACCACCTGGCCGTTCACGATGCCGCGCTCGGCCAGGGCCTCCCGGATGGCGATGGAGTCGATGTTGTCAAATCGGTCCTGCTCCGCCTCGGTGTAGAACCGATCTTCCTTGATGAGCTGGACGATCCGGCGCTGCACCTTGGGCCAGGGCACGTCGCCCGCCGCGCCGTCCACCGTCACAGGCAGGGCCGGGAGATCATCGCCGTACTCCTGCCGCAGCCAGGCGGCGGTATCCTTTTCACGGGCATGGTCCTTCATGTAGCGGACAACCGCGTGCTTACTTTCAATATTGCCGTTCCATTCCTGGATGGCGGCGTCGATCTCCGCCTGGGTCAGCGCCCGGCGCACAGGTTCCGCCTGCGCAGCGGGTTTGGGCATAGAAAAAGCAGAGGGCGTTTTCACACTCTCTGCTTCGTCGATTTTATGGATTTGTTCCGCTTCGGAGAGGAACAGGTTTAAGGTCAGCTGTTGATAAGTTCCGCCAGCAGGATCTCCTCCGCCTGGGCCTTGCAGGTGTTCATCAGGCCCACCCACTGCATGGGGTCGCTGGCTTTCAGCTGCTCCGTCGCGCCCGCTGCCTCCGCCAGCCGGGGCATCATCTGCTCCAGACGGCTGTTCGCGGTCTCGTCGATCTCCCGAAGGTGCGGGTACAGCTTCTCGCTCATCAGCAGCTGGTTGTAGAGGATGGGCCGGTGTTCCTTCAGGTACGCTTTGCGCATCCTGCCGTACTTGCCCAGGGGCTTCTCCGGCTGTTCGGACAGCTTCAGGTCGGGGATCAGGTAATCGCCGTTCCTCGTGTAAGTCAGGTTGTTTTCCATGTGTGGCACTCCTTTCCGCGCCCTTGGCGCGCTCATAGTTCTGGATGGTGACGCCGATCTGCCGCAGTACCTGCTGGTTTATCTGGCTGACCGCCGTGCCCAGCGCCCCCACGGTGGCGGGGGTGTTGAAGTCGAAGATCGCCATGAAATCCTCATGGCTGAAATACTGCTCCGGCTCCAGCCCACAGCGGGACATCAGGGCATAGGTGATGCTGACAGCGGCGGTGGATTTGAACTGGACTTCGATGTTGTACTCATCGTACTCTTCCAAAAAGGAACCGTCAACGATAGGGAGAATATCCCGCCGGTGGTCGGCCCAGTATTCCTCCGCCAGCTTGGCGGCCACATCGGCCAGCTGCTGGGCCAGGTCGCCGCCGCTCACATCATAGTTGCGTTCCAGCATCGCCATGACCGGCGCGGTGTGTTCCTCGTTCATCGTCCACAGCCAGGGGGTGCGGGAGTGTTCACGGGTGCCGGTGTCGGAAATGTCGAATACATACCGCAGTCGGGGCCGGTCCCCGGAATCATCCACCAGGGCGATGCCCTTGGACCCGCGCCGCACATACCGGCCCATGCGGTTGTTCCACAGGTCGTACTCGGCGCAGGCGGTAGCGTCCGGGCGCTGGGCGTAGATCATCAGCTGTTCATGGAACGGATATTTGTAGAGGCGGGCGGCGGTGGTGAGAAAGCCCGCCCACTCCTGCCAGCTGCCGGTGAGCTGCCGCGCCACCTGGTCGGCCATCTGCGCGTATTGTTCTGCTTTGGTTGGCATGGGATTCTGTCCTCCTTCCTGGTCTTATATAAAAGCAGGGCGGCACGGTGGCCGCCCTGCGGGTCAAAACAGTGTGTTATTCATCAAAATCCGGGTACAGCTCCAGCTCGTCAAACTCGGCGTCGGTCATGGCGCGCAGCTTGGCGAGGGTACTGTCGGTCAGGGCCAGCAGCTCGTCCTCGTCCGCCTGCAAGTGGCCGCGCATCTCGGTCAGGGCCTCGATGGCCCCCTGGCGGGTGCCGGGGTTGTAGATGCACAGCAGGTTGGTTTCCTCAAAAGTCAAAGCGTTCATATCAGATCTCCCTTTCCGCGCTCTTTTTGGGCGCTGTCTTTTTATGTTCGGGTTTGGGCTGGCTTTTCAGCTGCTCCACAACGGACTTCCGTTTTTCCGGCAACTCCCGTTGGGGCGGCTGCCGCTGGCCGTTGTTGAGAATGCCGTCGATCATGCCGTAGTCATCCTCCACGGCCATTTCCGCATTTTTCAGCGGGTTGTCCGGCAGGAAGCCGGGAACCTCGGCAAAGCCGAAGCTGTCGCAGTAGTGACAGGATACCTTGCCGTCCCGCTTGATGGCAACGATGTCGCTGACGCTCATGGACGGGTGACGGTAGTCGGCGGGGTGTTCATTGTTGAAGCGGTAAAAAAGCTGTTCGGCAGTATCGCCCTTCAAATCGGAGGGCAGCAGCGGCGCGGTGTAGACTAGATCGTAGTTGTCCCGCTGCGCCGTCTGCCCGATGGACTTGAGCCATTCCAGCCCCTCATAGCGGATGTCCCGCAACTCGTCGGTGTGCTTCACCTGATAAATAGCGAAGCAGTCGCCCTTGTGATCGAGGAACGCCTGCTCCCGTTCCTGCTGGTGGTCCATGCGCTCCTTGACCTGAGCATCGAAAGCCGGGCTTTCCTCCCATTCCTCGCGGGTGACGGCGAAGATCCCGTCGTAGGCGTCCAGGTCGGTGGTATCAAAAGCCATCGCCGGATTCTCACCCTGCTGGACGATATAAACGGTCAGGTCGCGCTCCATCAGCTCATAGGCCCGCTCTTTGGAGAGGGGCAGAAGGTCCCCGTCCAGATAGCCGCTCTTTTCCAAATCGTCCTGGGTCAGCGTGGGGTCCGGCATGGGGTACTCGTCCAGGTGCTGCTCCGGGGCGTCCGGCAGCATGGTAGTTTCCGGGGCGGCGGCCTGGGCCGCTGCCTGCATCTGCTGGACAGCCGCCTCCTGCAAAGTTTCGATCATGGACAGCGGCGCATACTGAATGGATTGGCCGCCCATGTCGTGCATCTCGCAGATTTTCAGCGCGGCGGTGGACAGGGGCAGCTCCGGGGCGTCCAGCTGGCCGCCGTCCAATGCCCGCATTGTGCCCTTGTCGTAGATAGTGTAGTCATAACCGCCGTCACAGGGCTGGACGTGGAGGTACAGCCGTCCGTCCAACTCATAGAGCTTTTCCGCCTGCGCCTGGGCCTTGACCTGCTCAGCCGTCATACTGCCATCTTGAAGGGCGTTGTGCAGTTTTACACACTCGTCATAGGTTCCCGCATAAAGTACCTCTCCGGGGATAAGGGATAAATCATCCGCAACGGTATATTCCTGGATATAGGTACTGTCTGCCGGTGAGGTACGCTCAAAATTGCTGTGGAGCTTGTAAGCATGGCGGGCGGGAGCCTGCATGGGGACCTCCGCCTCCGATGCGGCTTCCTGCTGCGGCACTGTCTGTTCCGACTGGGCGGCCAGGTCAATACCGCGCTCCTTGCAGATAACCTTATAGTGCCGGTCAATGTCCGCGATCAGTTCCCCGGCCGCCTTGTTGATGGTCTCCAGACTGGCCCGCAGCTCCGGTAGCTCCTTACCCTGGCTCCAGTTGGCGATGTAGCCGAAGCTGTTCTCGCCGGTCTGGATACCGTAATACTGGCAGACGGCATAGGAAATGCTCTCGGCCTCCACCTCCTCGGTGTTGCGGTCTTTCTTCTTGGGCGGCTCCTTATCACCGGCCCTGGCCGCTTCCTCCTGGGCCTTGGCGTAGTTGTGCAGCTTGCTGTGGGCGATCTCATGGACGGCGGCGGAAACGGTCTGCACCTCGCTCATGCCTGCCCGGATGGCGATGCGCTGCTGGTCCGGCGAGAAATACCCGTCCATGTTGGCGGCCATCGGCTCCACGGAGAGCGGCACCGGCGCGGACCGGCGCAGGGCCTCCATGAAAGCCTCGTAGTTCTGGACATTCCCGGACAGGGAGGACGCCAGCTCCGGCAGGGGCTTGCCGTCCGTCTGGCTCACATCAAACACCTTCACCGGGCGGAACATGGGGATCTCAACTTCCCGTTCCTCCATGACCGCCTTGCCCTCTGCATCCAGGATGGGGGCTTTGGTGTCCGGGTCCAACTTCTGTTCCTCGATCTTTTTCTTGAACGGCGTTGGCGCGATGATGGTAATACCATGCTCACCCTTTTTCACATGGCGCTCAAACTGATTTTTCCACTTGTTATATCCGGCTACCAGCGTGGCGTCCGGCTTCTGCATATAGATGAGCATGGTGTTGTTGACGGAATAGCGGTGGAACCGGGACATCACAGACAGGTAGCGCATATACTTTTCGCTCTCGAACAACTCCTTGATGCCCTGTTCAATGCCCGCCGTGATTTGCTGCAACCGTTCCCGGTTGGTGGGTTTGTCAGCCATGATGTTCACTCTCCCTTCTATGGCCGAAATTTCAGCGGTGTGTTCTGCGATCCACTGGTCCTGTTCCTCGGTGCTGCTGTCGAGAAAGGTGTCCAGCAGATAGCCCATGTAGTCTTTTTTTTGGACGGCCTCCAAAAAGCGCGGGTGCGGGTCCTCGTCCGCCGTCTTGGGGGAATAGTCGGCCTCCCATTTTCGGAGCAAGTGATAGTAGTCCGTCAGGACGCGCCAGCCGTGTTCTCGTTTTTCTTTCCGCACCTGCGCCTCGGTTTTCTGCCGGACATAACTTCGCCGGATCGGGGCCTTGCTGTCATAAGAAAGGCCAAAATCCTGGGCCAGCTTTTCAGCGGCCCCCTTGGGGGACAGGTCATAGAGCCGGGCGGTGAAGTCGATCACATCGCCGTCTGCGCCGCAGCCAAAACAGTGGAAACGGGTGTCCACCTTCATGCTGGGGTGGCGGTCATCGTGGAAGGGACAGCAGGCCATGCCGCCGCGCCCCACCGCGATGCCGTAAAGCTCCGCCGCCTCTCTGGCGGTGACGGACTGTTTTACGACTTCAAAGACGCTCTCGCCCATGCTTACTTGCCGCCCGCTTTCGTGACGGGTGGTTTGTACCCGGCGGCCTTGGCCCGTTCGCTGGCGGCCTTGCGGCGCTCGGCGCTGTACGGCTCCCGCACCGATACGCAGCGTTTGGGCACCGTAAAGGTCTGACGGTCCTTTTTCACGATCTGGTCCGGGTATTTTTCCGCCAGCCGCCGCAGCTTTTCCAGCAGGCGCGGGTCGTGGGAATAGACCTCGGCGGTGGCCTCGGCCTGGTTGTAGAGGATAATCGTTTCCTGTTCATACAAACTCAGTTTCATTTGCCGCCGCCTTTCTGCCGGTCAAATTCCAGCTTGAAGTTGACGTACTGGCCGGTATCTTCCAGCACCACGGTGGCGTCGTAGGTCTTGCCGCTTTTCTCGGAGTACAGCCCGGTCACATGGGCGCGGCCATCTTTCAGCAGCGCCGCCACAATGGCCTTGGTGGGTTGTTTGCGCTTCGCTGCCCACCAGTTGTTGTTCTTCCAGATCGCAAATTTGCAAGATTGGTCCTGACAGAAGAAGCCTTTTTGCATTTCTGCAATTTCACCGCCGCAGCGGGGGCATTTGCCCACCACCTCGCGGGGCGGGGCAAACAGGTACTCGCTGCCCTTGATGACCTGATAAGTTCCCACCAGCTCCTTCAGCATGGCGGTGATCTCAGCCATGAAGTCCTCCGGGGCCAGCTCGCCGCGCTCGATCTCGCCCAGCCGGTACTCCCACTCAGCGGTCAGCAGCGGGGATTGCAGTTGCTCCGGCAGGACGGTAATCAGGGAAATGGCATCGTGGGACGGCAAAAGCTGCACGGTTTTCTTGCTCTTTTTGCGTTCCAGGAAGCCGGTGGACACCAATTTCTCTAAAATTCCGGCGCGGGTGGCGGGGGTGCCCAGCCCCTTGCGCTCGGCGTCCTCCGGCATATCGTCTTTTCCGGCAGTCTCCATCGCAGAGAGTAAGGTATCCTCAGTGAAGTGCTTGGGCGGGGTGGTCTTGCCCTCCTTGACGGCGGCACCGGCAACCGGCAGCGCCTGGCCCTCGGTTAGTTCCGGCAGGGCCTTGTCCTCGGAATTGCCGTCCGGTTCCACATTTTTCATGCTGGCCCGGTAGGCGGCGTCCAGCGCCCGCCAGCCGGGCTGCTTCACCGTGCGGCCTTTGGCGGTAAACTCCGCACCAGCGCAGTCCACAACAACGGCGGTTTCTGCAAAGTTATAGGGCGGGGCCACCGCGCACAGCAGCCGCAGCGCCACCAGCTCCAGAATGGCCCGTTCACCCACCGGCAGAGCGGACAGATCCGCCTCGCGGATGTTCCGGGTGGGGATCACCGCATGGTGGTCGGTCACTTTCTTGTCGTGGATGACCGCCGCCGCATCGCAGGAAATGGCGATGCCTTTGCGAAACGGCATGGCGTTGGCGACCAAATTCACCAGCACCGGCAGGCCCTCGGCCATGTCGGAGGTCAGGTAGCGGCTGTCCGTCCGGGGATAGGTGCAGAGCTTCTTTTCATAGAGGTTTTGCAGGTAGTCCAGTGTCTGCTGCGCCGTGAACCCCAGCAGGCGGTTGGCGTCCCGCTGGAGAGTGGTGAGGTCATAGAGGGCGGGCGGCTTCTCGGATTTGTCCCTGCGCTCCACCTGCTTGACCGTCACCGTACCGCCCTGGCAGGCAGTTTTCAGCTGTTCGGCATCGGCTTTTTTGTCCATGCGGGCGCTGGCAGCGGTAAAACCGGGCAGGTCCAGAGCCACAGAATAGAACGGCACCGGCTTGAAGGCGTCGATCTCTGCCTCCCGCTGGACGATGAGGGCCAGCGTCGGGGACATGACCCGCCCGATATTGAGGGTGCGGTGGTACAGCACCGAGAACAGTCGGGTGGCGTTGATACCCACCAGCCAGTCGGCCTTGGCCCGGCAGAGGGCCGCCTGGTGCAGCCCGTCATAGTCCGCGCCGGGGCGCAGGTTGGCAAAGCCCTCCCGGATGGCGGAATCCTCCATGCTGGAAATCCACAGCCGTTTCATGGGCTTCTGGCAGCCCGCCAGGCAGTAGACCGTGCGGAAAATCAGCTCGCCCTCGCGCCCGGCGTCGCAGGCGTTGACTACCTCGGTCACGTCCTCCCGCCGCAGCAGGGTGCGCAGCACATCGAACTGATCCCGCTTGTCTTTGGCGATGGTGAAGCGCCAGGACTCCGGCAAAATGGGCAGGTCATCATAGCGCCACTTGGCGTAGTCGGGGTTGTAGGTGGCGGCGTCCGCCAGCCCGGCCAGGTGCCCCAGGCACCAGCTCACCAGCCAGCCGCCGCCCTCCAGGTAGCCGTCTTTGCGGGTAGCAGCGCCCAGCACGGCGGCCAGGGATTTTGCCACAGAGGGCTTCTCAGCGATCACCAATCGCATCTTCCTCTACCTCCATTTCTTCGTTGGATTTTTTCAGTTTTCTGGAAACGCTGTTGCCATCGTCCAGAAGGCAGTCATAACCGACGTTGTAATCATAGCGGTACAGCTTTCCCAGCAGGTCGTTGATGATGACACGGCAGGCCAGCAGCACCCGCGTCTTATCCACCTGCATGAGCTGGTAACGGCGGTAATCGCTGAAATATTCCTCGCGCAGATGTGTCCGGGCGGCGGTTTCCTCCATCAGAATGTCGATCACGTCCTTGTCGCCGTCCTCTTTCGCGCCCTCGGCATAGTTCAGCATCTCCATCACCATCGGGAAGCTCTGCTCATCCTTCGGGGCTTCCTCTTTGAGATAGCCGATCAAGGCGCAGAACAGGAACCGGGCCGCTGTCTGCTCCGGCTCGGTCAGAGCGGAAAGGGTTTCCTGCCCGCTGGGCAGAAGTTTGTTGCAGACAAAATCGTGGACCTCGCCGCGGAACAAGTGGCGGATGGCGTCGATGGACAGCGCCGGTTTGGAGGTGTCTGTATCGTCCTCCACTTTGTAGATTTCAAATTCTTCTTCGTCTGTCTTTTTGCGCACCTTGGCGAGCGCCGTGCAAACGATGTCGCCGCCAAAGTAGACGCCGAAGCAGATCAGGTCGAACACAATGAGAAATTGGATAAAATAATTCATTTTGCTTTTCTCCTTTCGCGCAGCCACGCAGTCAGTTCTTTGTGGCAGAAGCCCACGCAGGGCTGGCCGGGGCGGTAGGTTCCGCAGCCATAGCAGGGGGGGCCGGGAGATAAAGAGGGAGGACGGGAAGCTGCCTTCCCGCCCTCCGGCCTGCGCGTCATCATGGGTTCATAAGGGCTGTCGGTGAACCGGGTCATTTGGCCGGGTTCTCGCTTTCCTCATCGCCGCCCCCGCCGGCGTCCTCCGGCTCGTCAGATTCCTCGGTCTCCCAAGGGTCCTCGTCCTCCTGTTCGGTATCGTCCTCGCCGTAGTCGTAATCATCCAGGTTGTCGCTGCCCTTGGTCTTGGGCTTCTGCTTGATGAATTTGAAGTAGACCAGCGCACCGATGCCGCCCAGCACAGCCAGCACCACCAGCAGCATCGCCGGGTTCAGCCCTGCCGGTTCCTGTTCCGGCTCCGGCTCTGTTTCCGGGTCAGGGGTGGGTTCCGGCTCCTGGCCCGTACACTCTGCCATATTCACGGCGCACACCGGGCAGGCCGTATTCACCGCACCGGCGGCGCACTTTTCCGTGCAGTTGCAGACGGCGGGCGTTTCCTCCGCCGTCTCGCCGTCCTCCATCAGCGCCTCCAGGTCGGCCTCGTCCACCTGGTTCAAGAAGTGGACGGCGGTCTCCTTGTCCTCGTTGGCGCGGTCAATGAGGATGTAAAAATAGTTACCCGCCTTGGTGGTGACGGTGATGAGCTGCTTGTTGCCGCCAAAGTCATCCACCAGGGCGGCGTTGCCCTCCGGGGTCAGGGCGGGGCTGTCCTCGGTTTCCTCCACCACCACGTTGCTGTCGTTGGTGGCGTCCGCCGCCGGTGTGGCCGTGGGCGCAGGGTCAGTGCCCTGGGCAAAGGCGGTCACAGAGAAGCCGCCCATCAGCATCAGGCAGGTGCAAAGGGCGGCAAAGGTTCTGAAAATCTTTTTATTCTTCATGGGTCATTTCCTCCTGTTCGGGATTGGCAGAACCCACCGCCCGGCCGGGCACCATGCCGCCAGACAGCATGGCGGACAGCTGGGCCGGGGTCATACGCAGGGCGCGGACCATCTGGACGATCTCCAGGTTCTCCGCCTCGGTTTTCTGCGCTTCCAGGTCTTTCAGCTTTTCCTGCTGTTCCGCGATCTTCTCGCGGGTTTTGGCGATCTCCTGGTCGATGCGCTCGATTTTGTTTTTAGCCATAGTCAAATCACTCCTATTCTTCATAAAAATTTGTCACCAGTTCATCAAGCCGTAGCCCTTGATGCACTCGTAGGTCAGGGAATAACTCTTGATTTTGCAGGCGTCGCCGGAATTACCCTCTACGGTGTAAACCCGGCTGCCGTCGGTGCCCACTACGATGCCCACATGGTCGGCGCTGCCATCCAAGTCCCAATCGAAGAAGATAGCGTCGCCTGGGGCGATGTTGGCGTAATCCCGCCCGCCCCATTGTCCGTGCGACTGGAACCAGGGGATGCCCTGGGACTGGCAGGCGGCAAAGCGCGGCTCGGAAAGGCCCATCTGGCCGTAACACCAGGACACGAAGCAAGCGCACCACTCCACGCGGGAATTAAAGCCGTACCAGCTCCAATAGGGCTGGCCGCCCACGTTGCCCACCTGGCTTTTGGCGATGTCCACCACCGCCTGATTGCCGGGCCGGGTGCCGTTGACAAACTCCACACCGGCCAAACTCTCGGAATCGCTGGTGTCGGCGGACCCGCCGCCGAAGATCAGGGGCTTGTTGCCCAGCGTCTGCCGGTACACCTGGTACATTTCCAGCTGATCCGGCGTCAGCAGCTCCAACGCCACGGAGGAGATGGGCTTGCTGGTGAGGGTCACATTTAAGATGTAGTAGTTGTAGGGCACTTCCACGTCATACTCGTTGCCCTCGCTGTCTGTCCGGGTCTCGGTGCGGTAGCGCACCTCCACTTCCTCGGTCAGCGTCAGCTGGTATTGGGCCGCGAAAATGCGTTCCAGCTCCGCCTGGGCGCTTGCCCGCGTGTAGCCTTGCAGCACAGCGGACAGGTAGGCCGCCAGCTCGTGGGGGTCGTGGCCGATCATATCCAGGTCATAGCGGTACTCGTCATAGCCGGGGTGGCTGCTCTCGATGTTGTCGATCTCGGCTTGCAGCGCGGCCTCCTTGGCGGCGTAGTTGGCCTCCACCGCCACCAGCTCCGGGTCATCCGATGGGTAGGTGGTGCCGGAGATCATCGAACCGATGCTCTGCGCCATCATGGAGCAGGAGGACATGGTGTTGAGCAGCAAGCAGACGATTAAAAATAGGCCCAGGGCGATGCCAAAGCCCTTTTTATGGCGCATCACATAGGCCCCGGCCTGCTGGGCTTTCTCCTTGACCGTCTTGGCCGCTTTGCCGGTCTTTTGGGCGGCACCGGCGGCGCTCCCGCCGGACTGTGCGGCCCGTTTGGCGGCGGCGTACTGCTTCTTGATCTGCTGTTTCTGCTGCCAGCGGGACAGCGGGTTGCTGGCTGCCGCAGGGTTTTCATAGACAGACTTCTGGAACAGCGCCTCGATGTTGGCCTTTTCCAGCTTCCGCTCGGCCTGGGCGGCCTTGCGGTAAGGTTTCAGTTTGTGGCTGCGGTAGCCCTCCCTCGCCAGATGCACGCCGGTCTCTACGGCTTCCTCAGACTTGTGGGCGCTTTCCACGCCCACGTTACCGTCCTCGGTCTTGCGGATCTCCTGGTGGAGCTTGCCCGCCACTGCGTTGCCCGGCGCGTCCCGCACTGTATGGGACAGTTTGGAGGGCGGCCGGGGCTTATCCTCCAGCACCAGCTTGGTCGTGACCTTGCCGGTCTTGGGGTCCACCTCGGCCCGTTTGACCTGCTTTTTCGGGATTTTTGCCTGCGCCTTGTCCGCTTTGACGGCGGCCTTCTCCGCCTTGCGGATGGGCTTTTCCAGCGCCGGGTCCGCCCGTTCTTCCTCCGTGAAGCGCAGGCGCGGTTCCTTAATCAAACCATTCCCCCAGCATGAGGGAGGCCGCCATGCTGGAAAGCTCCGCATAGGCCGCCAGCCCCAGCGGACCCACGAAGCGGCACTCGGTCAGGCAGGCGTAGAGCTGGGCCACTACGTCGGCCAAAATCTGGACCTCGGTGCCCTCCAGCACAGTCTCACCGGCCTGCCCGCGCTGGACCTTGGCGGCGCACAGAATCTCCACCAGCCGCAGCAGGCCGGTCTCGCCGGTCTCGGTCAGTTCAGCGGCCTGATCCGCCGCCGTGCGGCACTCGGAAACGGCGTCCGCCATCGCCGTCAGGAGCGCGGTGCGCTGGGTTTCCAGCGCCCGGTCCAGAAACATCATGTGGTCGTTATGCAGAATTTCGGGTTTCATCGTCCATCAGCCTCCTTCATTTCCTGGGGTTTGGTCGTCATAATGCGATACAGTTCGGTGTTTTTCGGGAAGTGATCCACAAAGGGCAGAATCGTGGAGCCGTAGAACAGCAGCCCCTCGCCCTCGCCGGAGTGGGTCACATAGGACAGCTGGTGCGGGGAAATGCCCAGCTGCCGGGCCAAAATCTGCCGGTCGCCGCCCGCCTGGTTGAGCATATACACGAAGTCGGAGTTTTCAAAGATGTTCTCCACCTCGCGGGAAGAAAGCAGGTCCTTCACGTTCTGGGTGATCCCGGTCGGGATGCCGCCCCACTTTCTGAACCGCTTCCAAATCTCCACCGTATAGGCGGCGGTCTGTTCCTCTTTGAGCAGCAGGTGCATCTCGTCGATGTAGTAGCGGGTGGACTTACGGGCCGCCCGGTTGATGGTGACGCGGTTCCACACCTGGTCCTGCACCACCAGCATCCCGATCTTTTTCAGCTGCTTGCCCAGCTCCTTGATGTCATAGCAGACAATGCGGTTGTTGATGTCCACGTTGCTGCGGTGGTTGAACACGTTGAGGGAGCCGGTGACGTAGATTTCCAGCGCCGTGGCGATGTACTGCGCCTCTTTCTCATCCTGCGCCCGCAGCAGGTCGTATAAATCCTCCAGAATGGGCATATTCTCCGGGCGCGGATCGTTGAGGTAGTCCTGATAGACCAGCCGCACACAGCGGTCAATGATGGTTTTCTGTACCGGCTGTAATCCGTCCTTTCCGCCCACGATCAGCTCGCACAGCGACAAGATGAAGTCGCTCTTCAGCGACAGCGGGCTTTCATCGTCCGAATAGTCCAGGTTCAGGTCCATCGGGTTGATGTAGTTGGTGGAGGTGGGCGAGATTTTGATGACCTGCCCGTGCAGGCGCTCCACCAGCGGCGCGTACTCGGCCTCCGGGTCGCAGATAATGACATCATCCGAAGTCAGCAGGAAGCAGTTGGCGATCTCGCGCTTGGCCGAAAAGCTCTTGCCGGAACCGGGCGTACCCAGAATCAGGCCGTTGGGGTTTTTCAGCAGCTTGCGGTCCACCATGATGAGGTTGTTGGACAGGGCGT
>DXYV01000052.1 GCA_019415645.1 Clostridiales bacterium
TTTGCGGGAGAGGCATGGCTGCGATGATCGAGAAGCGCACGCCGGTCTTTACCAACAACTGAGAAAAGGTACAAGGCTGAGAGAAGGGGCCATGCCTTCCTGCGCGCATGGCGCGCCGCGCTTTGCGCGTCCAAGGTCCTGGCGCAAGGCAGGACCTTGCCGGAGGGCGAATTGACTTCGCCCGAGGAATAAGAACCTTCGGGGCCCCGCAAATCTCAGGATTTGCGGGAGAGGCATGGCTGCGATGATCGAGAAGCGCACGCCGGTCTTTACCAACAACTGAGAAAGGGTACAAGGCTGCAATCATCGGGAAACGCAGCCTGGTTTGCCCCGATTGTTGACTTAACCGGCTAAGTTATTCACGAAACATTCACACATTTTTGAAGGAGACGATTTATAATGGCTATTAAGACGATTGGCGTCCTGGGCGCCGGCCAGATGGGCTCCGGCATCGCTCAGATTGCCGCTTCCAAGGGCTACAAGGTCATCCTGCGCGACATCAAGCAGGAGTTCTGCGACAACGCTATGGCCAAGATGAAGGCCGGCCTGGAGAAGCGCATTGCCAAGGGCAAGGCCACCCAGGAGGATCTGGACACCGTCATGAACAACATCTCCACCACCGTGGAGCTGGCTGACATGAAGGACTGCGACATGGTCATCGAGGCCGCTGTGGAGATCCTGGACGTCAAGAAGGGTATCTTCAAGGACCTGGGCGAGATCTGCCGCCCCGACTGCATTATGTGCACCAACACCTCCTCCATGTCCATCACTCAGATCATGAGCGAGTGCAAGAACCCCGAGCGCTGCGCCGGTATGCACTTCTTCTTCCCCGTGACCGCCATGAAGCTGGTGGAGGTCATCCGTGGCCAGAAGACCTCTGACGACACCGTCAAGGCCGTTTACGAGGTCGCCGCCGGCATGGGCAAGACCGCCGTGGAGTGCAAGACCGACACTCCGGGATTCATCGTCAACCGCTGCCTGTTCGCCTTCATGCTGGAAGCCATCCACTGCTATGAAGAGGGCGTGGCCACCACGAAGGACATCGACACCGCCATCAAGCTGGGTCTGAATCATCCCATGGGCCCCTTCGAGATGATGGACATGTCCGGCCTGGACACCTTCCCCCATGTCACCGAGACCCTGGAGGCTCTGCCTGTGACCACCTGGAAGTGCCCCGAGTCCGTGAAGAAGCTGGTGGACGAGGGCCGTTACGGCCGCAAGAACGGCCACGGCTGGTACGATTACGAATAAGCGCTGCGGACCGTTCCAAACGGCTGTTTACAAGCTTATCCATGGCTGGACCGAACGGGACAGCAATTCAAAATATAGTGAAAGGATGTTAGCAGCATGAACGTGAAAGACATCAAGACGATCGGCATGTATGGCGCCGGCACCATCGGCGGCGGCTTTGCCGCCTACTTCGCCCTGAAGGGGCTGAACGTGAACGTGTATGTGCGTTCCGAGGCCTCCAAGGAGCGCGCCATCCCCCACATCCAGGGCCCCATCGACTCCTATGTGAAGCTGGGCATCGTGGATGACGGCCAGAAGATCTGGGACAAGATCAAGATCACGACCGACCCCGCCGAGGCCTTTACCGGCGTGTACTTCGTGCAGGAGAACGGCGCGGAGAACCTGGAGCAGAAGCATGAGATGGTGGCGGTCATGGAGAAGTACATGCCTGTGGACGGCATCATCGCCTCCTCCTCCTCCGGCACCCCGGTGACCCAGATCGCGTCCGAGGCGCAGCATCCCGAGCGTATCATCGTGGGCCATCCCTTCAACCCCGCCTACCTGCTGCCCCTGATCGAGATCTGCGGCGGCGAGAAGACCTCCAAGGAGGTCATTGAGCAGGCCCGTGAGTTCTACAAGATGTACGACAAGGCTCCCTGCGTGCTGAACAAGGAGAAGAACGGCTTTATCGCCAACCGCCTGATGCACGCTCTGTGGCGTGAGGAGATCGCGCTGGTGAGCGAGGGCGTGTGCACCATGGGCGACGCGGACGACGCCTGGACCTTCGGCCCCGGCATCCGTCTGGCTGCGTTCGGCCCCGGCATGAACTACGAGCTGGGCGGCGGCGAGCTGGGCATCAAGGGCTGCGGCATCAAGTTCGGCGCCATGACCAACGCCATGTTCGCCACCCTGTCCAACATGGATAAGGTTCCCGACACCTGGCCCGACAAGTCCGGCGAGGACATCATCGTGGAGAAGGAGAACCTGCCCGACTTCATCGGCCACACCAATGACAAGATCGCCGCGTTCCGCGATGACCTGATCGTCAACGTGCTGAAGATGCACAAGAAGATGTAATTTGCCGGAGCCCCGGCGGGGAGACCCGCCGGGAGGCTGGCATTTTCTCAGAAGTCCTCTTGCATTGTCCACAAATTGTGGTACAATAAAAACAGTACATAAGGAAAGGATTGATTCCCATGGCCAAGACTATCATTACCGCCGCTCTGACCGGCGCTGTCACCCCCGCCGGCTATGACATCCCCGAGACCCCCGAGCAGATCGCCAAGTGCGCTTACGAGTGCTGGCAGGCGGGCGCTTCCGTGGTCCATCTGCATATGCGCGACGACAACGGCGCCGGCGTGATGGACCCCGTGAAGTTCTACGAGACCGTGAAGGCCATCCGTGCCTACAAGGACTGCGACGTCATCGTGAACTGCACTTCCTCCGGCGACAACCGCGTGTCTGACGACTCCCCCTACGGCAACGCCATGCGTATGCTGCATCACAAGAATGTTCCCGGTATCGAGATGGGCACCTTCGACGCCTCCTCCTTCAACTGGGGCATCCCCGGCGGCGTGTTCCACAACAGCCCCAAGTTCCTCTGCGACGCCGGCACCCTCTATCAGGAGAAGGACATCAAGCCCGAGTTCGAGATCTTCGACCTGGGCGCTCTGCGCGCCGTGGGCATTTACTGGAAGAAGGGCTTCGTGAAGGCTCCGCTGCACTTCCAGTTCTGCCTGGGCGTGGTGGGCGGCATGGACGCCAGCCCCTATGACCTGCAGATCATGCTCACCGAGATGCACAAGCTCCAGGCCGAGGGCAAGCTGCCCCAGGAGTGCACCTGGTCCGCGTTCGGCATCGGCAAGGGCCACCTGCCCGTCATGTTTGCCGCTCTGGCCAACGAGGGTCACATCCGCGTGGGCATGGAGGACAACGTGATCTACGGCCGCAATCCCGACGGCTCCAAGATCATGGCCACCAACCTGATGCTGGTGCAGCGCGCTGCCAACGCCGTGAAGGCCTTTGGCAACGAGGTCGCCACTCCCGCTGAGGCGCGTGAGATGCTGGGCCTGAAGCCCCTGGATCACGAGGCTGCGTGCGCCGCTCTGGACGCCGTCAAGGTCGAGGACCTGGAGGCTGCCAAGCAGGGCGTCAAGGACGAGTTCGGCGGCCCCTACTTCGCGGCTGCCGGTATGGGCGCGAAGAAGTAAGCAAAAAGAGCTTTGGTGCGCTTCGCTGGCGCAGGAAAGAAGCTTCTATGCAAACTGGAAAAGGAGCGATGGGCATAGCCCATCGCTCCTTTTTTACTGTTATGGGTCCACACCCCTACGCCGCTGCCGCTCTGCCTGGTCAGGTATTGTCTCCTGTGGCGTAGAACTGGTCCAAGAACTCCCGGACGAGGTCACCGCCCTCCACGCCGATTGTGGCCGTGAGGAGGTATTGCACGTGGTCGGTGGCGAAGTAGACCATAGTGAGGGGTTCCTCCTGGCTGGTGACGATTTGAGCTTCCAGGCCGCAGGCCATCTGGTAGGTCTGGCCTGGTGCGTCCAAGCCCTCCCCCATGGTGGGGATGTCGGAAGAATAGTCCTCTCCATAGACAGTGGCCCCCAGGGCGAACTCCACGCCGTCCACCCGGCGGGAGGCTCTGACCTCGGCCCACTGCAAAAGGCCGTCCGCCCCGGCAACATTGGCGTAAAACGGATGGGCCACTTGGGCATCTGGCGTCATGTCGTGTCCGGAGCCGCTCCAGTCGTAGTCGTAGTCCAGCCAGGGGTGGCCCAGCAGATCAAGTCCCAGGAACTCCCCGCAGCTGGCCCAACTATCCTGATAGAGGTTGTTTCCGGAGTTGGGGTCGTCCGGGTCCAGGGCGGCCAGGGCGTCGCACAGGGCCGGGGTGTACTCCTCCGGAGATAGATGCGTAACGTCGGTCTGCACCAAATAGTGCGTCTCGTCGGGCAGCGTGATGAGCACAGGAGTGCCCCAAATCAGGGCGGCGGCGGCAGCCGTCCCCACTGCTGCCACGCACAGACAGGCGGCGATTCCGGCAAACCTGGCCGGAACTGGCCGCTTTTGCTTCTGCGGGAGCGGCTGTTCCGCCAGGGCGCGGGCGTTTTCTCGCCAGGCCCGGGGGGCGCTGATTTGTTCAAATGCGTCCCATTTCATGGGAATATCCCTCCGTTTCCAATTTCTGTTTCAGGGCGGCTCTGGCCCGGCTCAGCCGGGATTTCACCGTGCCGGGCCGCACGCCTAAAAGAGCCGCCAGCTCGTCTACCGAGTAGCCCTCATAATAATAGAGGTAAAGTACCTCCCGCTGGGGCTCCGGCAGAGTTCGAAGCTCATCCAGCAGTTGCCGGGCGTCACTGTCCTCCGGGACCGCAGCGTCCGGATAAGGGGAATCGCCCAGCAGCACCACCTTCCGCTTCCAAAACTGCCGGTTCAGGCTGGCCGCCTCATGAATGGCGGTGCGAATGAGCCAGGCCTTGATGTGCTCCTGGTCCTGAAAGGGCTTGGGGTAGGTGAGTAGCTTGAGAAAGACGGACTGAAAGCAGTCTCCGGCGTCCTCTGGCTGGCGGCAGCGCAGCAGCAGGAGTCTGGCGACCATGTCCGCGTGAAGGTCGATGGCTTGGTTGAACGTCTCGTGGTCCACAGCGTCACCCTCTTTCTGATCGGTGTTTTAGGTCCCTCACTGAAAACACGTTTGAGGGGGCGATTTGGTTCCCAAACATAGAAAAAAGCGGTGGAACTTCCACCGCTTTTTGGCGTTGCTTATCGGGGATTCTGGGTGTGCAGCTGAGCCACAATCGCGTCGATCCACCCCTTGACCTTGGCGACCTCTTCCTCCGACATGGTCTTGGGGTCGTAGTGGAAGCAGCAGCAGTCGGTGACGCACTCACTGCTCATGCGTACCAGAAGTCCGTCCTTGCGAAAAGAGCCGTCCACGCACATACTGTCCACGCCGTAGGTAATATGCTCCGGCTGAAGCAGCTCTTCGATGATGTGATACATGGCGTAAAAATCGTCCTCACCGCCATAGCCTGTAATCGAGACCAAGACCTGGCCGTTGTTCAACTTGATTTCCTGAATGGCGTCCATAGGAGACCTCCTGTGTTCCTTGATGCCACTATCATAGCATAAAACCGGCGGCTTGTACAGGAAAAAGCCTCCTCCCATCCTTGGAAGATGGGAGGAGGCTCTGCGTTTTTCCAATCGGCTCAGCCGCCGAAGTAGGCTTTCTTGACGATGTCGTTGTTGCGGATCTCGTCGATAGTGCCCTCAGCGACCATCTCGCCGACCTGCAGCGTATAGCAGTAGCTGGCGGTCTCAAAGGCCAGATGGACGTTCTGCTCCACCAGCAGGATGCTGGTGCCGCGGGCCTTGTTCAGCTCTTTGATCTTCTGGCCGATGTCCTCGATCACGGCGGGGGCCAGACCCAGAGAGGGCTCGTCCAGGCAGAGCAGCTTGGGATTGGCCATGATGCCGCGGGCAATGGCCACCATCTGCTGCTGGCCGCCGGAGAGCGTGCCTGCCTTCTGCTTGAGCCGCTCCTTCAGGATGGGGAAGAGCTCAAAGACGAATTCCAGATCGGCCTGGATCCCATCCTTGTCTTTGCGCTGGGTCGCGCCCAGAATCAGGTTCTTATAGACCGACAGGTAGGGGAACAGGTGCCGGCCCTCGGGGGCCAGGACCAGGCCGCGGCGCACCCGCTCCGAGGTGGAAAGGTGGGTAATGTCCTCGCCCAGGAAGGAGATCGAGCCCTCCGTGGCCGGGACGAGGCCCAGGGTGGCATTGAGGGTCGTCGATTTGCCTGCGCCGTTGGAGCCCACCAGGGTGACGATGCCGCCCTCCGGCACATTGAGGTTGACATTGTGAATGGCGATGGACTTGCCGAACATCACCTTCAGATTGCGAATCTCCAGAATGTTGCTCATACGGCACCTCCAAAGTAAGTCTCGATGACGGTGGGATCTTGCCGCATACCCTCCGGAGTGCCTTCAAAGATCTTCTGGCCGAAGCTGATGACGGTCACGCTGTCCAGGATGTCGAGAATCTGCATGTTGTGCTCCACCACCAGGACCGTGATGCCCTTGTCCCGCATGTTGGAGATCGCCTTGATGGAAAAGTCGATCTCCTCCGGGTTCATGCCGCCCAGCGGCTCATCCAGCAGCAGGAGCTTGGGCTTGGTGGCCAGGGCCCGGGCTACGCCCAGGATTTTCTGATAACCGTGGGGCAGGTTCTTGGCCAGTTCGTTGCGGACATGGCTCAGCCCCAGAAATTCCAGAATCTCATCGGCAGACTTGGCGATATATGTCTCGTTCTCCCGATAGGTCTTGGTGTTGAAAAATACCTGTCCAATGGTGGAGTGGGGCCGCATATGGTAGGCGGCGGTGACGTTTTCAAAGACGGTGAAATCACCGAACAGGGGATTGAGCTGGAAGGTGCGCCCAATGCCCATTTTTGCCACCTGATGAGGCTTGGCCTTGGTGATGTCTTTTCCGCCGTAGATAATGTGGCCGCTTGTGGGGGAATGAACGCCGGTGATCAGATTGAAGAAGGTGGACTTGCCCGCGCCGTTGGGGCCCAGGAATCCCTTGATCTCGCCTTCCTCAATATAGAAATCCAGATCATTCATAACGGTCAGACCGCCAAATTTTTTGGTCAGTCCGGAGGTCTCCAGCAGTCTCATTCCGAATCGCCCCCTTTCTGCATGGCGGCAATCTCTTTCTTCTCCTGACGCTTAGCGCGCGCCTTCCGGATGGTGTCAGGAATGCCGTACAGTCCGCCGGGAAGCAGGTAGGCTACGATCAGCAGCACCGCCGCGGTCAGGAAAGGCGTGTAGGAGGAGTTGGAGCCCAGCCAGCGGCTGAAGCTGATAAAGGCCTCGCTGTTGCTGGAACCGCTGAGACTGGTCAGCAGGTTGGCCAGGTTCTGGACCACGCTGACCACAATGGCGCCCAGAATGGGGCCCAGGAAGTTGCCCTTGCCGCCGATCATCATATACATGATCATCCAGAGGGTCAGGTTCATGGCGTAGTTGTTGTAGGAAAGGGTGGTGAGATAGTGGGCCTGGCAGGCGCCCATGAGTCCGACAAAGAAGCAGCCGGTGCCCACAGCCAGCAGGCGGTAGAACGTGGGGTTGACGCCGATGGAGGCGGCCACGTCCTCGGACTGAGCCAGCGCCTGGAGAGTGGTGCCGATTCGGGAGTGCTCAAAGCGGTATAGCACCGCAAAAGAGACCAGAGCCAGAATCAGGATGAAGAAGTAGCTGCCCTGGGGCTTGGTCAGGCCGAGCGCATCCGCGATGTCGCCCACGAAGCTGCTGCTCAGGGAGGGGATTCCGGTCAGGCCGATGGCGCCGCCGGCCAGATCCCAGGAGGAGATCAGCAGGACGATGGCCTGTCCCATGAACATGGTGCCCATGCAGAAGTAAATGGTCTTAAGACGAGCAAAGGGCCAGCCGGTGATCAAACCGACGATGGTGGCGGCCACCGCACCGATGGGGATGGACAGCCAAATCGGGCAGTCCAAGTAGAAGGCCAGCATGCCGGCGGTGTACGCACCCACGCCCATGAACGCACCGTGGGCGAAGGACATATTGCCCGAAAGGGTGATGGTGCGCAGACTGACTGCGCAGACCATATTGATTACAATGGTGATGAACAGGTTGACCCAGGAACGGGTGTTCAGCCACAGAGGAAGCGCCACAAACGCCACCAGCAGGATGAGGTAGGGAAGGGCAGTTTTCCAGGTTTTCTGTTTCATATCAAACGATACCCCCCTTACATCTCGTGCCCGAAGAAGCCCTTGGGCTTGATCAGCAGAAGGATGACCACGATGGCAATGGGAATGGCGCTGCCTGCGTTGCCCTGGAAGTACAGGGGGCAGATGGTGTCCAGAAAGCCCATTACCGCGCCGGTGATGATGATGCCGTTCATGGAACCGGCGCCGGCCAGCATGACCAGCATCAGGATACGCAGGTTCATGGTGTCGCCCATGTTGGCGGACAGGCCCTGATAGGCGCCCATGAAGCAGCCGGCCACGGCGGCCAGGGCGCAGCCGATGGCGCAGATCACGGCGGAGACCTTGTTGATGTCAATGCCCATGAGAGCGGCGCCCAGCCGGTCCTGGGCCACAGCCTCCATCTGACGCCCCAGCGCCGTCCGGTTGACGATGTAGAGCGTGATCAGCAGCAGCACCAGACCGATGCCGAAGGTGAGCAGACGCTCGTTGCTGACGGAGAGACCGAGGATGGTGGTCGTCCCTTTGGCGTAGGAGGGGATGACCAGAGCCTGGTTGCCGGTCAGTACGTTGGCAATGGTCTGGCCGATGGTCATCAGCGCCACGCCGATCATGATGATACGGTCAAAGTCATCCAGGAAGGGCCGGAACATGACGCGCTCCAGCAGCAGGCCCACCGCGGCCAGAACGACGGCGGCGACGATCATAGCCAGCCAGTTGTTCAGACCGGCCATAGCGCACAGATAGTAACAGAGGTAGGCGCCCACCATGTAGAGCGCGCCGTGGGCCAGGTTGATGGTACCCAGCATATTGAAGATAAAGGCGAAACCCAGCGAGGCCAGGATATACATGATCCCAAGCACGAGCGTGTTGATCAGGATCTGCAAGACGTAATCACTCCTTCAAAGGGGCGGCGGAGGAGCTCGACAGCTCCTCCGCCGGAAGCTTTTAGTTGTTTTTCGGCTGTCGGATCAGTACCCTTAGGGAACCAGGGTGGGGATCCACTCGGCAAAGTACCAGCCGTCCTCGGCCTCGGGGTCGATGATGGAGACGGAGCGGGGGCTGCCAATGGCATGGTTGGCCACACCATAGGTCTCCTCACCGCCGATGGTGCCGGTGCCGTAGATGGTCTCAACCTCGCCGCCCTTTTCCCACTCGGCGGCCACGTCGGCAGGATCCACGGAACCGCACCGCTGCATCAGCTGGAGGATCACGTACAGGCAGTTGGCAGCGGCGCCGTCGAAGGTAGCGGCGTTCTCCTCGCCGTACATATCAGCGACCTTGTCCACCAGCGCATTCAGGATGTCCGTGTTCTGATCCCGGTCTTCCTCACGGGTGGAGGGGCCCAGAGTAAACGCGTTGTAGCAGGCTTCCTCGCCGGCATACTCCATCAGGGTGGTAGCGGTCTTGCCCTGCGCACAGGCACAGACCATATCGCTGCCCAGCGCACGCACGGCCTTCAAGAGAGCGCCGTAAGCGTCGGGGGAACCGTTGCCCAGGAAGGCATCAGCGCCAGAGTCCACCAGCTGCTGCGCATAAGCGGTGTAGTCAGTGGTGTCGCCCGGGTAGATGACCATGCCCTTGACCTCGATGCCGTAAGGCTCAGCATACCGCTGCATCAGGTCCAGCATAGTCTCGTCCAGGCCGTTGTCGTCGTTGGCCAGGATGACGCTTTCCACCTCGGGATAATACTTATCCAGCGCAGCGAACGCGGTGGCGTAGTCGCCGCCGGTACCGTTGGAGCCGGTGAAGGCCATGGTGTTCTCCTCGGTGATGTAGCCGGGAGCCAGCACGCAGTAAGCGGAGACGTGCATAATGCCCTCGTCCTCAAACACGCTGGCGACGGAGTTGACCCAGAAGTCGTTGGTCTCCACCACGAAGTCCACGCCCGCATCCACCAGGGAGAGCGCAGCGGTGTTCAGCGCGGTGTAGTCGGACTGGCCATCGGCGTTGACTGCCTCCAGCGTGTAGGTCGTGTCGCCTACGGTCCAACCGCCCAGATCGTTGTTCACATAATCAATCATAGCGTTGAACTCATTAAAGTTGGGGGTATCCACGCCGGCGAACCAGCCGGTCTGATGGACCAGTAGACCGATCTTCAGAGTGTCGGTCTTTGTGGCCTGGGTATCTTCCCCCGCGGGCTGGGAAGCGGACGGGGAGTTGTTATCCGCGGGCGGAGTAGAGGTGTTTCCGCTATCGCTGTTGCCGCAGGCCGCCAGAGGCAGCAGCATCGCCCCAGATAACAGCAGAGCAAGAATTCTTCGTTTCATCATTCAATCATCCTTCCATTAAAATGTGTACGGCATGATGTCAAATATGACGGAAGTATTGTAGCATAGGTCAATGATTTTGTAAATACAAAACAAGAGAGAAAAGAAAATAATTTTCAATATAGCATATATCACAAAATGAACTTTCAAAAATGCGTAAAAAATAAGAAAATAAAACAAGCCCCTCCGCCGGAGCGGAGGGGCTTGTAAACGTTGAAAGTTGAAAAGGGAAGAAAAAATTGCAGGGACAGAACTCAGGCCAGGATACGCTTGGCTCCCACATAACGGTTGGCATACCAGCTTTCGGACAAAGAGCTGATTTTCACGCCGGAAGCAGAGCTGGAGCTGGAAGCATGGATAAACTGACCGTCGCCAATGTAGATGCCCACATGGGAGGCGGACTTGGTGCAGCTGTAATCCCGGAAAAAGACCAAGTCGCCGGGCTGAAGATCCGCGCGGGCCACAGAAGTGCCGTCGTTATTGAGCTGCGTGGAAGCGGTGCGGTTGATGGAATAACCAAACTGCTTATAGATGTAGGAGGTAAAGCCGGAGCAGTCGAAGGAGCTGGGGCCGGCCTTGCCGTAGACATAGGGACAGCCCAGATACTCCTTTGCCTTGGCTACGATATCCGCACCGGTAATGCCGTGGGAGACCACCGTGATGGGTTCGGTGGTGGAGACGATGTACTCCTCGCTGACATAGCCCGTGATCTCATCATATGTAACCAGATACCAGCCGTCGATGTGATCGTCCAGGGCGACCACGGTGCCGTTGGGGATGGTGCCCAGCTTGGCGCCCAGCGTGGAGGCTTCGGCGCGGATGTTGAGAGAACCAGATTCCAGGGTGACCTTGCCATTGCCCAGATCGGTCAGTCCGGAGTCGTCCGCCTGGGAGATCGACTCGCCCTCGCTGGCGACGACCACCAGATAGTCGGCGGACATATAACCGGTCATGCCATTGTGGACCACTTTGTACCAGCCGTTCACGGCGTCTTCCAAAACCTCTACCTGCGTACCGTCCTTGACCAGGCCCAGAGAAGCGGCGCTGGTGGAAGGGGCAGAGCGGAGATTGAGGGAGGTGGCGTCTACGGTGCCGGTTCCAAAGGAAGCGGCGCCCGCGCCGATGGTGAGGCAGGCGGCCAGAGCGGCGGTGATCAGGCAATTTCGCACCCAGGTATGGTGTCTCATTGGTAAGGACCTCCAAACAAATTATTTGTAGTGATCGGTTCTGCTTGCCAGGGGAGTGTTATTTGCCGGCCAGCGCTCGGTCCAGCCAGGTCGCGCCCAGGTCCAGCGCGGAAAACAGGTCTTCCTTTTCGCTCTTTTTTACCACGCGGTCGCGGCTTTTCAGATCCGGATCGGTGAATTGCAGCTGTACAGCAACCTTATCCGCTACGTTCAGGTCCTTCACCTTTTTGGTGCTCATGATTTGAAGCATAATAATGTATTTGTCAGCCATGGATCCATAATAGACCAAATTATCCTTGCGGCGCAGGGGATGGCCCTTATAGACCAAGGGAAACTTCTCGTCAGCCATGGGAACCTCCATATTTTCGTGAATTCCAAAAGACAGATTACAAACAGATGAAAAAATGATTAAAAACTGTAACCAAATTGTAACACTCTGAAACTGAATTGTCAAATCTTTTTGGGTGGAAAATTTTATTTTCTGTATAAGGAGCACAAATCCGGGCGATGGAACCGGATCTCAGGAGGAAAATGGGGACAAAGAGGAACCGTTCCGTGTTTTTTCACGAAAATGGAAGGAGAAAGGACAAAAAAATCGCGCTGAGAACAGCCAAAAAAACTTGACAGTTCTCAGCGCGGTATAGTATAATAAAACGCTTCTATAAAAAGACTGCGGCTGAAACGGAATACCGCTCCAGCTTAAATGCAGTATATCAGTTCCTCCGCTGATTTGCAAGAGGAAAATGAAAAGCGTGACAACAAGGCCGGGCGTATCGCCCAAAAATGAACGACTGGAGTGTGATGGTACAACATGGTCGAAATGGTCAAGGACGGGAACAATCTGAACGGCAGAGTGAAGGACGTCTGGTATGGCAAGACCCTGCGCAAGAGCTATGCGCGCAGCAAAGAGATCCTGGATATGCCGAACTTGCTGGAGATTCAGAAGAATTCCTACAAGTGGTTCTTCGAAACCGGCCTGCAGGAAGTGTTCCGGGACGTGGATTCCATTACGGACTATGCCGGCAATCTGGAGCTGTCCTTCATCGGATTCTCCATGGACGACCCCCCGAAGTACACGGTGGAGGAGTGCAAGGCGCAGGACGCCACCTATGCCGCCCCCATCAAGGTGCAGGTGCGCCTGCGCAACAAGGAGACCGAGGAGATCAAGGAGCAGGAGATCTTCATGGGCGACTTCCCCCTGATGACCAAGGCCGGCACCTTCGTCATCAACGGCGCCGAGCGCGTCATCGTCTCCCAGATCGTCCGCTCCCCCGGCATCTATTACTCCCACACCGAGGACAAGGCCGGCGGCATCACCTACGCCACCACCGTCATCCCCTACCGGGGCGCCTGGCTGGAGTATGAGACCGACCTGAACGACGCCTTCTACGTGCGCATCGACAAGAACCGCAAGCTGCCCATCACCTGCCTGATCCGTGCGGTGGGCCCCAAGACCGACCCCGAGATCCTCGAGCTGTTCGGCGAGGATCCCCGCATCGTTGCCACCCTGGAGAAGGACGCCTGCAAAACCTATGAGGACGCGCTGCTGGAGATCTACCGCAAGCTGCGCCCCGGCGAGCCCCCCACGGTGGACTCCGCCGAGAGCCTGCTCAACGCCCTGTTCTTCGACCCCCGGCGCTACGACCTGTCCGCCGTGGGCCGCTACAAGTTCAACAAGAAGCTGTCGATCTGGACCCGCCTGGTGAATCAGACCCTGGCCGCCCCCGTGGCCGACCCCATGACCGGCGAGATCATCGCCGAGCCCGGCGAGGTGCTCACCCGTGAGCGGGCCCACGAGCTGGACGACAAGGGCGTCAACGAGGTTGTACTGGAGCTCGACGGCGTGCAGATCAAAGTATTCTCCAATCACATGGTGGATATGTCCAAGTTCGTGGACTTTGATCCGGAGGAGTGCGGCGTCAGTGAGAAGGTACGCTTCACCGTGCTCCAGGAGCTGCTCCAGAATTACACCGGCGAGGAGCTCAAGGAGGCCGTGAAGGAGCGCATCGACGACCTCATTCCCAAGCACATCATCGTGGACGACATCATGGCGTCCATCAACTACCTCAACTGCCTGGCCCACGGGGTGGGCTCCGCCGACGACATCGACCACCTGGGCAACCGCCGCCTGCGCTGCGTGGGCGAGCTGCTCCAGAACCAGTTCCGCATCGGCTTCTCCCGCATGGAGCGGGTGATCCGGGAGCGCATGACCATCCAGGATCTGGACATCGTCACTCCCCAGAGCCTCATCAACATCCGCCCCGTCACCGCCGCCATCAAGGAGTTCTTCGGCTCCTCCCCCCTGAGCCAGTTCATGGACCAGACCAACCCCCTGGCCGAGCTGACCCACAAGCGCCGTATGTCCGCCCTGGGCCCCGGCGGCCTGTCCCGTGACCGCGCCTCCTTCGACGTGCGCGACGTCCACTACTCCCACTACGGCCGCCTCTGCCCCATCGAGACTCCCGAAGGTCCCAACATCGGCCTGATCTCCTATCTGGCCTCCTATGCCCGCATCAACCGCTACGGCTTCATCGAGGCCCCCTACCGCAAGGTGGATAAAGCCACCGGCCACGTCACCGATCAGGTAGACTATATGACCGCCGACGTGGAAGACCAGTACACCATCGCCCAGGCCACCGAGCCGCTGGACGAGAACGGCTGCCTGGTGCACGACCGTATCACCTGCCGCCACCGCAACGAGATCATCGACGTGGACCGGGATCAGGTGGACTATATGGACATCTCCCCCAAGATGATGTTCTCCATCGCCACCGCCCAGATCCCCTTCCTGGAGAACGACGACGCCAACCGCGCCCTGATGGGCGCCAACATGCAGCGTCAGGCCGTGCCTCTGCTGACCACCCAGGCTCCCATCGTGGCCACCGGCCAGGAGCACAAGAACTGCATCGACTCCGAGGTGGCCATCCTGGCTGAGGACGACGGCTTGGTCACCAAGGTGGCCGCCGACTCCGTCTCCGTCCGCTACGACGACGGCCGCGTGGAGGACTACCGGCTCACCAAGTACCTGCGCTCCAACCACGGCACCTGCATCAACCAGCGCCCCATCGTGGACGCCGGCCAGCGGGTGGAGAAGGGCGAGGTCATTGTGGACGGCCCCTCCACCAACAACGGCGAGATCGCCCTAGGCAAGAACATCCTCATGGGCTTCATGACCTGGGAGGGCTACAACTACGAGGACGCCATCCTGCTCAACGAGCGCATGGTGAAGGAGGACGTGTTCACCTCCATCCACATCGAGGAGTACGAGACCGAGAGCCGCGACACCAAGCTGGGCCCCGAGGAGATCACCCGTGACATCCCCAACGTGGGCGAGGACGCCCTGAAGGATCTGGATGAGCGGGGCATCATCCGCGTGGGCGCCGAGGTGCGCGCCGGCGACATTCTGGTTGGCAAGGTCACCCCCAAGGGCGAAACCGACCTCACCGCCGAGGAGCGGCTGCTCCGCGCCATCTTCGGCGAGAAGGCCCGCGAGGTGCGCGACACCTCCCTGAAGGTGCCCCACGGCGAGAGCGGCATCATCGTGGACGTGAAGGTCTTCACCCGCGAGGCGGGCGATGAGCTCTCCCCCGGCGTGAACATGGTGGTGCGTGTCTACATCGCCCAGAAGCGCAAGATCTCCGTGGGCGACAAGATGGCCGGCCGCCACGGCAACAAGGGCGTCGTGTCCCGCATCCTGCCCCAGGAGGATATGCCCTTCCTGCCCGACGGCACCCCCCTGGACATCGTGCTGAACCCCCTGGGCGTGCCTTCCCGTATGAACATCGGTCAGGTGCTGGAGGTCCACCTGGGCTATGCCGCCCAGGCCCTGGGCTGGAAGGTGGCCACCCCCATCTTCAACGGCGCCGACGAGAAGGACATCCAGGATACGCTGGAGCTGGCCGGCCTGCGTAAGGACGGCAAGAGCTGGCTGTACGACGGCCGCACCGGCGAGCGGTTCGACAACCCCGTCACCGTGGGCTACGTCTACTTCCTCAAGCTGCACCACCTGGTGGATGATAAGATCCACGCCCGTTCCACCGGCCCCTACTCCCTGGTCACCCAGCAGCCGCTGGGCGGCAAGGCCCAGTTCGGCGGCCAGCGCTTCGGCGAGATGGAGGTGTGGGCTCTGGAGGCCTACGGCGCGGCCTACACCCTCCAGGAGATTCTGACCGTCAAGTCCGACGACGTGACCGGACGTGTCAAGACCTATGAATCCATCGTCAAGGGCTACAACGTGCCCAAGCCCGGCGTGCCCGAGTCCTTCAAGGTGCTGGTGAAGGAGCTCCAGGCCCTGTGTCTGGACATCCAGGTACTGGACCACGACGGCAACGTCATTGAGCTCAAGGATGACGACGACGATGTGGGCTATCAGCCCGGCCAGTTCCGCGACGACGACGATTTTATGGGATCGTATGCCGGCAGCGATGAGGAGCTGTCCGCCGCGGGCTATACCTTAAAAGAAACCAGCGACGACGACGATCTGGTCGCCGCCGACTCGGACCTGTCGGACGAGGACGACCTCTTTGACGGGGACGAAGACTGAGAAAGGGAGGACGATAAACTATGAGTTATGCTGAATTTGACGCCATCCGCATTGGCATCGCCTCTCCCGAGCAGATCCGCGAGTGGTCCTACGGCGAGGTCAAGAAGCCGGAGACCATCAACTACCGCACGCTGAAGCCGGAGCGGGACGGCCTGTTCTGTGAAAAGATCTTTGGCCCCACCAAGGACTGGGAGTGCCACTGCGGCAAGTATAAGAAGATTCGCTACAAGGGCAAGATCTGCGACCGCTGCGGCGTGGAGGTCACCCGGGCCAAGGTGCGCCGGGAGCGCATGGGCCATATTGAGCTGGCTGCCCCCGTGTCCCACATCTGGTATTTCAAGGGTATCCCCTCCCGGATGGGTCTGCTGCTGGATATCTCCCCCCGGATTCTGGAGAAGGTGCTCTACTTCGCGGCCTATATCGTGACCGATCCCGGTCCCGATTATACCCACCTGACCAAGAATCAGATTCTCTCCGACGCGGAGTACAAGAAGCTGCGGGAGTATTATGAGGACGACTTCGACGCCGGCATGGGCGCCGAGGCGGTGAAGAAGCTGCTGGCCGATCTGGACCTGGAGGAGCTGTCCACCAGTCTGCGGGCCCAGTTGAAGGATGCCTCCGGCCAGAAGAAGGCCAAGATCGTCAAGCGTCTGGAGGTCGTGGATGCCTTCCGCCTGTCCGGCAACAAGCCGGAGTGGATGATTATTGACGTGCTGCCTGTCATTCCTCCGGAGCTGCGGCCCATGGTTCAGCTGGACGGCGGCCGGTTCGCCACCTCCGACCTGAACGACCTGTACCGCCGGGTCATCAACCGCAACAACCGCCTGAAGCGGCTGATCCAGCTCAACGCCCCGGACATCATCGTGCGCAACGAGAAGCGGATGCTCCAGGAGGCGGTGGACGCTCTGATCGACAACGGCCGCCGGGGCCGCGCCGTCACAGGCGCCAATAACCGCGCCCTCAAGTCCCTGTCCGATATGCTCAAGGGCAAGCAGGGCCGCTTCCGCCAGAACCTGCTGGGTAAGCGCGTGGACTACTCCGGCCGTTCCGTGATCGTGGTGGGCCCCGAGCTGAAAATCTATCAGTGCGGCGTGCCCAAGGAGATGGCCATTGAGCTCTTCCGGCCCTTCGTTATGAAGAAGCTGGT
>DXYV01000053.1 GCA_019415645.1 Clostridiales bacterium
CAGATCATGGAGTCCCCGGAGCCGGAGATGGGGATGCGGATGACCTGAATTTTCTCCACCTTTTGCGGTAGACTTTCGCCACAGGTTGTGGTATTGGTTGTGTTCACAAAACAGGAATGAGGTGATCCAAGTGAAAAAACAAAGCAGTTTCCAACAGACAAGCCCATTTGACCTGCGGCCCGCTTCCCGTGAGGAGGCGGGTTTGTTCTATTCCGACGAGGGCCAGGATACGGCGCTGGGCACCGTGGGCCACCTCCGCATGGACTTCGGTTCCAGCAGGAAAGTCTTCCATCACACCTGGTGGCCCCACAACGGCGACCGCTTCAACACGCCGGAATTCAAGGAGGCCCTGCAGGAATTCGTGGACGCCATGCGGCAGAACGGCCCGCTGAAGGACTTAGCAACTATGAGCTCCTACTGCTGGCGAAACGGAGGTGAACTCACGAAAAATGACCGCATATACGGATTTATCGCGGAAACGGAGCAATACCGTTTCTGTTTGCGCTGCACCCCCAGGCCGGGTGAATACCAGGGCTACCTCTACTGCTACGACCTCCTCCAGCAGGAGCTGGCCCGTCAGAACAGGTTGGTAGGCCGGGTGACCTTCGCCAGCGGTGAGAAGCAGGAATTCACCGATGCGGGTCTGTACCTCCAGGCCATCCGGGAGGAACTGCCATTCCGGGACACCACGGGTTTCCGGCATGAGACACTGACGGACGATCCCCAGGTGCGGAAAGCAGCAGATGACATCCTGCTGGACTTCGCCGGGGAGGAAAATCCCCGCCGGGCCTGCAACTACGGGCTGACGGAGGCCGGTAAGCAGGCCCTGCGGGATACCGCCGATCCGAGTAAACCCCACACCTACGCCTGGTTTGTCATGACCGACTGCGGCGCCCCGGAGGAGCAGATCCACCGGGATCTGACGCTGGAGGAGGCGGTCCAGCTCTACCGCGACAGCGACCGTCCGGAGAAGAGGCTGGGCGTCACCAAGGACGGCGTTGCCACGGTGGACCTGGTGCGCTCTCTGGAGTGGGAACAGCAGTTCTTTGACGACTGCCGCAGACTGGAGAGTTTCCGGGATGATCCGGTAGTCTCTAAAGCTGTGGAAACCCTCCGGCAGGAGCTGGAACAGACAGTCCCCCAAGAGGACATCACGATGGGAGGAATGTGAAATGCGAGAAGTACCGAGAGAATGGCTGGATTTCTTCCGGGAGCAGTACCCTGTAGGCAGCCGCATCCGGCTCACCGAGATGGGCAGCGACCCGCGGCCCATCCCGCCCGGCTCCATGGGCACTCTGAGAGCCATCGATGACCTGGGCACCTTCCACGTGAAGTGGGACAATGGGCGGGAGCTGGGTGTGGTCATCGGGGAGGATCGGTTCACTGTCCATCCCCCGGAGCCCACTCGGCTGAAACTCTATATGCCCCTGACCGCTGACTTCTACCCCCGGGACGAATGGGGCAACACGTCCGAGGAGTACGAGACATGGGACGGCCGGACGCTGTTGGACTATGAGAATCCGATCCTGGGCGCTCTGGTCAAAGAGCGGATGCCGGAGGAGAAAGAGCGGGGCCTGATGCACTGGTATGGCAAGCAGGACAGCGTTGATTCCAAGGTGCGCTCGGCGGTATTCACCGTGGAGGAGAAAAACGGTCAGCTCTGGGGCGTGGCAGAGTGTCAGGTGGTCGGTGAGCTCACACCGACGGAGCTGGGGCAGCTGAAAGACTACCTTTCCGGCCAGGCGTCGGACGGCTGGGGCGAGAGCTTTGAGCAGCACGAGATCCGGGTGGACGGCGGCGAGCTGTATGTCCATCTTTGGAATTCGGATGATTGGAGCATCCGAACCGAGCAGGAGCGGTTTGCCCCCAAGGTCGCGAAGGGGCTGCCGGAGCTGTGTTTCTCCACCCTGCGAACCACCGGCCAGCTCATCTGCATCAAGCGGGGCGAGTCCGGCTACTACCCCTCCGACTGGGACACCGGGGACAAGGAGCGGAATGTGGAGCTGGTGGACGAGCTGAACGGGAACCTGGGCGTCACCCCTGCCCAGCGGCAGGCCATGGAGATCGGAAGCATGGCGGGCTGGGCCGTGCCTGGGGCAGATCCCAGCAGCTATGAAATTCAGAGAGAAGAACTGGAGGAAGGGGGGATGACCCTTGGATAAGAAGATCTTCGAGGTGGAGATCAGCAGCGGCGGCCCCGAAAGCTATAAGACCTCCGCGGTACTGACGATGCCGTGTACCCAGGCTGAACTCCACGACGCGCTCCAGAAAGCCCGTGTCCAGGACGTCAAAACTTGCCGCAATGAGCTGACCAGGATCCGCTATCCCGGTATCACATCGGATATGATCGGCCAGAATGTGGATCTGCTGGAGCTGAACCTGCTGGCCCTCCGGCTGACCATGCTGAGTGAGGATGACCGGATGGGGCTGGACTGCCTGCTCCAGATCGAGAAGGAAAACCACACCACACCCTTCCCACTCTCCCGCCTCATCAACCTGACGTTCAACGCGGATATCTGTCTCTTGGCGCCCCAAGTCTCCGATCCAAAGGAGCTTGGGGCGCTTTTGTACGAGGGCGAGATGCTTTCGGATGAAGCCATGGCCCTGGTGGACACCATGGACGAGGACAGCGATTTTCGGGAGAGATTGCTGGAGTTGCTGGGGGAACAGCACCAGGAGGAACACGACGGCGTGTTTACCAGCCGGGGCTATGCGGAGCCGGGCGGTGACTTCAAAGAGGTCTATCGGAAGGGCGAGATGTTCTGCTTCGCCCGCCCCAGCGCCCCGGTGGTACTGGAGGTGAGCAAGGGATTTTTTGACGACCCCAGCTATGACAACGATAAGACCGCCATCCTGAACCTCCCGGCTGAGGACGCCGACATCTGGCGGGCAGTGGGAGAGGTAGACGCGGCCTCGCCGGACGAGTGCGCCTTCCGCTGTATCGACTGTAAGATCCCCTCTCTGCGGGATACCGTTGACGATGCCATCGACCAGGAGGGCGGTATCGGCATGGCAAATGAATTCGCAAAAAGTCTGGCACAGAAGGAACAAGCCTGGCAGGAGGCGGACTGGATCAAGTACAAGGCCCTGCTGTCTGTGGCCGGACGCCCCAACCTGCAGGACGCCATCCAGCTCATGCACGGCCTGGAGGACTATGACCTCCGCCCGGATGTGGCCGCGACCTGGGATTATGCGGAGGTGATCCTGCGGGAGAAGTACCCGGATCTGCCGGAGGAGCTGTTCCAGACGCCCCAGGCCGCTATGGTTGGACGGCAGATGCTGGAGGAGAACCACGCAGCCATCACCGACTACGGCCTGCTCCGACGGAAGGACAGCGGCCAGTTGCCCGTCTTCCGGCAGGAGCAAAAGGAAGCCCCCGCCTGGAGCGGAATGGAGATGACATGATGGAGAACAAAAGTTTGGAACGCCAGTGGCTCATAGACCGGCTGGAGACGCTGTCGGTGAAGGAACAGACCCAGCTGGCGGCGGCCATCATTTCCAGAGGCCAGCTGAAGGCGCTGTCTGAAAAGGCCGGCGAGGAACGGGAGTTGGCGGTCCGGAAGATGGATCCGAATACGGCAAAGGAGGCCGTCAATCTCCTACTGGCCCTCCCGGACTACGAGGTGATCTGCCCGGCGGGGAGCTACGAGCAGCTGGGGGAATATTACCTGCGGTACGAGGCCAGCCAGCCGGATCTCATCCCTTACGCCAACCTGGAGCAGATCGGATGGAACTATGAGGACAGCCACCTGGGGATCTTCGTGGGATACTGCTTCGTAGTGCTCCCCAGGCAGGAGCCCAGGCAATTCTATGATGGGACCAACCTGGATCAGCTGCTGGACGCCGACTGGAGCCTGCGGCTGAAACTGGCCTCCCCCGCCGTGCCGGAAGGCGTCTGGCTGTGCCTGCCGGACAGCACCATCGACGAGGAGGGCCGGATGGACGAGATCCGGCTGGCTCTACGGGAGCTGAAAGTTCAGACAGTTCAGGAGTGCAGACTCTTGGATGCGCGGTGCTCCCTTCCGGAGCTGTCTGTGGGTCTGGACGAGTATCAGGATCTGACGGATCTGATCTACGACGGCAACGACTTGGGGTATGTGCTCCAGGAGCAGGGCCAAGGGGAGCCGCGCTTTCTGGAGAAGTTCCGGTCGGCGCTGGAGTATGAGCAGTGCCATGATCTGAAGCTGGCGCTGGACATCGCGTCGAACCTGAACTGCTACGATTACTGTCCGGCATCGGATGTGGAGCGGTTTGGAGAGGAGGTGCTGCAAAAGCAGGGTGAAACAGTGTTCCGGGACCCTGTTCTGCAAGGGGGCATCGACTTGAAAGCGTATGGAGAGGCCCAACTGGAACAGCAGGGCTATCTCCTCAATACCGCCGAGACAGGATACATCCGCCGCAACGGACAGGAGTTCTGCCATGAACGCACGGAGCCTCAGCCGGAGTTTGGCATGACTATGTGATCAATATGATGAAACAGGGGCCGTTTTCCCGAGAGGGCAGACGGCCCCTTCTTTTTTTGCGCCCTTTTTCGGGAAAGCAGGTCCCGGAAAGGAGCGACTATGGAAAAAGAGCGGCTGGCAGAGTATCTGGAGCGGTACCATCTGGGCGCAAACAGCGCCGCCACCAGCCGGGAGTTGGAGCTGACCTTCGGCATCAAGGGCATCGAGGTGCGCCATCTGGTCAATCGGCTGCGGCGGGACGGCGTTCCCATCGCCAGCAGCGGGAGCGGTTATTTCTATGCCGCCACGGAGCAGGAGGTGCGGGCCACCATTGCCCATCTGACCCGGCGGATCGGCGGCATCGCCGCGGCCATCCACGGTCTGAACCGCTCTCTGGAGCGGTTCGACACGGGGCAGATCCGCCTCCCGCTGGACGGGGGTGATGTCCCCTGAACAGTTTCATGTCCTGGATCGGGGGCAAGAAAGCCCTGCGGGAGCTGATCGTCCGGCTGTTCCCCCTCTACTATGAGCGGTACATCGAGGTGTTCGGCGGCGGGGGGTGGGTACTGTTCCACAAGCCTCCCGGCAACGACTTCGAGGTCTACAATGACTTCAACGGCCTGCTGGTCAACCTGTACCGCTGTGTGCGGGACGAGCCGGAGGAGCTGATGGAGGCGCTGCGGTATGTGCTGAACGCGAGGGAAGACTTCGACCGCGTCCGCTCCGCCCTGGCGCGGGACAGTCCTGCCAGCGACGTCCAGCGGGCGGCATGGTTTTATCAGCTCATCCGATACAGCTATGCCTCCGGGCTGACCAGTTTCGGAAGCCAGCCCCACGATATGTGGAGCAACTTCCCGCTCATCGAGCAGGCCCACCGGAGGCTTGCCAAGGTGGTCATTGAGAACAAGGACTTTGAAAAGCTCATCCGGCAGTACGACCGCCCGGTGAGCTTTTTCTATCTGGACCCGCCCTACCACGCCACTGAGGGTTACTACCAGAACATCGGGGAGGACGGTTTCACTGAGGCGGACCACATCCGCCTGCGGGACGCCCTGATGCGGATCGAGGGGAAATTCCTGCTGTCCTATAACGATGACGCCTTTGTCCGCGACCTGTATGACCAGCCCGGCATCTCTTTGATGGAAACCACCCGCATCAACAATATCAAGCAGCGGTATGACCCAAACTGCCAGTTCCCGGAACTGCTCATCGCAAACTATGATCTGAGGGAGCGGAGCCGGTCAGTACCCACACAAATGACGCTGTTTGACTGGAACAGCGGCGAAACCATGTATGAATCGTAGGAGGAAATCATTATGAAATTTCACAAGAACATCACCGGGGGTCCCGTGACGCTCCCCACCGCGGCCGTCAAACTGTGCGGACTGGAGGCCGGAGGGAAGGCCGAGCTACACGCGCTGGAGGGGGCGGCAGTCCTCATGAAAGCTTCTATGAACGCCATGGAACTGATTCACGCACTGGATTCTCTGCACCAGCTGACGGTGGATCTGGCAGTACATCTGATCAAGGTGTGCGGTCCCTGCGATGGCTGCGGGGGCGAGTGCCCCTTTGGGGACTTCTCGTATGAGGAGATTACTCTGCCGGATGACCTGCGGGAGGAGGCCGGCATTCCCGCCGGCGTCAAGCTCTGTGCCTACGCGGACGAGGAGGAGAATTCCATTACTATCTGCGAGGCGGGATACGACAACGACCTGCGGGATGTGCCGGAGTACCTGCTGAAAATGCTGGAGAACATCGGGATCTGCATGGGCGAACTGGAGGAGCGTCTGATGGTGGGAGATACCGTCTATGGAGCGTGAAGTGTACCTCTATCCCTACTCCCAGGCGGATGCCCGCAGGCTGGGAGAATCATCGCTCTGGCAGGCGAGTTTTCAAGCCAATGTGTCCTGCGCCAGAGACATCGAGGGAGCCATCCGCGCCTGCAGCGACACGGATGGCTCCCTGCGGCCCGAGGCGTCCCAGAGTATTCTGGATCGCTGGGGCTTCCGGCGCACCATCTTCGTCCTGACCAGCACGCTCCGGGACGCAGGGTATGATCAGTATCTCAGTGAGGAGAACCGCCAGTGGCAGAAAAGCGCCTATATCCCGGATGACGGAATCTACAACCGCTATTTTACCGTAGATACCGCTGGCGTCTGCCTGGACGCCTTCATCAGCCAGGTGCGGGAGGCGTATGACAGACTGGAACTATTCGGGCCGGAGCAGTGCGAACCGAATTCCTTCGAGAAACTGAATTATGAGGGAAAAGTGCTGGTGCTCGCCCCGGATACTCTGAAGGAGTCCTACTGGAACGCACGCGCCCAGCTCTGGCTGGCCCATGACGGCTTCGGGTGCCGCCCCAACGCCATTGGCCGCTCCATCCGCTGTACCTGCCTGGGGGACGGGGAGATGACCCGGTGGAACCGGACGGACTTCATTGGCGTCCTGAAGGAGGAATTCCTTCCAGACTGGGCAAAGGAAAAGCTGATGGAGCTGAAGGGCCAGGAACAACGCGACGTATCCCCCATGATGGGTGGGATGACCATGGAATGAGGTGATTGATAGACATGAACATTTCTTATTACACCATTGACGATCTGCGCCTGCCCCCCAAGCGATCTCTGCGAAAGGGCCGGAGCGTGGAGCAGTATTCCACACTGGAGGAGGCTCTGGCCCGCTACCAATCCCTGCCTGCTGCCGGGATCAGAGTGCTGGGACTCACAGACGGAATCCATGTCCTGGAACTGGTAAAGTGCCTGCCCCTGTTCCCGGACGATCAGGAAGGAGAAAATGTGCTGGCCTTGGACTACAGTTGTTTCCCCCTCTGGGCACAGGAACCGGAGGCCGCCAACGCCACTCATATCTGCATCACGGCCATGAACCTGCGCTATCGTATCAAAGGCAATGTAATTGAGCCCATTCCATCCCCGGAGGGTCTGCCGCAGGACCTTCAGGGGAAATTTTTATGGCTGAACCTGTCTGGTGAAGCCCAGTCCGCCATCCGCCAGGTCTATGTGGCCGGGACAGGCTGGGTATCTCCCAGCATTCTGAATCGCAAGACCGAGCCGATGCCCCTGGTGCTGAAATATCGAGCCGATGGGATCAACGAGCAGGGCGCCTACCTCTCCCTGGAGGTAGAACCCTGGGAGTATGACCGCATGGCCCTCCATACCCTGGAGCGGCTGAAAAAAGAGAAAAGGAGAAGTGAACGATGAAACAGACTATCAACCATCAGAACCCCAATTTTGAGCAGCTGCCCATGCAGATCAACGTGAAGATCTACCGCCCCAGCGTCAAGGGCCCCATCCTGGCGGATGCCTCGGTCAACCTGAACGGGTGCTTCGCCATCCGCGGGGTCCAGGTGAAGGAGGGCAGAAACGGTCCCTTCGTCTCCATGCCAAGCCGCCAGGTCAAAGGCGAATATCGGGACATCTGTTTCCCCTGTACCCCGGAATTCAAGCAGTCCTTCGATCAGGCTGTGCTGGACGCCTACTGGATGGAGCTGGATCAGGGGTTCAGCCAGCGCCAGAACGGGGGTCCGGAGCAGGACGGGCCCGAAATGGGCGGCATGTCCATGTAACAGGAAGGAGAGAGCTGAAATGAAACGAAAACTCGCACTCTGTGCCGCGGTCCTGTGCCTGACCATGGCACTGTCCCCCTCCGCCTTTGCCGCGGAGTCGGTTGTGATTTCCCAGTCATCTGCGCCCCCGGAGGTTTGCTACCCCACCTCCGTGTCCCGGAGCGAGGATGGCACAGAGATCCGCAAGTATTACGACCTGGGGCCGGAGGAGGACCCCGCCGGCATTCCCCGGTCTGATTTCGAGCAGGATGGATTCCACTATACCCTCATTGATCTGCTCAAGCAGGAACTGCCGGAGAATGAGAGCCGTCAGCATACAGAGACTGTCTCCCTGGAGAGCAAGAGCAAGGACATGGAGTCCGTGCTGGCCCTGCTCCCCCAGGAAAAAGAATTCATCACCGAGGATGGGCTCTCCGGCGTGCTGACCCTCCAGCTGGACACCGTCCAGGTGGAGGTGGCCGGATACGGGAGTTCTACCAGAGAGGTGTCCGCCACCCGGAGCTACCCCAATCTGGCCAGCCAGGATACCGCCAACATCCCCAAGACCATCGAGGACAATGGCCGCACCCTGACCCTCCAGAACATCAGCTGGCAGACGGACAATACCGCCAATACTGACGGATACGCCATGGGAGACCGCTTTACGGCAGTCGCCACCTACACCGGCAGCGCCACCAGCAGCTATGTGACCGGCTACACCGTCACGGCGGACTACACCGGCACCGTCAGCCGGATCGCCCTGAATAAGACCCGCTATGTGGCCATCTTCGAGGGTACAGCCATAGAGCCGCTGGCGCCGCTCCCTGATTCGGGCAGCAGTCCAGTCCAGTTTAACTGGGCCTATATCCTGGTGCCGCTGGGTGTGGTATTCGCCGCGGGCGGCGTCATTGGCGGATGCCTGCTCTATAAACGCCGGCATGAGAATGATGAGGAGGGATCCGAATGAAGAAACTGAGTATTTTTCTCTGCCTGATGTGCCTGACCACCGCCCTGTCGGTTCCGGCAAACGCGGCGGGACCTCTGGAGTATTCCATCGACGCGCCGGGCGATCCGGACTACGGCACCCCCACCTCCTTTGAGCCGGTCATCACCGCGGATGGAGGGCCAAGGAAGAATGAGGACGTCAGCAAAAACGCCGCCCTGATCCCGCCTGGATTCGGTACCGCCAGCGCCGATACCCTGAACACCGGGACGCCCCTCACCCCCAACCTGGCGCCCGGATCCATGCCCGCCACCGGCGCGGCGGTCAACGGCACCTCCGCCCCGGTCTTTGTCCCTGGAAGTACGATCCCCACTGTGAATACCCCTGCTGCCCCGGAAACATCGGCTCCCTCCACCGGCTACACCGAAGTGACAAGCGATCTCTATTACTCTGGCGGTCACTTGGGAACGCTGAAGATCCCGGCCATCGGTTTGACTGTGAAGGTCTATGAGGGCACGGACAGCAAAACCCTGGCCAAGGGTGCCGGTCACTTCGAGGAAACCTCTATTTGGCGCGGAAATATTGCGGTGGCGGCGCACAACAGGGGCACCAACAACCACTTTGGGAAGATCCATACCCTGGAACTGGGGGACGAGATCACGCTGACCACCAAGCTGGGGACCCGCACCTATGAGGTAGTGTCCGTGGCCAAGGTCAGTGAGACCGACCGAAGCGGCCTCGCCGCCACCACGGAAAACATGATCACCCTCTACACCTGTGTGATGAACCAGAGAGACTACCGCTGGTGCGTCAAGGCAGTGGAAATTTAGTTGATCTGCTTTGTTTTCCCCTCTGAATTTCTACATGCAGGCCCTCTTATTTCTCTCGACTTCCGTCCGCTCTTCCGGTATTGTGTGCTTGCAGAAAGCTACAATTCCAGACAATAAGGAGGAGCGAAGTCATGAGCAGAAAGAAAAATATCCTGCTGGCATCCACATGTATCGTGCTGGGCATGGCCCTGGCAGGCCCGGCAGCGCACGCGGCGGAGGAGATCCTGACGGCGGTTCGCAGCACCCACCAGTTCTATCTGGACGGGGAGCAGATCCAGTTGGAGGCGTACCTCATCAACGGCAATAACTATGTGAAATTGGCAGATGTGGGCGAGGCCCTGGACTTCAACGTCTATTGGGACGACGCAGTGCGGATCGAGAGCGGTGCGCCCTACACCGGCCACGCCTCGGAACAGGCGTCCGACCTGGAGCAGACGCGCCAGGACATCGCCGCGCTGGTCAATCAGGTGCGGCGTGAACACGGGCTCCCGGAGCTGGCTGTTGACCAGCGGCTGATGACCGCTGCTCAGGAGCTCTCTGGGAGGAAATACACCTGGCACCACAATCAGGAGGAGTGCGAGGCAGTGGCAAGAGCCGGATACCCCTATGGATTCCGCTCTAACCTCACGGTCTTCACCGGAGCCGCCGCCTCAGATATTGCTCAACAGGCGGTGGAGAACTGGGTGAACTCCCCCGGACACCTGCAGGCGATGCTTACACCCAATGCGGACAGCCTCGGCGTAGGCGTCACCGTGGAACAGGGAGTCACCTACTGCTGCCTGTTCCTGGGTGACCCCACCACCCACAACCCCTACGGATAACCGCAGATCCAGCGGTGCGGCCCCTCCCAAACAGGAGGGGCCGCTCTTTTTTCCAAAATTCAGAAGAAACGGAGATGAAGCCCATGAATTAAGCCGCTCCTATCCGGAGCAAGGACCGTTCTCCCGCAGCAGATGGGGGAGAAACCGACAAGACTTTGAATATCGGAACTGGAACAGGCCGTAGGGATACAGCGCCCACGGCCTGTTTGCGTTCTGCCGGAATGCTCTGTCCCTTCGGCCCTTCCCTTTCCGAGGAAAGGAAAAGAACATGAAGAAACAGACGCACTCTCTGCCTGCCCGGATCCTCTCCATGCTGTTGGCGCTGGTGTGTATCCTGGGTCTGCTCCCCGGAGCGGCCCTGGCCGCCAGCCCGGACTCCATTGTCATGGAGGACTGCACCCATAACGGTGTCCACTATGAGTCGGCAGCCCTCGACACCTGCTGGCTCCACCAGATGAAATTTGACTACAACGGCGATACTGTCACAGGCTTTTGCGCCGACCACGGGGGCGGCATGGGCTGGTCGCTGGAGGGACACGAGTGGAATAACCCACAGCCCATCAGCGATCCTACCGTCAAAACCATGATGGCGTATTATTACGCCCACAGCCGCGGCATTTTTACAGACCAGGCTCATGCCCTGGGTGTGGATGAGGTCTGGGGCAGTGACTATACCTGGACCATGAACGCCTGGGTGCAGGCTATCATCTGGCGCCATGAGCAGAAGACGCTTGCCGCTGATCCCGTGGCTGCCTGCGCAGAGGAGCTGATGTATGTCTACAACAATCTGGAGCACACCAGCTACACCAGCATTGACGATGTCGTAGACGGGACCTCTCTCCGGGACCGCGCCCAGTATATTCTCGACTTAGGCGCTCAGGGCGTCTGGGGCGACTGCGAAGTTTTTGAATATACCTACGCCGGCCCCGGCTCCACACAGCATCCGGCCTATGACGTCCAGGGGATCATCATCGGTAATCTCACCGTCACCCATGAGCAGTATGAGCTGACCGTGAAAAAGGTGGACGCCACCAACCCCAGCAAGGGGCTCCCCGGCGCCCGGTTCCTCGTCCAGAATGCTAATGGGACCTACTCCAAGGAGGTCGTGACCGGGGCGGACGGGACCTATACCCTCTCCCCCCTGGATGCAAATACCTATTCCATCACGGAATTGGAAGCCCCGGAGGGGTACCAAATCGACAACCCCGGCCCCCAGTATGTGGTCCTGCCCAATGAAAACGGCAAAACAGTCACGGTCACCTTCACGGACACCCCCGAGATCACCAGCGAGGGATCCATCCGCAAGGTGGATGCGGACGATCCCACCAAGGGGCTGGCCGGCGCCGTCATCCGCATCGACGGTGTGGACAACAGCTTTACCGGCACCTACACCACCGGCGCAGGCGGCTATCTGGAGGACGTTCCCTGGGACACCATGCCCATCGGCTCCTTCGTGGCAACAGAGGTCACCCCGCCCACTGGCTACACCACCAGCAGCGATCCCAACAAAGTCCGCCAGGAGTTCTACTGGGACGGCAAAAGCGATGTGGATCTGGTTTTTGAAAATGATGCCAAGGTCAAGATCGAACTGCTGAAGGTGGACGATTCGGACAGCCCCATCGAGGGTGCCGTCTTCAATATCCTGAAGGACGGCCAGATCATCGGATCGGAGGCCACGGACGCCTCCGGCATCATCACCGTCACCGGCATCACTGAGGGCCTGTATGCCTTCGTAGAGGTCTCTGTCCCTGCGCCTTTTGCCCGCCTGACGGAGCCGGTGGTCGTCCATGTGGATCAGGCGGACATTGATGGCGGCGGCACGATCTCCGTCACAGCCGTAAACCACAAGCTCCCCAACCTCACCATCCTCAAGCGGGATGGACAGACAGGCGAGGTAGTCCCCGGCGCGGTGTTCGAGATCAAAGGCATCCACCACGGCTACCACACGGACGTGACCACCGGGCCGGACGGGACAGCTACCCTCACCGGCCTTCCTGTGGACAGCTATGAGGTGACCGAGGTATCCGTCCCAGACCCCTATGTGGTGGCAGCAGAGCCGACCCAAACCATCTGGCTGGGCCCTGGTGATGATCAGCAGCTCATCTTCGACAATCTGAAGCAGCCCCAGCTCACCATCGCCAAGGTGGATGCCGCGGACTCCACCACCCCTATCCCCGGCACCGTGTTCCGCATTGAGGGTGTGGACAGCGACTACCTAAACACCGTGACCACCGGGCAGGATGGCACCGTCACCCTGCGAGTGGCTCCCGGCACCTTCCGGGTCACAGAGCTGTCTGTCCCGGCCCCTTATTATCTGCCGGACAAGGACGCGGACCGGGAGCAGACCATCTCCCTGAATGCAGGGGATGAGAAAAAGCTGGTCTTTGAAAACCACAAGGCCCCAGAGCTGACCATCTACAAGGTGGACTCTGTCGCCGGCGCTCCTGTGGAGGGGGCGCGTTTCCATGTGACCTACACCTCCACCGGCGAGGCTACCGACGCGCCTGAGTCCTATGACTTCGGTGAGATCATCACCGATGCCAGCGGCGAGATCAAGCTCCATGCGCAGGGCCAGCGACTGTACCCCGGCGAGTTCACCATCGAGGAGGTGGCGCCCGCCCCTGGATTCCAGCTCAGGGAGCCCACCAAGCAGACAGTCATCCTCCACGGCGGCGAGAGCAAGACGGTGCAATTTGAAAATGTGCCGCTCAATGCCATCATTGTGGAGAAATACGACAGCGTGACCGGCGAGGCCCTGGCCGGAGCCACTTTCCAATTGAGGTTCCTCGGCGGCACCAGCGGAACAGGCGGTACCATCATTGGTCAGAAAGTGACCGGGAAAAACGGCACCGCCATCTGGACCGGCCTCACCGCGGGCACCTACGTCCTGGAGGAGGTAGACCCAGCGGACGGATACAGCATCATCCAGTCCTCGGAGACGGTCTACCTGGCAGACAGCGGAGAACAGTCGGTCATTACCGTTCGGTTTGAAAATATGCCGGACGGCATTCTGCTCATCCGTAAGGTCTGCGCCACCAACCCCAGTGTGACCCTTCCCGACGCGGAGTTCAAAATCACCTACGCGGACGGGATCCTCATCGGCGACAGCAACGGCATTTTTAGGACCGATGAAAACGGCGAAATCAGGATCGAGGGCCTGGCTCCCGGCAAATCCGTGATCGTCACGGAGGTCTCCGCACCGCCGGGCTACATCATCGATACCCAGAGCCAGACGGTGCAGATCAAAGAGGGCCGCACCGTCAGCCTGACCTTTAAGAACCAGCCCAAGGGCGAGCTCATCATCCAGAAGCGGGACAGCGCCACGGGCCAGCCCCTTGCCGGCGCCCAGTTCCGGGTGACTACGGCGGCAGGCTGCGAGGTGGGACTGGACGGCGTCATTGGCGACAGTACGCTCACCCAGAACGGGGTGTTTATCACCGACAGCAATGGTGAGATCCATATCACCAACCTGGCTCCGGGAGCATACGTCATTTCGGAGATCCGGAGCCCGTCCGGATATGTCATGGATCAGGCGTCCACCAATGTGGTCATCGGGCCCAATGGGGATACCCAGACGGTGGTCATCACCAATTCCAAGGCGGGGTCCCTCATCATCGACAAGCGGGATTCTCTGACGGGAGAACCTCTGGAGGGCGTCACCTTCCGCGTGACTACCAGTACCGGCGAGTATGTGCCCGATGAAAACGGCTACATTTCCAGCAACGGCATCTACAAGACGGATAAGGATGGCAAGATCCAGATCGATGGTGTGGTAGGTACGCTGGTGGTCACCGAAACGGCCACAATTCCCGGCTACACCATCGACCCAGCCCATCAGACCCAGACCGTCCAGGTCAACTCAAACGACACGCAGACGCTGACCTTCTACAACACTCCCAGCACCACCCTGGTCATTGAAAAGTACATCGAGGGCACCACCACACCGCTGGAGGGTGTGACCTTCCTGGTGACTGATTCCAGCGGCGCGGTAGTCGGCCCCAGCAACGGCGAGTATATCACCGATGAGGCGGGCCGCATCGTCATCACTGACTTGGAGCCGGGAACCACCATCACCGCCCGAGAGGTCAAGACGGTGGAGGGGTACGTCTTAGATGGCGCACCCAAGTCCATTGAAATCAAGGCCGGCGAGGTGCAGACGCTCCGGTTCTACAACGAGGCCAAAGGCACCCTCGTCATCCGGAAACTGGACTCCGTCACGAAGGAGCCGCTTTCCGGGGTGGAGTTCGAACTGACCTACGCAGATGGTGGCTATGTGGATGCGGATAACGGCCACCTGTCCAGCAAGGGCCTCTACACCACCGATCAGAACGGCGAGATCCGCATCAGCGGGATCACAGGCACCATCGTGGTCAAGGAGACTAAGACCATCCCCGGCTATACCATCGACCCGGCCGGCCAGAGCCAGACGGTAGTGGTCAACCCGGAAGATACCCAGACTTTGACCTTCTACAACCAGCCCATCGGAGGCGTGGAGATCATCAAGGTCAACGAGGCGGATCGGACGGAGCGCATCCCCAACACCACCTTCGAGATCCGCAAAGTGGACGATGAGCTCATTGACACCGTTACCACCGGCGAGGATGGCCGCGTCTTTGTCTCTCTGGAGGATGGCGCCTACTACGCCGTGGAGACCGAGGCGGCGGAGGGCTTCCAGGTGGATCCCACGCCCCACTATTTTGAGGTAGAGGGCGGCAAGACCGTCTCTCTGACGGTGACCAACAAGGCATTCAGCGGCATCCTGATCCACAAGGTCGACGCGGATACCCGTGAGGGCATCTACGGCGTGACCTTCCTGCTCTATGACAGCAATAAGAACCCCATCGGACAGTACACCTCGGATGATCGCGGCTATGTCTACATCGACGACCTGCCCAGCTCCGGCCGCTACTACCTGCGGGAGTTGGAGAATGAGGGCTACATCGTGGATGAGCAGCTCAAGACTGTCTATGTAACTGACGGTACCACCACGGAGATCACCTGGGAGAACACCGCCATCACCGGCCAGATTCAGATCACCAAAACCAGCGCGGACTACAACTCCATGAACGGCTGGCCTGCCGGAACTCCCATTCCCAACACCGAGTTTGAGATCTACAACGCCCGGACCGGCAACCTGGTGGACACCATCAAAACGGACAGGAACGGCGTCGCCTCCTCCCGGCCTCTGCCTCTGGGCCGGTACAAAATCGTGGAATCCAAGGCGGCGGACTTTTACGGCCTGGACCAGACGCCCATCGAGGTGGAGATCGAGTACGCCGGCCAGATTGTCAAGGCGGCAATGACCAACAAGAGCCTGTACACCAACGTCTCCATCAAGAAAACCGGCTATGTGGAGGTCATGCCCAGCCAGCAGATCCGCTATGATTTCAGCGGCATCGGCAACAACTCCACCACCAGTCTGACCTCCTTCTACTGGCGCGACACCCTGCCTACCCAGGCGGTGCGGCTGGACAAGATCGTCACCGGCACCTACAACGTCCCCGGTAACTACAAGGTGGTCTATAAGACCAATCTGAATCCCAACTACCGGACCATGTACGACAACCTGAGCACCCAGCAGAACTATGTGCTGGACGCCTCTCCCGCCGCCCTGGGACTGGCCTCC
>DXYV01000054.1 GCA_019415645.1 Clostridiales bacterium
CAGAAAATTTCCCCAAGACGCTCCAACGCCCGCCCTCGCGAACGAGAGCGGGCGTTGGGAGCAGTTTATAGACCAACCTTTATAAAAAAGGAAGGCAGCAAAGGAAAGAAAGCAATTAGCCGGTCGTGCTGGTCGAGCCGTTGTAGGTGCGGTCGAAATAGACGTAAATATCTTCCCCGACACCGTTCGCATCGTAAACCGTGGCGTTTACGGACAGGCGATAGTCACCGGCCGGGCGGTTATAAGCATATCCGACAAATGAGAAAATACGGCCCGATACAGTTTTGGTAGGCCAGCTGGCGGAACGGGTATAAGTACCATTGGAGCTTTTCACGAGGAGTTCTGCAGTTGCTTCAATTTTGCTCACACCGGATTGTCCGGTAATATTTACAGTACATTCCGCAGTAGAACCGTTAAAAGCAAGCGTTAAATTAACATTAGCAGTATTATCCCAGCGAACAGTAGCAAATGCGTTACCAACTAAGATGACTAATAGGGAAAGGGCTACAATTACAGAAATAAATCTTTTCTTCATTAGGAAGCACTCCTTTAAAATTTTAGATTTGTTCCATTAAATTAACGTTTTAAAATCGCAAAGTTTGCATATTTTTTCAGAAAAAATAAAAAATTGGCGGAGTGCTCAAAAGTGAAAGGGAAGTCTTGTATAAAAAGTCTAAAGAGATAAAATAAATATATGAAATCAATTACTAGTACGAATACTATTGGCTACTTTCATTAGCTCACTTGGATCACATTCACCGATAAGAACAAATGCAAATCCAGAATTTGTATCAACCCAGACTAAAGAGCTAAATTGATTGTTTCCATCCGCTATAAACAGGCTGGCAGACATCCCATTATTGAGGGTAACTTCTAAATATGTTTGATGTTCATTATCTATATAAAAGTTGTACTGCTCTAAACTGTTTTGGCCCAACGGTTTGTGCTTTTTCGACACATCCGGCCAAGTTCAAAAGGAGGTATTCTTCGACATGAGAAACCTGAAGAAGGTCCTGTCCCTGTCTCTGTCCCTTGTCATGCTGCTCGGCTTGATGATGGTCGGTGCCGGGGCTGCGACCACCTACACCGATGCCGACGACATCACCTATACCGAAGCCGTCGACGTCATGTCTGCCGTCGGCGTCTTTAACGGCACCGACTCCGGCGACTTCCAGCCCAACGGGGATCTGACCCGTGAGCAGGCCGCCAAGATCATCTGCTACATGCTGATGGGCCAGACCGCGGCTGACGCGCTGACCACCAACACCGCGCCCTTCCAGGACGTGGCCGCCAACCGCTGGTCCGCCGGCTCCATCGCCTACTGCGTGACCATGGGCATCGTGGCGGGCGACGGCAACGGCCGCTTCTACCCCACCCAGACCGTGACTGGGTATCAGTTCGCCAAGATGCTGCTGGTGGCTTTGGGCTACGACGCCACCGTGGAGCAGTACACCGGCACCAACTGGGCCATCAACGTGGCCTCTGACGCGGCCGCCGCTGACCTGACCGTGGGTCTGGACGCTTCCCTGTCCAACACCATGACCCGTGAGCAGGCCTGCCAGATGGCGTTCAACGCCATGAAGGCCAACATGGTGAACTACTCCAGCAAGGGCACCAACATCACCACGTCCGACGGCACCACCATCGCCATGGGCGCTTCCGATGCCGAGCCCATCGTCAGCAGCCGCGCTACCATTGCCGACGACGGCTACCTGCAGTTCGCCGAGCAGTATCTCTCTGACCTGGTTCTGACCTCCTCCGGCGTGGGCACCGACGACTTCGGCCGTCCTGCCAACGTCTGGACTTACAATGACGACGAGGTCGGCACCTACGCCAAGACCGCCGACTTCACCTACACCGCTGACACCAGCTCCTCCACTCTGTCCAGCGCTCTGCGCGGCTACACGGTGGATGCCACTGTGACCGTTAACGGCGACGTGCAGACCGGTACGGTCGCCAGCGTCAGCGGCCTGGCCGATCTGACCGGCAACGGCACTGTGGTAGAGCTCTTTGCCGACAAGCGCGTCATCACCGACGTGGTCGTGATCGAGACCGAGTACGCCACCGTCAGCCGCATCGTCACCACCTCCGGCCGTGAGTCCGTCACCCTGACCGGCGGCGTGCAGATCACCCTGGAGGACCAGCCCGACCTGTACAATGTGGTTTCCGGCCTGGAAGTGGGCGACGCCGTCCTGCTGGTTGCCAACGCGGATGACGAGGCTCTGGCCGTCTCCATCCCCGAAGTCGTGTCCGGCGAGTTCACCCGCATCAACAGCTCTGACAACACCTATACAGTGGGTGGTAACGCTTACGGCCTGTCCGACTCTTACAGCAACACCGATGTCTTTGACGGTAATAACCTGACCACGGTCTATGACCTGACCCTGGACAACTACGGCTACATCATCTATGCTGTGGAATCCGCTCTGACTGACAATGCCGACTACGCCCTGGTTCTGGATAACAGCTACTCCGGCAACGTCATGTCCGGCATCACCAAGTACGTTCAGCTGCTCTACACCGACGGCACCATCGAGTGGGTGCAGGTCGCCACTGTGGGCGGCAAGGCCGTGAAGAACGACACCAGCGACGCTGTGACCGACAATACCTTCGTGGCCTATGTGGAGAACAGCGACGGCACTTATGCTCTGAGCACGGTGGGTGCCAACAAAGCCATTACCAGCACTACTTCCGGCGCTTCTTCCAGCACCAATATTGCTGGCTATTCCTTCACAACTGGCAATAACACTACTCCCTATTTCAATGTCATCCGGAATGATATCAACTTCCTGCAGTACAGCTCCACCAGTGCCACTGAGGGCTTTAGTGATGTGGACCTGAGCGGCAGCAACAGCACCATCTTCCTGATTGGCAACACTTCCCGCGGCTTCACCGTGTACACCGGTATCCGCAACGTAGCCGCTCAGAACGGTGCTTCCGGCTACATTCTGGCCAATGATACTGTGGCTAAGATTGTGGTCATCAACACCGGCTCTGCTGCTACCAGCACCGACAAGGTCTACATTGCCGGCAACTACTCCAGCGCTTACCGCGACAGCGATCTGGGCACCGTCCGCACTTATCCCGCCGTGGTGAACGGTGAGATCACCACTGTGGATGTTGTTGCTAACTCCAATACGGTCACCGTCGGCAAGATGTACACTAGTGTAATCTATAACGGCGACATCATTGAAACCATCGGTTCTCCTGTCTCTGCCACTTACGACGGCTCCGGCGTGGATACCGCTCAGACTGCCTCCAACAACGACTTCGAGTACTCCAGCGGTATTCTGACGATTGATGGCACCACTGCAATCGGCGCCGACAACGTCACCTTCTACGCCGCAGTGAACGACGAGGTCACCACTATCACCGCCGCCGCCTTCAATGCTCTCAGCGATAACGCTGTGGATGAGATTGAAGGCACTGCCGACCTGGTCGTGACCTATGACGACGACGGCTTCGTGACCGCTGTCTATGTCAGCTACAACGAGCCCGGCGAGGAAGAGGAGACCGTTGCGAACGTGACCATCAGCGATGTCACCCTCGCCCGCTCTGAATCTGCCGACACGGTGGTTGTCACCTTCGAGTCCAACCGTGACCTGGCTGCTACGACTGAGGCCGTCATCACCCTGTACCGCATCAGCGACTACACTGGCGGCGTGTCCAGCCTTGGTTCCGAGTCCGTGCAGATCACCGCTGCGGTAGATGTCTCCACTGACGCTACCGGCACTGCAACCAGCACCATCACCATCCCCGCCACTGGCACCTACTATGTCACGGTCCAGCTGACGGATGCTTCTGACGCTGTCATTTCCAATGCTCAGTCTTCTGTCGAGATGTACCTGACCACTTTCGGCGGTTAATCAGACGGTTCTGATCTTTGGTTAAAACAAGCCCGGGCCCGCGCATCGCGCGGGCCCGGGCTTGTTCTCTTTTTCACCGCAAAGCCAGATAGAAATAACTGTAACTGCTGCTGTTCAGCTTGGGGTAGCGGCTGCTGTTGTAGACCGTGAAGCCCTCGTCCTGAATGGAAAGGCAGGTCCCGCCGTTGGACAGGTTCCCGCCGTCGATGGCCATGCCGTTATACAGCCCCATCCGGGTCACGTCATTGTCCGTGTAATTTCCCCATACCAGCACCGCCTTGGGCCGAAACCCCAACGTGATAGTCTGGGAACCCGTGGCAGAGGTGTCCGTGGTCCCCTGGTAGCGGCCTACCACGAGCTTGCAGGCGCCGTTCAGGCCCTCGGCCAGCGTGTTCAGGGCCGCGTCGAGCTTCTGGCTGTTCTGGTTGAACTCTTCCCGCAGAAAGCTGTCTCCCGGCTCCCAGAGGTTAAGTTGATAATTTGTGGTGTGATTGGTTGCCATGTTTTCCTTCCCCCTTCACCAGGGGGAAGGAACGCGTCCATCTTTGCACGTTTGCGTCAAACCACAAAAAAGAGGCGTTGCATCTGCGATGCAACGCCTCTTTGGGGTTTCCTGTCAGACACAGGATGTGATAAACCATTCATCCCTGGGGCTGCGGCCTCAGGGGGAGTGTTTGTACTTTTCTTGTTCTGCCTCGTCGCCGCAAGCTGCGTATCCTTCGCCCGCACGCAAAGCGTGCGGACTCACTCGCTCCGCTGCGGCTCCTCTCCCCGCACAGCCCGCTAACGCTGGGCCTGTGCGGGGTCCCTCAGAAAAAGAACGCAGGCAAAGGGGAGACCCCCTTTGCAATCCCCCGTATCAGTCCGGGGCGCATACCATTCACCGCCGGCGACCGGAATTTGTATGCTCTGGCCCCCCAGCACCCGCTGCCGCGCGGCGTCACGTGCTGCATATCGTTCGCATCCGCCTAACGGCAAATGCTCACTCATTCCGCCGCTCCGCCTTTCCCCAGCCGGCCCATGTTGTTGGGCCCGGCCGGGGACCCCATGCTTGGCAAGGTCCGCAAAACGCGCCTGGCTAGGTGCTGTTGGGAAAGGCGCACATAGGGGCCGATGTCCACATTAGCCCTTTTCCCCGTCCCGCCCGCAGGCGGTTCCCCGGGGGACACATCCAATAAGGGGGCCCGCAGGCCCCCTTATGCTTGGTCGTTTCAAGGGGGTGGTCCTTAGGAGGGGGGAAATCGAAATCCCCCCTCCTAAGCGTGTCTTTGGTTCCTTTCTGCGCAGCCGTTGGCGGCTCTGCCGCCTTACGGATGCGGCGTACCCCTTGCGGGTGCTGCACGGGCAGAAAGGAACCCCCCCCGGAGGGTTCCCTGAAATACTTCCAACAATCTGTTTCTTACAAAACACGAAAAAACGTCCAGTCCCGATTGGGACTGGACGTTTTGCAGTTCGTTCTTACACCAGCTGAACGATCGCCATCTCAGCGGCGTCGCCGCGGCGGGGGCCGATGCGGACCACGCGGGTATAGCCGCCGTTGCGCTCGGCGTACTGGGGACCCAGCTTGTCGAACAGCTTCTTGGCCACGTCCTCCTTGGTGAGGAAGGACAGCGCCTGACGGTAAGCAGCCAGATCATTCTTCTTGGCCAGGGTGATCATCTTCTCGGCCAGGGGAGCGACCTCCTTGGCGCGGGAGACGGTAGTCTTAATCTGACCCTCCTCCAGCAGGTAGGTGGTCATAGCGCGCAGCATGGCCATACGCTGGTCGGTGGGCTTCCCGAGTTTACGATGGGTGGACATGTTTTTCACTCCTTTGGTAACAGGCCGGGCGGCCTGATCAGTTCTCTTCGCTAGCCAGGGACAGGCCCATCATCGCCAGCTTGTTGATGACTTCTTCCAGGGACTTGCGGCCCAGGTTACGCACCTTCATCATCTCATCCTCAGTCTTGGAGATCAGATCCTCGACGGTGTTGATATTGGCGCGCTTCAGGCAGTTGAAGGAGCGGACGGACAGGTCCAGCTCTTCAATGGTCATCTCCAGCACTTTGTCGCGCTGGGCCTCGGCCTTCTCCACCACTGTGGACTTGGAACCCATGGTCTCGGACAGGTCCGTGAACAGGGTGAAGTGGTCCACCAGGATGCGGGCGCCCAGAGAGACAGCATCCCGCGCGGTGATGGTGCCGTTGGTCCATACCTCCAGGGTCAGCTTGTCAAAGTCGGTCAGGTCGCCCACGCGGGTATTTTCCACGGTGTAGTTGACCTTCTTGACAGGAGTATAGACCGAGTCCACGGGGATGACCCCGATAATGGGCTGCTGAGCTTTGTTGCGGTCAGCGGTCACATAGCCGCGGCCCTGGGACAGGGTCAGCTCCATGTTCAGCGTGGCCTCGGGGCCCAGCGTGGCGATGTGGTGCTCCGGATTGAGGATCTCCACCTCGCCGTCCGCCTTGATGTCGCCGGCGGTCACGGTACCCTCGCCGCTGGCCTCAATGTAGACGGTCTTCACGCCTTCGCTGTGCAGCTTGGCGATGATGCCCTTTACGTTGAGGACGATCTCGGTCACGTCTTCCTTTACGCCGGGGATAGTGGTGAACTCATGCTGGACACCGGCGATCTTGATGGTGGTAACCGCAGTGCCGGGCAGAGAGGACAGCAGGATTCGCCGCAGAGAGTTGCCAAGGGTCGTGCCATAACCGCGCTCCAGCGGCTCTACGACATACTTGCCGTAGGAGTCGTCGCCTACATTCTCGATACACTCGATACGCGGCTTTTGGATTTCTACCATATCGTGTTACCCTCCTTTTACAGTGGCAAGTAAAGTGCCAAATTGTGGTCGTGTCTTGCAGTGAGGGTGTGTATCACTTAGAATACAACTCGACGATCAGGTTCACGGCGACGTCGAAGTCGAGGTCGTCGCGGGCGGGCATGGCAATGACCTTGCCCTCCAGGGGCGCGTTCTTGTCCTTGTCGATCCACTTGGGAGAGGTGCGGAAGGCTCCCTCTTCCACAATGCGCTTAAACTTCGCGGAAGAGCGGCTGTTCTCGGCCACCGCGATGACCTCGCCAGTCTTCACCAGGTAAGAGGGGATGTCCACCCGCTTGCCATTGACGGTGAAGTGGCCGTGACAGACCAGCTGACGTGCCTCACGCCGGGTGGCGGCCAGGCCCAGACGGAACACTACGTTGTCCAGGCGGCGCTCCAGCAGGGTCATCAGCTCATCGCCGGTGTTGCCCTTCATGCGGGAGGCCTTCTCGTAGTAAGAGTGGAACTGCTTCTCCAGTACGCCGTAGATGAACTTGACCTTCTGCTTCTCGGTCAGCTGCAGGGCGTACTCACTTTTCTTGCTTCTGCGCTGGGGGCCGGGGTTGCGGTTGGACTCCCGCTTGCTGTTCCCGGTGTAACCCATGACGGCAGGAGAGATACCCAGCGTGCGGCAGCGCTTCACGATGGGCTGCATATTCTTTGCCATATCGGTCGTTTCCTCCTTCTAATGAATTACACGCGGCGGCGCTTGGGCGGACGGCAGCCGTTGTGGGGGACGGGAGTCACGTCCTTGATGAGGGTGACCTCCAGGCCCACGGCCTGCAGAGCGCGGATCGCGGCCTCACGGCCGGCGCCGGGGCCCTTCACGTACACCTCGACGGTCTTCAGGCCGTGCTCCATCGCGGCGGTGGCGGCAGTCTCAGCCGCAGTCTGAGCCGCGTAGGGGGTGGACTTACGGGAACCGCGGAAACCCATCTCACCGGAGGAAGCCCAGGACAGGGCGTTGCCGCCCATGTCGGTCACGGTGACCATAGTGTTGTTGAAGGAAGAGCGGATATGCACCTGGCCCTTCTCAATGTTCTTGCGCTCGCGGCGCTTGCGGATGACTTTCTTACCAGCAGCAGCTTTTGCCATAGTTCATATCCCTCCTTTTACTTCTTCTTGTTGGCAACGGTGCGCTTGGGACCCTTGCGGGTACGCGCGTTGGTCTTGGTACGCTGGCCGCGGACGGGCAGGCTGCGGCGATGACGCACGCCGCGATAGCAGCCGATCTCGGTCAGGCGCTTGATGTCCATCGCCAGGTCGCGGCGCAGGTCGCCCTCTACGGTGTAATCGCGGGCGATGACCTCACGCAGCTTGGCCTCTTCCTCGTCGGTGAGGTCCTTCACGCGGGTATCGGGGTTGATTCCGGTCTCCTTCAGGATTTTATTGGCGCTGGTGCGTCCAATGCCGAAGATATAGGTGAGTCCGATCTCCACCCGCTTATCCTTCGGCAGATCAATTCCGGCAATACGTGCCATATTACTCTTGCCCCTCCTTTAACCTTGTCTCTGCTTATGTTTGGGGTTCTCGCAGATGACCATGACTTTGCCCTTGCGCTTGATGATCTTGCACTTCTCGCACATGGGCTTGACAGACGGTCTGACTTTCATATTGTTAACCTCCTGTAAATGCCTGATGGCCCCGTCGTCGGCACAAGCTGCACAGCGCTCGCCCTCCCCTCCGGGCAGGGCTTGCTTGTTCCGCTGCGCCTCCTCTCCCGGCCCGAACCGCTTCGCTGGGTTCGTGCCGGGTCTCCTCCGGGGGCAAGGCCCCTGGGAGAACGGCTCGTTCCGACTCCGGTCGTTGATACGTTCCAACTTGTCTATCTGTGCCGCGCCCCGCGCGGCTTGGTTCTTACTTGCTGCGCCAGGTGATTCTTCCCCTGGTCAGATCATAGGGCGACATCTGGACGGTTACCTTGTCGCCGGGCAGGATGCGGATAAAATTCATCCGCAGCTTGCCGGAGATGTGAGCCTGAATGATGTGTCCGTTCCCGATATCCACCTTGAAGGTGGTGTTGGGCAGGGCCTCGGTCACGACGCCCTCAAGCTCTATCATGTCGTCTTTTGGCAAAGCGTCATACCTCCATTTGGCTTCGGAACGCGGCCAGCGCGCTCCTTAACTCACGGTTGCGCACCGGCTGGCCGGCGCGTACCTTGTCGATGGCCGGGTGCTCCAGCGTCCCCGCCAGCTGCACATGCTTGGCACGCTTGCGTTTGGGCGCCTCCACCCTTCTGTGTTTCCCATCGGCCAGCAGCAGGAAGTCCCCCTCCGTGTCCAGAACACAGAAGAAAGCCCCTTTATCGTGGCCGGCGAGCGAGCGGACGATCTGCGCTCTTGTGAAATTCATAGGGCAGGATCTCCAAGACTGGTGAGGATCTCGGGCTCTCCGTCGGTAATGAGGATGCTGTTCTCATAGTGCGCGGCCAGGGAACCGTCCGTAGTCACGGTGGTCCACTTGTCCTTGAGCACCCGCACATGCCAGTCACCCGCGCACACCATGGGCTCCACCGCAAGGGTCATGCCGGACTGAAGACGCACGCCGTGGCCCGCCGGCCCATAATTGGGCACCTCCGGGGCCTCGTGGAGATTGGCTCCCACGCCGTGGCCCACAAAATCACGGACCACCGAATAGCCGTTGGCCTCCACGTATTGCTGGACCGCATGGGAAATGTCCGAGATTCTCTGACCGACGCGGGCGTGCTTGATGCCCTCCCAGAAACTCTGTTCCGTAACGGCAATCAGCCGCTCCGCCTCGGGGCTCACCTTTCCGCAGGGGAAGGTGGCAGCGCAGTCGCCGTGAAAACCACCGATACAGGCTCCCACGTCAACGCTGACGATGTCACCCTCTTTGAGCACCCGGTGATCGGGTATGCCATGGATGACGACCTCATTCACCGAGATACAGGCGCTGCCGGGGAACCCCCCGTAGCCCAGAAAGCTGGGTTTCGCGCCCTGGCTCTCGATAAACTTGCGTACTGCAGTATCTATTTCAAGGGTTGTTTTACCGGGGACTACCAGTTTTCCCGCGAGAGCGCGGGCCGCCGCGGTGATCCGTCCGGCTTTGCGCATGAGCTCGATCTCATGGGGGGATTTAATGGAAATCATCTCCATGTTCAGATACCCAGCGCGGCTTCCACCACCTTGGTGGTGGCTTCAATGGTGGGCTGATTGTCCACCGCGTTCAAAACCCCCTTGGCCTTGTAGAAGTCCTTCAGGGGCTCGGTCTCCTCGTGGTAGACCTTCAGACGGTTTTTCACCGTCTCGGGCTTATCGTCGTCCCGCAGGACCAGCGCCGCGCCGCACTTGTCGCACACGCCCTCCTGCTTGGGAGGGGCGGACACCACGTGATAGGTGGCGCCGCAGGCGGGGCAGGCCCGGCGGCCGCTCATACGGTTGACGATCTCCTCGTCGCTGATCTCAATGGACAGCACATGGTCAAAGACGATTCCGGCCTGCTCCAGCGCCTCTGCCTGGGGAATGGTGCGGGGTACGCCATCCAGGATATAGCCGTTGGCGCAGTCCGGCTCGGCCAGCCGCTCCGCGACGATGCCGATGATGACATCGTCGGGGACCAGCTTGCCGGCGTCCATATATTCTTTTGCCTTGAGACCCACGGGCGTGCCGTTCTTCACGGCCGCCCGCAGGATATTGCCAGTGGAAATGGTGGGGATGTTCAGCTTCTTACTGAGGATCTCCGCCTGTGTGCCTTTCCCGGCGCCGGGGGCGCCAAGCATAATGACTTTCATCCGTTCCACCTTCTCCTTCGCTTATTCCAGGAAGCCCTTATAGTGGCGCATCATCAGCTGGGCCTCCAGAGCCTTGACAGTCTCCAGCGCCACGCCCACCACGATGATGATGGAGGTACCGCCGATGGCCAGCGAGCTCACACCCATAATATTACCGGTGATGGTGGGCAGGATGGCCACGATGCCCAGATAGATCGCGCCGAACAGGGTGATCTTGGACAGGACCTTGCGGAAGAAGTCCGCCGTGGGCTTGCCGGGACGGAAGCCGGGGATAAAGCCGCCGTTCTTCTTCAGGTTGTTGGAGACCTCCACGGGGTCGAACTGAATGGTGGAGTAGAAGTAGCTGAAGAAGATGATCAGCAGCACATACACCACGCTGTAAATCACGCCGGTGGAGTCAAAGACCTGAAGGAAGGTGTACCAGCCGGAGCCCTCGGTCTGCGCGCTGGGCACGAACATGCCGATGGTAGCGGGCAGGGAGGCGATGGACTGGGCGAAGATGATGGGCAGCACGCCGGACATATTCACCTTCATGGGGATGTGGCTGGACTGGCCGCCGTACATCTTCCGGCCCACCACGCGCTTGGCATACTGGACAGGGATGCGGCGCTCCGCGTTGGTGATGAACACGATGAACACCACCAGAGCCAGCATGCCGATGATGATGACCGGAATAAAGGCGGGATGGAGCGCGCTGTGACCCGTAATCTCCCGTCCTGCCCACACCTGTACGCCCCGGACGATGGTCTCCACCATACGGGGGCCGCGGGAGACGATGCCCGCAAACAGAATAATGGAGATGCCGTTGCCAATGCCGAACTCGGTGATTTGCTCACCCAGCCACATGACAAAGGCGGAGCCGGCCACAAAGGACAGGATGATGATGATCGCGCCCCAGATACCAAACCCATCGGGGATGTTCAGTACGTTGCCGTAGCTGCGGATCAGGGTGTAGTAGCCAAAGCCCTGCAGAAGGGCGATGCCCACCGTGGTATAACGGGTAATGGCTGCGATCTTCTTTTTGCCCTCTTCGCCGCCCTCCTTGGCCAGCCGCTCCAGAGCCGGAATGGCGATGGTCAGCAGCTGGATAATGATGGAGGAGTTGATATAGGGCTGAATGCCCAGGGCAAACAGGGTCGCCTGGGAGAACGCGTCGCCGCTCATCACGTTGATCAGGCCGAAGATGGTGGCAGACTGCGCGCTCATATAGGTGCTGAGCACCTCGGTGTCGATAAAGGGCACGGGAATCGCGGAGCCCAGGCGGAAGATGAGCAGTGCGAACACTACGAACAGCAGCTTATTGCGCAGCTCAGCCACCTTCCAGGCGTTGCGGATGGTCTGGATCATCTCAGATCACCTCAGCCTTCCCGCCTGCCTTTTCAATCTTCTCTTTCGCACTGGCGGAGAAAGCGTTGGCGCGGACGGTCAGCTTCTTGGTGATCTCGCCGTTGCCCAGGATCTTCACGCCGTACTCACACTTGGAGAGGATACCCTTTTCCAGCAGGTCGCAAACGTTGACCGTGGCTCCGTCCTCAAATTTCTCCAGGGCGGACACGTTGATGGCCTCCAGGCGCTTCGCGAAAATGTTGTTGAAACCGCGCTTCGGGACGCGGCGGGCCAGAGGCATCTGGCCGCCTTCAAATCCGATGCGGGTACCGCCGCCGGAGCGGGCCTTCTGACCCTTGTGTCCGCGGCCGGCGGTCTTGCCGTTGCCGGTACCAATGCCGCGGCCCTTGCGCTTGCCCACCTGAGTGGAGCCGGGCACGGGGGAAAGTTCATGCAGATTCATGTCGGGTACCTCCTTACGCCTGCTCGGTTACTTCAACCAGGTAACCGATGTGAGCGAGCTTGCCGCGGGTCGCCGCGTTGTCGGGCTGCACGGTGACGTCACCGATGGTACGCAGGCCCAGGGCCTCGGCGGTCGCCTTATGCTTGGCGATGCGGCCGTTCAGGCTCTTGACGAGCTTGATAGTGATGGTAGTAGCCATTGTCGTGAGCCTCCTTAACCAATGATTTCTTCCACGCTCTTGCCGCGGATGCGGGCCACTTCCTCAGGGCCGCGCAGGGCCTTCAGACCCTCCATGGTGGCAGACACCACGTTCTGGGGGTTGTTGGAGCGCAGGCACTTGGCGCGGATATTCTTGATGCCGGCCGCCTCCATGACCGCACGCACCGGACCGCCGGCGATGATGCCGGTACCTTCGGAGGCGGGCTTGAGCAGCACGCGGCCGGCGCCGAACGCGCCGATAACCTCGTGGGGGATGGTCGTGCCGGACAGGGTCACGGTGACCATGTGCTTCTTGGCATCCTCGATGCCCTTGCGGATGGCCTCGGCCACCTCAGCGGCCTTGCCCAGGCCAAAGCCGACCTTGCCCTTCTCGTCGCCCACAACAACCAGAGCGGAGAACTTGGACACGCGGCCGCCCTTCACGGTCTTGGAGACGCGGTTCAGGGACACGACTTTCTCGACGAACTCTTTGGGTTCTCTTTCAAATCTAGCCATTTTTCGCTTCTCCTCCCTTAGAACTGCAGGCCGCCCTCACGGGCGCCCTCGGCCAGCGCGGCTACGCGGCCGTGATAGAGATAACCGCCGCGGTCAAACACCACGGTGTCGATACCCTTGGCCTTGGCGCGCTCGGCAACCGTCTGGCCCACCTTCTTGGCGGCCTCGATGTTGCTGCCGGGGCCCTCAAAGCCCTTCTCCAGGGAAGAAGCGGACACCAGGGTGACACCCTTGGTGTCGTCGATGATCTGAGCATAGATATTGGTCTCGCTGCGGAACACATTCAGGCGGGGACGCTCGGGCGTGCCGCTCACCTTGCTGCGCACGCGCTTGTGACGGTGGAGACGCTGAGCGTTGGTATTGGGTCTGTTAATCATATCGGCACACCTCCTTATTTCTTGGCGCCGGTCTTACCGACCTTGCGGCGGATGACCTCATCGCTGTACTTGATACCCTTGCCCTTGTAAGGCTCGGGCGGCCGCTTCTCGCGCACTTCGGCGGCGAACTGGCCGACCAGCTGCTTGTCAGCGCCCTTGATGACGATTTGATTGGGGTTGGGGACCTCGATGGTGATGCCAGCGGGGGCCTCCATAAAAACCTGATGGGAGAAGCCCAGGTTCATAACCAGCTTCTGACCCTCCAGGGCCACGCGGTAACCCACGCCGTTGACGTCCAGAGTCTTCTGGAAGCCCTCGGTCACGCCCACCACCATGTTGTGGACCAGGCTGCGGGTCAGGCCATGCAGGGAGCGGTTCTCCTTCAGATCGTTGGGACGGGTGACGTGGAGGACGTTGCCCTCCTGGGTCACGGTGATGTTGGGATGAGTCGCCATGGACAGCTCGCCCTTGGGACCCTTCACGGAAATGTTATGACCGTCGATCTTCACTTCCACGCCGGCGGGGAGATCGATGGGAGCTCTGCCAATTCGAGACATAATTCGATTTCCTCCTTACCAAACGAATGCCAGGACTTCACCGCCGACATGGGCCGCGCGAGCTGCCTTGTCGGTCATGACGCCCTTGGAAGTGGATACGATGGCGATGCCCAGACCACGGAGCACGCGGGGCAGCTCCTCGGCGCCGGCGTAAACGCGCAGGCCGGGCTTGGACACGCGGCGAAGGCCGGAGATGACCTTCTCCTTGCCGGGGTTGTTGTACTTGAGCGCAATGCGGATGACACCCTGGGTACCATCGTTGATGATCTGGAAGTTCTTGATATAGCCCTCGTCCAGCAAGATCTGGGCGATGGACTTCTTCATGTTCGAAGCAGGAACGTCCACGGTGTCATGCTTTGCATTGTTCGCGTTGCGGATGCGGGTGAGCATATCCGCAATGGGATCGGTGATTTGCATGAGATTTACCTCCTATTTAGATTACCAGGAAACTGCTCTGGCGTTGTGCGGTGCCATCCGCGCGCGTTTCTGTCACGCTGCGGCGGCTGCGCGACGGCCTCTAAGCCCCTCCGACTGCACAAGCCGTCCTGCGGCCCTTTGGGCCTCCGGTCCGTTTGCTCCGCTTCGGGTCTTAGCTGCCTGCTCCGCACGCCTTCACGCTTCCTGATACAGGCGGAAAGGTATCGGGGCTTAGGCACCGTCCCCGACCTTTTATCCGTCTTGCCCCACCTGGGGCGTTTATCAAAAACCGCGTGACGCGGAGTTTGAACTGGTTCGCCTCCGGTCCTGACCGTCCTGCTCCATTTATATGGAGTGGTAACGGCGCGCACTGCGCGGAGAAGCCGGAATGCCTATTCGCGGAAAAATCCCGTACCCATGAAACGAAATCCAGTCCTTTCATGGCTTACGGGTTGCGCACTCCCGACCGCGTTGGGAGTTTCCTCTGTTTTTGCCTTGCACGCAACTTGGATATTGTACTCCAAAAAAAGTTTCTTTGCAAGGCTTTTTGGTCTCGCACACACGAGAACGTGGATAAATTTCCTTCTTTTTTGTCTGCTGGGGAGGATTTCGCCAATCAAACTGTTGGAAGGAAACCAACCAGAAGCCTTTTTCCCGGGGCTTCACCGGCGGTCCATCCGGGCGGACCCGGCCGAAGCCGGATGTCCAACCCGTTGGAACCGAATTGTCTTATTTTTTACCAGGAGGCCTTCTTCACGCCGGGGATCTGGCCCTTGTAGGCCAGCTCACGGAAGCAGATACGGCAGATGCCGTAGTCACGCAGGTAGGCGTGGGGACGGCCGCAGATCTTGCAGCGGTTGTAGCGGCGGGAAGAGAACTTGGGCTCAGCCTGCTGCTTGTTGATCATAGACTTTTTCGCCATGGTTTTCTCTCCTCCTTAGCTGCGGATGAAGGGGGCGCCCAGCAGCTCCAGGAGCTCCTTGGCCTCTTCATCGGTCTTGGCCGTGGTGCAGATGACGATGTCCATACCACGGATCTTGTCGATCTTATCGTAGTCGATCTCGGGGAAGATCAACTGCTCCTTCAGGCCGATGGCGTAGTTGCCGCGGCCGTCAAAGGCATTGGGGTTGATGCCGCGGAAGTCGCGGACACGGGGCAGGGCCACGTTGAAGAAGCGGTCCAGAAACTCCCACATCTTATCCTGGCGCAGAGTGACCTTGGCGCCGATGGGCATGCCCTCGCGCAGCTTGAAGTTAGCCACGGATTTCTTGGCCTTGGTGATCACGGGCTTCTGGCCGGTGATGGTGGCCAGGTCGTTGACCACGGCCTCCAGGACCTTGGCGTTGTCCCGGGCCTCGCCGCAGCCGCAGTTGACCACGATCTTGTCGATCTTGGGGATCTGCATCACGGACTTGTAGCCGAACTTCTGCATCAGAGCAGGAGCGACTTCTTTGACATACTTTTCCTTCAGATTGGGATTAGCCATTTGTTACTCCTCCTCTCTCAGATCTCCGCGCCGCACTTCTTGCACACGCGGACCTTCTTGCCGTCGGCCAGGACCTTGTGGGCGGGGC
>DXYV01000055.1 GCA_019415645.1 Clostridiales bacterium
AAAGTCGGAGCCGCGCAGCGAGCAAGCCCAGCCGGAAACGGCGGGGCGCGGGATGTGGAGCAGGCGACGACGCGGGCCACGCGAGTAATCCGTACAACAACCGCTGTGACGAGCTGGCGGTGGCGGAAAGTCAGAAGCAGAAGGGCTGAGGGGCCCTTGACCCACATCAGCCGGGAACCCATTTGCAGCCCAGCGCAGCGGGTGCAAATGGGAAAGTCGGAGCCGCGCAGCGAGCAAGCCCAGCCGGAAACGGCGGGGCGCGGGATGCGGAGCAGGCGACGACGCGGGCCACGCAGGGTTATGCTGAAACGCAAGGAGGACGGCTATGCAGGAAACATATTGCGGAAATGTGTGCGAAGAATGCCTGTTCCGGGAAAAGCTGCAATGTCCAGGCTGTAAAAACGGGCCGGGAAAAGCTTGGCGGTCTGAATGCGAGCTGGCAAAGTGCTGCAGCGAGAAGGGACATCAAGCCTGCACGACTTGTAGCTTCCGGACATCATGCGGGAAGCTCTGGGGGCGGAAGGACGAACCGGAAAGACGGTTGCGCAGGCGGGAAGCGGAACAAGAGCGGCGGAAGCGGATGGCTGAGAAGGCGCAGCTTCTGGGCAAGTGGCTGTGGATCTTGTTTTGGCTGGTCATACCGAGCAATATCGCGGGAATCATGACCAACGAAACGGTCGCCGGACTGTGGCCCGAACTGAACCTCCCGGGACAGATATTGCAGCTGGCCGTGCTTTTGATCTACGGTGGGATTCTCATGAAGATTTCCTGCCAGGAGGAACGCTACCGAAATGCGGGAATCTGCTGCTTCCTTTCAGCAGGGACAAACGTGTTGCTTACGGTCATGTCCGTAAGGGTCGCTCCGGGCTGGACGCTGGCGGTCGCGATACTGGCCATGATAGTGTCTCTGGTTGGGGAATATAACGAATACGGCGCCCATGCGGAAGTAACGCGGGACGTGGGTTCCGACTTGTCTGAGAAATGGACCCGGCTCTGGAAATGGTGTATCAGGACGTATTTGGGACTGTTTATCAGTATCGTGATCATATGGATCAATTACATTTTGGGACTGCTGGTCGTATTGGCGGCCATGATCGGAATGATTATAGTGGACGTCTTGAAGCTGGTCTATCTTTACCGCTCCGCGAAGCGTTTTCAGGAGTATTCCGATTCGGAAAGCGAATGTGCCTTTTGAAGCAGAAGAAACCGAAATGTTCTACATAAGAAGAAAGCCAGCCCCCGGTTTTCCACAACCGGGGGCCGTTTTGTGGAGCTTTTGGAAAGACTTATGCCTCTCTTTCGGATTTCTTCATCTTTTCAGTATAAGATATGCCTATCAAAGGAAAGGGAGTGGAACCATGGACCTGACGCTGCTGATTGCCGTTCTGGCCGCCGGAGCCTGCCTTCTGCTGGAGCGGAAAAGCCAACAAAGCTGAAAACGATATACACAGCCCAGGGGTCCGGAACTTCCGGACCCCTGGGCTGTTTTTCCCGTGCTCCGGCAAAAAATCCGCCCGATTCGGGCCGCGCAACCGATAGTTGACAGGCGGATGGTAGCCTTTTTCCGGGGAATGTGCTATTCTGGGGGCGGAACAGGAGGGATGACGCCATGACGCTGGGACAAACCATCGCCCGTTACCGCAAGGACCTGGGGCTCTCCCAGGAGGAGCTGGGGGCACGCCTGGGGGTCAGCCGCCAGGCGGTGAGCAAGTGGGAGACCGACAACGCCACCCCGGACATGGAAAATCTGCTGGCTCTGGCCCGGGAATTTGGAATTTCCGTGGCAGAGCTGACCGCCACGCCGGAGGAATCCCCAGGCCCGGTCGGTCCGCGCCGGCGCGGACGGGCCGCGGCTCTGGTCATAACCGTGGTGCTGGTGGCGGCGCTGGCCGGGGTGCTGGCCTATTCCCTGCTCCACCGGAATGACGGGCAGGAAAATCCCAGCCCCCGGCCAAACTCGGAGTTTTATCTGATCTGGCAGCCCCTCCGGACCGCGGGCGGAGAAAAAACCGAATTTCTGGCCCTGGGGCCGCAGAAGGGGTTCTTTCCCTTCGGCACGTCCCTGGTCCTGACCGAGCCGGAGGAGACGGCGGATACCGATTTCGGCGGCGTCACCGCCCACCGGGCGGACTGCGGCGGACTGGCGGTGGCCTATACCCACGTGGACGGCGACGGCGGCCCGGAGCGGGAGGTGGTCACCGGACTGTCCGCCATCGTGCCGGGGTATGCCACGCCCCGGAACGTCCAGGTGGGCAGCACCAAGGCGGAGGTGCTGGCCGCCTATGGCGACGCGCTGATCTACTGCCAGAAGGAGGAAGGGGGATATACCCTGGTCCCCCACGCCTATTGTTACGTCTACCAGGCCTTTGAGGAACAGACCGGATGGCAGGCCATCCGCTTCTATATGGAGGACGGACAGGTGGTCGGGCTCGCCCTGGAGTCCCTGGGGGAGTTGGGGGACTTCTACACGCCGGACCAGATCTCCCGCTTCCCTCTGGTGGACGGCGAGCCGGATTTCTCCCAGCGCATCGAGCCGGAGCAGGAGGAGCTCAGCGCCGCCCGGAGGGTCTATGTGGCCTGGAACCAGCTGGAGACCAACGACAATCTCTCCGCCGAGGAGCAGTACGCCTACCGGCGGGATGTGTTCAGCCTGCTGCCCGACCTGGACTGGCAGGAATTCCGGGCCATGAGCAGCGCGGAGCAGCCGGACGACGTCTTTTTTGCCCTGATGAGCTGGCTGGCCGGCCAGGAGTCCTATTCCCCGTCGGAAATCGTGTGGATTCAGCTGGGGTATGCCAACGGCCTGGACGGGGCGTACACGGATGCCTACTGCCATGTCCTGGCTCGGGCCCTGTTCGCCGACCCGGCCGCCTTTGTACGGGGCCTGGCCACCGACGGCGTGGAGGAGGAGACCATGGTGCAGGCAGTCCGGGGCGCGGCCTACGACGCGGACCTCTACCCCGCCCAACGGGAGACCGCCGTGGCGGTTTTGGACGCCGTCCTGGCGGAGGGCAGCTTCAGCCAGACAGAGACGGGCTGGGCAAAGCTGCTGCGGCTGTATCTGACCACGCCGCTGGACGAATGCAGCACGCTGCCCCAATCCCCGGCGGAGCTGGAATAAAGGAAAGACGAACGCCCCTGCCGGCTTATTGCCGGCAGGGGCGTGTGAACATCAGAACGGGATTCAGCCCTTTTTGGCGATGGCCCGGCGGGCGGCGTCAGCGATGGCTTCGGCGGTCAGGCCGTAGGCCGCCAGCACCTTTTTGGCCGCGCCGGAGCGGCCAAACTCGTCCCGCACGCCGTGGCGCACCACGGGCACCGGGCAGGTCTCGGCCAGGCACTCGCACACCGCAGCGCCCAGGCCGCCGAGAATATTGGCCTCCTCGGTGGTGACGATGGCGCCGGTCTCCCGGGCGGCCCGGGTCAGCAGCTCCTCGTCCAGGGGCTTGATGGTGTGGAAATCCAGCACCCGGGCGGAGATTCCCTCCCCGGCCAGGGCCTCAGCGGCCTGAAGGGCCATCTGCACCATCATGCCGGTGGCCACGATGGTCACGTCAGAGCCGTCCCGCAGCGTGACCCCCTTGCCGATCTCAAAGGAGTAGCCGGGGATGGAATCGGTGACCGAGTCCACCGCCAGGCGGCCCAGACGCATATAGGCGGGGCCGTCGTAGTCCAGCAGGGCCTTGACCGCCAGGCGCATCTCCGGCCCGTCGCAGGGAGAGAGCACCACCATGCCGGGGATGGCCCGCATGAGGGCGTAGTCCTCGATGCACTGGTGGGTGGCCCCGTCCTCGCCCACGGACAGGCCGCCGTGGGAGCCGATGACCTTCACGTTGAGGTGCGGGTAGGCCACGGAGTTGCGTACCTGCTCAAAGGCGCGGCCGGCGGCGAACATGGCAAAGGTGTTGGTAAACACGATTTTGCCGCAGGTGGCCAGGCCGGCGGCTACTCCGGTCATATTGGCCTCGGCGATGCCCAGGTTGAAAAAGCGGTCGGGGTATTTGTCCGCGAACTTCTTGGACATGGTGGAGCCGGACAGGTCCGCGTCCAGCACGATCAGGTTGGGGTACTGGTCTCCCAGGGCCGCCAGGGCCTCGCCATAGGCGGCACGGGTCGCAATGTTTTCCGCCATGTTACTGCACCTCCAGTTCTGCCAGGGCGGCTTCCAGCTCCGCCTTGGCCTGCTCATACTGCTCGGCGTTGGGTGCCTTGCCGTGCCAGCCGGCGTTGTTCTCCATGAAGGAGACCCCCTTGCCCTTGACGGTGTGGGCCAGAAGGACCGTGGGCTGGCCCTTGGTCCGGGCCGCCTCGTCAAAGGCGGCGGTCAGAGCGGCGAAGTCGTGGCCGTCCACGGAGAGAACATGGAACCCGAAGGCGGCGAATTTGGCGTCCAGGGGCTCCGAGGGCATGACGTCGGCGGTGCGGCCGTCGATCTGCAGGCCGTTCACGTCCACAATGGCGCACAGGTTGTCCAGTTGGAACTTGGCCGCCGACATGGCGGCCTCCCAGACCTGGCCCTCCTCGATCTCACCGTCGCCCAGCAGCGTGTAGACGCGGTAATCTTTCTGGTCGATCTTGCCCGCCAGGGCCATGCCCACGGCGGCGGAGATCCCCTGGCCCAGGGAGCCGGTGGACATATCCACGCCGGGCACGTGGTGCATCTCCGCGTGGCCGGACATATGGCCGTCCACGGAGCGGAACTGCGCCAGGTCCTCCACGGGGAAGAAGCCCCGGAGGGCCAGCGTGGGATAGAGAGCGGGGGTGCAGTGGCCCTTGGACAGGACAAAGCGGTCCCGGTCCGGGTCCCTGGGGTTCTTGGGGTCCACCCGCAGTACGTTGTGGTAGAGCAGCGTGAGGAGATCCATGGAGGAGAAGGAGCCGCCCAGATGGCCGGAGGCGGCGCGGTACACCATGTCCAGACCCAGCAGGCGGGCTTTTGCGGCGGTGACGGACAGTTGTTTGGGTTCCAGCAAGCGAATCAGTCCTTTCCAATAAAATGAGGTTGCGAAAGAAAGCGGCAAAGGGAACAGAGCGCGGAGGCCGGCCGGGCCCAACAGCGGAAAAGCCGCTTAGGGCACCTGACGCAGCCAGTCGGTCAGATACTGGTCGCGGTATGCATCGTAGAGCGCGTAGGTCATCAGGTCAAAGGGCCGGGAGTTGGTCCCCTCCGGCAGGCCGAAGGAGGCCTCCCCCTCCGGGGTGAGGAAATAGGACCAGGTGTAGATGAGGCTGTGTTCCTGGAGCACGTCCAGCAGCTGCCAGTAGCGGGGCAGCGGGATTCCGGCGGTCTGGAGCAGCTCCAGACCCAGATAGTTGGAGGAGCTGTCCGCCCGCGTCCCCGGCTCCCCGCGCAGCAGGGACGGGTCATTGGACCAGATGAGATAGTCGGTGGAATAGAGCTCGGCGATGGTGTCCGCGTCGGCGGTAAAGATGCTTCCCTCATACATTCCCAGCTCATTGTATACCGAGTCGCCGTTCTCCAGCCCCAGACCGGGCCGGTGGTCGCCGTAGAAGATAAGGATGGTGGGCTCGTCCACCTGGGCGAAATAGTCGGTCAGTGCCTTAAGGGCCTTGGACGACTGGGAGACTCCCTGCACATAGGCGTTGAGTACATCCAGCGCCTCCTGAGACAGGTCCGCGTCGGTGGTGAAGGGGTAGTCATAGGAGTCGTACTTATCGGCGGTATAGGGGGTGTGGTTCTCCATGGTGGCGCCGTAGAGGAACAGCGGGCCGTCGTCTCCGTGCTGCTCGTACAAATCGATGAACAGCTCGGTCAGATAGGCGTCGCCGTAATAGGCGCCGCTGATCTTGCTGTCCAGATAGCCCCAGTAGTCGGCCGCCTGGGCGGCCTCCGGATCCACCTGAGCCATGTCCTCGGAGAAGTACATGGCATCAAAGCCCAGCTGGGAGAACAGCTCCCGCCGGTTATAGATGGAGTCGTTGTACAGGTGGAGAAAATAGGTGGAATAGCCCGCCTGCTGAAGCAGGCCGGGCACCGTGGGAAAGAGCGCCAGGTCGGCGGGATCGGAGTTGGTCAGCTCGGTGCCATAGGTGAGAAAGCGGTTGTTCAGGCCGGTGAGAATCTCCAGCTCGATGCTGCAGGTGCCATAGCCCAGGGAGCGGGTGTGGAAGGCGCCGGAAATGGACTCAGCCTGCAGGGCGTGAAATTCCGCCAGGGGGTCCTCCTCGAAGGTCACGCCGGGCAGGCGGGTCACATCAAAAAAGGACTCGGAGAGGATGAGAATCACATTGGGCTGTTCCTGCGCGGTGGAATCGTCTTCCTCCTCCCGCTCCTGCAGCAGGGCGTTGATCTGGTTCATGGCCGTGGAGGAGTGGTTTTCGTCGTAGTCCTCCACTCCCACGTCCTGAAAGAGCAGGCTCCGCCACAGCCCCAGGGGGGCCAGGCAGCGGGAATTGACGAAGGATTGGGAGATTCCCGTGGACAGAGGCACGCCCAGGGGGGTGTAGACAAAGGCGTCGGCCCGGGCCAGAAAGACCAGCACAAAGACCAGGGCGAACTCCCCCGCCGCGCACAAGGACCACTTCCAGCCCAGATCCAGCAGCGGCTTCGCGGCCAGCCGCACCGCCACGCACCATACCACCGGCGGCAGTACGGCGGCGACTACCGAGGGGGTAACGGTCAGGGAGCTGGCGTTGAGGGCGGCGATGTCCCCCACCTGTCCCACCAGCAGAAGGTCGGCCAGCTCCAGAGGCACGCCGGTGATCAGCGTCTTGTAGTAATTCACCAGAAGGAGAATCAAACACACCAGCGTCAGGGGGAGCATACCCCGGAACAGCCGCCCCAGCACCAGGCCGATTCCCAACACCAGCAGGAGGAAAAACAGCGCGGTCAGGACGCAGGCCAGAGGATAACTCTGTACGGTTTCCAGGGCCCCGGACAGGCCATGCCCGGCAAGCAGCAGGACCGAGGCGGTCATCAGAAGGCTCCACACCAGGGCGGCCAGCAGGTTGAGAAGCAGCCGGACGCCCCGGGAGGAGAGGGTGCGCTTCATAACTTAGTAGTCCAGCTGATCCAGGAAATACTGGGTGAGCTGGTCGATGGGCAGACGAATCTGCTCCATGGTGTCCCGGTTGCGGATGGTGACGGCGTGATCGGCAGGGGTCTTATCGTCGCCCACGGTCTCAAAGTCCACGGTGACGCACCAGGGGGTGCCGATCTCATCCTGACGGCGGTAGCGCTTGCCGATGGAGCCGGCGTCGTCATAGTCCACCATAAAGTGCTTGGACAGCATGGTCTGAATTTCCCGGGCCTTGTCCCCCAGCTTCTTGGACAGGGGGAGCACGGCCACCTTGAAGGGGGCCAGAGCGGGATGGAGCCGCAGCACGGTGCGCACGTCGTTCTTCTCCGCGTCCACCACTTCCTCGTCGTAGGCGTCCACCAGGAAGGCCAGGGTCACCCGGTCCGCGCCCAGGGAGGGCTCGATGACATAGGGAATGTAGTGCTCGTTGGCCTCCTGGTCAAAGTAGGTCATGTCCTTGCCGGAGGTGTTCTGATGGGCGGTCAGGTCAAAGTTGGTGCGGCTGGCCACGCCCCACAGCTCGCCCCAGCCGAAGGGGAACAGGAACTCAAAGTCTGTGGTGGCGTTGGAGTAGTGGGAGAGCTCCTCCGGGTCGTGGTCGCGCAGGCGCAGATGCTCGTCCTGCATGCCCAGGTCCTTGAGCCACTGGTGGCAGAAGTCCTTCCAGTAGGCGAACCACTCCAGCTCGGTGCCGGGCTTGCAGAAGAATTCCAGCTCCATCTGCTCAAATTCCCGGGTGCGGAAGGTGAAGTTGCCGGGGGTGATCTCGTTGCGGAAGGACTTGCCGATCTGGCACACGCCGAAGGGCAGCTTGCGCCGGGTGGTGCGCTGGACGTTCTGGAAGTTGACAAAGATGCCCTGGGCGGTCTCCGGGCGCAGGTAGACGGTGTTCTTGGCGTCCTCAGTGACCCCCTGGAAGGTCTTGAACATCAGGTTGAACTGGCGGATGTCGGTCCAGTTGAACTTGCCGCAGGTGGGGCAGCAGATGTGATGTTCCTCAATGAACTGCTTCATCTGGGCCTGGCTCATGGCGTCCACGCTGTGGCCCAGGTCGAAGCTATTTTCCTGGCACCAGTCCTCGATGACCTTGTCGGCGCGGAAGCGCTCCTTGCACTCCTTACAGTCCATCAGCGGGTCGGAGAAGCCGCCCACGTGGCCGGAGGCCACCCAAACCTGGGGATTCATGAGAATCGCCGCGTCCAGACCCACGTTGTAGGGGTTTTCCTGGACGAACTTCTTCCACCAGGCCTTCTTCACGTTGTTTTTCAGCTCCACGCCCAGGGGGCCGTAGTCCCAGGTGTTGGCCAGGCCGCCGTAGATCTCCGAGCCGGCGAAAATGAAGCCCCGGCCCTTGCACAGGGCCACAATTTTTTCCATCGTCTTTTCCTGATTGGTCATACAGCAAAGTTCCTTTCGTTTCCCCATATGGCGTATGGGGCGTCATTACGGAATAATACCATTTTATTATATACAGAATGGCGGGAAAGTCAATGTTTGCAGGGAATGGCGGGGAAGATGCGGCGTTTCCCCGGGGGATATTTTCCAATAAATCGGGCAATTTCAGACTGATGGAATGTTCGTACTTTTCTTGTTCCGCCAAGAAAAGTACCCAAAAGAACGCGGGCAAAGGGGAGCACCCCTTTGCAATCCCCCGCATCTGTCGAGAGTGCCTGCTATTCAACGACGGCGCCCTAATCTTGCATACACAGGCACCCCAGCACCCACTGCCGTTCCATGGTCGGGTATCGCAGCTTGGCAGGGTCCACCGGGCGCGCCTGGCTTGGTCCTGTTGGGGAGTGCCGCACGTAGGGGCGGATGCCCACATCCGCCCTTCTCTTCGTCCCGCCCGCAGGCGATATCCCCTGGGGGATACATCCAATAAGGGGGGCCGCAGCCCCCCTTGTGCTTGGTCGTTTCAAGGGGGTGGTTCTTAGGCGGGGGGAAATCGAAATCCCCCCGCCTAAGCGTGTCTTTGGTTCCTTTCTGCGCAGCCGTTGGCGGCTCTGCCGCCTTACGGATGCGGCGTACCCCTTGCGGGTGCTGCACGAGCAGAAAGGAACATCACGGACCCATTATCAGGAGTGAAAAATTCAGCTAAAAAAAGGAAAAAAGTTTTAACCTATTTCTATTCAGAAAGAAAAAGAAAATAAAACGCAAGAAAAAGTTCTTTGTTTAGCAAAGTTATACAAAGTTTTACACCACTTTTGAGTGGAATTGTTATATAATCAGTTTTAGGAGGTGAGAACATATGAAAGGTTATCCCAGCGCTCCGGCCCACCAATGCGACGACTGCCGGTATTTTATTCTCCACTACTACAAATTCACCGAACATACCTACCACCCCCTGCATTACAGCCACTGCACCTTCCCGCTGTGCAAAAACCGCCGGGTGGAGGAGACCTGTCCCCACTGGACCGCAAAAGAGGAGGCCTGCGCAAAAAAACAGCACCTGTGCCCAGGCACAGGTGCTGTTCAAACGTCTGATTTGGTCCCGCCGGATTCAGCGAATCTCGTAGTCCCGGCCGAATTTCAGGTCCTCGAAGCGCCGGGTGGCGTCCGGATCCAGCTGGAGCTCATCGGGGGCCTCGGGCGCAGCGGGCGGATTTAGGTCCTTGGTATCCTCGTGCGCCGCTTCGGAATCCTCCTGCGAGAAGATCTGGGTCAGATTGCTCTCAATGTCCTGCACCGCATGCTCCACCCGGTCCTCTTCCTCGGGCTTGGGCGCGGGAGCCAGCTTGCCCAGCTCCTGCAGCAGCAGGGCCTGAGCCTCGTAGAGCTTGCTCACCTTGGCCACAAAGGCGGCGGTAGCCTCTTTGGCGGTCTGAAGGCGGTACTCCTCGGCGGCGATCTCCGCCTTGAGCTCCTCCACCCGCTGCTTGGCGGCGGCCTCGGCGTCGTGGACCAGAGATTCCTTTTTGGCCTCGGCGTCCTTCACCATGGCGTCCGCCATTTTCTGCGCCGCCAGCAGGGTCTTGCGCATGGCGTCGTCGGTGGCGCGGTACTCCTCCACCGTGTCGGAGAGCACCTTGAGCTTGTTCTTCAAAATGGCGTTGTCGTTGTAGAGGGCGGTGTAATCCTCGGTCAGAAGATCCAGGAATTCATCGACCATAGCCATGTTGTAGCCGCCCAGGGTCGCCTTGCTGAAGGCGTGGCTGGAGACTTCCTGCGGTGTCATCATAAAGCATTCCCCCGTGGGGGTTTCCTCCCGCGGGGGAACCCCCTGTTATGTGTGTCGTCTAAAAGGTGTGGATAGTTACAGAAATGATTGGACCGGACTGCGCATGAGGAGGACCCCTCCGCTCTCTGAGGGGGACTTTTGCAAGGTTCTCCGGGTTACTTCCCCTGCGCGGAATGTTTCGACGCTGACGCCCCCAAGTCTTGCTCCCCTGGGGGGATACTTCCAATAAGGGGGCCCGCAGCCTCGTCCTCACAAACTCCGGTCCGCTCCGTCCGCCTGCACGGCGAACATCCGCTCCCCTTCGTTGCTCGTCCTCCCCCAACGGAAACGGCCGTTTCCGTTGGGAAAGGAGCCGCAGCGAAATAAGTGAGCTTTCACCGTCAGGCGGAAGCGAACGCTATGCAGCTTGCGGCGACGCGTTTGGTCGGTGGGGGGTGGTTCTCAGGAGGGGGAATACGAAATCCCCCTCCTGAGCGTGTCTTTGGTTCCTTTCTGCACGAGCAGAAAGGAACATCGCCCTCGCGCTTCTGCATTGTCACGCTTCGCCTATGCGCAACGCGCGGCTTCCCTCCGACTCGGGCTGATCTCCGGACCGCTTAGCGGCCCTGCGCTCGCCCTCGCTCCAGTCCATCCGCGCTGCGCATCACGGCTCAGCGTCTAACGGGGCCCCGCCGAAGCCCAGAACAGCGGGTTCGGTGGGGAAAGGCGGAGCAACGCAATGAGTGAGGCCCTGCGCTTGCGCGGGGACGAAGGATATGAAGTTTGCGACGCCGTTGTCACGCTTCGCGGCCTCCGCAACACGGTCACTGCTCACCGCTCCGCGAAAAATGCCGCTCCGCCTTTGGCGTCGCCTGTTTTTTCGTCTGCGCGGTTCGCTGTGCCGCTGCTCCCGGCCGCTCAGCGCTTCTTCTTAGAAATACAGTCCGTTATTTTCCAGCTCGTCGATCAGATCGCCCAGAATCTCCACGTTGTAGGGCGTGATGATGTACGTGGACAGGGCCACCTTCTTGATGGTGCCCTCGTTGGCATAGGCCACGCCGGAGAGAAAGTCGATCAGGCGGCGGGCGATGTTCTTGTCGGTCTGCTCCAGGTTGAGCACAACCGTGCGCTTATCCCGCAGGTGGTCGGCAATCTCGGAGGCGTTCTCAAAGCGCTCGGGCTTGACCAGCACCACCTGAAGCTGCGTAGTGGTGTGGATGTTGACCACCTTGTTGCTGCGGCGGTCGGACTCGCTGGCGCGGGGCGCGGGTGCGGAACGCATGGTGTTTTCAAACTCGTCCTCGAACTCGTCCTCCTCCTCGTCCTCATAGGGACGGGCAAGCCGTTTCAGTTCATCAATAAAGCTCATTGGTATGGGACCCCTTTCCAATTCTATCCTGATTTCGATATAAGGAGCTTGCGGAGGCTCAGCGCTTCGGGATCACGCTTCGCCTATGCGCAACGCGCGGCTTCCCTCCGACTCGGGCTGGTCTGCGGGCCGCTGCGCGGCCCTGCGCTCGCCCTCGCTCCAGTCCATCCGCGCTGCGCATCACGGCTCAGCGTCTAACGGGGCCCCGCCGAAGCCCAGAACAGCGGGTTCGGTGGGGAAAGGCGGAGCAACGCAATGAGTGAGGCCCTGCGCTTGCGCGGGGACGAAGGATATGAAGTTTGCGACGCCGTTGTCACGCTTCGCGGCCTCCGCAACACGGTCACTGCTCACCGCTCCGCGAAAAATGCCGCTCCGCCTTTGGCGTCGCCTGTTTTTTCGTCTGTGCGGTTCGCTGTGCCGCTGCTCCCGGCCGCTCAGCGCTTCTTGGTCCAAACAATGCGGTTCCGACGCGGACCAGGGTGGCGCCCTCCGCCACTGCGTCAGGGTAATCGGCGCTCATGCCCATGGATAGTGTGGTGATATCAGTTTCATTATCCCGCAACTGCGTTCTTATGTCAACAAAAAGTTGGTGCATTTCTGCAAAAAAATGTCGGTTCTCGCCGGGGACGTGGGCTGCGGGCGGGATGGCCATGAGCCCGCGCAGCCGCACATGGGCAAGGGAAACCGCTTTGCGAGCAGCAGCCAGGGTCTCCTCGGGGGCGAAGCCGCTTTTGCTGGCCTCCCGTCCGATGTTGATTTCCAGCAGAATATCCTGGACCACGCCTGCCTTGGCGGCCTGGGCGTCGATGGCGTCCAGCAGCTTGTCTGAGGATACCGATTCGATCAGATCCACCCGGCCCACCACATATTTCACCTTGTTGGTCTGCAGGTGGCCGATAAAATGGACGGCCGCCCCCTCGTAGGCCCCGTCGGCCAGATGGGCGGTGAACTCCTGGACCCGGTTTTCGCCGCACACGGTGATTCCGGCGGCAATGGCGGCGCGGATGGTGTCCGAGCTCTGGGTCTTGGTGGCCGCCACCAGGGTGACCTCCGCCGGGTCACGGCCGGCGCCTTGGGCGGCGCGGGCGATGTTGGCGCGCACCTGCTCCACCGCTTGCTGAATCGACATAACAAACACCTCGTTTTCTGGAAATCAGGCCGGTATGCAGCCGCCTGCCTATCGAATCACTTTCCCGTCATACAGGCCTTTGGAGTTCAGGATGATCTCATCGTCCGCCCGCAGCCGGGTGGCGGAGGCGGGGTCCACCGGCTCCACCAGGTAGTAGTCCTCCCCCTGGTAGAGCACATTCACCGGCTTGAACTCCGCCTGGGAGCCCACGGCGGCAAAGACACCGGTGACCGAGACCTCCTCGCTCTGGCCGGTCTCCTCGTCGGTGACCGTGCTGGTATCGACCCGCAGGGCGGACCGGGGCACCCGCAGGCCCGAGAGCTGCTCGGTCACGATGTCCACCGTCTGCTGGCGCAGCAGGGTGGTGTCCGACAGATGGGTACGGCAGGAAAAGACCAGCGCCACCTGCCCGTCCTCCGGGTCGCTGATCCGCTCCAGGGTCATGTCGATCTCGCCGGAGTAGTCGTGGGAAAAGACCAGCGTGTAGGTCTGGCCCTTATAGAGGTCCTCCGCGTCCGCCTGGTCCAGCACGGCGGTGAAATACCAGGTGGAATCCGTAATGAGCTTGCCGATGGCGTCTCCGCTGACAGTCGGAGACTGGCGCTGAATCGACTGGAGCTGGGACGGCGTGATGGAATCCAGCATAGCGGGGGTGATCAGGCTCTCAAAGCCGTCCACCAGGCCGGAGAACACGCCGCCCTGGCTGGCCCGGATGGTGGTGGACACCGAGCCCAGGGAGGCGCGCAGCGTGTTCAGCTCGGCGGACTTGGAGGCGATCAGCGCGTCCAGCTCCGCCGCCGCGGTGGTGTCGCCGTAGGTATAATCCCGCTTGAACACCAGGGTGCGCAGCTCCAGGGTGTCGCTTTCCAGATCCGTCAGGTCGCCCCGGGCGGCCGAGGCATGGAGCCCGGCGATCGCGGCGAGCAGGTCCTCCTCCAGCTGGGCAGTGTCGCTGGCCGCGGCAGACGCGCTGCGGGAATATTCCAGCTGCTCCAGCTCGGCTTCCAGCTGGGTGATGCTCTGCTTGGTCTCCAGGCCGGAGGAGGAGCTGTACAACGTGGCCACGGTGCCGCCGGCGGCCACCTTTTCCCCCTCGGAGAGGGAGAGGTCTACGGTGGCGCCGCCTGTGGCGGCGGTGACGACGCTCTCCTCCCGCACCAGCAGGCCGGTGGCCTCCACGCCCACATTGACCGTGTCCGCGTAGGCCAGGACCGTGACCACGCCGCCGCGCAGGCTCTGGACCAGATAAATGCCCAGATAAATCAGCACGCCCGCGAACAGAACAGCCATGACGATTTTGTTGAGGAGATTGGATGTTTTCATAGGGCTTGTCCTTTGTCTCGTTTGAAATCAGGGGGAGAAACAGCCCGAAAAAGCACGGCGTTTCTTAATCCTCTATTTTATCGAGTCTGATTTTAATTGTCAATTCCTCTCCGACAAGAACGAGCCCCGATTCGCGGGCTACGACTCCTGGACCTCCAGGGGGATGGGGCGCTCCGGGACAATGGTGGAAATGGCGTGCTTGTAGATCATCTGCTGTTTGCCGTCCGAGACCAGAATGACCACAAAGGGGTCAAAGCCGGTGATCACGCCCCGCAGCTGGTAGCCGTTCATCAAAAAGACCACCAGATTGATGTGGCTGCGGCGGGCCTGAGCCAGAAAGCTGTCCTGAATGTCCATGGTTTTCATACGTATAACGCACCTTTCTATGTCTGGGTTGGAAGCGCGAAGCGGGAGACAGCGTTTGACGCGGAGACCGCACCAGAAACGGCGGCCCCGCGGGTTACTTCCAATAAGGGGGCCGCAGCCTCGTCCTCACAAACTCCGGTCCGCTCCGTCCGCCTGCACGGCGAACATCCGCTCCCCTTCGTTGCTCGTCCTCCCCCAACGGAAACGGCCGTTTCCGTTGGGAAAGGAGCCGCAGCGAAATAAGTGAGCTTTCACCGTCAGGCGGAAGCGAACGCTATGCAGCTTGCGGCGACGCGTTTGGTCGGTGGGGGGTGGTTCTCAGGAGGGGGAATACGAAATCCCCCTCCTGAGCGTGTCTTTGGGTACTTTCTGCACGAACAGAAAGTACCATCGCCCTTACGGCCCGCAAGTCGCTTATCCTTACGCGTCTGCTGTGTGTGACGCCTCAGCGCTTCTGTGCTGTCACGCTTCGCGGCCTCCGCGACGCGGTCACTGCTTACCGCTCCGCAAAAAATGCCGCTCCGCCTTCGGCATCGCCTGTTTTTTTGTCTGCGCGGTTCGCTGTGCCGCTGCTCCCGGCCGCTCAGCGCTTCTGCATTGTCACGCTTCGTCTATGCGCAACACGCGGCTTCCCTCCGACTCGGGCTGGTCTC